>CAXUMX010000024.1:0-30958 GCA_964252395.1 uncultured Acidobacteriaceae bacterium | reverse complement strand
TATGGAGGGGGTCGCCGCCGCGCTGCGCACGGTAGACACCTACCTCTACCTGGGCCGCGGCATCCACTACGCCATCGCGCGCGAGGGCGCGCTCAAGTTGAAGGAGTCTGCGTATCTGCAGGCGGAAGGCTACCCATCGGGCGAGCTGAAGCATGGCCCCAACGCCCTGGTCGGTGACAATGCCGCAATCGTGGCCATCGCCACGGTCGATCGCAGCGAAGCGGGCTCCGTCGTTCGCTATGAGAAGTCGCTGCAACTACTGCGCGACCTGCATCGCCAGGGCGCTACCGTGGTGGCGCTAGGCAACGCCGGCGACGCAGACGTGGCCGCCGCCTGCACCCACTTTGTCGCGGTGGAGCCCGCGCGGGAGCACCTGCTGCCCATGGCAGAGGTGATCCCGCTGCAGTGCCTCGCCTACTACGCTGCTGTCCAGCGCGGCATCGACGTCGATAATCCGCGCAACCTTACCAAAGCAGTGCTGGCGGAGTAGAAGGGAGAGATACTGTCAAGCGGAGTTAGGGAGGCATCGCCAATGGGGGAAGCCACAGTTCTGGATATGGACGCTCAGCAGACGAATCAACGCGAGTTGATGAACGGGGAGACACTGCTTTGGTAAGGGCGCCCTTTGCGCCACATCTACTTTCGCGATGCAGATTGGTTCCAGATTCCATTCAGCTTTCTGTGGGGCGGCTTCGCGGTATTTTGGGAGTGGGGAGTTCTCGGCTCGCCTCGCAGCCTGTCGGCTGCTCAAGGTACCAACCTCGTTTTCGCGCTTTGGGGCATTCCCTTCATTCTCGCGGGTCAGTATTTCATTTGGGGACGTTTCCTATACGAGCTATGGAAGAAGGCTCGCGTGTCGTATGCGCTGACAAGCCGCCGTGTACTGGTACTAGTTGAGGGCCGCGCGAGCAAGGTCATAGAGGGTTCCTTGCGCACGCTCGACTCGCTTGATCTCTCAGTACGTAAGGACAACACGGGAACCATAAGCTTCGTTGGCCCCCGGAACGTCGCATCTAGTTGGATGACGGCAGGAAAGCGTCGGAATAGTATGGGAATCGATCTCGAATCACTTGTCTTCTTCGATATCCCAGATGCACGCCGAGTCTACGAACTGATCCGCGACCAGCGCGAGCGCCTAACGCAGGCCAGTTCGTAAACATCGGAGGTCGACAACCTGCGCAACCTTACAAGCCAGATTTGACCCAAGTAGCCCGCTACTTCTCCGCCTGCACCAGCCGCTTCAGCGCGTCCAGAAAGGTGAAGCGCACCAGCCCCGCCGGGTTCTCCGCCGACGCGATGGCGGCTAACTGCGCCTGCTGGTCCGATGTGCCGCTATGCGTCAGCGCTGCCGTGCCAATCGCGCCCAGCTGACCCAGCTGCGACGTACGGCCTGCAGCATCGTTCATGCGCGGATTCTGCTGCATCTCTGGCGCCAGCAGTGGAGCTACCCGCTGCCACTCTGCGAAACGCTGCATCAGCCGCGCCCGCGCTGCATCCGCATCCGCACTCTTGTTCAGCACCGCATCCACATCACACGCTATCTCATAGCGCGATGGCGGATCCGGCGTAACGGTATCGATCAGCCGATCCAGCGGCGTGTGGTTGTCTGTGTGCTGCGTCTGCTCACGCTCGTCGAACGGCGCCGGCTGCAGTACGTCCGTCAGTACCTTCAGCGTAGCCGGATCCAGCTCTCCGCTGATGCTGCGCCGCATCATCGCCGGCCCGGTCAGATGCTTCAGTCCCACCTGCTCCAACGCCAGCGACGCGGCCGGCAGCCGCTGATACATCGATCCCACGTCGCGGACACTCTGTGGAGACCAGAAGCGCTCCGCTATCGCCGCCGTGCGCGGCCAGATGCGCCCGTCGATGATGCGCTCGTCCAGATGCTCCGCCCACATGCACACCTCGCCGCCGATGATCAGCCTCTGCTGCTCCGGGGTCAGGGTCGTGTCCGCCGGTATGGGGTCGGCCAGGTAGTGGGTCTCGCTCGACTTCATCGCGTCCAGGTAGTACGGGGCGGAGAGGATGCCGCGGTAGCCCTGGCGCGCGCCGGCCGCCAGCGACTCCTCGCCGCGCCAGGACTGCACGACCACGCTCTTGGGCAGCCCCGGAACCAGGATCTCGTCCCAGCCAATCGGCGTCTTGCCGTGCTTCTCGACAATCTGCTGCACCCGCTGGCTGAAGTACGCCTGCAACTCGGACGGCTTCTGGTAGCCCTTCTGCTTCATGAACGCAACGATCTTTGGATTGGCCAGCCACGTCTTACCTTCGGACTCATCTCCGCCGATGTGAAAGTACTGGTCCGGAAAGATCGTCACCATCTCTGCGACGAGCTTGTCGATGAACTTGTAGGTGCTCTCCTCGGTCGGGTCCAGTGCCTCGTCATGAATGCCGGCAAACTCCGGAATCTGAAATGGGCCGGGGGAGCTGCTGAGCTCCGGATACGCCACAAGCCAGCTGACCACGTGCCCCGGCATGTCAAACTCCGGTACCACGCGGATGCCGCGGGCGCGCGCATACGCCACCACCTCGCGCATCTGCGCCTGCGTGTAGTAGTCGCCGTTTGATCCCAGCGCCGTCAGCTTGGGCAGGCTGTGGCTCTCCGCGCGGAAGCCGGTGTCGTCGCTCAGGTGCCAGTGGAAGACATTCATCTTCACCACCGCCATGCCGTCCAGCGTGCGCTCGATCTGGCTCACCGGCTCGAAGTGACGACTGACATCGATCATCAGCCCGCGCCAGTGGAAGCGCGGTGTGTCCTCAACCGTCACTGCCGGTAGCGTCGCCGCGGCATCGCGCAGCGTGACCAGTTGCAGCAGCGTCTCCATGCCGTGCAGCGCGCCCACTACCGTCGGCGCCTTCAACACCACGCCGGTGGAGGAGACGGTCAGCGAGTAGGACTCGTCCTCGTCCAGCGACTGCACTGCGTCGCCCGCGCCGGCGACATCAATCGTCACCGCGGCGGTTGCACCCGGATCTGTGCCGGTCGCGGTGTACGGCAGCCGTACGCCGCTCAGGAACTGCAGGCGCGCCAGCATGCGCCGAACCCCTGCGTCCAGCCGCTCATCATGAAAGTGGGCATAGCCCACGCGCAGGCTCGGCTCAATGCGGAAGGCACCCGCCCCGCGCTCCATGTGCGCGGGCAGCGGCATCAGCGCGGGCAGCGGCATCAGCGCGGGCATGTTCATCGCTGCGTTACCGCCGCCCTGCGCCCGCGCCGCGCTGCTGCTCACCAGCAGAACTCCGGCGATACCGGCCATCACGACTTCGCGCAGGCCGTTCCATCTGTGCCCGCGCCTCTCTCTGTTCGTTCCACTGCGCATGTCTACCGCCTCCCCAATTCACAGCAACTGCAATCGGATGCACGCTCATACCCGCAGCACGCGGACTCCTCGCGATCGTTGGTCCGTCCTGACATGGCTCTCTCTAGCGGAAGGCGCTCCAACCCGTCCGATTCAGATTCCAGAACAGCACCCCGGCGCACAGCCCGGAGAAGGCGAGCAGCGCTAGCCCCTGCATGGTTCGCGCGAACAGCAGGTCGCCGGTGCCAAACAGTGCGCTGTACACCAGCCCCAGCCCCAGCAGCCAGTGGAAGAACGCGGGGCCCAGCACGCCCGGCTGTGGTCCGCCCTCCAGCCGCGCGATCCTGCCCCAGCCCGGCCCTGCCGGATGCGTCTTCGCGTAGAAGGCGCGCAGCTTCTCTTCCGGCTCTGGACGTGTCAGCATGGTCACCGTCAGCCACACCACGGTGGTGGCCGCGGTGGCCAGGCCTAGAATCCAGGCGAAGCCATGCGGGTCATCCGGATTCATCGCACCGCTCGGTAATTGCGGATCAATCCGCCGCAGCGCCTCAGTGATCCCCGAGGCGAAGCGCGACTCCAGGAAGAGCGAGGAGACAGCGGCTGCGCACATCGCGCTGATCTCCGTCCACGCATTGATGCGCCACCAGAACCAACGCAGGATGAAGACCAGCCCGGCGCCTGCGCCGATCGCCAGCAGAAAGCGCCACGCGCCGCCGATGGAGGTCATGTAGAAGGTCGCCACGGCAGAGGTAGCCGTCACAATCAGCGTGGCCCAGCGCGATGCCTTCACGTAGTGGCGGTCGTCACGATCGGGCTGCAGGAAGCGCTTGTAGACGTCGTTCACCAGGTAGCTGGCGCCCAAGTTCATCTGTGTGCCGATGGTGGACATGTACGCCGCGGCAAAGCCGGCCAGCATCAGCCCGCGCAGGCTCGCCGGCAGGTAGCGATTCATCACCAGGATGAACGCGCCCTCCTTGTCGCCCGCGCCAGGCAGCACCACCACCGCCACCAGTGCGGTCAGGATCCAAGGCCAGGGGCGCAGCGCGTAATGCGCCACGTTGAACCACAGCGTCGCCCCCAGCGAGTTCTTCTCATCCTTGGCGGAGAAGATGCGCTGGGTAATATAGCCGCCCCCGCCCGGCTCCGCGCCGGGGTAGCTGCTGGCCCACCAATTGACGCTCATCAGCACCAGGAACTGGAGAAAGAAGGGCGTCCCGCGCATGGGGATGAAGTCGAGCGTGCGCAGCCCGCGTCCCTGGTCCACCGCCTGGATCTTCGCCTGCAGCGCATCCAGTCCGCCCACCGCATGCACCGCGAAGTAGGCCAGCAGGATCACCATTCCCATCTTCAGCACAAACTGCACCATGTCGGTCCACAGCACCGCCCACAGGCCGGAGATGGCCGTGTACACCAGCGTGACCGCCAGGCACAGGAAGACAGCAGTCAGCTTGTTCAGCCCCAGCGTCAGGTGCAGAATTTTGGCCATCGCCAGGTTGACCCACCCCATGCTGAGCGTGTTCACCAGGAAGACCAGATAGAGCGCACGGAAGCCGCGCAGAAAGGCGCCGCTCTTGCCGGCATAGCGCAGCTCGATGAACTCCATGTCGGTGATGACGCCGGAGCGCCGCCACATGGGCGCGAAGAAAAACACGGTCAGCATGCCGCTGAGCGCCAAGGACCACCATAGCCAGTTGCCCGCTATGCCCTGGCGGTAGATCAGTCCGGTCACCACCAGCGGCGTGTCCGCGGCAAAGGTAGTCGCCACCATGGACGTACCCGCCAGCCACCACGGCACGCTGCTGCCGGCCACAAAGAACTCGTCGATGTTGCCGCTGGCGCGGCGATAGTAGTACAGGCCGATCCCCAGGTTGAGCGCGAAGTATGCCGCGATCACAATCCAGTCGACCCAAGAGATCTGCATGCGCCACGTCCCGTGTAGAGTGAATGCTTCCCGCTAGTGCGCCTACGCGGCAGCAGCAGTTCACCCGAGCGATGCGGACCAGCCTACATCACGGGCAACGTGTTGCAGCGGAGCAGGCTACTGTTTTGAGGCACAATGATCACTGAAAATGGCTGACACGGCACGGAAAGATCAGTTCTCCATCGGCATCGACCTGGGCGGGACCAACCTGCGCGTAGCGGCCTACCGCTCCGGGCGGCAGCTGGAGGAGCTGATCGCGCTGCCGACGCGCCTCTCTGAGGGTCGCGACCGCGTGGTGCACGATCTGAAGGAAGGCGTGCTCGCCCTGCGGGAGAAGTTCGCCGGGCAGCCCGGCTATCTCGGCATCGGCGTCGGTACGCCCGGCCCCCTGGAGCTGCCTGCCGGCATCATCCGCAATCCTCCCAATCTGCAGGGGTGGGACGGCTTCGACATTCGCAGCGCCATTGAGCAGGCCATCGGCGAGCCGATCGTGCTCGACAGCGATGCCAATGCAGCCGCGCTGGCGGAGTACATGCTTGGTTCCGCTCGGGCCGCCGGCATCCACTCGCTCTGCATGCTGACACTGGGCACCGGCGTTGGCAACGGCATCATCCTCAACGGACGCGTCTGGCACGGCAACAACGGCATGGCAGGTGAAGCCGGTCATCTGCCGGTCGAGCCCGACGGGATGGCCTGCCCCTGCGGCGGGCGTGGTTGCGTCGAGCTCTATGCCTCTGCCACCGGCGTGGTGCGCATGGCGCGGGAGGCGCAATCGCCCGCGCTCAAGGCCGCACTGCCCGCGGACCCAGCGCAGTGGACCGCACGCGCTGTTGCTGAGCAGGCCGAGGCCGGCGACCCCACCGCCATAGCCATCTTCGAGCGCGTGGGGCGCGCAGTCGGGCTTGCGCTCGCCAGCTCAGCAAACATCCTCAACCTTCCACTCTATGTCGTCGCTGGCGGTCTCTCCGCTGCGTGGCCGCTGTTCGCGCCGGCCATGTTTCAGGAGATGCGTCTGCGCAGCTATGTCTACCGACCCACCGCGGCCGGCCCCGCCGATCCGCTCACGACGCCGGGCCGCAGCTTCGTGCGCCGCGCCGAGCTCGGTTCGGATGCAGGCATCCTCGGCGCCTGCCTCCTGCCCATGCAGCAGGCACCCTCCTCGCCCGCGTAGAAGACCATCCACAGCCTGGCTGGCGAAGGTTCACCCGCCGGCCAGCCGTCGCTATCATGGTGCATGCCCCAACTTATCGCCGTCGTTGACGCCTTCACCGCCGTGCCTTACGCCGGCAACCCTGCCGGCATCTGCCTGCTGGCTGCGCCCGCCTCCGAGTCATGGATGCAGGCCGTCGCCATCGAGATGAAGCACGCTGAAACAGCCTACCTGGTGCCTCGGGCGAAAGGTAGTGATGACGGTTACGATCTGCGCTGGTTCACGCCCGGCGGCGAAGTCGACCTCTGCGGGCACGCCACGCTGGGCAGCGCGCACCACCTGTGGGAGACTGGCGTGCTCGCAGCAGGAGTCACGGCCCGCTTCCACACCCGCAGCGGCCTGCTTACCGCGTCGCAGCAAATGATTGACGGCCAACGCTGGATCGAGCTCGACTTCCCCCAGGAGCCGGCGAGTCCCGCGGAAGCGCCAGCAGACATGGAGGCCATCCTCGGCGCTCCTGTCCGCTGGTTTGGCAAAAATCGCATGGACTTTGTCGTCGAACTGGAGAGCGAAGCCGCCGTGCACAGCCTGCAGCCGGACCTGCGCGCGATCGCCCGCGTCAGCAACGCGGCCAACCTGCGCGGGGTGGTCGTGACTGCCGCGGGCACCGGCCTGCCGCCGGGTGCCGATGTCGTCTCGCGCTGCTTCTACCCCCGTGTCGGCATTGACGAGGATCCGGTCACCGGCTCCGCCCATTGCGCCATTGCACCCTACTGGATGGCGCGCCTGGGCAAGCCGGAACTGGTCGCGCACCAGGCCTCCCCCCGTGGCGGATGGCTGCGCCTGGCGATGAGAGACACACGCGTGCTGCTGCGCGGACAGGCAGTCACCACATTGCGCGGCGATCTCCTGTACGGGCCAGCCTGAGCCATCGCGCGCCAAAGAAGAACGGGCCGCGCTAGGCGGCCCGTTCTGCTTCATTGCCAGCTACTGATCGTTGCCCTGGATCAGATTCGTAGGCACCGCCGTTACGTATCCGAACAGGCCTGCAGTGCCGCTATTCGGCCCTGCAGCGAAGTACACCTCGGCCGCCGGCGCGGCAGCAGGGTCCAGATTAGCTGGCGCCACGTTGCCCACGCTCAGGCCCCACACGCCCTGGATTACCAGCGGCTTGCCGGTGGCATCCTGCAGCAGGCCATCCAGCTTGCCCGTTGCCAGATCGTAAGCAGCGATGTAGCCGGCGGATTCGCTGTTGCCGCCGCCGCCGAACTGGCCCACCAGCAGGTCATGGCTGAAGCGCCCGAAGTCCAGCGGCGCCAGCGCCACACCCCACGGCGCGTTCAGCCAGTCCCCATGCTGCAGTCGCCGCCGCAGCTTGCCCTTGGAGGAGTACACATCCACATACCCCAGCCCCGGTCCATCGATCTCCGGGCCAGGCTTCCCGGAGTTCAATGCATACGTCACCACCACATCGTTGCCGATCGCCTGCACGTTGAAGGGTGAGAAGTCGCGCGGCAGCCGGTAATCCTGGAACGGACCCTCCTGCTCGTGGCGTTCCTCATCCCCATCGCGGTCCCGGTCTTCGTCCTGCCCACGGCCACTGATCTGTGCCGCAGAGACGGCGTGGAAGCTGGTGTCATAGATATCGATGCGGCCCTTGCTGAAGTTTGCCGCATACAGAAAGCGGTCGCTGCCGACGTATGCGCTGGTCAGACCCGTATACACGCTGCCATCCGTCGTCTTCACCACCGTGGAGGCCAGCCGCGAAGGCGGGGTTGCTCCCGGAGCAACGTTCACTCCCGGGTTCCAGGCCGCGATCGTGCCATCGAGTGTGGCGAAGATGAAGACCGCCGGGCTGCCCGGTTGAATCAGGAAGTCCGTCGTACTCCCGTTCGCGATCACGCCCGTCGGTGTGCCCGTCGGGAAGACCGGGTTTTTGGGGTCGGCCTTCGGAATCGTAACCGTGAGTGCCTGCTTTGCGCCCGGGCCATTGTATAACGTGCTCACGCCGGTTCCGTTATCGGCTACCCACCAGGCGCCGCCGGAGGTGCGCGCCAGTCCCCATGCGTTGATCAGGCTGCCATCGGTCACCGGGGCTATGCCGGGGGTGCTGGCCACCAGGTTGGTCTGCTTGTACTGCTGCCCCATCAGGGCTGCGGTTGCGGCGAGCAGTAGCAATACAGGTGCTGCTAACTTCCTTACATTGTGCATGCGATCTCCATCCACTCCAGATTTACCTGGTGTCGCCTCAGCGACTCCAGCGGGAAAGGACCGGACATCCTAGAGGAAGTGTCTATCCCACCCAGGCCAAGAGTACGGATCGTGCACTAGCGATTTGTCACAACCATGTCACCTGTTTGTCTCCACTTGAAGAACAAGAATCGACTCACTCCATGCAAACAATTCATGAGAACAACACAGAGGTCTTCAGGCGGAGATCAGCACGACTGCCACCAGCGCCAGCACCATGCCCGCAGTCTGCAGGCGCGTCGTCCGCTCCTTTAACAACAGTGCGGCCAGCAGGATGGTCGATGCGGGATAGAGTGAGCCCAGCACCGCGGCGATATCGAGGCGTCCCAACTGCGTCGCCAGCGTGTAGAACGTGTTGCCGCTGGCGTCCATTACGCCGGTAGCGCCGGCCAGTGCCAGTGCGCTCCAGCCAGCCCGCCGCCGCCCACTCCGCGGCTCTAGCTCTGCTGCAGCCCCGGTCTTGCGCCGTCGAGCAGTGCGCAGCCCGAACAGCGTCACCGTCACGGCCAGGCAGGAGCTGGCCATGCGCGCGCAGGCAAGCGGCCATAGCAGCCCGCCATGCGCAGCCGCCAGCTTCAGCAGAATCAGCAGAGCACCGAAGCTGATGCCGGCGACCGCGCCCAGCAGCAGACCCTGGCGCAGCCTGGCGTGGCTATCTGTATCTGTCGCGATTTCTTTCTGCGGCGCCGAAGCAATCGCCCAGATCGCCACCGCCGCCAGCACAAATCCCGTTATCTGTGGTGCGCGGGGCAGCCCCTCCGTGGAGAAGGCCCAGGCCACCGGCAGTGCTGCCGTCACCACGCCGCTGACTGCGGCTGTCAGCCCCATGGCGCCCAGTGCCAGCGCCTTGTACAGCGCCATCACGCCCAGTCCGCCGGTCAGGCCCGCGGCCAGCGCGTACAGCACCGTGGCGTGGCCGGGCAGCGCCTCTCCCAGGGTCCATGCCAGCACCACCAGAACGCCCAGGCTCAGCAGGTGCGACAGCATCACCACAGCAGAGGCGGGCATGCGCCGCGCCGCAATCCCGCCCAGAAAGTCGCTGCCACCCCAGATCACGGCGGACAGCAGGCTTAACGTAACAGTCGCGGTCTGGCGATTGACTCCGCCGCCGATCGCGCCGACTCCGGGTGTCACCGCTGCAGCGTCGCCGTCGGGTAGTAGCCGGAGCGCGCCTTGACCTCGAGGTTCGGCCGCTCCACATGCACGTCGAGCGTGCGATAGCGTCCATCGAGTACCGGCACGTGGCTGTAATAGCCCAGCGTGTACTGGGTGCGAATCTCCTTCGCAATGCGCGCGAAGCTGCGCTCCATGCCGTCCGCAGTGAACTGCGCCTCCAGCACGCCGCCGGTGGCGTTCGCATAGCGGGGCATCACGTTCTCCACCGGAATCAGCGGGATCTTCACGCGGTCCAGATAGCCGATGCCGAAGGTCGCCGCATCGCCCACCAGCGTCCCGTACACCGTTTCTTGGTTGGTCTGCAAAAAGCGAATCACCTCACGCACGCTGGCCTTGGAGCGCACATCCTTGCCGTCCGTGATCACGTAAATCACGCGGCGCCGCTCTCTCTGCCGCGACTGCAGCTGCTTGCCCGCGGCCAAAATAGCGTCAGATAGTGTGTGCGTCTCGCGCGGCACATTCAACTGCAGATTCAGGCCGGCGTTGTTGCCGCCGTTCACGTTGGGGTCCACAGGCTTGGCGTTGATGGTGGGGCCAGGTGTGGCTAGCGGGCCGCCAATCTGCGGCGGACCGAGTTCGCTGCCGCTCTTCTTTGCGCGCTCCAGCACCGCCGGCAGCCGTGTGCCCTCCGCTGCCGTGAAGTCCGTCTGCAGGGTCACGCCGTCGCCGTAGGTGAAGACAGAGATCTCATCCTGCGGCGTAAAGGCGCCCTGCAGCGCAGACAGGCTCGCGTTCACCTTCGCCATCGTGTCCTTCTGCAGGCTCTGGTCGATCACAAACGCAACGGACAACGGCACCGGATCCACGCTGAAGAAGGAGATGTGCTGGCGCTGCCCGTTCTCATAGATACGGAAGTCCCGATAGGTCAGCCCCGCGACCTGCGCATGATTCTTGTCCAGCACCGTTACCGGCACCGGGATAAAGGTGGTGTTGGTGCGCAGGACAAACTGCTGCGCCTCCGCCGCATTCTTCGGGACGTAGGGCGGTTCCTGGTCGGGCGGCCCGTCCGGGTTGGCGCCGGATGCAGAGGGTGCCGCCTGAACCGTCTCGCCGTCACTGGGCGCCTCGGCCTTACCGCGCGGCGTCTGGTCGGCCAGATTCTTCAGGTTGTCGCTGTTCTGGGAGGAGCCGGAGCCTGGCGCGTCCGGCACACCTTGGCTTTCGCTGCCACTGCCGCTACTCTGCGGGGCATCCGGTGGGGCCGGCTGCGCCTGGGGCGCGCTGGGCAGCGTGGCACTGCCGCTCTGCTGCGCTGGAATCCGTATCGCCCACAACCCGCTCACGGCGGTTGCCACTACCAGAGTTGCTGCCCACTGCCTCACGCCCAAATTCCCTCCACACCCTCAAGGCTCCGCACGCTCAACTATCCACAAAGAAGAGCTCGAGGTGCGACACTGTTGCCTGTATACAAGCTGGATACCAGTGTCAGCCTACCAGACGGAGACGCCTCTTCCACGGGTCTCCACACGCAGGTTGCCCCGGCTGCCGGCAGCGGTTCCGGGCAGCCTTTCTGCGCAGATGTCTAACTCTGTTCCGCCTGGCACCGTCTAAGGAAGAGACCATCATGCGCCGCGCTCTCACGCTTTTGCTTCTGCTTGCTGCCCTCCTCGCTCCTGCCGCGCGCCTCTACGCGCAGGCGGCCCCTTCGCCGGATGCTGCTCCGCAGGGACCGGCCTCCGACCCCAACGGCAACGATGACCCGGGCCAGTCCGTCGCCACCTTCCGCCAGAACGTCAACCTGGTCTCGCTCTACTTCAACGTGCGCGACAAGAAGAACCTGCTCATCCCGCACCTCACCCGCGACGACTGCCAGGTGTTTGAGGACAAGCAGCCGCAGAAGTTGAAGAACTTCACTGCCGAGGTCGATCAGCCGCTCACCCTCGGCATTCTGCTCGACACCTCCGGCTCGCAGCAGAATGTGCTGCCGCTGGAGCAGCAGACGGGCGGTGAGTTTCTGCGCCGCATCCTGCGCTCGAAGGACGAGGCGTTTCTGGTCTCCTTTGACTCCGACATCGATCTGCTCTCCGACTACAGCTCGAACGCCAGCGCCCTGGCCCGCGCCATGGACAAGGCGCAGATCAATGTAGGCGGCTCGCTGGGGGGCGCCGTGCCCTCCATCGGCCAGCCGAAGGGCACCGTGCTCTACGACGCCGTGGTCGAGGCCTCCCACGACAAGCTCTCCGGTGAAACGGGTCGCAAGGCGCTGATCCTGCTGACCGACGGCGAAGACCAGGGCTCGCGCAACAAGGTGGAGAATGCGATCGAAGCTGCGCAGAAGGCCAATGCGCTGGTGTACGTGCTGCTGATCGCCGATCGCGGCTTCTACAACCGTGGCAGCTTCACCGTCGGCTACTCCGGTGAGCAGCAGATGCGCCGCATGACCGACGCCACCGGCGGCCGCGTCATCGATGTCGGCAACAATGGCAAGAAGCTCGAGCAGGCCTTCCAGCAGATCGAAGACGAGCTGCGCACCCAGTACGTGGCCAGCTACACGCCCACCAACGACAAGACCGACGGAACCTACCGCAAGGTCGACATCCAGTGCCGCCAGCGTGACGAGCAGTTGAAGGTACAGTCGCGCAAGGGCTACTACGCCATCGCCCCGGAGGACTGAGCCGAGAGTGCCCAGGGCGGCGGTTTTGGCCATCTGCACAGGCAGTACAAAGGTAATGGTTGCAAAAGCGGGATCGGTGTATACTCAGATCACGTTCGAATTGGACAGGTTTTGCTAGTTCTGTATCTGCAGTTCTCTACTTGCCGAGACCGATCTTGAATTCAGCGTTATACCTCAGCAGTAAAGGACACAGAGCAATATGGAACAGGGAACAGTGAAGTGGTTTAACGACGCCAAGGGTTTTGGATTCATCAGCCGCCAGAGTGGCGAGGATGTTTTCGTGCACCACACCGCCATCCAGGCAAACGGCTTCCGCACCCTCCAAGAGGGTCAGGCAGTGCAGTTTAACGTGGTGAAGGGCCCCAAGGGCTGGCAGGCTGAGAACGTTCAGCCTCTCTAAACCAGGCAGCATTTGCGAGAGGGGACGGCCTAGGCCGTCCCTTTCGTGCGTCTGTGCCCTCCCTTAGTGAAGGATGTAGTCCACCGGCCGCAGTGGCTCCAGCTCCAGCGCCTCTCCGCTCAGCTCTCGCAGGCTCAACTCCACGTTCCGGCTGATCGCATCCAGTGCCAGGTCGTTCGGCGTGCGGTTGAACGGCATCTCCAGCTCCGCCGCCAGCGAGTCCAAGGCGATAAACGCGTACGCCATCAGCAGCGACACCACTGGCGTCATCCACTCGATCCCATCCACCAGTCCGAAGGGCAGCAGCGCGCAGTAGAGGTACACCACCCGGTGGATCATCACCGAGTAGGAGAAGGGAACCGGCGTCGAGGCAATGCGCTCGCACCCTCCCAGCGCCTGCTCCAGCTCGCGCAGGTTCGCGTCAAAGCTCGCCAGGGTCGTGTCGGTCATTGCGCCGGCGCGATGCCGCGCTGCCACCCACTCGCTCAGCCCGCGCAGCACCATCAGCGGCTGGTAGCGCGCCCGCCCCACCTCCGCAGCCAGCGCCGGGCTCAGCAGCTCCATGCGCGCAAAGCGGTCTCCGCGCAACTGGTCGCGCATGGCATAGGTGAAGGCGATCAGCATGTCCACGAACTCACGCGTGGACGGCATCTCGACGTGTCCCTCCGCCGGCGGTCGGGTCAACGACGTCAGCGTCAGCGCCTCCCGCGTCAGCGTGCGCGTGGCGTTCACGACTGAGCCCCACAGCCGCCTGCCCTCCCACCAGCGATCGTAAGCAGAGCTGTTCCGAAAGCCGAGGAACAGCGCCAGCGCCACCCCAACCAGCGAGAAGGGTGTCGCATTCAGCGGCACCTTATGCGCAAAGATCTTCCCCTCGGTCCACACCGCCAACGTGCTCAGCAGCAGAACGATCACCAATTGCGGCAGAATCGACCGCAACATGGAGCCCCGCCACACAAACAGCAGCCGCCACCAGTTGTCCTTGGGTCGCACAATCATGCGCCCATCTAATCGCAAATCGAGGCCCGGCGATAGGAAAACCTACTCGATGCGCAGCGCCTCACCCGGAGAGACCGCCGCTGCGCGCCGCGCCGGCAGGTAGCTCGCCAGCAGGCTGATCAGCGCGACCGTAGCCGTTGCCGCCAGCAGAATGCCCGACTCGGAGCCGCGCACGCCCTCCAGTAGGCTGGCCAGCAGGTTTCCCACCTGCAACGCCAATACCGAACCCGCGAGCAGCCCCAGGCCATAGACCATCAGACTTCGCCGTAGCAGCATCGCCAGTACCGCAGAGCGGTTCGCACCCAGTGCAAAGCGGATGCCGATCTCGTGCGTCCGCTCCGTAACCAGGTTCGCCATCACTCCGAAGATGCCGAGCCCGCACAGCAGCAGCCCCATGGCAGCGTCGGCTGCCAGCATCACTGCCACATACCAAAGCCCAACCAGCGACTCGCGCAGGAACTGCCGGCAGCGCTGTGGTGAAGTCTGCACTGCGGACGCCGGGCAGCCCGCTCAGCCGGTCCAGGCTCTCCCGCAGGAAGGCTGCCTGCTGTACCGGTTCCGCATATTGCGACTTCGGCAGATACGTATTCAGGACCAGAGCCTGCCGCGGAGAGAAGCGTGCCGCCGCGTGCAGCATGCCATACATGCTGGCCGCGATATACGCCGCGCCTGCTACCAGGGCCGTCGCCAGCGTGATCTGCGCTGCCGCGAATAGCCCACGCAGCCAGTGCGAGCGGCGCGATCCGCTGACGCTGGCGGGCAGGCGAGTCAATCTGCTGGAGCAGTTGCGGCTGCACGCCAAACAGCGCGAACACGTTTGCCGTGGTTCGCGTGGCCTGGATGCTCTCCGACGCGCCGCTGAGCGTCGCCGTCAGGTGCACGCGTGTCTTCGCCGCCAGTTCCACAAAGGCGTGGCTCTGCCGGCGATATCCCTCGTAGTCGGCATAGCTGATGGCGCGCGGAAAGGCCTCGCCGCGCTGCTCCGCCACCGTCACCACCCGCTCCAGCTCCGGAACCGCCAGCGGGCGCAGCACCAGCGCATCCATCACGCTGAAGATGGCCGTGTTTGCTGCAATGCCCAGCGCGAAGGTCGCGATGATGGTTGCCGCAAACAGGGGAGCGCGGCGCGCACGCATGTTCGCTTGTGGACGCAGATGTGCGGAACTGGACAGCGCACACCTTGAGAAGTTGGAAGAGACGGCGCGAGAACGGCTACGCCGTGTGCTGGGCTACGCCTTTCCTGGACGGCTCGGCGCCGGCGTAAAGTCGTCGCGTTTGCGCCCCGGCTCCACCTTCGGTTTGGGCTTGGGTGCCTTTTTCACTTCACGTTTACCTGCGTCTTTGTTTCCCATGCCCAACAGCATACCGTGCGCATGCCTCCGCGGCTCTGCTCGACGCACACGCCTGTGCGAAGCTGTACAAGGACTTCCGCGATCGACCCGCAGCTCCTCCATCTCTCTTGAGAAGGTTCTCCATGTATCACTCCCGCATCCTTTGGACGTGGCTGCTGCTGGCTGCGACATCGTGGATGCCTGCCCGCGCGCAACTGCTGGAGGTCGAAGGACAGGTCGCGTCGCCCGTCGGCCTGCCGCTGGAGCATGTTGAGGTACAGATCTCCCACAGCGAGTGCGGCGCTGCGCCCGCGCTGGTGGCGACGACCGATGCAACTGGTCACTTCACCCTGCACGTATCGCCCGGCATCGCGCAGGTCGTTGCGCGTGCCGACCACTACGCTCCATTCCGGCTGACGCTCGACCTTGAAGGCGACCGCTCGCTCCGCATCGTGCTGCAGCCGGAGGAATCCGTCACCGTCTACGCGCAACCGGACGTGCTCGCTCCCGATCCCGCCACCGCTGCCTATACCGACGACGATCTGCTTCCCGCCAACGCCGGCCGTCCCGGCGTCCCGTACTCCGTTCCCGGGCTGCCGGTGGAGAGCGCCTCCGGCGGCATCAAGGCCCCGCAGTACTTCGCGCCCGGCGTCGCCGGCGATCACGGCGCTCCCGTCGCGCAGTACTTCCAGATCGGCGGCTTTCTCTTTCCCAACAACCTCACCGCCAACGCGCACGGCAACGGCTATGCCGATCCCAATATCGTCATCGCGGACGCCATCTCCGGCGTGCAGGTGGACAACGGCGCCTTTGACGCGCGGCATGGCGACCACTCCATCAACCTTGCCGTCAACTATGTCGTGCGGGATCGCCTCACGCCCTTCCTCGCGCTCTCCAGCGATGGGCGCGACGGCGCCATCGCTGCCGGCTGGTCGCCCGCCCGCCCGCAGACGCAAGCCTGGATCGCCGCGGAGGCCAGCTTCGGCAATGGCTTTCTCGCCCGGCCGGAGCAGCGCCAGCAGTACAAGCTCAGCGGGCTGCGCGACTGGACCCTCGGCCATCATCAGCTCACGCTCTTCGGGCTCGGCTACTATGGCTTCTCCCGCATCCCGGGCCTCATCCCGCTCCGCACTCCCGTCACTGGCGACACCATCAACCCGCGGCAAAAGGATCTCACCCACACCACGCTCGCCGTCCTTGCCGATAGCTGGCAGCTCTCCCCGGGAAGTCTGCTGACCTTGGCTGGCTTCTTTCGCAGCTACAGCCTCGCGCTCGACTCCGACTTCGGCGACGGCCTGATCGAGCAGGGCGAGTTCCGCACCATCGAGGGCGGCAACGCCACATTCACTCGAACCCTCACCTCGCGCCTCGATCTGCTGGCCGGGCTCGACTACCGCCGTGATGCTCCGCGCAACCTGGACCTCGCGCATGCCGATGCGCAGGGCGTGCTGCGGCTGGTCACCAGCAACGATCTCACCATCACGAACTACGGCCCCTTCGCCGCGCTTCAAGCCAGCCTCGGCCACACGCTCCGGCTCTACGCCGGTCTGCGGCATGACCGCATCCAGTTCGCGAATACAGACAAGCAGAACCCGCCGCACTCCTACACCCAGACGCCCGGCACCACCAATCCCAAGGCGACCGTCAGCGTGGGCAAGCTGGAGTCGGGCCCGCTGCCTCTGCTCTCATTCAGCTTCGGCAAGGCCTTCCACGCCAACGATCCGCGCATCGGCGCCGTCAGCGCATCCGGCACCACCCAGAGCGGCCTCATCAGTCAATCGCGTGAGTATCAACTGACCGCCGCCAAGGTGCTCGCCGGTACAGAGCTGCGCCTCGTCCTCGCCCACCAGACCAATTCAGAGGAGCTGGCTCGTATCGATCCGGACACCGGGCTGCAGCAGGACACCGGACCCTCCATCAACCGCTACTTCACGCTGCAGGCATGTCGCCGCTACGGTCTTGGTTTCGTGCAGGCATCCTGGTCGCAGGCTGACGCGCGCGACCGCATTCTCGGCCTGCCCGTGCCAGAGGCCCCGCGCCTCATCATCGATGCCACCGGCACCATGGACCGGCTGCCCCTTCGCATCTCCGGCAAAGCCGAGTACGAATACGTCGGCGAGAAGCCGCTGGGCGACAACTTCCGCGCCCGTCCCGTGCAGGAGATTCGCCTCGCGCTCAGCCGATCCTTCGCGGACGGCCGCTGGATCGTTGCCGCGGACGGACTGCTGGCCAGCGGCGCCTCCGGCCAGTCGGTCGCCACCTTCGCACTGCCCGGGGAGGCGGCGCCGTTTGAGCGGGTCGTCGGCGTGCCGCTGCGCTCCTACGCCAGCCTCGCACTGCGCTATCAATTCCGCTAAGCAGCCGCAGGCGCTTGTCGCCGCACTCGCAAGCCGCTGCCCGCGTCGCTCCGCACCTGCGCTCCACGTGTCTGGCCTCACCCCGTACAATCCCTGCAATCATGTCGCTCGATAACTCCCGCCGCCACTTCCTCAAGCACAGCTCGCTCTCGCTTGCCGCGGCCGCGCTGGCCGGCTGCCAGTCGCCGCCGAAAGAGAGCCCCGCCGCCGCTCCGGCTGGTCCCGCTCCCTCCGGCGCAGCGCCGGCGCCCGGCATGCCTCCGGCCTTTGCCACCTCGCCGCCGGTCGGCCCGGAGGTCTCCGCGGTCACCTTTCTCGAGGCGGAGCGGCTTACCCAGGTCTCGATGACGCAGGCAGAGCGGCAGCAGGCCGCCTCCAGCTGGCGTGAGGCGATGGCCCCGCTCTATGAGCGGCGCACCGGTCCACGCACCGTTGCGCTAGAACCCACGCTCGCGCCCGCCTCGCAGTGGAACCCGATGCTGCCCGGTCTGCCGCCGCCACCTGCGCGCGACCACTTTGTGCCGGCACCGGTGACTCCCGGCAAACTGCCGGAGCAGGAGGCGAGCATCGCCTTCGCCTCCGTCACCTCGCTCGGCTACTGGCTGCGCACCCGGCAGATCACGGCGGAGCGGCTGGCCACCCTCTACCTCGATCGCCTGGAGCGTTACAACCCCAAGCTGCGCTGCGTGATCACCCTCACCCGCGAGCACGCCCTGGCGCAGGCGCGCGCCGCCGATCGGGAGATCGCCGCCGGCCGCTACCGTGGCCCGCTGCACGGCATTCCCTGGGGCGCCAAGGATCTGCTCGACACCGCCGGCATCGCCACCACCTACGGCGCAGAGCCCTTTCGCAATCGCGTGCCCAAGGACGACGCAGCCGTGGTCAAACGCCTCGACGCAGCCGGCGCCGTGCTGGTGGCCAAGCTCAGCCTCGGCGCGCTGGCGCTCAATGACATCTGGTTTGGCGGCCAGACGGTCAACCCCTGGCTGCCGGAGGAGGGCTCCTCCGGCAGCAGTGCCGGGCCGGGCGCCGCCACTGCTGCCGGGCTGGTCGGCTTCTCCATCGGCAGTGAGACGGGCGGCTCCATCGTCAGCCCGTCCATGCGCTGCGGCGTCACCGGCCTTCGTCCCACCTACGGCCGCGTTCCACGTACGGGCGCCATGACGCTCTGCTGGTCGCTCGACAAGCTGGGGCCTATGGCACGCACCGTTGAAGACACACTGCTGGTGCTGCGCGCCATCTCCGGACCCGACCCGGGCGACCTGGCCAGCGTGCCCAGCCACCTGGACTACAACGCTAACCTGCCGGTCAAAGGTATCCGCATCGGTTACATTCCTGCCTGGCTGGCAGAACCTCCGGCCACGGACATCGACCGCACCGCGCTCGACACCGCCAAGACCCTGGGCATGGAGATGGTGCCCATCTCGCTTCCCAACTGGCCCTACGACTCATTAAACGTCATCCTCTTCTCTGAAGCTGCCGCAGCCTTTGAGGAGATCACGCTCAATCACCAGGTGGACACCATGAAGGTGCAGGTGCCCGATGCCTGGCCCAACATCTTCCGCCAGGCGCGCTTCCTCTCCGCCGTCGACATGGTGCAGGCAGATCGCTTCCGCCGCAAGGTCGCCGAGCAGATGGGCAGGATCTTCGAAAAGGTCGACCTGCTGATGGTGCCCTCGCTGCGCGACGAGATGCTGACACTGACCAACTTCACCGGCCACCCCTCGCTCACCCTGCGCGCAGGCTTCCTGGAGGTGTCGCAGGCACGCAGTGACTGGGCGCCCGATCCGCACCATCCGCTGCCTACCTTCAACCCGCCCCGCCGCGTGCCCCACGGCGTCACGCTCATCGGCCGTCTCTTTGAGGAGGGCCTGCTGGGCCGCGTCGGCGTTGCGCTGGAGCGTGCCTTCCACGTCAGCCAGGAGCGTCCGCAAGGCTACGCATAGCAGTAGAAGGTCTCAGCATCTGCGGCACAAGGCAGCGCGGCGGGACTGAAACCCGCCGCACACTCCTGTTTGCAGCCAGGTTAAAACGGGAACGGCTTCGCCTTCGAGCTGGTAGTCAGGCGTGTTCCGTAGAGCTTGCCTTGAATGTGCACTACCGGCTTGGTCACGTCGGAGTTCGCGTACTGGTCTATAGTGAAGGTCCCGGTGAAGCTGTTGCCGTCTTCGCTCAGCTTGATCTGCTCGCGCACATCGGCCGGTCCAAGGAAGCTGCTGAGGACTGCGTTCTTGGTCTGGTCGATGGGAACGTCCGGAATCCAGCCTGCGCCGAAGTGGTTCACCAAATACGTATCCTCGCCGGTCTTCTTCCATGTCCCGATGCAGACGTCACTGATCAGCGGAGCGCGCTCTGCAGAGAGAACAAGCTCGTTGTGGTCCGCATGCATCTGCTTGTATCCCGAGTCGGGGACCGCGCCCTTCGGCACCACGCCCCCGACGCCGTCCGACACATAGTGCCACTGCCAGAGACCGACGATTCCGGCGTCGTCGCCGTCATGGTCCTTCGCGGACGCCTGTTCCTGGGCGGGCGCAAGACCGTCGTGCAGCATCAACGACGCGGCAATTGGGGCGTGGTGGCCAGCCTGCGCCAGCCCGGCAGTCGCAGGCATCAGTAGCAGCGAGAGTGAGGCAGCAAAGGCCTTCATTGTTCCATGGGCAAACTTCATGGGAGTGCTCCTTATCCGGCAAGCGCCGGTTTGCTGTGGTATCGAACCGAGATAGAAGGGCGCAGCATCGCCAGGCTCCGGCTTGAAGAGGCCTGCTGCTTTCCTTCGCCGTCACTACAGCCCACACCGCTGTTGGCAAGCAATTCTTCGCATCTCCCGAAAAAATGGATTAAATGTCCCCGAGTCCTTCGAGTGACTTACAACTTTTAAGAGGGCAGCGTCTAAGTTGGCTTAGACTCAGACTCGACAGAGACTCCGGCCCATGCCCACCCACCTCCAGGCTAGTAAGGCGCGCTTCGCCGGCTTCGAGCTCGATCTTCGGTCGAGCGAGCTGATCAAGGACGGCCGCCGCACCCGCCTGCAGGGGCAGCCCTTTCAGGTGCTCGCCCACCTGCTGGAGCATGCCGGGGAGCTGGTGCCGCGCGAGGAACTGCGGCGTCTGCTGTGGCCGGATGAGACCTTCGTCGACTTCGACCATGGTCTGAACAAGGCCATCGCCAAGCTGCGCGATGCGCTCGACGACTCGAAGTCCGAAAGCAGCATCATCCAGACGCTGCCGCGCCGCGGCTACCGGCTGGTGCCAACCGTCGAGTGGATCGGCGCCGGGTCGGAATCCTTACCCGCCGCGCCCCCCTTGCCTCCACCGGCGGCGCCGTTCGACTTGACCTCTCAGGCGGCCCCGACTGCGAGCACCCCTGGCATATCCCCAGGCGACCGGCAGGCCGAGGCGAAGCCAGGTGTGCCGCGCCTCCGCCTCCTGCTCGCGCTCGGTTTTGCTGCCGCCGCGCTGCTTGCCCTGCTCTGGGCGGGGCGTCGGTATTGGCAGCAGGCTCCCGCTCGCCCAGTGGTGAGCTCCGTCGCGGTGCTGCCTCTCCAGAACCTCTCCAACAATCCGGACGAGGAGTACTTCGCCGATGGCATGACGGATGAGCTGATCACCGACCTCTCCCACATCCGCTCGCTTCGCGTCATCTCCCACGCCTCGGTAAGCCCGCTCAAGAAAACCGCGCTCTCCATGCCGGAGATCGCTGACCGACTTCACGTCGATGCAGTGGTCGAAGGCACCATCCTGCGTACCCGGGACAAGGTCCGTATCACCGTTCAGCTGGTCGCTGCGCACCCGGAGCAGCACCTGTGGGCCGCTTCGTTTGAGCGCCCGCTGGGGGATGCACTGACGCTGCAGAATGAGATCGCCGCTGCCGCCGTGAGCCAGATGCGCGCGCAGATTACGCCAGAGGAGAACGCGAAGCTGCAGGCGCAGACGCCCGTCAATGCAGAGGCGCACGACGAGTGCCTGCGCGCCCGCTTCTTCATCGAACAGGAGACCGCAGAGCAGCTGGTAAAGGCGACGCCTCACCTGGAGCGGGCCGTTCAGCTTGCGCCCAACTACGCCGAAGCCTACGCGATGCTCGGGGAGGTCTGGGTCTACAGGGTGATCGATGGCCTGGACAGTGTACACACCGCGGCTCCCAAGGCGGTCTCCTATGCGCAGAAGGCAATCGAATTGGACCCCAACTCAGCGGAAGGGTATGAGGCGTTGGGCGCCGCTCTGACTCTGATGCGTCAGTGGCAGCAGTCCGAAGCGGCGCTGCGGCACTCGCTCGAGCTGAAGCCCAACAATGCGAGCGCTGCCGAGGAGCTTGCCATCCTGCTCGACATGCTCCACCGGGGCGAGGAGGGCGTCACCATCATGCGCCAGTCCGCCGCGGACAACCCCGTCTCCGTGCGCTCACAGCGCATGTACGCCAACGTGCTCTACCGCGCCCGCCACTTCGACGAAGCCATTGCGCAGTGCCACCACGTGCTCGAGCTCGATCCCAACCGTCCGCTCGCCTATTTCATCCTGGGCTCCGCACTCGCGGCGAAGGGCCGTTATGCGGAGGCCGCCGACGCCTTCGCTCATATTCCCCATGATCCAGGTGAGCTGGTCTGGCTCGCCGCCCTGCGAGGCGATCGGGAGCGGGCGCGCCGGCTGCTGCAGGAGGAGAATAAGCCTGCAAAGAGCATCTATCTCGCCGTGGCGCGCTACCTGCTGGGTGACCAGGAAGGTGGCCTTGCAGAGCTGGACCGCCTCGCCAATCAGGAGTGGCATATTCAGACCTATTTCCTGAACTGCGAGTTCGTCTTCGACCCCATGCGCCGCGACCCTCGCTTCGTCGCGATCCTGCGTAAGACCGGCCTGCCCGACTGACCGGTTGCAACCGCTGCATCGCGCCAGCGGAGTCCGGCACAAGACAAAAGCTCCCTCACTCTCGGGAGACCACTGGAGTGAGGGAGTCAAAGGAGGTAGCAGCCGGCAGGGAAAGGCTCTGGCCACCCTCCCTGCCGGCCGTGCGTCGACGTCAATCAGTCGTTGTCGTCATCCGCAACATCAATGCGCACAATCTGTCCCGCACCCGCCGGCGAGGCGTAACCGTAGTTCGATACATACAAGTGCTTGCCGTTCGGATCCAGGGTCATCGCCGTGGGAAAGCTCAGGCCTGTGGTGATGGTCTTCACATCTCCGTGATCGATGCGCACAATCGTCCCGCTGCCCACCTGTGCAGGGCTGGGGAAGCCTGGCTGTGTCAGCGACTCCAGCACGTACAGCCGCCCGTGACGGTCGAATTCCAATCCTTCGATGGTGGTGAAGCCGGTGGCGTACACCGTGATCTTCCCCGTGCGCGGATTCAGCCGGTAGACATTCTCCGTGCCCGGCACAATCGGGAACAGGCCCAGGTTGCCGAAGTAGAAGTAGCCGTCGCGATACGCCACGCTGGTGGGAACGATATGTCCTTGGCTGGCAGATATATCGGAGAGGCGGCTTACGAATCCGAAGCGGGTGACCTGGTCGATCTCGCCGTGATTTGGCTCGACCGCGAAGAAGGATCCATCCACCACCACCATGTTGAACCAGGTTCCATCCGGCTCGAAGTCGTCCGCGTTGGGATGCTCGACCGGATTCGCCATCTGAAACGCGCTCAGGTTCGCCACCTGCTTCAAGCTGTCGTGGTCTTTATCCAGCTCGAATATCCCATTCACCGTGTGGGCAAGCCCATGGGAGCACCCGAAGCCGGCACTGAGCACGTAAAGCCTGTCATCGACGAACTTAACGTCCGCAACGCCGCTCACGAAGCCTCCGGAGTTGGGATTAGTCGCGCTTGAGGGCAATCCGCCAAGCACCGTGGTGCGATGCCCCTCCCGGTTGATCTTCGAGATGCGGCTGGTGTGGCCACCCGTGTAAGGGCCAATGGGAGGGATCACCTGGGTGCACGTGCCGGCTGTAGAGAGGCTTCCTCCCGTTCCGCCTTCTGCAACATATAGATCGCCGCCCGGACCGAAGGTCAGTCCGCGCGGATTGTTCAGACCAGACGCGAAGACCGTAAACTGGGCCTGCGCGGTCACGCCCAGCCCGGTCAGCAACAACGCACAGGCCAGTAAACGAAAGCGATTCCAGCGAAACTTCATGGCATTTCCCTCTGCGCACACTAGAGGGCGCGCCGGCGTTGGCAAGCAATTCTTCGCATCTCCCTAAAAAAGGGATTAAATGTCCCCCATTCCCTTCAAGGACTTAGAAGATTCATGAAGGGAAAACCTGACTTGCCCGCACGAGCAAGCAGGGACTCCGTGGAGACTACCAGGGCTCCAGGATCATGAAATGCTGGACGTAGGAGATGTAAATGCGGCGGAACAGGCCAGTCGGCAGCATGCCATCGACCTCCAGCTTCTCTGTCCGGCGATTCGCCGCCACCACAAAGGAGACCTGGCGAAGGATGCTGCGGCCAATCGGAACATCCTGCGCGGGTAAGACAACATAGCTTTGACCAGCGGCAACGGCTTTAGTCAGATGCAGCGGGTGACCGGGGATGGGGAGGATGGAACCGCGAGAGCTATCGCACAGGAACGGTACATTCGCCCCGGAGTCGAGCAGCAGGTACAGAGGGCGAGCAGCCAGTAGTGGCAGTTGAACTTCTGCGATGAGCGGTTCTGTTGCCGCTCCGCGACCGTCTCCGATCGGCGGAGTTGCCAGCGGTACCCGTTGTCCCCGCACCGACCCCTGGAGGATTCCTTCGTTGTCCAGGCACAACAAGCTCTTGTCCTGATCGAGCAGGACATCGAAGTGTCGCAGGACATCTCCACCGATCACCCCATGAACATTGGAACCCAGGTTCTGGAGTTGACCAAGCTCCCGAATGAAGATCAGTGGTGCTGGGACACGATGCGAACCGATCTCCAGAAGGTCGAGGTGCGCGTAGCCTGTCGCCTGACGAGAGCCAATGCCCAGGAGATTCGCCGTTCCTTCAGCCTCCAGGTGCAGCCGGGAAGCGAGCGTCGGATCGAGCGTGGTGACCTGCGATCCGGTGTCCACCACAAAATCGTAGGGACCAGTGTGGTTGATCTCGACCGCAACAATTGCCAGCGATCCATGGCTATGACGCAGATGGACACTGGCAACGTTTCCCGGACAATGAGGACCCGCAACGACGGATGGACTCGCCAGGGCAGACCGCTGGACGGTGAGCCTCTGGGCGTGGGCAGTTATGCTAATCCCGGTCAACAACGACGCACACGCGAGTAAGCCAAAGCGATCCCAGCGACACTTCATGGCATTTCCCCCTGCGCACACTAGAGGGCCCATCGGCGCTGCCAAGCAATTCTTCGCTCATCCTCAAACCATGGATTAAATCTCCCCCATTCCCTTCAATGGCATGGAGGATTGATCAGGGCCAAAGCTGGACTACCGGCAGGCTCGATCTATATCGGGGGGGTAGAACCTTCGCGAAATCCATGTAAGGACATCCCGGGAGAGGTCCGGCTTGCAAATCTGTCGATGGCCGGGGAGAAGCAGACGGGAGTTAGTACTCCACGTGGGCGCGCACACTGGGCACCCATACCGGGCCGCGGTCGCGGTTGTACCCCGGGTTGTTGATGTGGGAGAGTCCCAGCCCGAAGAACAACCCGCGCCACGCATGCGCGTTGTAGTACGCCTCTTCCGTCGTCTCACGTCCGTAGCGAAGACGTCCGTCGCCCAGCAGAAAGCCGCGTCCTCCCGCGGCCAGATAGTTCTGGTGGTCGCGTTTGATCGCATTCGTAACCAGAGCCAACCCGAATTTGTCGTTCCGCCGTCCCCACTCGGCGCCGTCGTAGTCTGCCCCCAGCAGCACCGTCTGGTCGACCTCGGTGTACGCAAACGACTCATGCTGCCCCTCGTTCCAGCCAAAGCGGCCGGCTGCGCGCAGGTGCGTGGTCACCTGCTGCTCCAGGTTGTAGCCGAAGCCGTACTTCACCGCGCTGAAGCGCGCATGCCGGGTGACATCGGGCAGCGCATCGGTCCCGTTCACGTAAGCGATCACCGCCTGGCGGTAGTCCCCCATATGCGCGTTGTTCACGAATGCCAGCGCGCGCTGCGTGCCGCTCTTGCCCGGCAGCAGACCGTGTCGCAGCTCGAACTCCCAGTTCTGCCCGCGCGCCCGGCTGATCGCCCAGTCCAGACTGATGCCATTCGCGACCGTGGGCATCAGCGCCAGTGCATAACGTGCCGCCCAGTTCCGGTCCTGGTATTCGACCGTGCCCGCATAGGTATAGCCGCGGGTATCTGCCGCGTAGTCCCACGCGCCGTTGTTGTCGATCGTCCAGTTGGTGAACTGCTGGTGGCTGTCGCTCAGCACTTCGTTGATGTCCAGCACGTCCGGCAAGGACATCTTGCCCAGCCGCAGCTCCAGCCGGCGCACCGGCGCCTCCGTGGCCAGGCCCAGCGGCCCGCGGTCCACCTCCGTCATCTGGTCGGTGAAGCCGATCGTCTGTCGCAGCTGCACCCGCGCCACATAGGGCTTTGAGCCCAGGTTAGGGTTCCGCACCACGTCCAGGTTGGTAAAGCCCGCCAGCCCCAGCGCCTGGCTCAACCCGCGTCCGCCCGAGGACTCCAGGTCCAGCAGAAAGTCTGTGTTGTAGCGCTTGCTCCGCTCGCTGGCCTCGCCCCGCAGCCTCCGCTGCAGCTGGTAACCCAGATAAAGCGTGCCCAGCAGGGAAGTCTTGTACTCCCCCGCGCCATGCAGGCTGTTCATCCCCTGGTAGGGCGAGTGGAAGGGCGGATGCGCCTGAAAGATGATGTTGGTCTGTCCGGCCACATACCAGGGCGTCGTCTCCGCATGCGGAAACATGGTCGGCGCCTCACCCTTCTTCGCTGCTTCCTGTGCCTGGGTGGTGCTGGCCGTGGCGTGCCCGCCACCTGCGGACTGGGGCTCGGCCGCCGTCGCAGGGGTGGCCGCGCCCGCGGTCGCCACCCGCAAGCACACCACCAGAAACAATCCTGTCGCCGTCCGTCGCACGCTTCACTGCTCCTCTGCTGGCCGGCCTGCCGGAGGAGGGCGACACGCACCAACCGGGCTGGTGCGCCTGCACACCGCTCGATCGATTGTACTTATCACGCATGGCCCCCTCCCCGTAACCGCCCCGGCGTAAAAAGTCAGGCCGTCTGCCGGCCACCCGACAGCCGCTTTTCCACACGGCGCAAGAGGGTCCATCCCCCAAATGTGGCGGCTGCTTACCCCTTGAATACCTCTTCGGTAAGGTTTTCCCGGAGGGGGAAATGGCCTACTCTTTGGAAACTATTTCACTGATCGAGGGTAGAAATGACACGGCGACTTTCACATCTTGCAGGTCTGGCAGCAATCGCAGGGATCTTCACCCTTCTTGGGTCCGGCTGCGGCGACAAGAGCGAGATGAGCAAGGAGAATTTTGCTCACGTCCTCAACGAGGACTACTCGGCCAATGCCGACTGCCTCTTCGCCAAGGCGCTGCCCTATCCCTTCGAAATGCAGACGGGCGACAAGCTGCTGGGGGATGTTCACACCAAGCTGGAGGCCCTCACCGCCGCCGGTCTGCTCAGCCGCACCGCCCAGGGCGACCACCTCCGCTATGAGCTGACCCTCACCGGCCGCCAGGTTCCCGGCAACGGCCGCTTCTGCTACGGCAAGCGCCAGGTCACCAGCGTCGACACCTACAGCGCTCCGACCGAGTTCCACGGCAGCCGCTTCACCAAGGTTCAGTATCACTTCGTCGAGAAGGACAGCCCCACCTGGGCCAAGGTCCGCGCCGTGCAGACCGCCTTCCCTGACGTCGCCAAGGCCGTCGCCGACGAGCCGGTCGACAAGGCCACCCTCGTCCTGACGCCCGACGGCTGGGTGCGTAACGAGGACTAGTTCTCTCCAGCGAAGTTGCATCGGGACCGGCGTGTCGTCAGCGCCCACCCGCCGGCAAGGTCCGCGCACTGCCGCGAGGGCCTTGCCGTTTCAGCAGCGACCGCACGCGCTTCGACGACAGCGCACGATAAGTACTCCCCCTCGCTTGAGACCGCGTTCAAGGTCGCGCTCGCGCTCGGCGTCTCACTCGAGCAGTGCTTCCAGTACGATCCCCGCGGAAGACGCTGAGCCGCGGTCCGGACGCTAAACCAATGCGGCGCTCCCGCATTCTTCCGAACTGCCGCTTGACATATGCCCATATGGGAATCTATTCTCCACCTCATGCCGCGTGCTGCCACCACCTCGGACATCTTCAACGCAGTCGCGGAGCCCCGCCGCCGCCAGATCCTCACCTTCCTCGCACCGCGGGAGAGCGCCGTGCTCGACATCGCGACCGGCCTCAAGATGGATCAGCCATCCGTCTCCAAGCACCTCCGCGTCCTGCGTGCCACCGGCCTCGTGCACATGCGCTGCCAGGGCCGGCAGAAGCTCTACCGCACCAACGCAGATGCCATCCGGACCATGCACGACTGGACCGCAACCTTCGAGCAGTACTGGTCGCATCAACTCAACCGCATCAAGCAGCGCGCCGAAGCAGCAGCACGGCGCGACTCCGCACAACCTCCCAAACCAACAAGGAGCCAACCATGATCGCAGCCCCGCTCAGTCTCGAAGACATGACCCTGCAGGTGGTGCAGGAGATTCGCGTCCGCGCCTCACTCGCCACCACCTTCGCCGCGCTGCTGGAGCAGTTAGGGCCCAGCAACGAAACGCCCGATGGCGCACCCCTGCCGCTCCAGCTGGAGCCATGGCCCGGCGGCCGCTGGTTTCGCGACCTTGGCGACAGCAATGGCCACCTCTGGGGTCACGTGCAGTCCATCAAACGGCCCACTCTGCTGGAGATCACGGGGCCACTCTTCATGTCCTACCCCGCCATCAACAACCTGCAGTACCGGCTCAGCGAAGAGCAGGGCGAGACCGTCATCCGATTCTGCCATGCGGGCCTCGGCCTCATCCAGGAGCAGCACCGCAAGGGCGTACATGGCGGATGGGCCCACATCCATGAACAGGTCCGCCGGCGCGCTGAAGCGGCAAAGTCGTAAACCAATCAAGCTTCGCCATCAGAAGGAGGAAACCCTCGTGTCCATCGCACAAGAACTACTCGCTGAATTCGAAGTACAGGTACCTGTCACCCGCACCTTTCTCGAGAGAGTTCCGGAGCATCGGCTCACCTGGCAGCCGCACGCCCGCTCCATGACCGCCGGGCAACTCGCCTTCCACCTAGCAGTCGTTCCCGGCGGTGTTGCCCGCGCCGTCCAGCGCGCCGAGGTCTCGCCTCCAGACTTTGTGGTTCCGCAGCCCGACTCTTTAGCGCAGGTGCTCAGCACCTTCGACGAGAGCATCGCGACTGTACGCGACGTGCTGCCCGGCCTCGATGACAACACCATGCACGGCATATGGCGCATCGTCGACGGCGACCAGGAGCTGCTCGCGGTTCCACGTCACGACTTCTTGCGCAACATCATGCTGAACCACTGGTATCAGCACCGGGGCCAGCTCTGCGTCTACCTGCGGCTGCTCGATGTAGCCGTGCCTCGAAGCTGGGGCCCGAGCGCCGACGAGCCCGTTGCCTTCCAGGCGCAGCCTCAGCCAGCCTAGTTCGCAGCACCTCCGGCGCAGTCGCAAGATCACAGGCGTGATCGACGTGCTGGACTAAGCAGGGAGGGCCGCTGCCGATATGCCTGTAACGCGCCTTGGCACATTCGATCACGTGCCGGTTACAGATGCAGCGGCCTCCAAGGCAGACACGCGTCCGCCCCAGGCTACTCGGAGCCCGCCTGTGCCAGCGCAGCCACCGCCTGGATATTCGCAACGAATTCGTCACCCAGCCCGTGCCGCTGCAGCAGCGCCTGTGGAAGCCAGTAGCTGATCCAGACCCGCCCGTCCGCGTCCTCGCGCACCAGCAGCTTCAGCGGCAGATCGATCGCAACACTTGGCGCGGCCAGCATCAGCGGCGTGCCCGCCTTGGGGTTGCCGAAGATCAGCACCCGCGTCGCCGGCATCGTCAGTCCCACCTTCGCTGCCTCGCCGCTATGGTCGATCAGCGCAAACTCCGCGATCTGCTTCGCCTTCAGCAGGGCACGCAGCTTCGCGATCGTCTCCTCCACGGAATGCGCACTCGCGATCGTCTGCAATCCAGCGTCCTGGCCGTCGCCCATCGCCTACCTCCCCATCACCCAGCCACAGCATGCCACACGGCACAGGCAGGCGCAGCCGCTTACTCCCGGCCCAGATGGATCCGCACACCGCCGCGCACCGCCTGCGGATTGGCCAGCGTCAGGGTGGGCGTGCGACCCGCCTCGATGCGCCGGTTCAGCAGGTTCTCGCCCGCGGCAAACACCTCATACCGCGTGCCGAAGGTGTGCGATGCATATGCGTTGTAGACGAAGAAGCTGCCCAGGCGGAAGGTGTTCGCATCATCGTCGTACTGCTGCCCGCTGGCCCTGCCCTCGACGGACAGCAGCCCCAGCCGGCTCTGCTGCGCGCGCAGCTGCAGCGTGCCTGTCTGGTGCGGCACCTGCGGAATCCATCTGCCCACCAGCACCGGCTGCTGGTCAAATCGCGTCACCGTCGCGTCTGCATATTGATAGCCGCCCACCGCCGTCAGCCAGCGCAGCGGCGCCCACTCTCCATCCAGCGCCACACCCTGGCTGCGAATCTGCCCCAGGTTCGCTCGCTGCTTGGTAATGGAGGTAGGCGTCACCGCTACCGTCAGCGCAGTGATGGGGCGATTCACGATGGTCCAGAAGTAGCTCGCCCGCAGCGTCGCGTTCCACTGCCGCGGGCTCACCACCACGCCCGTCTCCCAGCCGGTCGCCCGCACCCATCGCCGCGAAGCATTGTGCAGCGTCAGCTCCTGGCCTACCTGGCCGTTGCGGTAATACTCATTCAGCGTCGGCGCGCGGTAGGCACGGAAGCCGGTCGCCGTCAGGGCCACCGTCGAGTTCAGACGGCGCACCACACCCAGCCGCGGATTCGCCACTGTCTCGGTTACCTGAGGCAGCGTCAGGGGCTTTGGCTGTTGCTGCAACGCGTCAAAGTTCTGGAAGTAGTCGATGCGGCCGCTCGCGCTCAGCGTCCACTGCCTGGGCGTCCACAGCGCCTCCCCGTAAACGCCCGTCTGCCGCTGCCGTGCCGTGATGTCGGTTGGCGTGTTGGTCAGCTCCGCCAGCTCGCGATCCTCGCCGCGCACGTCGCGCGTATCTGCGCCGCCCAACACCACCAGCCGCGGCCTCAGCGGCTGGGTCCAGCGCAGCGCCCCGCCCAGCTGATCACTCGGCGTGCTGGCGAAGCGTGTCTGTGTCTCCCTCGCGCGCCCGGCGCTGACCGAGGAGAAGCTCTGCCGGAAGTGCTCCGCGCTGCCGTAACCGCGCAGCAGCATCGACCCGCCATGCGCTCCCTCCGGCCGCCAGTCCCATCCGCCTTCGTACCGCCACAGACGCGTGCCGTTCGTGGTCAGCGGTGTGCCGTTGCTGCGTGCCTCGTTCAGCACGTTTCCCTTCAGAACCACAC
>CAXUMX010000023.1:42428-42648 GCA_964252395.1 uncultured Acidobacteriaceae bacterium | reverse complement strand
AGGCTAGTCTGTAGAGCCGTCGGTCTTCGCCGTTCGGCTATTCCAGGAGCTGCTCTGGCGAGCCACCCCTGACAGAACCGATGATGCGCCAGCTCTTTGGCGGTCTGAATCCCTCTTTCCTGTCCAGGAAATCACCCTAATGTGGCAGCGTCGGCGTTCCGAAATGGTCCGGGTTGGGGAGAAACGGCAGCTGAAACTTCCGTTCCGGGGGTTGCGTCTC
>CAXUMX010000023.1:0-42377 GCA_964252395.1 uncultured Acidobacteriaceae bacterium | reverse complement strand
GCTTAGGCGGACTGCAATCCGTCAAGTGGTACCCTTCCTCGGACAACGAAGTCACTCCCAGAGGGGCTTCGTTGTTTTTTTTTGCGCATCGGAGCGGCGGCCTGCGAGCGCAGCGCTGCGGCGCGGTTACGCAGCGCGATCGAAGGGACTGCGCGGCGCACGCCGGACGTTGCGCCACTTGTAGGCCAGCACGCCGGCGTAGCCCAGCTGCAATGCCCATGTGAGTACGTAGGCCAATACCAGATGCCGATGGGCCATCAGAGCCACTCCTTGCGATGAGTGAAGCGGTCTTGCGCAAACAGATCGGTCACGGCAGGACCTCGAGCGACGCCTCGAGGGCGCGCAGGGCGGCATCCTGCTCCTGCGCCTGGTGCCGCCGCTCGATGGCGAAGCGCACCGCCATCACCATGAGCCCCCAGGCCAGCCATGCTGCCAGATTCCAAAACACTGCCGGCCACATGCTGGGGTCTAGAGAGCCGTCTCCGCCGATGACGCGGGAGGGATGCTGGGTGCGCCACCACGTGGTGGAGTAGTAGACGATGGGCACATCCACGTAGCCGAAGACGGCGACCACGGCGGCCAGCGTCTGCATCTGCGGACCGGCGGCGAAGCGACGCACCAGCAGGTAGGAGCAGTAGATGAGCCACATGACCAAGGTGCTGGTCAGCCGCGCATCCCACGTCCACCAGATGCCCCACACCGGCCTGGCCCACAATGGCCCCTGGATGAGGACGGCGGTGCAGAAGACGACGCCGACCTCTGCGCCGGCCAGGGCCAGTGCATCGGCAGCGAGGGCGCGCAGCGGATTGCGATTGCGCAGAAACAGGTAAGCCACCGACGCTGCGAAGCTGACGAAGAAGAACAGGAAGGTCAGCATGGCGGAGGCAAAGTGGTAGTAGAAGATGCGCTGGATGTCGCCCATTGTCGCCTCAGTGGGCGCAACATACATGGCCTGGTGGAAGGCCACCCCGAGCAGTGCCAGCGTGCCCGCCAGCCACAACCACCGTATCGACTTCATGGGCGTATCCCCTGGGCCGCCGCAGCGCTGAATCGCGCGGCTCCATCCTCATCAGTCTACCGTGACGCGGCGCCTCGATGCAGCATCTACACGAGGGCGTCAGCCGCGCGATTCTACAAGACAGGAACCTGCCGTGTCCGCCGCCACACTGATCGTAGGAATCGCCCTGCTGGCTCTCGGGCTGCTCGGCCCGCAACTGGGTTCACGCGGACTCTATGCGGATGGGGGACCACGGCCGGGCCGCGACCATCGCCAGGCCCGGGTGCTGATTCTGCGGCTGCTGGCCACGTTCGCGGGAGCGGTGCTGCTGATCCTCTCACTGGTCCATCTGCTGCACGGACATGGCAGGTTGGGCCCTTCCGACGTGCAGGACAAGCCGGCGGAGACGCGTGAGTCACGCTGACCGCATCAACATGGACCCGGACGCGTCAGCATGGGCGCTTAAAAAAAATGGGTGACTGCGTCGACAGTCACCCGTTCCGATCAAAAGCCGTTGACCTGTACCGCCGGTCAGTAGGGAGGCCAATAGTACGCAGCAGGCCTGCGCATGTACACCGGTGGTGGCGGGTAATATGCGCGCACGTAGATGGGCGGCGGTGGTGGGGGTGGCTGCACGTACACATACTGCGAGTAGTAGACCGGCTGCGGCGGTGGTGGCGCGTACTCCTGCTGAGCATAAGTTGGCGCAGGATAATTTTGCTGAGGGTAGTTCTGTGCAATGGGAGCAGGCTGAGGCGGCAGTTGCTGCGGCTCCTCGTACGCGCTGGGAGTCGGCCGGCGCAGTAGTCCGCCATCCGGCTGCGGCTGCGACAACGGATCGGGGACTGGAACGCCGAAGTCATCGAGCACCTTCAACGTCAGTCGCGTCTCCTGCTTAAGCGTAGGCCGCGGACCGCGGCGGGGCAGGTTGATGAGGTCGATGGGCCACAGAATCGGAATGGACCACTCGACGATGTCTCGTACCGGATGTCCTTTACCCAGCACACGCCCCTCTCGATCCACGTTGTAGCCGGGCACGCTGACTACACGTGCGTCCACTGGAATGACCACGTCGGGCTGGACGATGAGGCGATCAAACTTCAGCTCCATCCAGCCTTTGCCGACGAGATGGCCCGGGTCCTTGTAGTCTTCGAAGCGGCCCTCCATGTAGGTGCCGTAGGGCAGTGTGGAGCGACCATACTTCTCCACGCGGCCGACCTGGCAGAGCACCGGGTCGCCGATCGCTTCCGTCTTTGAAGAGAGTCGTGGCTCTGAGACCGTGCAGGTGATCAGCGATCCGGCAGGGATGAGCTGCTCATGAGCCAGGCAGGTGAGTGGGGTGGCGAGTGGTAGCAGAAGCAGCGCGGATAACTTGCCTTTCATAACTGACCCTCCGAAAGAGCTGACGTGCCCGTACACGAACCGAGTTCGTAATTGCCCATCCCCAACACAGTGAAGCAAGCCAGTGCAGCGACAGAGTGCAGCAGAGAGACGGCTACTGCTCGGGCTCCCATCATGCGCAGTTCAGAGTCGGAGGTCAAGAATTGTTTGGCACATTTCAGTGAGAAAATATCTGTGCGAAAGGGGCGGTTCCGATAGCGGTGCGGACCCCCAAAAAATCTCGGACGCGATCGCAACTTTCGCTTTCGCGCAGTGTTCAAGCGGGTCTATGCCATTCGCGGAGATGGCTACGAAGGCGCTCGCGCTCAGGCGCGTATCAGGGATTCGTGCCTGTAGCAGCTACTTATTCAGCGTGCAGCACGGTGTCGAATAGCAGGACGCTGAGCACGGTGAAGATGATGTCGTAGCCAGCCAGCATGCGGATCCATAGTCCGGGCTCGGTGTCGCCTTCGAGTACGGCGCTGCTGGCAAGAACCATCGCCAGCAGTGCGGGCAGGAAGATAGGCAACAGCAACAAGGGCAGCAGCAACTCCCGCGAGCGGGCGCGCAGTGCTAGCGCGGCAAAGAACGTGCCGTTAGCCACCAGTGCCCAGCTGCCCAGCGGCAGAATGACCGCCAGCAGCCACGCATTCCCCAGCGGATGCAGGTTGTAGAAGATGGTGAACACAGGCGCCAGCACTGCCTCGACGATCAGCAGGAACAGAAAGTTGGCCAGCACCTTGCCGAGGTAGAGAGCGCTGGGCGGAGCAGGCGTCATACGCTGAGCGTCGAGGACCTGATGGCGCAGCTCACGCGCCCATGCCTGATTCAACGCCTGTACGGCGGCGAAGAGCACTGCCACGCACAGCACACCGCCGGCAATCTGGCGCGAGGTGTCGCGGGTGGGATCGAAGGCCAGCGAGAACAGCACCACCACCAGCAGCGCGAAGAAGAGCATAGAGTGCATGGCATCTTTGGAACGCCACTCGATGCGCAGGTCCTTACGCAGATGCGCCCATAGAGCGCCAAGCCATGCTGCGGCGTCCACTTAGCTGACGTCCTTGGTGAGCGCCGCGAGGGTCGCGCCAGTGGCGCGCAGATAGTCTGCCGGCGCCAGCACGATCTGCGTGCCGCGCTGGCCGCCGGAGACGGAGATCTGATCGAAGAGCTCGATAGTCTCGTCAGCGAATGCAGGGTAAGGCTTTCTTGCGCCCAGCACGGTGACACCGCCTCGGATATAGCCGGTCAGCGGCTGTACTTCCTTGAGCGGCGCCATCTCCGCCTTACGCACGCCGGCTGCACGCGCCAGCCTCTTGAAGTCCAGCTCTGCGTCGCCGGGGACTACGGCGAAGGCATAGTCACTGCCGCCGACGGAGCAGAGCAGCGTTTTGAATACCTGTTCGGGCGGCATGCCGATCTTTGCGGCGACGGTGGTGGCTTTCAGGTCGTTCGGATCGACTTCGTATTCCTGCAGACTGTAGCCGATCCCCAGTGCATCGAGGATGCGCGCAGCGTTTGTCTTCATTGCAGCGCGCCTGCCTGCATTGTCATCTGGATGTCGGCCAGCGGTTCAGCCAGCTCCCGCTGGTGGGTGGTCAGCACGATGGTACGGCCCGCCGTGCGCTGCTCTGCCAGCAGAGCCAGCATGCGCTCCGCACTGGCACGGTCCATGTTCGAGAAGGGCTCATCCAGCAGCAGCAGCTGCGGCTGCGCCAGCAGCACGCGCGCCAGTGAGGTCCGCTGACGCATGCCCTGGGAGTACTGCCCAACGGGACGCGCAAGCCGCGGGTCCAGCCCCACCAGGAGCAGCGCCTGGTCAGGCTCCAGACATGCGTGGTCCGCGTATAGCCGTCGGGTGTACTCCAGATTTTCGCTCGCCGACAACTCGTCGTAGAGCATGGCAGCGTGGCTCATGTATCCAATCCGTCCGCGAGCATCGGTGGGCGGCTGACCCAGCACCTGCACGGAGCCCAGGGTAGGGCGCAGTAGACCGGCCAGTACTCGCAGCAGGGTCGACTTGCCGGCGCCGTTCTCTCCCAGCAGCAGATAGCAGCTGCCTGCCTCGAAGGTTGCGGTGACATGCCGTAGCGCGGCGAAGCGTCCGTACAGCTTCGACACGTCATCGACGGCAGCGATGGCAGGCATAGGATTCCCTCGCAGTATAGCGACGGGCAACTGTAAGAGGGGAAAGGGAGGCGCTGCTACGGAGTCGCTGCTGGAGGGCGCAGCGTAGCCGTCTTATCGCCAGGCGCTGCGGAGGCCGGTGTCGCACCTGGAGTGCCGGGTTTCTGTGCTGGCGCGTACTTCGATGCGCACTTGGCCTGCAGCTCAGTCGCGTGGAAGACGCCATCGTGACCGAACGTGCCCACGGCAAGCGCCTGGGAGTTGTCCTTGAAGGTGTCGGGCGGGGGCTCGATCCCGGCGTACTCAACTGGCAGCCGCTTGCCCAGTTCCAGCAGGATGAAGTGAGCATGTGTTCCACTGCGCTGGATGGAGCCTGGCTCGACATTGCCGGCTACGCGCAGGTGCCGCGTGTACGCCTTATCACCCATGTGCTGGAGCTCGGTGATGGTGACGTAGTAGCTCTTATTGGCCTGCACACCGCTGACCGCCAGCCAGAGGATGACGCCGATGACGACCACCACCGCAATGCCGATGCGGAGGGTCTGACCGCGATGCTGTGCTGGCTGCTGCTGCATGGGAATGATTCAAGGTTAGGCCGCTGGAGCAGCACCGTCAAGCCAAGTACGCCCGCGGCGTGAGCGCCCGTGGATGGAACCAACAGCGCCTCGTCGCCGAACAGAGCAGACTGTATACGCGCCGCTATAATCAGCCGAAGGATGCCAGCGCGGGCAAGCGCAGTCAGACCTTCTGTATTGGAGTGGGAGACATCATGAGCCAGAACGGACAGCACGAGAGCTACGCCACAACCGAGATCCTGAAGCCCCGCGCGGCCTGGCTGGAGAAACGCCTGGCGGAGGTGGAGAAGACTTGCGATCGCAACGTCTCCCAGATGCACTACGCCCGGCTGGGCCGCATCACCGAGGAGATGGAGTTTGTCGCTGCGCGGGAGAAGCTGCCGGCGGAGCTGATTCGTTCTGAGATCGCGGCGGGCCGCCTTATCATTCCGGCCAACATCAACCACCCGGAGCTGGAGCCGATGGCGATCGGTGTGGCATCACGCTGCAAGATCAATGCGAACATCGGCAACTCCGCCGTCTCGTCGAACATTCAGGAAGAGCTGGCCAAGCTGCACACGGCAGTCAGCTTCGGCGCCGACACGGTTATGGATCTGTCGACCGGCGGCAACATCCCGGAGATCCGCGAGGCGATCCTGCGGCACTCGCCCGTACCGATCGGCACGGTGCCGATCTATGAGGCCTTGAACCGCGTAAAGCGGCTCGAGGACCTGAATATCGATGTGTATCTGGAAGTCATCGAGGAGCAGGCCGAGCAGGGCGTCGACTACTTCACCGTGCATGCGGGCGTGCTGATCCAGTACGTGCCCATGGTGGCCAGCCGCATCACGGGGATTGTCAGCCGTGGCGGCGCCATCCTGGCGCAGTGGATGACTCATCATCACAAGCAGAACTTCCTCTATGAGAACTTCGACCGCATCGTGAAGGTTATGGCGAAGCACGATGTCAGCTTCTCACTGGGTGATGGGCTGCGCCCCGGCTGCATCGCGGATGCGAGCGACGCAGCTCAGTTTTCGGAGTTGAAGACGTTGGGTGAGCTGACCTCCTGGGCGTGGAAGGAGGATGTGCAGGTGATGATCGAAGGGCCTGGTCACGTCCCGTTGGACAAGATCAAGGAGCAGGTAGATAAGGAAGTGGAGTACTGCTTCGGCGCGCCCTTCTACACCCTGGGGCCGCTGGTGACCGATATCGCGCCCGGCTATGACCACATCACCAGCGCCATCGGCGCTGCGATGATCGGTTGGCACGGCGCGTCGATGCTGTGCTACGTCACGCCCAAGGAGCACCTGGGACTGCCCAACGAGAAGGATGTAAAGGACGGCATCATCGCGTACAAGATCGCAGCGCATGCTGCCGATGTGGCGCGTCACCGGCCCGGCGCGCAGGATCGCGACGACGCCATCAGCTATGCGCGCTACACCTTCGACTGGGAGAAGCAGTTCGCACTATCACTCGACCCGGAGACGGCGCGCTCCATGCACGACGAAACCTTGCCTGATGACTACTACAAGGAGGCGGCGTTCTGCTCCATGTGCGGTCCAAAGTTCTGCTCCATGAACTGGTCCAGTAAGGTAGATGCCTTCAACAAGGAAGTACATGGCCTGGAGAAGAAGGATCTCTCGTCGCTGGTGACCCTGCAGGCGCAGCAACTCGTCGGCAACAACTAACTAGAGCTGGTGACAGAACAAAGCCCGGGCGGATTCGCTCGGGGCTTTGTTATTTGCGACAGCGTCTTACTGCACTGCAGCCTGCAGGTCACCGGTCGCGCGGTGGATGGCGGCGGTGATGCGATCCAATTGCTGCTGCGCAAGCGTGCCCTTGTTGGCCTCGATAGCTTCGCTGACTCCAGGGATAACCACCGCCGCATACCCGGTGTACTCACCGGGAGCATAGATGGTGTGGTGAAACCAGGTGCGGCCGGGTAGCCCCTCGGGGTCGAGCAGGTCGGTTTCAACCTGCCGCAGGTGGGTGTTCATGCTGTTGAGATTGGCCTCCCCGCCTGCCTTGCCCGTAATTGCCTGTTGCTGCGCAAGAGCCGCCTCTGCGGCCGTCTGCATCTTGGCTACGGCCGCGTCCGCCTCAGTGAAGTTCAGGTGTAGACCGGCCTTTTCGCCCTTCTTCTCCGCGTCCTTCAGATAGCTCGTCAGATCCCTGGCATACGCAACGTAGTCGTAGGGCAGCACGTCGGCGTCCGCCATGTGCAGCACCTCCAACCCCAGAACACGAGCCATCTGCTGCTCGTAGACGAAGGTAGGATCGGCAAACTTCGTGAACCACTCATAGTTATCGAATACAGAGTGGTAGACGCCATAGCGGCCCCGAGAGCCGATATCGGTGGAGGGCACGCCGGCATGCTGCAGGAAGGGCGTGAAGTCGGAGCCGGAGCCGAGATCGCCTACCTTTGCCGGTGCGTTCGGATCGGGGTCGGTACGTGCTTCGTCTGCGGATGCGGAGCTGCCCCGCCGCGTCCCTGCTGCCTTCCATGCGTCAAGCACGGAGCCGCCCTTGGCGCTCGGCACCTCCAGTGCCACGTCGCGCACAAATTGCTTCAGCGAAGGCACGGCGGAGGCTTCAAAGTCCGGCCCGGAGACGGCCATATCGGTGTTGAAGTATGCCACCGCGTGCTCCATCTGCCGGGCATGATCCTCAACCCACTCGGTCGAGCCGATCAGCCCTTCTTCCTCTGCATCCCAGCTTCCGAAGTAGATGCTGCGCTTCGGCTTCCATCCCGCCTTCAGCAGTGCGCCCAGGCCGTGTACAGCCTCGAGCATGGCGGCGGTCCCGCTGTTGGGATCAACGGCACCATAGGCCCACGCATCGCGATGATTGCCGGCTACCACCCAGTCGTCGCCACCATCGGTGCCGGGAATACGGCCGATCACATCCCAGATGGTGCGCTCGGCGTACTCCATCTTCTGCGCCAGATGCACACGAACGGACCCGTCTCCGCCCATGTGGTACGCGAAGGGAAGCGCGCCCTGCCAGCCGTGCGGAACGCCCGGTCCACTCAGGTGTTCCAGTATTGGCCTCGCGTCCTTGTAGGACAGCGGCATGGACGGAATGGTGGGCATGTTGGCGACCTTGTCCAGCGGCAGGCGCTGCGCATTGGGCAGCTCCGGCGTGGAGGCGACTCCAGGCGTAGTGGCATCGCCGGGATAGCGGAACAGATACTGTACAGATCCGCGCTGCACGGCCGAATCGGGCCGGTACGGTCCCTTGGGGTAGACGTCACCCTGGAAGTAGCCATCGTCGTAGGGGTCGGAGTAGATCAACACTCCGGCGACGCCACGCTGTTCCGCGATGTAGACCTTTACGCCGCGGAAGTTTCCGCCATAGCGCACCAGCACGATCTTGCCCTTGAGGTCGATGTGCTCGTCCGCGAGCTTCTTGAAGTCATCGGGCGTGCCGTAGTTGGCGTAGACCACGTCTCCGGTGACGTCGCCGGAGGGTGAGGATCCATTGAAGGCCGGCAGCACGCGCGGGTCGTCCTGGAAGCTGTCGTCGCTGACGTGTTCCTTCGAAGGGCCGGTTATCAGCACATGGCCTGCGCTGTCGGTCGCTTCAACAGAGACAGACTGCGGCAGATTGAGCCAAGCCTTGTAGGGCACGATCGTGGTCTCAAGCCCGGCTGCCTTGAATTTGTCCGCGACATAGACGGCGGTGTCGTAGTCCTCTTTGGAGGCGGCCACGTGTGGCGCAGCCGTCAACTGCTTCAGCTCCTCGCCTGCCAGCCTGGCATCAGGCACAGCCAGGAAGTCGTGGTCCAACTGCGCCTGCTTGGTGAAGTCGCGATAGCCGAACAGGGCTTTGGGAGGAGAAGGCATCTGGCCAAATGCAGGAACGAAGGAGAGGAGTGCGGCCGTAGCGAGCCAGCGAGTGCAGGTGGGCAAATGAGCGTCTCCGGAACTACGAGCGATAGGGGTTCTTCGAAAGAATACTAAGGGTACACCAGCAATCCGGCGGTGGCCCTGAAGCGAGGACCGATCCGCTTACACTTGGGACAGGGCCAGCACCTGGCCCAGGGGGGCCGACAGGGAAGTGGGTCAGCAAGGGCAGAACGAAGCGGCGTCCACGGCAGTTGAGGAAGCCGTTCCGGAGCAACGGCTGCCCGCAGCGGTGAGCCCCCGCGGGTTTCCTGATGCCGTGGTGATCCCGGCCGCCGTCGCCGACGCGCTGGAGCACGATCTGCGCCCCGATCCGCGCTGGCCGCGCGCTATCTCCTCCCTGCGCAATGCGGACTTCCGCTTCTTCTGGTCCGGCAACTTCCTCTCCAACATCGGCACCTGGATGCAGAACATTGCGCAGAGCTGGCTGGTGCTGCAGCTTACTAACTCCAGCTACTGGCTGGGAGTGATCGGCTTTATCGCTTCCATTCCGTTCCTCATCTTCACCCTGTTTGGCGGAGTGATTGCGGACCGGGTGAACAAGCGCAACCTGCTGGTGTCCACCCAGACGGCCATGATGGTGCTGGCCTTCGCGCTTGCAGCATTGGCCTACACCCATGTGATCACCATATGGCAGGTCGCGGCGCTCAGCTTTCTGAACGGGCTGGCCATGGCGTTGAATGCGCCCAGCTATCAGGCGATGGTGCCGCGTATAGTGTCGCCGGAGGATCTGCCGAACGCCATCGCGCTGAACTCGGTGCAGTTCAACCTATCGCGCGTATTGGGGCCGACCCTGGGCGGTTATGCGATGGCGTGGTTCGGGGTGGCGGGCAACTTCCTGCTGAATGGACTCAGCTTCCTGGCGGTATTGGTCGCGCTGCTGCGCATGCGCTACCCGGCGGAGAGTGTGCCGCGCAAGCAGAGCGTATGGCGCAGCCTGCGCGAAGGCTTTGCCTACGTGCGGCGAAGCCCGGAGATGTCCGCGCTGATTGCGCTGGTCGCCTGCGCCAGCTTCCTGCTGTTTCCGTTTCTCACCTTCGTACCCTACTTCGTGAAGAACAACCTGCACGCAGGCGAGCGCGGACTCGGCTTCATGATGGCCTGCTCCGGTGCGGGCGCATTCGTGGCGGCGGCGACCATCGCGATCCGTCAGAAGATACGGCATCGAGGACCCATCGTGATCTTCTCCGGCGCCTTTGTCATGGTGGCTGCGATCGTGTTCTGCTACTCGCACAGCTTTGCGCTCTCCGCGGGCATGGCGCTGTGCGAGGGCTTCGGCCTGACCATGACTTCGTCGTTGATGAACCTGGCGCTGCAGCAGCTCACCTCAAACGAGATGCGCGGCCGCGTGATGAGCATCTTCGCAACCAGCTTCCTGGGGCTGCCGCCGCTCGGCTGCCTGCTTGCCGGGGAGCTCTCCCGCCATATGCCGACCGAGCACGCGGTGGCAGCGATGGCGGCGGCTGCGCTGGCCTGCTTCACCGCCTTCTACATAGCGTCGCCGGCACTCCGCCACCTTGACTGATTCGCACCGGTTGGTGGTGTGGCGTCGACTACGCGACCGGCTGAGCGCAGTGCGAGCAGCGCCGGGCAGCAAAGGGGATGTCGCTCAGGCACTCCGGGCAGGCCTTGGTGGCGGGCGGAGCATCCGGGACCGGCTTCTTGAAGCGGTTCATCAGCGCGTTGACCGGCAGCACGACGAAGAAGTAGACCGCAGCAGCGATCAGCAGGAACGAAACCAGAGAGTTCAGGAAATCGCCGTACTTGATCTTGCCGCCGTTGACATCAAGCACCAGTGAAGAGAAGTCCGGTTTGTGCACGATCGCTGCGATCAGCGGCGTGAGCAGATCGGCCACCAGCGCGTTCACCACGGCGCCAAAGGCTGCGCCGATGACCACTGCGACGGCAAGATCCATGACATTACCGCGCAAGACGAAGTCGCGAAATCCCTTCAACATTGAGCTCTCTCCTAGGTAGCACTGCGGGCTGCTGCTTGTGTGCGCCATCCTAACCCAATCGTGCTTGCTGCTCGTCAAGAATTCCGCCTCGATCCTGGCTGATTGAAACGGAACGGGCGACGATGGACCCGCTGCGGCAGGGTGCAGTATCCTCGTGCGTGACCCAATCGCAGACAAGTAGACCAGCAGCACATTTCCTGATCCAGCCTGGCTGGCAGAACTCCGGTCCACACCATTGGCAGACGCTCTGGCAGGAGCGGCTGGGGTTGGCTGCATCCCGCGTCGAGCAGCAGGACTGGATGGTGCCCCAGCGTGAGCCCTGGGTTAGCACCCTGGTCCGGGCCATCCAGCAGTCACCCCGTCCGGTTATCGTGATCGCGCACAGTATCGGTTGCATAGCCGCGGTGTTCGCGGTGCAGACGGCACGTCCGGAGGCACTGGTACTTGCGGCGCCCGCGGACGCAGAGCGCCCGGGCGCGCCGGAGGCGCTTCAATCCTTTGCCCCCATCCCGATGGAGCCGCTCCCCGTGCCCACGCTGCTGATCGCCAGCAACACGGATCCCTACTGCAGCCTGGAACGGGCGCGCGACTTTGCCCAGGGCTGGCATGCGGATCTTGAGATCGTGCCCGACGGTGGTCACCTGAACAGCGATGCGGGCTTCGGCCCATGGCCGGAGGGTTGGCAGATGGTGGGCCGCTGGCTGCAGCACCATGGGCTCCACTGGCCCCCGCACGAGGGAACGCATGCGTAAAGTCGTGAAGGACGCGGACGAAGCCGTGCGCGACATACCCGATGGCGCGGCGGTGATGCTGGGCGGCTTCGGATTGTGCGGCATTCCGGAGCAGGCCATCGCTGCGCTGGTGCGCAAAGGCACCAAGGGCCTGCACACCATCAGCAACAACATGGGCGTGGATGGCTTCGGCATGGGGCTGATGCTGGAGGCAGGCATGATCGCCTCCCACATCGGCAGCTACGTAGGCGAGAACAAGCTGCTGGAGCAGAAGGTGATCCGCGGCGAGCTGGACCTGACGCTGGTGCCGCAGGGCACGCTTGCGGAGCGCATCCGCGCGGGTGGTGCGGGCATTCCTGCGTTCTACACACCCACCGGGCTGGGCACGCCGGTCGCCGAAGGCAAAGACACTCGCGCCTTTGACGGCAAGCAGTACGTGATGGAGCGGTGGCTGCGTGCCGACTTCGCTTTGGTGAAGGCATGGAAGGGCGACACCGCCGGCAACCTGATCTACCGAAAAACCGCGCGCAACTTCAACCCGATGATGGCGACTGCTGCAACGATCACGATTGCCGAGGTCGAAGAGCTGGTGGAGCCCGGCGTGCTTGACCCGGACGCTATCGTGACCCCGGGGATCTACGTGCAGCGGATCTTCGAAGGGCGCAGCTATGAGAAGCGAATCGAGCGGCGGACGGTGCGGATAGCCAGCGGTGGCGCTACTTGATCCACTCGCCCCAGGGATAGAGGAAGAGGAACAGGATCATCGCGATCGCCATGATGTCCATGTAGAGCAGCACCATAACGGCGCCGTGGTAAAAGCTCCAGCGGGCGCGCAGGCAACGCAGCGTCTCCCAGGTGCCGACCAGCGATACCAAGGCAGGCGTCAACAGGCGGAAGGACGGCGGATCGTCCGGCCAATGCGCCAGCAGGAAAGCGGCGAGCAGGCTGCCCAGCACTAGCATGGTGCCGCGTGCCAGGGAGCGTTGACGGGGATCGAGGAAGCGGGGAAGCATCAAGGAGGCACGCAGGGCGTCGGCTCGGGAGCGGAAGGCCGGTTCATCCATCGCAGACTGCAGATCGGTTCGCGGGACGGACGGCACGTAGACACCCCTCTCTACTAGAGTATCGAAATCAGCGCGCGGTTTGCCCCGGGCGAGGCACCAGGACAGGAAGGCGTATGGGTGAGACGGAAAAGCGGGAGCGGATCGTACGGCGGGCAGCGCTGGAGCTGCGAGATGGCTACTACGTGAACCTGGGGATTGGCATGCCGACCTTAATTGCAAATCACGTGCCGGCCGGTATCGAAGTTGTGCTGCAGTCGGAGAACGGCATGCTGGGCGTCGGCCCGTATCCGGTCGCCGGTGACGAGGATCCGGACCTGATCAACGCCGGCAAGGAGACGATCACCGAGATTCCCGGCACCTCCTACTTCTCTTCAGCCGATTCCTTCGCCATGATCCGCGGCGGCCACGTGGACCTGTCCATCCTGGGAGCGATGGAGGTGGATGAGTCCGGCAATCTGGCCAATTGGATGATCCCCGGCAAGATGGTGAAAGGCATGGGGGGCGCCATGGACCTGGTGGCCAGCGCGCGTCGTGTCATCGTGACCATGGAGCACTCGACGCGTGAAGGGCGACCAAAGATCCTGAAGCGCTGCACGCTGCCCTTGACGGGTCTAGGCGTGGTCAACGTCATCGCCACGGAGATGGCCTGGATCCGCGTGACCGGCCAAGGGCTGGTGCTTGAAGAGATCGCCCCGGGCCTGACGGCCGCCGATGTGCAGGCCGCGACGGAAGCAACGCTCGCGATCAGCCCTGAGCTGAAGACGATGGCCGGCTAGCAGCCGCCAACTTCTGAGCCTGGACGCAGTCCTAAACCTGGACTGCGGACAAGGCTTCTGACTCCCGCGCGAGCGACTCCGTGTAGGGCGCGCGCATCACGCCGCGTTCTGTAATGATGGCCGTGACGTATTTCGCCGGGGTTACATCGAAGGCCGGGTTCCAGATGCCGACCTGGTGCGGCGTCATCTGTTTGCCGCCATGATGGGTCACCTCGCCGGCAGCCCGCTGCTCAATCGGGATCGCTTCGCCGGTAGCCGTGGCGAGGTCGACGGTCGACCACGGAGCCGCCACATAGAACGGAATGCCGTGCTCCTTGGCCAGCACAGCGACCCCATAGGTGCCGATCTTGTTGGCCACGTCGCCATTCGCCGCGATGCGGTCCGCACCCACGACGATGGCCTGCAGCTTGCCCGCGCGCATCAGGCTGGCGGCCATGTTGTCGCAGATCACGGTCGTCGGGATCCCATCGTGCATTAGCTCCCACGCGGTGAGGCGGGCACCCTGCAGGAAGGGACGGGTCTCGTCCGCATAGACCTCGATCTTGCGCCCACTCTCCACCGCGGCACGGATCACGCCAAGTGCAGTGCCGTAACCGCAGGTGGCCAGCGCACCCGCATTGCAGTGGGTCAGCACGCCGCCTTCGCTGGGCAGCAGCTCCGCGCCGAATGCGCCAAGAGTACGGCAGGCCGCAATGTCTTCGTCATACATCCGGCGAGCCTCGTCAATCATGCCTGCCTTTACTGAGGCAACGGTCGCTTGCGGCTCCGCACCCAGTGCCCTGGCTACCCGCCGCATCCGCTCGATACCCCAGAAGAGGTTGACCGCGGTTGGTCGCGTAGCTGCCAGCGTACTGCCGATGGCATCCACCTCTGCCAGCAGCGCAGGTACGGTAATGGCGGTGCTGTTCTTCGCGCCCAGCGCGACGCCCATGGCGGAGGTGACGCCCAGCGCCGGCGCGCCGCGCACCACCATGGTGGTGATCACGGTTGCGACATCGTCGTGCGTCTTCGCCAGTACGTAAACCTCTTCCAGCGGCAGCCGCGTCTGGTCCAGGAACCGGACGCCCTCGTCAGTCCATTCAAGCGTAGGAATCATGTCTTCTCTAGTGTAGCGGGCGGGGCTCTGCGCCGGGCTGCTGCTCCCAATCGGTGTTGCGCCGGGTGGCGCCGAGCGCAGCATAAGCATAGATGGCGTCGTCTGGAATGGCGATGGTGTCGAGGGAGGCAGACTCCTTCGCATTGAGCAACCACCAGGCCTTCGGCGCTTCTGTAATGTCGTAGCCGGCATCGTGGAGAAGGGATAGAGCGACTCGGACCCTCTGGTGCATCTCTGCCGTCACTAGGTCTTGTCGTTTGTTCGCCAATGGGAGTGTCAAAGGTAACGGGCCCAATACAAAGCTGCCTGCAACCGCTGCTTCCAGCGCCTTCTTGGAAAATCCATTTCGAAGCTGTTGTTTTTCGAGCACGCCTGCCACACCGGTCGCGAGATAAGCCGCAAGCTGATCATTATTTTTGGAGCGCAGCACCAATTCACGAGAGATCAGGATCGCACCGTTCGGAAACCAAAGCGGATCTCTCTGTGCCCTGTGCCTCGATCACCTGAAATTGGAACGAGATCTTCGTGGGATCTGAATCCGGGAGAGCGCGCTGATACTGCGGAATCAGGCGCTCGCCGATCGCCGCAACGCGCTCCTGCATAGCCGAATCCCGCACGGGCGGTATGCGCCTCGGGTCGGCTCCGGCGATGTAGCGCTTCACTCCACTTTCATGAGCATCCGCAGGCACGCTTCCTGGGTCGTAGTCGTACTTGTCGCGCAGCTTGTCTTCACGATCGCTCACGGTGTTGGGGGCGAGCGCGGCCTTCTCTGCTACCAGCACGCCATCCGGCCGCTGGTGGCCCTGGTATTCCAGCCACATATTCGTACCGACATCCGAGAGCGTGTGCAGCGGCGCTGCGAAGCTAATCTGGGTAGTGCCGGTCAGCAGGATCGGGTACCCATCCGCACGCACCAGTACGGCGCCCCCGGGCTGCGGCGCCAGCATACGGTCGATCACGCCCTTGCCGGTCAGCTTGCCCTCGTATGGAGAGAAGATGACGCGCGTCGCCAGGTAGACCCCCCGGCGGTGGTCTTCATGCCCAAAAATCAGCAGGGGCTCGCCAAGATACGGCTTCTCTGACCAGGAGATGCGGCTGGCAGCCGAAGCCGGGTCCGAGAGAAGCTTTGTTTTGGCGCTGCAGAGAACGCGATGGCCGTTCACTTCGAAGTCGGAGGCCGAGGCGGCCGATGTCACCTGCCCGGCCACCAGCGGCACCTCCGCTTTGCTCTGGAGGAGGGACGACGCGAAAAGTCCAATGATAAAGATGAGGTCCGGGAGAACTCCCCACCCAGCCAAGCAGCGGGCGCGCCATTCAAGACGCACTCCTGCTGAGGTTCGGCTACTGGCCAGGATCACGCGCCATCTCTTCGCGCAGTGGCGGCTGCGGAAAGCCGGCTGCGAGCACAGCCTCCGAAGACCAGCCAGAAGGTTCCGAAGAATTCAGCCAGAGCCCGAGTGGTGGTCGGCATGGTGCTACCTCGCTTTCCCAAGGGGCCCAGCGCTAATTGTGATCTGTCGGTCCGGGGAATACAAACGGTTTTCTGTAATGCTCTGCCAGCCGTTGCCGCCGTCGGACCGGAGGCGGTTCTCTTGTCTAGCGCATCGTGCGAAGAAGGCCCGTAGGCCCTGCGCCCTGTGAACTGGTTGTAAATACCGAGACGTCGCACATCCGTCAGCTTGGCAGGCTCGTATTAACAATGAAAGGTCGCCGTCTGCCACGCGCCGCCTCCTCCCTCGCGGTGTTTGGCTTTCTTCAACGAAGCCACACAGCAGGGAGGATTTACCAATGAAAGATCGTGAGCTAGCAGGTCAGCTCGATCGCTTTGCGCAGGCACAGCTTGATCGTCGCAAGTTCTTGGGCCAGGCAGGTCTGGCTGGTGTAGGCGCGGTTGCCGGCCTGGCATTGGCTGGCGGCACGGCCGCTCGCGCAGAAAAGGAATCGCAGGGTGAGAAGCAGCAGGAGTCCGCGCAGTCCAAGGATACCGTCAAGGAGATTTTCACTGCCGCTCTGATCGCCGAGGATCTGGCGACCACCTTTTACTACAACGCTCTGGTAGGCGCCGTGATTCAGGATCCCAATCTGGCCGGTCCGGGGGGCTCGGCCACCAACGTGACCTCTGCCGGAAATGTGGGCAACGTCAACTACGTGCAGGCCGCGCTGACTGAAGAGATCAGCCACGCGAACCTGTTCCGCAGCCTGCTCGGCATCGGGAGCGCAGCCGCCGATCCAGTGCAGACCTTCTACTTTCCTGTTGGCAGCTTCGACACGCTGAGCGCTTTTACCGGGCTGCTAGACGCGCTAGAGAATGCTTTTATTGGCGCATATCTGAACGCGATCCAGGAGTTTGCGGCCAAGGCTGCGCGCGCCAGTATCGGCTCCCGCGATGGCTGGGGACGTGCCGACCACGACGACGATCGGAAGTACACGGCGGAACAGTTGGAGTACTTCGCGAAGGTGTCTGCTTCCATTATGGGCATTGAGGCTGAGCATCGCGTACTAGGTCGCGTTATCAGCAACAGCAATCCGGCGAATAACCTAGCCTATGAGCAGACCGATGGACTGAACGCCGTGTACAACGGCCCCAAGTCCGCCGTCGCCGCGCTGACCCCCTTCCTTACTTCGACGACTGGTCCCGGCTACTCGCTGGCGACGGCCTTGGCGAATCAAAGTACAGTCTCACTCCCCGTAACTGGGAATCCGCCGGCATACTGATGTTCGCCGGTTGCAGGACCGAGCGCTCCTTCTCGCCGTTCAGGGGAAGGTGCGCCATCCTGTCGCTCATCCTCACCGCCGTCCACAACAAGCGCAAGTTTGTCCCCACGTCCACATCGCGGCTTGATCTGCGCCTGCATATAATCAGCGTCATGGAAGGGAAGGCGAAAGCTACTAACCCGAGGCGTCGCTGGAACTGGCTGCTGCTGCTCCCGCTGCTGCTGCTGGTCTACCCCGGCCTTTATGCGCGCACGTCACCCGTGCTGCTGGGCTTCCCATTCTTCTACTGGTATCAGTTTGCGGTCGTGCTCATCTCAGCGCTGCTGACCGCCATTGTCTACCTGGCCGCGAAACCGGCGCAGGATGACACGCACGATCAGGATTAGCCGGGCGCAGCCTTGGGCGCAATCACTTCTATCTGCGCGCCGGATCTTCACCATCTGTACACAGCAGCTCGCCGCAGAGTGGCCGTTACACTGCTAGCAGCATGAAGCGGCGCACTATCGAGCAGTACGAGATCGTTAGGAAGCTGGGCTCCGGCGGCAGCGGCGTCGTGTACCTGGCCAATGACACCCTGCTGATGCGCCCGGTCGTGTTGAAGATCCTGAAGCGCGGCGAGCTGACTCTGGAGCAGATGCGTACCACTGTGTTGCGCGAGGCGCGGCTCGCCTCCGCCATCGAGCATCCCAACGTCTGCGCGATTTATGAGATCGGCGAGTCTGCGGACGAAGCCTACATCGTCATGCAGTACGTGCCCGGCCGCTCGCTGGACCGCATCATCGCGCAGGGGCCTGCCAGTGTGCAGCTCGCACTTTCGGTGGGCATCCAGTTTGCGGACGGACTCAGCGCAGCGCACCAGATCGGCATCTACCACCGCGACCTAAAGCCAGCGAATGTCATGCTGACCGACGGCGGACTGGTCAAGATTCTCGACTTCGGCCTGGCACGCCGCAAGAGCCCGGAGGATGCCGACTTCGACCCTTCGCAACCTTCGCGACGCAAGCAAGGTAATGTCACCACCACCTACACGGCGCGCGGCGGTACGCTGGCATATATGGCACCTGAGCAGTTCGTCACCGGGCAGAGCAGCGTCCAGAGTGATCTGTTCGCCTTTGGCGTCATCCTCTACGAGGTCATCAGCGGCCGTCATCCCTTCGTCGGGCCTGATTCGGAGGAGATCCAGAGCGTGCGCGCGATCCAGTTCGCCGATCCTCCGTCGCTGGGCGCCTGCTGCCCGGAGACGCCAGGAGAGTTGGCCAGTGTCGTGGAGCGCTGCCTAAAGAAGAATCCGGTAGATCGCTACGGATCGGCCGCTGAGGTACGTGAGGCGCTGCGCACCATCATGCGCACAACGCAGTTTGAGACCGGGCTGCCGCTGGACGTGCCTGCGAATGTGCCGCCTGCCGAGCGGGAGAAGCGAACCGCCGGCCTGCTCTCCATGCTGGCCGAGCGCTTTCGCGAGTCAGCCGACGAGCAGAGCAAGGAAAACAGCATACTGGTGCTGCCCTTCCGCAACCTAGGTCAATCGCGTGTCGTCGGGCAGGCGGATGAGTCGCCCATGTACGGGTTTGCGCTGGCCGATGCCATTGCCGCCCGGCTGGCGCGGATGCCGTCGCTGGTGGTGCGGCCTTCGAGCGCGCTGATGCAGCTACCGCTCTCTGTACAGCAGATGGATCCGCTGGCGCTGGGTCATCGTCTGCTGGCGCGTTACATCCTGGCCGGCAACTACATGCGGTCCGACGACGGCTTCGACCTGAACTGGCAGCTGCTGGATGTGGCCGGACAGAGTGTGCGGACCGGAGGCGCCATCCGTGTCACCTCATTCGACCTGATCGCGGTGCAGACCGAGATCAGCAATGAGGTGTTTGCCACGCTGCAGGGTATGGGGCAGAAGCTGGGCGGGACAAACGGCGACCGCGCCATGCGTCTTCCGCAATTGGGCGAGCAGGTTTCAGAGCAGTACTTGCAAGCGCGCGCGTTGCTGTCGTCTTTCCTCGCTCGCGCAGGCTCCCGCGGCGACCTGGATCGTGCGCTGGAGCGCTTTGAGCACGTGGTTGAGCACGATAACCAGTTTGCCGCCGCCTGGAGCGGCCTGGGCATAGTGCACCTGCAGTATGTGCGGCACGGCTTCGGCGGACAGCTGCATCTGCTCAGTGCGCGCCGCGCCTTCGACAAAGCGCTGGAACTCGACCCCGGCTCGACCGAGGCCAATCTGTACCGCATTTACATGATGCTCTCCCGCGGTGAGAAGGAGAGCGCGCGCCATGGCATTGAGCAGTTGCTGCGGACCAGCGGCAATGACTGGAACGTGCACGCGGTTGCCGGCATTACCCTGCGCCTGGACGGCATGTATGAAGACGCTCTGCAGCAGTTCAACCGCTCGCTGCAATTGAATCCGTCGAATGCGCCATCTATCTACAATCACCGCGCGCGGGTGTACCAGTATCAAAATCAGCTCGAGCTGGCCGAAGAGGAGTTGCAGAAGGGGCTGGCGCTGGAGCCCAAGCACTCGCTTCTGCGTACCTCGCTGGCGTATCAACACATGCGCAAGGGTGAGCTCGACACCGCTATCGAATTGCTGGAGACCGTCATTCGCGAGGACGACTCGATGCGCATCGCCTTTCCTACACTGGCCATGTGCTACGTGCAGGTGGGAAAGCGAGAGCGCGCCGCCTCTTTGATTGAGGAGGACTCGCTCTCTGCCGCCGAGGCAGACAGCGAGATGGCCTATCGGCTGGCCACGTACTTCGCCGTCGAAGGCGACGAAAGCGAAGCGCTGCACTGGCTGCGTCGCGCGATCTACCTGGGCAACGAGAATTACCCCTGGCTGTCCCGCAACCCGGCCTGGCAGCGGCTGCATACCCACTCCGACTTCGAGCGCATCCTCGACGACCTGAAGAAGAGTTTCCGCAAGAATCAGAAGACGTGGCGACGATTGCTGGAGTCTGTGCCGCAGCACAAAGCGGACCGGTCCGGAGATGCGAAAACGGGGAGCCATGGCTCCCCGTTTTCGCGTGATGCGCTCCGGCGGCTAGTGCTCGCGGGTCGGGCTCCAACGCAGGCCACCGCCAAAGGTCTGGCGATAGAATTCGCGCTGCACCGGGTAGATCGTGCTGCCCTGGTAGAAGCCGAACACCTCGTTGTTCAGGTTCAGCCCATAGCCCACCACACTGAAGCCCTTCTTCAAGCGATAGGTCCCCTGCAAGTCGACCTGTAGGTGAGTGTAGAAGTAGTTGTCGCCATTGGGCCCCTTGATGCCACCTCCGCCCCCACCCTGTGTGATCGGCCCCGCGTTGCTGTTGTCGTAGTTATAGAAGTCGATGTTCGCTTCGTTGTAAGTAAGACCAAGCCGCACGGAGAGGTTCCGCCGGTCATAGGTTGGGCTGACATTGAAGGTGTTGGGAGACTGGCGCAGCAGCGGCGGCTTCTGGTTGCCGGGCCCGCGGTTCGGCCCGCTGATGACGCCGGGCGGCAGAACGCCATCGGGAAAGTTAGATGGGTCTACATAGGGCGGCAGCGTGGCCTGGGATCCGGTGTAGGCGTAGTTAGCCGAGATACCAGCGCCGCTTAACAACCCAGGCAGGTAGGTGAGGTGCTGCTGATAGGCAATTTCGAAGCCATAGACGTAAGCGCTGCCCGCGTTGATAGTTTGCGTGCTGATATATCCTGGGTAATTCGGATCAGTTAAAGGTAGGGTTCGCTGTGTCTCCACCAGCGGGTCGTGGATAAATTTGTAGAAGAAGCCGGCCTGTAGCAGACCCTTGGACTGCAGGTTGTTCTCATACAGCAGATCGATGTCGTCGGCGAACTCGGTGCGCAGGTTCGGATTACCCTGGCTTACCGTCGGTCTGGAGTTTCCGTCGTTCGTCACCGTTGCAAACGGGATGAGATCGCCGAAGTCAGGACGCGAGAGCCCGCGACCGTAGACCAGACGAACGCCCTGCGTGGGGGTGAGCGCGTAGCGTAAAGACGCGCTGGGCAGGTAACTGACATAGGAGCTGTTGACGCGGATCGGAGTCGAGTTCACGTTGGTCGGCGTGTCGGCGGCGCCGGAGTAGCCGAGCGTATTCTCGTTCGTCCCTTCAATCCGCAGCCCCAACACCAGGCGGAAGCGCCCAAAGTTGGTGCTGTTCATGATGTACCCGGCAGACACCTTCTCCACCTGATTGAACTGATTGCCCAGCAGGTCCTGTGTGGGATCCTCTGCTTGACCGGCGAAGTCGCGAAGCTTGTTGTAGTCCACCGCGGGACCGAACTTGTAGGAGCCGCCGTAGTATCCAGAGTCGGAGAAGTCGCTGCGGAAGTTTGAAGCTGCCAGGCTGGGATCTTCCGGATCGGAGGCGGTTGGCACGTAAACGCGCGTGTCCTGGTTGACGAACTTGTGTTCGTTGCGGAAGCGCCCGCCTACTTCAAACGTGCTGAGATGTCCCAAAAAGTGATAGGGAACTGCAACCGAAGCCCCGAATCCAAGGTCAACCTCCGGGTTGTAGAAGAACTGAACCGAGCGCTCCGAGAAGAACAGATGGCTCTGGTCAAAGATGTTCACGCCATTCTGCACGACTAACTGGGGCTTAAGCGGGTTCGAAAGGTTGAGCGAATACTGGATATTGTTGAGCGGATTGTCGTCGGCCTGGGGACGGAATCTTCCATTGGCGTAGCCCAGATCGTGTGTGCGTGCAACTGATGCATCCAGGTCGTAGTTCAGCAGGGCCTGCCCGAGGAGGTGATGACCGCCGAACTGCATGCCGCCGATGTCCTGTACGGGCCTGCGATTCACGACTGAGAAACGGACACTGCCATCCGTGCCGCCCTGGGTGAGCGTGGTGTCGTCGGCGAAGGAGTTGATGGCGGGCGAGTAGATCCAGTCGCTGCCGAAGTTGTTGAAGTGGGAGTAAAGTCCCTTCAGATAAATGCTGGATGTGTCGGAGAATTTGTAATCCACCGTGCCGGCAAAGCCGCGGCGATCACGGTAGTACTCATAATCGCGAAGGTCATAGGTGCCAGTCAGCGCCGGCCCAGGCTCCACATCGTTGATGCCGCGGCCGTTGTAGTCATAGGACCCGCCAAACAGAGCGCCAAGCTGCTTCCGGCTACCGAATCGCTTGCCGAGCGTTCCGTCGAACTGATCGTTGCCGCGCCCGCCGAGGATGGGGTTGTAGCCTCCCAGCGCTTCGAAGCTCAGCGTGGGGCGGTCTTCCGCGCTCTTCGTGCGCAGATCGACCGATCCGCCAATGCCATCGCCTTCCTGATTCGCCTGGAGCGTCTTGTTGATCTGCACGGACTCGACCAGGTCCGCGGGGATAATATCCAGCTTGATCTGGCGAACCGTCTCTGGCGAGGCGATGGTGACACCATCCAGCGTGGTGTGTGTCAGCCGCGGCTCGGTGCCGCGTACCTGGACGTACTTGCCCTCACCTTCGTCCCGCTCCAGGGTCACACTGGGCAGACGTCCGATCGCATCGGCAACATTGGCGTTGGGCAAGCTGGTGATCACATCTGCGGGCAGCACGTTGATGATGTTGTCTGCATTGAAGGTGCGATTGATCGCCTCGAGCTCTCCGCCCTGGCGCTCTGCATACACCTGCACGTTCTGCGTGCTCGAGGCGACCTTGAGCGCTCCATCGACGCGCCCGGTCTGACCTGCGGTGATCGTCACCTGCTTGACCAGCGTCTCGAAGCCAACGTAGTCGGCGGTCAACGTGTACTGTCCGGCGTTAAGTCCGGTCAAAGTGTACTGACCGGTGGCATCTGTGGTCACTGTGATGTTGCCTGGCTGCAGCGTGACACGGACTCCCTGCAGTGCCGCGCCCCCGTTGTCGTTGATCGTGCCGGTCAGCACACCGCGGCCAGTCTGGGCACCGGCTGGTTGAAGAAGGAGAAGAGCTGGCAAGGCCAGCAGCAAGCGACTGCGTCGTTGTGGCATGGAAGGCTCCCGGAAAGGTTGCAGGCCTGAAGCTGTCGGCTCTGAGCCACACAGTTCAGTCAAGAAGAAGTCTTCCCAGAAAGTAGGCAGGCGATGTTACGGGCGACACAACATTGTGTAAAGAACCGATGACAGAGCTTGATTCACTTAAGCAATGGAAAAGCTTAAGAAAGGCTTAAGATCTTTAGGTAGAAAAGGAAAGCTTAAGCCAGCCTTAAGATTCATCGATCTAGATACTGTGCCGACTCAGTTGGGCCTGATTAGAGTAGCAAGTAAGTATGCCGAAAAAACGATCAAGTATGACCAGAAAAAATAATGGGAGACTGGCTAGTCTCCCCATGATTCACCACGGAATTACCTAAGTGCGACTTAGCGGCAGGCCTCCTGAACTAGAAGCTTGCTGACTATCTCTGCGCCGTGTTCGTAACTGGAGTAAGGATCATCGGCTGGGTCAGGCCTAAGGTAATTGCGGAGCCGGCAGGCAGGACGGCCGCGTCATTCTTCAGCAGCACGTGCGCCGTCACCACGCCAAGTCCGATCCCGGCACCCACCACGGCGCCAGTCGGCCCAGCCACCTTCGCGCCCAGAATCGCTCCTGCGCCAGCTCCGACTCCGTACTCGGCAACCATGCGCTTGGTGTGCTCCTTGGTCTGGACGGTGCCTTCGCCGTTCACCCTGGTGTTGGAGCTGCGCGAGGTTTGGCTGACCAGGGCGCGAATGCTGTAACGCGTTCCGTCCGGCAGTGTGACGTCATTGGCCAGCAGTCGAAGACTAGCCGCGCCGGCGATGCGCCGGCCATAGTCTGCATGTGTCACGCGGCCATGCACGGTCGAGCCCGCGGGGATGATCACGCGGCCGTTCTGCAGGACGTCGCTGGTCACCTGCGCGGTAAACAGGGTGCCGGTCCCGTTCTCCCGGGAGGAGATCTGCTGCTCCAACCGGGCATGGATGGGAGTTCCTTCGACCAGCTGATTGTTCGTAGGAACGCTGGTGACGATGTCCGCGTCTGGGTCGCCGGGCCGGCCATGCAGCGTTGGCGATTGCGGGGCGCGCGCACTGTCCGTTCCAGATGCACCGGGCACGGGAGTCTCAACGATGCCGTAGTCTGGATTCTCCGCCGGCGCCGGGCGCACTGCAGGTGCAGGGGGCGGCAGCACGGGGGGTGCGGGTTCGGCCACCGGTGCGGGAGCCGGCGGCACGCTCGGTAGCGACTCCGTAGAGCGGATGATGTCGGTCGCAGGGGGCTGCGCGACTCCCTCGTAAGGACTGGGCTTGGCAGTGCTCTGTGCCATGGCGCACGCGGCGGTGAGCGCCAAAGTGGCCGCGGAGAGCATTCCGGTGAGCGTAAATCTGGACTTCATGGTCGCAATTACCCCCTCAAATGCTGGAACTAACACCAGCGTAGATGAAGAAGTTGTGCGGACGCGGAGTGAAGCTGCGCACTGTACCAGCGCGGTTACCTGCGGTTTCGCATGTGAGGCCGCAAGACGATGAATTTTCACCCGTTTACACCCTTGTAGCTGTGCTTTGTTAGACTTTTCAGGTTGAGTGCGCGGCGATCTTTCGCATGCCCAAGCCCGCGCTGCACCAAGGGAACTGCGATACCCATCGAATGAGCAACTGGATCAGCACGATCGGCGGCCTCACCGGAGAGCCGATAGAGGTCGATCGCCGCGTGAAGCTGAATGACCGGCTGCGCCACCACAGCACAAGGAGCGATATGACGGAGATAGCGCAGATACACGCGCGGGAGATTTTGGACTCACGCGGAAACCCCACAGTAGAGGCAGACGTTGTGCTGACCGGCGGCGCCATCGGCCGGGCCGCAGTGCCGAGCGGCGCCTCCACCGGGGAGCACGAGGCGGTGGAGCTGCGTGATGGGGACAAGTCGCACTATCTGGGCAAGGGCGTACTGCATGCGGTGGAGAACGTCGAGAGCATTCTCGCGCCCGAGCTGACCGGGATGGATGCCTCCAACCAGCGGCTGATCGACGCCACCATGATCTCGATCGACGGCACGGAGAACAAGAGCCGGCTGGGAGCAAATGCGATTCTGGCCGTGTCCATGGCCTGTGCACGGGCCTCGGCCGCCGCCCTCAAGCAGCCGCTCTATCGCTACCTGGGCGGCGTCAACGCATGCATCCTGCCCACTCCGATGATGAACATCATCAACGGCGGCGCGCACGCGGACAACAACGTGGACTTTCAGGAGTTCATGGTGATGCCGGTTGGTGCGGAGCGCTTCTCCGACGCGCTGCGTTGGGGTGCGGAGATCTTCCACACGCTGAAAGGCGTACTGAAGAAGAAGGGCTACAACACAGCGGTAGGCGATGAAGGCGGTTTCGCTCCTTCGCTGAAGTCGAATGTAGAGGCGATCGAAGTGATCCTCGATGCCATCGAACAGGCCGGCTTCAAGGCGGGCGAGGACATCGCCCTGGCGCTGGATCCGGCGTCTAGCGAGTTCTACGACAAAGCCAGCGGCCGCTACGTCTTCAAGAAGTCTGATAAGAGCGAAAAGACGAGTGAGGAGATGGCTGCCTACTGGGCGGATTGGGTGCGCCAGTATCCCATCATCTCCATCGAGGATGGACTTGCGGAGGATGACTGGACCGGTTGGCAGCAGATGACGGAGAAGCTGGGCGGCCATATCCAGCTGGTGGGTGACGATCTGTTCGTCACCAACACGGAGCGTCTGCAGCGCGGCATCGAACAGGGAGTCGCCAACTCGATCCTCATCAAGGTCAACCAGATCGGCACGATCAGCGAGACGCTGGAGGCGATCGAATTGGGCCGTCGCTACGGCTACACCTCGATCATCTCGCATCGCAGTGGAGAGACGGAAGACACCTTCATTGCGGACTTGGCGGTGGCCACCGGTGCAGGACAGATCAAGACTGGCTCAGCCTCGCGCACAGACAGAATTGCCAAGTACAACCAGCTTCTGCGGATCGAAGAGGAGCTGGGTCAGACGGCGGAGTTCCTGGGAATCGAAGCCGTGAATTGTGATGAATAGAGCATTGTTCCTGCATTTGCGATCGCAGCAGGCAGCCGGGCCGGAGGTCGCCCCGGGGCTGCCGTTAGCGAGTACACATCAGGAAAGTGCCCCAGCCAACCGCGTGGTGCAGGCCACCACGCAGGAAAGAGTGTACCGATGAAGTGTGTTGCCAGCTCCGCTGTATGCGGATTGATGATGATGCTGCCGCTGGTTGCGGGCAGCGTCTACGCCCAGAGCAGTACGACCCATGCCACGGCTCCGCAGAGCTCGACGGCCGGAACCGCAGGTCAGTCAACCGCAGGCCAGGCCAGTGCGGGTCAGGCCGGCGGCAGCCGGACCGCCGCCGCGCGTGCCGCGGCCACGTTGCCGCAGGATCCCAATGCGCCGCCGCCACCTGCCCACCCCATCACCGCTGAGCAGACGAAAGAGCTGCTGGACCTGATGGGCTACAAGAAGATGGAAGACAACGGCTGGACCCAGTTGATCTCAAACAACAAAGAGCGTGCGCCATTCATCCCCGACAACGTGTGGAGCGACGTCCAGAGCAATCTGAACGGCATCGACTACGTGGCCATCCTTCAGCCAGTCTATGCGCGGTCGATTTCGACAGAGGATGCAGCGAAGGCGCTTGAGTTCTACCGCACGCCGGCCGGCAAGCGCGTACTTCAGTCCATGCCTTCGATCCTGGGCGAGAGCGTCGCTGTCTCTCAGCAGAAGGGTCAGCAGGTTGGACGGGAGGCGATCGAGAAGCATCGTCCAGAGATCGAAGCCGCGCAGAAGAAATATCAGGCCGAGCATGCGGCGCCAACGCTGGGGCCCGGACCCGGAGCCGGCGCCGGACCGGGAGCTGGCGCAGGACCGGGCGCGAGTGGGCCGGGAAGTGGAGCAGCCGCGCCCAGCTCAGGTGCGGGATCGCCAAGCGGAACGACAACTCCGGCGCCCAGCACGCCTTCTCCGAAGACCAACCCACCCTCAACGCCGCCGCAGCGCTAACCGGCAGCATTCTCTCAGCAGTCTTGGGCCGCCGTGTGCACTGCGCATGGCGGCCCTCGCTTTTTGCGCGTCCATGCACATGCTGCGTTCGCGGCGACTCTTATAGCATTGGCTCTGGCACAAGTCCGATCGCAGACGAAGAGAGGCAGATGCAACGACCACTGGTACTGGCCATTCTGGATGGATGGGGATTCCGCGCAGAGCGCGAGGCAAACGCAATTGCACAGGCACGGAAACCGAACTACGACCGTCTTCTGCGCGAGTTTCCCAACACGCTGCTACACGCATCGGATCACTTCGTCGGGCTGCCCGATGGGCAGATGGGCAACAGTGAAGTCGGCCACCTGAATATCGGCGCAGGCCGCATCGTCTCCATGGACATCACGCGTATAGACGCCATGATCGCCGACGGCTCCTTCTACCACCATCCGGAGATCGTCCGTGCCATGGACCGCGCCGCGGAGGGCGGACGACAGCTCCACCTGCTCGGGCTCCTCTCCGATGGGGGAGTCCACTCGCAGCAGGCGCACCTCTACGCACTGCTGAAGGCAGCGAAGATGCGTGGGGTGGAACGCATCTTCGTGCACGCGTTCCTGGATGGCCGCGATACGCTGCCCACCAGCGGCTCGGGTTATCTGGAAGCACTGGATAGAAACATACGCGAGATCGGTGTGGGTCGCCTCGCCACGGTAAGCGGTCGTTACTACGCCATGGATCGGGACCGTCGCTGGGAGCGTGAGCGGTTCACCTTTGACGCCATGGTCCATGGCCGGGCGGAGGGCGGCGCCTATGTGGACGCGATTGCCCGCGTCCGCGAGAGCTACAGCCAAGGCATTACGGACGAGTTCGTCATGCCCTTTGTCGTGACGAACACCGCAGGTGCGCCAATAACGCAGGTGCGTGACGAAGACGTCTGTATCTGCTTCAACTATCGCGCGGATCGCGTGCGGCAGATCACACGTGTGCTGGCTCGGGAGAGCGGGTTAACGCTGGCTGGAGGGCGCGAGCTGCCGGGCGCAGACGATCTGGATCGCGTGATACCCCGCTCCGAGTTGCCGAAGCGACTTCACTACCTGACCATGACGCAGTATGACAAGCAGTTCAAGCTGCCGATGATCCTGCTGCCGGAGTCCATGGAGAACTTGCTGGCCAATCGCCTGGCTGACGCGCAGATGCGCAACCTGCGCGTCGCCGAGACAGAAAAGTACGCGCATGTGACGTACTTCTTCAATGGGGGCGTCGAGAAGGAGTTTGCCGGGGAAGAGCGGCAGATGGTGCAATCGCAGAAGGTCGCAACGTATGACCTGGCGCCGGAGATGAGTGCGCAGGGCATCGCAGACCTTGTATCCAAGGCGGTTACAGATGGAGTATTCAACCTGATTGTGGTCAACTTCGCGAATGCGGACATGGTGGGTCACTCCGGCAAGATGGAGCCGACCATCCGCGGAGTTGAGAAGGTGGACGACTGCCTGGGTCAGCTGTACGCTACGCTGCGCCAGGCCGGTGGCAGCATGCTGATCACCGCAGACCATGGCAATGCGGAGATGCTGGTGGACCCGGTGACCGGCGGCCCGCATACGGCGCACACGACAAACCCTGTGCCGTTGCTGCTCGTCAGCGAAGACGCGCATACATATGGGTTGCGCCAAGGGGGCTCGTTGCGGGATATCTCTCCCACGGTACTGGCGATGCTAGGGCTGGAGCAACCCGCGCAGATGAGCGGCACCGACTTGCGCATCAAGCTCTAGGACGGCGCAAACGAAGCCGCAGCTTAAGAGCTACTTCTGCCTAGCTGGTCGGCTGGAACGGTCCGCGGCCTTGTTTTTCAGGGCTGAGGTGCTGATCCCCCGCCGCTCAAGTGCCTCTTCCAGTTTGCGCACCGCGTCCACCTTCGCACCGAGTGGCCAGGGTTTGCAGTCGATGAGCGTGGGTCCTCCGCCACGCCGCGCGCGTGTCATCGCCTCCTGGGTCACGCGATAGACCGCGATCACATCGTCGCCATCCACCGGAATGCCCGGCAGGCCCAGAGCATCCGTGTGCCGTGGGCCGCTCACATCCAGCTCCGCCGCCGTCTCGACGACGAACAGGATGCCGAGCTTGTGTTTCGCGGCAAAGGCCAGCGAGTCGCGCACGTCGTCCAATGAACTGACGCCCGGCCCGCTGAATACGAGTGTCACCGGCTTCTCCCGCTGCTGAGCCAGTGCGTATCCGGTAGCGATCGCAAACCGCGCGCCTAGTCTGGAGACATTCGGCAGCATGCCGGGCAGCTGCGTTCCGGAGAGCACCTTGCGCAGACTGTGCCCGCGAGCAAGAGCGCCCAGCAGATCTCCCGGCGGAACCATGAGCGCGTCTTGCTGCTCCAGATGTGAAACGGTGCCGGTAATGACGGCCGCTGCCGCAACCAGCGATGCAGGGCGAGTTCGCGTCCGGGTGCTCTGGCGCAACGCACGACACTTCAGCAAGGTGACATAGAGTTGCCGGAGCCGCGCGTCGGAGATGAGCGGCTGGTGAGCAGCTGCATTAGCCATGTTCGAGAGAGTTCCTTACGCGCAGATCGACCGCTGCAGGTGCAGACGATTGTAGAGCATACGCTTTCTTTCGGCGCACGCTGCTCGGTCAAGACGGACCAGAAGCGGTGCTGTCGATCGCACTCACCTGCGGAAAGATTTGGTTTGCGAGACGTGTCGGCCAAGATGCCACAGCGCACTCGCGCGCGCAACGTAAGAATTTCAACAGAAGTGTTGATAAGCCTGTGAACAAGCCCGGCAGCACAGCGAAACAGCGAGTGTTCATGCGCGGTTCCACGCCATGCACCATTTCTGCTGCAGCACAGAAAGCGCCATATTCGGAGCCGAAATCCAAAGTCTCAGGTGGAGTAATCGGCGTTGATCGAGACGTAGGCGGCGGTCAGATCGCAGGTCCAGAAGCGGGTGCCCGCGTTTCCCATACCCAGGTTGATGGAGATGGTGAACTCAGGCTGGGTCAGGTACTGATGCGCTGCTGCTTCGTCGAAGCCGGCCGCCCGGCCGCCGCCTTCACACACCGGCAGATCGCCGAAGTGGATCGTGATGCGCGATGGATCGACCGCCACGCCGGAGTAGCCGATTGCCGCCAGCAGGCGTCCCCAGTTCGGGTCGTTGCCCGCCCACGCCGTCTTGACCAGGGGGGAGTGCGCGATTGCCTTCGCAACGCGCACGGCATCACTTTCAGTCGCGGCGCCGGCAATCTCGAGCTCGACCAGGTGGGTCGCGCCTTCGCCGTCCGCAATGATCTGTTTGGCCAGGGAGACACACACAGTCTTCAGTGCCTCTGCAAACGCGGGTGCTTCGGACTCGGTCAACACGGCTCCGGAGGCGCCACTTGCCAGCAGCAGTACCGTATCGTTGGTCGACGTGTCACCGTCGATGGAGATGCGGTTGAAGCTCTGCTCGGCTGCATGCAGAAGATGGCGCGCCAGCAGCTGCGGCGCAATTGCGGCATCGGTCGTCAGATAGACCAGCATGGTGGCATGCGGCGCGGCTGCCAGCTGTGGATGGATCATGCCCGCACCTTTGGCGATGCCCGCCAGCCGGACCGCTGTGCCGCCGATCTCTGCTGTGGCGAAGGCGGTCTTCGGGCACGTGTCCGTCGTCATGATGGCGCCGGCCATGGCAGCGAAGTGCTCCGGTGTATCGCCCGCCGCCTGCAGCAACGCGGGCATCGCATCGCACACCTTGTCTGCTGGCAGCGGCACACCGATGATCCCGGTAGAGGAAGGGAAGACTTCGTGCGGGGCGCAGGAGAAGACTTCGGCCGCGGCTCGGCAGCATTGCTCTGCCGCAGACACGCCGGCGGCTCCCGTGGCGCAGTTCGCGTTTCCCGCGTTCACCAGCACTGCACGAAGGGTGTGTTCGCTTCGCTCCAAGTGCCTCTGGTCCACAATCAAGGGAGCGGCCTGCACACGGTTGCTGGTGAAGAGTGCGGCCGCGGTAGCGGACTGCGGCGCAAGAATGACCGCCAGATCAGGGCGGCCACTGGGCTTGATCCCGGCGCGCACAGATCCCCAAAGAAATCCACGTGGCAGTGCGCTGGTCGTGTCCATCAAGCCCTTACTCTACCAAGTGTGAACGACGAAGTGACGAAAGCCGCGCGGCTCGAGGACGAGTGGTTCGCACAACTGCGCAATGTGTCGCTGGCGCGCGGCGAGGTGACCGTGCTGCATCACGTTGACCTCGCGCTGCGACGGGGCGAGCATGCCGCAATCCTTGGCCCCAACGGCTGCGGCAAGTCCAGTTTGATACGCCTGCTTACGTGTGAATGCTATCCGCTGCCGGGTGAGACCTCCTCTCTGCGCATCTTCGGCCGGGAGCGCTGGGCGGTGGATGCTCTACGCAAACGGCTGGGTGTCGTCTCCGCCGAGCTTCCCGGCCCCAGTACGCTGCACACCAGCGGCCAGGATGCTGTGCTTTCCGGCTTCTTCGCCAGCTCCACACTGTGGCCCCACCTGATCGTGGAATCGGGAATGCGTGAGCGTGCGGCCGTGGCGATGGAACGCATGGAGGCGACACACCTCAAGGCCAAGCTGGTCGGGGAGATGTCTGCCGGCGAGGTGCGCCGTGTGATGATCGCGCGCTCTCTGGTACACCAGCCGGAGATGCTGCTGCTGGATGAGCCTTCGAACGGGCTCGACCTGCGCGCACAGGCAGAGCTGAAGGACACGATGCGGCTGCTTAGCCAGCAGGGCACCGGACTCATCCTGGTGACGCATCACCTGCCGGACGTGCTGCCGGAGATCGACCGAGTCATTTTCATGAAGGACGGGCGGATCGCGGATGACGGTCCGAAGCTCACCATGCTTACATCGGAGCGGCTGACTCAGCTCTTCGGGCGGCCGGTGCAGGTGGTTCGGCGCGGTGACTACTTCCACGCGCTCGCATGATCTGGGGGGGCGCCTTCTCTGCTGCACGGGACGACTTTCGAGTAGGGTTCACACGGCTTTATCCGATGTCTGCCGCGGACTTGACGAGCCGCGCCGGGTTATTTACTTTGGCGTTACACGGGAAAGGAGGATGATCCAGCGAATGAAAACTTCTGACGGTAGTTGTTCGATCAGCACACGTGAGGTGACTGAGGCTTAGGGCGTTCATGCTCTAGACCTGGCGATACAGAAAGTGATTCGCTGAGGCCCACTTCGTACTTCGCGCTGCCAGATTGGGAGGCAGGCGGAGGAGATAGAGAAGCGTGCACGCCTCAGGTCAACTCCAACAGATCACCGGAGAAGGCCCGCAACCAGCAATGGTCGCGGGCTTTTTCTTTTTTCGCGCGCTCCCTCTCATTGCTGCTGGCCCGTAGAATGCGGCTGGATGGAACTGGTGCAGACCATCAACCGCGCTACCGCGAAGACTCGCATCGAGGACGACACTACCTTGGCCGACGCCATCGCAGAGCGCGATGTGCTCGGGCATAAGCGCGACCTGCTGACCGCGGTTGCCGATGCGGCGGCGTTCAGCATGAGCGGGCCATCCGGTCCGAGGTCCGCTTTGTGCCTACGCTCTCTCCGGCAAGATCCAGCGCCACGTGGATCAGCTTGCCAGGCGGTACCGCGAGATTGACAACCGCATCCAGGAGCTCAGCTGGAAGAAGGAAGTTCTGTAGCGGCGCTGCAGCCGCCGGGCAAACTGAAGCAGTAGACTGAGTGCATGGAACCACTGGTGATCGCAGGGCGCGCCTTCCAGTCGCGGCTGATCGTAGGCACGGGCAAATACAAGGACGGGGCAGAGACACAGCGGGCTATTGAGGCCTCCGGCGCGGAGATGGTCACAGTTGCCGTGCGCCGGGTCAATCTGGATCGCAGCAAAGAGTCGCTGCTGGACTTCATCGACCCGCAGCGCTACTTCCTTCTGCCGAACACTGCAGGCTGCTACACCGCCGAGGAGGCGATCCGTGCGGCGCGTCTTGGACGAGAAGTCGGCCTTTCCGACTGGGTGAAGATCGAGGTCATTGGCGATCAGAAGACACTCTATCCCGATGTGCAGGCCACGCTTGAAGCCACACGCGTGCTGGTGAAGGAGGGCTTTACCGTACTGCCCTACACCTCCGATGACATCGTCTTTGCTCGCCGCCTGGTCGATGCGGGCGCCGCCGCTGTGATGCCGCTGGCAGCACCGATCGGCAGCGGACTGGGGCTGCAGAACACTGCCACCCTGCGCATCCTGCGCGAGATGATCACGGAAGTTCCGTTGATTGTGGATGCTGGTATCGGCTCTGCTTCCGAGGCGGCCATGGCGATGGAGATGGGCGCTGACGCCGTCCTGATGAACTCTGCAATCGCGGGCGCACAGAATCCCGTGCTGATGGCCGAGGCGATGCAGCATGCGGTGCTGGCTGGCCGCCAGAGCTTCGTCGCTGGACGGATGCAGCGCAAGCTGTACGCTTCTGCAAGCTCGCCGGTGGAAGGCGTCTCCCGCGCTTAGCGGCTTCATGGTTGCCCTTATCCGACGTGCGTTGCCAGCCGATGCCGAACAGATCGCACATGTGCACGTAGAGACCTGGCGTACCGCTTATCGCGGCATCGTTCCGCAGCACGTGCTCGATTCGCTGGATGCTGCGGCGCGAGCCGCCGACTGGACAGAGTGGCTGGGCCGACCCGAGTGCCTGGTGTATGTGGCGTCGGACGGGAGCGAGCTGTGCGGCTTTGCAGCTGGCGGACCGTTGCGGGAGCCGGTAGATCAGTGTGACTGCGAGGTGTATGCGATCTATGTCCAGGCCCAGGCGCAGAGGACCGGCGTCGGTCGCACTCTGATGGCGAGCCTGACAAGGGAGTTCGCTGCGCAGGGCTACCAGCGCCCGGCAGTGTGGGTGCTTGCGAACAATCCTGCGCGGCACTTCTACGCCCGCCTTGGCGGTCTGCCGTGTGCTGAGAAGCAGATTGAGATCGGCGGCGCGCAACTGCTGGAGTCGGCATACGTATGGCGCACACTGGCGCCACTGCTGCGCACTCCGGATCATCGTGCCGAGGACAGGAACGTTGGGTGAACCGCAGCGACTACCTCCGCGCCAGCAATCCCCAAGGTAGACTCTCCTCATGCGCGTCTTCGGCATCGATTGCGGCACGGAGTGTACCGGCTACGGCGTTGTAGACGTCGATGCCGGCGGCCGCGAATCGCGGCTGCGAGCCGTCGCTGCCGGGGGCATCGTCCTGTCCAAGCGCGATCCGCTTCCGGTGCGGTTGGCTCGCGTCTACGCAGAGCTGTCTACGCTGATTGCCGTGCACCAGCCGCAGGTGGTCGCTGTCGAAGACGTGTTTTTCGCGGCCAATGCCAAGTCGGCGCTGAAGCTGGGACACGTTCGTGGCGTCGCCCTGCTGGCAGCGGCTAACCTCGGCCTGCCGGTAGCCGAGTACGCACCGCTCAGCGTGAAGTCGTCCGTCGTGGGCTATGGCCTGGCCAAGAAGGAGCAGGTGCAGTTTATGGTTGCGCGGCTGCTGGAGCTGGAGCGCGAGCCGGAGCCGGCCGATGCGGCCGATGCCCTGGCGATTGCCATCTGCCACATCCACACTTCCCAGACGCTGGCCCTGCAAGGCCGCTCCTGAGAATGCAAAGACAGAAGATGATGTTGAGTGGAAGCACGCGGTTCTGGGTCACTACTTCCCTTTTGCTGGGCGTGCTCGGTGCGCCGTCTCTGGCGCAAACGCCGGGCGCCTCGCAGCAGCCGACGCTCGAGTTCCATTACGAGAACGCGCAGCAGCAGCCTGCCCGCTACACCATCATCCTGCATGAAGACGGCAGCGGACGCTTCCACGCAGAGCCTGGGGAGGCGCCGCTCGACAACAGCTCCGAGCTGCCCAATGAAGGTCAGGACCGCGCCATCCGGATCACGGCGGCGCCTTTGCAGCGCATGTTCGCGATCGCTCGCGCGAAGAAGTTCTTCGCCATCGGCTGCGAAACCGGCGGACCGAAGGTCGCTTTTACCGGCAAGAAGCAGCTGAGCTACAGCGGTCCGGAGGGGCAGGGGAGCTGCCAGTACAACTACAGTCGCGATCCGCAGCTACAGTGGATCACCTCCGAGATGCAGGGGATTGCCGCTACCCTGGAGGCCGGCCGGCGGCTGCAGATCCGGCATGAGCACGGGCGGCTATCGCTGGATGCAGAGCTGGAGACGCTCGAAACCGAAGTGCAGAACGGCCAGGCAGTGGAGCTGGGAAATATCGCGCCCATCCTGATCGACATCATCAAAGACGACGCCGTGCTGGAGCGAGCGCAGACCCGTGCGCGGAAGCTGTTGCGGGTCGCAGATACCGCGGCACAGGCGAAACCCTGACTCCTGTGCCGATTCCGAACTCATCGAGACTGCCAAACCAACCTCTGATGACCCGTCGCAACTGATGCACGCCGTCAGCGTCTAAACTCGGTAGGCGATTGAGCGAGCGCGCCGAGCTCGCCCGGTTGTTGCAGGGAGGTGCACCGTGCGCCCATGCCGTCTTGCTCGTGCAGTAAGAGCCGCGCTTCTGGCAGGTGTGGTGCTGCTTCCGCTCCCGGCTCTGGTCTTTGCGCAGAGCACGGATGGGTCCGCGCACCAGCTGCCCTCTCAGCCATCGACGCCGGCGCCGATGGTCCGTCTTCGGCTGGCGCAGGGGAAGGTCAGCATCCTCTATGGCGATACAGTCGAGTTCGCGGATGCGAAAGCCAATATGCCGGTCCTGGGGGGCCGGACCATCCGTGCGGGCGAGGATGGCCAGGCGGAGATTGAGCTGCTCGACGGCAGTGTGGTTCGCCTGACCCCCGACACCCAGCTACGCCTGACCACGCTGCCCACGGTCGACGCCCGCCGTGAGCCGACAGACCTGGAGCTGCTCTCCGGGCTTGCCTACTTCGAACTCAACACCGCGGATGGACAGCAGTACACAGTGCACTTCGCGCATGGAACGGCCCAGCCGACAGAGAACTCCATCTTCCGCGTTGACCTGGACAACGCGCCCGAGTTGGCGGTGCTGATCGGCGCGGTGCGCGCGAGCGTATACGGCCCGGATCAGCCCTTTACGCAAGCCATCGAGCAGGGCCACACCTTGCGTCTTAGCGGACAGGACGGTGCGGCTCCGGAGGTGTCGGCCAATGTGCGCCAGGACTCCTGGGATCGCTGGAACCAGGATCGCGATGCGCAGATCGCGAACGAAGCAGAGCACCAGACCGCCGCGGGTGAACAGAACGGCGCCGCCGGCGAGCCGGGCTGGAATGATCTGGACTACTACGGCAACTGGTATCCGACCGAACAGTTCGGGAACGTCTGGGTGCCCTCGGGCGTCGGCCAGGGTTGGGATCCATACAGCAGTGGCTACTGGGCTGACTACCCAGCTTGGGGTTTCACCTGGATCTCCGACTATCCGTGGGGCTGGTTGCCCTATCAATGCGGCGCCTGGAACTACTGGGACAGCTTCGGTTGGGGCTGGATTCCGGGACAGTGTTTCTTCGGCGCGCAGCCAATCGTGACCATCTGGAACGCGCCCCCGCGCTTCCACGCGCCACCCCGGCCGTTGCCGAGCGGGCACGTCGGGCGGCCCTCGACGTTGCTGCCGGTGCATCGCGGGCCCGCTGTGCCGGCCACCGGTCTGCTGACCGCGACCCACACCCATCCAGTCCGTATCGACGGCGAGCGGCTTGATCCGCTGCCCCCGATCCAGAATCCCGGACTGCGGCCGATCCCGGTGACCGGCGTCGGCCAGACTACCCTACAGACCGGCCGGGTAGGCGTACCGCGACCCGTGGGAGCGCCCGGCTATGGCTCAGTCCTGCTGCCCGGCACGGCGGCCAGCAGCGGAGTTCGCACCGGCGCGGGTGTTACGGTGTGGCCGCCGGCTGGCACCATTCGCCCGCAGGGCAGCGTTGGCTACGCTCCCGGAGACCGGCCAGGAGGCAGTCTGGGCGTACTGGCACCGCGCGTCACGCCGATGCCTTCTGGCACGTCTGCGGGTTCGCCGCGGGTAAGCGCGCCGGTACAGAGCGCACCGCGGCCCGCTGCGCCTGCTCCCAGCGCACCACATGTAAGCGCCCCCGCAGTGAGTGCCCCGCATGTTGGCGCCGGCACCGTGTCCGCGGCCCATCACTGATCCGGCCCTCCGTTGCTGATCGGGGCCCGTACTTGGGAACCCACCGAGCGATCGTCACGACCGGCTCTGCAACGCGCGAAACAGGGCAGCCATGGCAGGGAGATCGACCGCTTCCGTCCGCAGGGTGGGGGCAATGCCGGCGGATTCCAGCGCTGGCTGGATCCGCTCCGCGCGAAAGCCCGCAGCCCGCAGGTTGTTCGCCAGGGTCTTCCGCTTATGCGCGAAGCAGGCCCGCAGGAAGGGGACGAAGCTCTGCGCCTTCACCTGCAGGTCTTCCAGCCGGGGTCGCACAGTGAAGCGAATTACGCTGGAGTCCACCTCCGGCGTGGGGGCAAAGGCGCTTGGCGGCAGCGTGAACAGCAGTTCGACCTCGCCATAGAGCTGCATGGTTGCGCTGAGCACCCCGTAGTCGCTGGTTCCCGGCTGCGCTGTCACACGCTCCGCCACCTCGCGCTGCACCATCAAGACGGCGCGGTCGATGACTTGGTAATGGGTCAGCAGGTGCAGCAGGATGTCTGAAGTGATGTAGTAGGGCAGGTTGCCGATCACGGCCAGCTTCCGCTGCTGGTCTGGGTTCTCACCTGGATTTTGCCCTCGGTTCCGCTCTGCGGCCAGCGCGGTCAGGTCGAACTCCAGTATGTCTGCCTGCCGCACCTCGACATTCGCTGCGCCCGCGTACGTACGGGTCGCCTCTGCGGCCAGCGCCGGGTCTACTTCGACCAGCGTAAGCAGCGCGGCGGATCGTGCCAGCAGAGTGCTGAGCGCGCGACGGCCCGGCCCGATCTCAACAACGGCGTCCTGCCCTATGTCACCAAGCGCGGCGACGATGCCACGGCAAGCCTGCGGGTCTACCAGGAAGTTCTGACCGAGCTGCGGCTTGCCCGGACGCTTCTTCTGTATGGAAGGCATGGCTCCAGTGTAGGCATTCCTTGCATCGAGGCTACGGCAGACAGACTCCCGACATCAGAGCAACGGACCCATGCTCTAGAATCGCTGAGAGTCAAGCAGGTCCGGCACTGGTGCGAGACTGTCAGTGCGTGGAGAGGGCGGAGTTGGAATGCACATAGTCTATGCGGCCTCCGAGTGCGTGCCGTTTGCCAAGACGGGGGGCCTCGCAGACGTCGTTGGGGCGCTGCCACGGGAGATGGCGCGCCAGGGACATCAGGTAACGGTCTATCTGCCGTACTACCGCCAGGTGCAGAAGCACATGCGCGAGCGACGGGTGGCCGTGCCCAGCATCACCATCCCGTTCCACGCCTACAACCGTTTTGTGACTGTGCTGGATGGAGGGCTGCGCGACGGAGTGCAGTTCTACTTCTTCGATTGCCCGGAGTTCTTCGATCGTGAAGGGCTCTACGGAGCCGCCGGCGGCGCGTACAGCGACAATGCAGAACGCTTCGGCCTTTACTGCCGGGCGGTGATTGAGGCGTCCAAGCAATTGGGTGTTCCGGACCTGTTTCACGTGCACGACTGGCATGCTTCGCTGATTCCGGTCATGCTCCGTACGCTCTATTACTACGATCCGGTAATGGGCAAGGTGCCGTGCCTGCTGACCGTACACAATGCCGGCCATCAGGGCCTGTTTCCTTCGCAGATCATCGAGACGCTGGACCTTCCCTGGGAGGTCTACAACTCCGAGGGCATGGAGTTTTTTGGCCAGGCGAACTACTTGAAGGGCGGCATCGTCTACTCCGACACGTTGACAACGGTGAGCAAGCGGTATGCGCAGGAGATCCAGACGAAAGAGCTGGGCGCGGGCCTGGAGGGCGTGCTGCAGAAGCGCTCCGCTGATCTGACCGGCATCCTGAACGGGGTCGACTACAACGAGTGGAATCCAGCTACGGATCGTAAGATCGCGGCGCACTATACCCCGGAGAAGATGCAGGGCAAGTGGGACTGCCGTCGCGATCTGCTGCACGGCTTTGGCCTGAAAAACAGCAGCGACACGACGCCTGTGGTGGGGATCATCTCTTGGCTGTCCACGCAGAAGGGACTCGACCTGCTGGCCGAGGCGATGCCGGAGCTGATGACCCGGGATCTGCTGCTGGTCGTTCTGGGAACAGGCGAGGCCTACTATGAGTCGCTGATTCGTTCACTCGCGGAGCGCTACCCGGGCCGCATCGCCGTCAAGATCGCCTATGACGACACATTGGCCCACAAGATCGAGGCGGGCGCGGACCTGTACCTCATGCCATCTCGCTATGAGCCATGCGGGTTAAGCCAGATCTACAGCCTGAAGTATGGAACCGTCCCGGTCGTCCATGCGACCGGCGGCCTCGACGACACAGTTGAGGAGTGGGACGGAGGTACAGGACAGGGGACCGGCTTTAAGTTCCACCCCTACACTCCGGCCGCGCTGATGGGTGCGATAGATTCTGCCCTGCGCGCATTTGCAGATAAAGCTTCCTGGAAGACCCTGCAGCGGAACGGGATGGAGCGGGACTTCTCCTGGCGAGAGCCGGCAGCAGAATATCTGAAGTTGTATGAGGAGTGCGTGCGTCGCCGGTCCTAGCTCGCCGTCCCAATTTGGTCCGTCGAAGGACTGCTGGACTGGTCAGGACACGCTACTTGCGGCCGTTCGTGCCTCTGGCCGAAGAAACGACCGCCAAGCCGGATTCGACTGCCTGCTTCTTGCGCCGAGGAATTAGCACACCCCCACGCAGGGCCGGGAGCGTATAGCAGCGGCAGGCGTCCAGGCAATCTGGACAGAAATCGTAGTGACATTCGTCACAGCGAAGCAGCGCATGCCGACTCATGCTCTTGTGGCAATGGTGGCATAGGGACACCGTTCTCCCCTTCAACAGGTGAAGTTTGGTGGTGTCGACTGGCACGCGGCGGGTCAGGTCCAGGGAGATCATCGCAAGCACATTCAACCGTGGCGGCCTGCCAGTTGTCCCTTCCCCGGAGGTGTTATTACCCCAGCTTCGGAGAGAGATGGATAGTGCTTGTGGGTTGTACAGTATGGAGTTACTGCATCCAAGTCCAGTTAGGCCGGAAGGAGTGCCCCCAAATGCAGGTGAAGTGTGCGCACCCGAAGTGCATGTGCGTGGTCGCAGAAAGTAAGCCGTACTGTAGCGGTTGGTGCGAGGAGAATGCCCGGGACGAGGTGCCTCCCTGCGGGTGCGGCCACCCGATCTGCGAGCAGATTTACAAGCGCTGAGCCGTCCCGAGCTTCCTACCTCGCGCCTCGCATCCTCTTGTCAGGCGCGCCTGCCCGCCGAAAGACCAGAAACAGCGGAACTCCGGCCAGGATGATGAACGTTCCCAGCAGCGAGTTCTGCAGGTTGGCACGGTAGCTGTAGACCAGCAGCACTGCGGCGGCCAGGATGAACAGCACCGGCAGCACAGGGTACCCCCACATCCTGAAGGTAGTGCGGGAGCCTGCAGCCTCCTCCCGGAGGGCCCGCCGCCGGTGTACAAAGATGGTACTGGTCGCAATCATGTAGAAGAGCCACTCGGCAAAGATGGCCAGCTCAAACAGCTGCTGAAAGCGTCCCACTGCCAGCAGCAGCAGGGTGCTGAGACCAGCCTGCAGGATGAGTGAGATGGCGGGTGTGCCGAAGCGCGGGCTCAGCTCCGCCACCCGGGCAAAGAAGAGGCCGTCGCGCGCCGCCGCGAAGGGCACCCGTGCGCCGGACATCACTGTCCCGTTCAACGTGACAAAGATGCTGAGGGCCATGGCTGCCGTCACAAGCGTGGCGCCCAGCGATCCCAGCACCAGGCTGACGGCGGCGACGGCTGGCCGCGGTGAGCCTGCCACTGCCGCCGCGGGCAGCATGTACTGGATTGCGGCATTCACCGCCATGTATAGTGCGCCCACGATGCCCACGCCCAGCAGCAGTGCCAGAGGCAGGTTCCGCTCCGGGTTGCGCACCTCTCCGGCCACCATGTTCAGGTCATTCCACCCGTCGTAGGCCCACAGCGCCGCGATCAGTGCCACCATGAAGCCGGCAAAGCCGCCCTGCGCGCCAGAGAATACGGTAGAGAAGTTCGCCGCCAGCCCCTGCGAGCCGGCGAAGCAGGTGACCGCGATGACCACCACCAGCAGGCCCTTCAGCCAGGTGAAGGCAAGCTGGAAGTTGGCAGCGCGTCGAATGCCGATGTAATTCAGACCGGTCATCAGCCAGGTGACGGCAATGGCGAATAATTGCGCCCACGCGATGGGTATGGGCGCCGCGACTGCGACGTGATCGAGCCAGGAGAGTGCCGGGAAGAGCGCGAGCGTGCGCGCGAGGCCGGTGGTCACGCTCGCAATCGAGGCAGGTTTGGCAACGGCAAACCACGTCCACATGTAGAGGAAGGCGGGCAGATCACCATACGCGCCGCGGATGTACACATACTCGCCGCCCGCCTCCGGCATGCGCGCAGCCAGCTCTGCATACGTCATGCAGCCGAACAGCGAGAGCAGCCCGCCCGCAATCCACGCGAGATAGACCAGCGGCGTCGTGCCAACCGCCCGCATCATCTCCTGCGGCACCAGGAAGATTCCGCTGCCGATGATGGTGCCGACTACGATCGCGGTGGACTGGGAGAGCCCGAGTACACGCTGGAGCGGCAGATGTTCGCGGTTGAGTGCAGCAGGTGCAGGGGCGGCGATGGCAGCAGCTCCAGAGTGAGATTGAGCGACCAGAGTAGCGCGGATGCAGGTCTTCCCTGCACAGATTCGCTCTGCTGTGCCCGCGACTCGCGAATCTGCCGCCGGGCTACCCGGAGGTGAAGAGATAATCGCCGAAGTCAGCGCCCTCATACTTTGCAACCGACGAGTCCGCCAGCCGGTAGCCCATGCCGCGCAGCCGCGCGAAGAGCTCGTCGATGCTTTGCCCCGGCGGCAGCCAGAGCGGGTGCGTCGCGATGATGAGGGCAGGATGGCGGCGCTCGAGCAGCCTCCGAGCGCCGTCGCAGACCAAGACCTCCGCACCCTCCACATCGATCTTGATGAGGTCCGGGACCAACCCTGAGTCTTCAGAGTACGAGTCCAACGTGATCGAACCGACGTGAATCGCGTGCAGGCCATCGCTCGCATGCTCCGGCGCATTCACCGCAGCTAAGGCATTCATGGAGGAGCGGCCCTCCGCTGCCAGGCGG
>CAXUMX010000022.1:0-43654 GCA_964252395.1 uncultured Acidobacteriaceae bacterium | reverse complement strand
CGCCCCTCCAACCGCGCTGGCCCCCTTCGCAGTTTGAGGGCGCAATCCGCCATCGCGTCCACGTCGCCAACTGGGAAGAGGAAGCCGGTGACGGCATCGTCGATCAACTCGCCGACGCCGCCGACGTTGGTGGCGATGGCAGGCACCCGGCAGGCCATGGCCTCCAGTGCCGCCAGCCCGAACGACTCAAGCTCGCTGGGCATCAGCATCAGGTCAGCCAGCGGCAACAGTTCGCTTACGCTGTCCTGCTTGCCGAGGAAGTGCACGCGATCGCGAATGCCGAGTTGAAAGGCAAGCATCTCTGCCTGGGACCGGTCCGGTCCGTCGCCTACCAGCAGCAGGTGTGAGGGCACCTGCGCGGCGACCCGGGCGAAGATCTGGACCACGTCGAGCACACGCTTGACGGCGCGGAAGTTGGACAGGTGAATCAGTAGACGCTCGCCATGCTCTGCATATGCCTTTCGCTTCGCTGCACGCACCTCCGGTGTAAGCGGCATGTATAGGTCGCAGTTGACGAAGTTGGGAATCGCCTCGATAGGCCGCTGGATGCTGAAGTCTTTCAGCGTCTTATCGCGCAGGTATCTGGAGATGGCGGTGACGCCGTCGCTCTCCTCAATGCCGAACCGCGTGATGGGGAGGTAAGAGCGATCCATGCCCACCAGCGTGACGTCGGTGCCATGCAGGGTGGTGATAAATGGCAGATGCCTGCCCTGCGCCGCGCTCATCTGCCTGGCCAGCAGCGCACTGATGGAATGCGGGATAGCGTAGTGGACGTGCAGCAGATCCAACTCGTAGTAGGTGGCCACCTCAAACATGCGAGTGGCCAGTGCCAACGAGTACGGTGCGAACTCAAAGAGCGGGTAATTCGAGACCGGCACCTCGTGGTAGAAGATGTCGCGCTCCCGCCCGCCCAGGCGAAAGGGCTGGGAGTAGGTGATGAAGTGCACCTGGTGGCCGCGGGCGGCCAGCTCAATCCCGAGCTCGGTTGCCACAACGCCACTGCCGCCGTAGGTGGGATAGCAAGTGATGCCGATCTTCATGAGGGCCGCCTGGGTCCGGAGATGATTCCACTGGTGCGCGATGCAGTTCTGTAAGGCTCCGCGAAGATGCCGGGGATTGGACGTTCGGCAAGCGGCAAATGATTCAGTGCCGGGCCGGACTGATCAGCGGGTACTACGGGTCAACTCGCCGAAGTGGATCAGCTCCAGAGGCGGCAGCTGAGACGCTTGAGTCCCGAAGACCTGCAACAACGCGGCGCGCTCCACCTCGCGGCTGGCCAGCAGGCGCGGGCCGGGCTGCTGAAGGGCAGTGTCCACGTAGCCGGGGTGGCAGACCAGCTCCCACGTTCCGGAGGGCAGGGCGCGCAGCAGACGCCCAAGTGTCTCTGCATCCAGCGTGCCGGTTGCGAGCACGCCGAGCGCGCCGTCGGTGGTGGCGAGGCCGGCCCGACGGACAGATTGGCGAAAGCCACGGTGGAATATGCCGAGTACCCGTACCTCCATGGCGCGGGCGGCGGGCGCGGTACTTGCGATACGTCGCGACCAGGTGGGTTCGAACGGATTCCGTATTGCGGGCACTTGGCACGCATGAGCGGCGCGCAACAAGGGAGCCAGGACGCCCGGGAAGATGTGGGTGTGCGTGTGCGAGTCCACGTGGGTGACGGTCAGGCCTGACTCCTGCACACGGCGAATCTGGGCGGTTGCCTCCTGCTCAATCTCACGCGGACTGATGCGCCCGGCAAAGAGTGCCCTTACGAAGGTAGCCAGGCTGCTGCGGAACCTGCCTCCTGGAGCCAGCGTTGGGAGGTCGGCCGCAAGCGAGGCAGGCTGGCCATCCACAAGAACCACGTGACAGCCCACGCCGAGCGTAGGCTGCATGAATGCTCCGTGCACAGCATCACGGAACGCGGCCCCCGTTGCCATCAGAGTCGTTGAGGGCAGAATGCAGGCGGCGTTCAGTTCGAGTACGGCGCGATTCACGCCCGCGGTCAGGCCGAAGTCGTCTGCATTGATGATGAGGCGACGCGGCGCCGGCACGGAGATGCCCACGTCCCGAGTCTAGCAGCGGCTGCTGACTGAGTTGGGGTCTACGGAGGGAGCGGCGGCGCGCGCGTTTGACCGCTCTGGCCTGCTTCCTTACACTCGGGAGAAGCCTCTTCGCCGCGGCGCCGATGGGCGGATAGCTCAGTTGGTTAGAGCGCCTGCCTTACAAGCAGGATGTCGGGGGTTCGAGTCCCTCTCTGCCCACCATCTTCTCTCAGGCGCTTTCCACTTCGAGTGAATTCGATCAGACCTGCACGAGGCCGCAGTGCCCGCAGACTCTGCAGGTGAGCTGGGCAGAGTCGTGCATGCCGACGCTGCGCCGTTTCACCGTAGGTGAATGAAAGCTCCACTCGCCTTGCACCAAACTCTGGCACAGGTTCAAAATACTCGCGAGGAACTGTAGGCTCCGCCACGGTCATCTGCATTATCGCGACCAGCCCCGGCGCTCCTTCCCACGCCAGTACCTGGAGGCACCTATGCCAGACAAGCCGAAGACAATCTTCTCCCGCCGGGGATTCTTGAAGGGCGCCGGTGTGACCGCCGCGTCGGCGGTGATTGATACCGCGACGGCGCTGGCCCGGGACGCGCACGAAGCAGCCCATGACCACGCACTCGGCCCCCACGCTGTGCCCGTCACGTTGCACATCAATGGGCAGGATCATGCCGTGAGCGTCGAGCCGCGTTACACGCTGGCCGAAACGCTGCGCGACAACATCGGGCTGACTGGAACCAAGGTGGTGTGCGATCGCGGCTCCTGCTCTGCATGTACGGTGTGGATCGACGACGTGCCGGCGCTAGCGTGCATGACGCTGGCCATCGACACGGTTGGCCGTAAGGTGACGACGATTGAGGGCCTGTCGGACGGCACTACCATGCACCCGGTGCAGGCCGCATTCGTAAAGCACGACGCGATGCAGTGCGGATTTTGCACGCCTGGCATGGTGATGAGCTGCGCCGCCTTGCTGAAGCGCAATCCGAATCCTGATCTGGCTGCGGTGAAGCACGCGGTTAGCGGCAACCTTTGCCGCTGCGGTACCTATCCGAAGGTCTTCGCAGCAACGCTGGATGTTGCGCAGCACCGAGAGAACGCCGGCCTCATTAGCCTGAACGTCGGAGAGGAGGCATAGAGATGACACCAGAGACTCTGAACGTCGCCGATCCCGCAGCAGCTTCGCAAGCAAACGAGACGCAGGAGAAGTCCCGGGCCAAAGGTGTGCAGGGAGAGCCGAAGCCTACGCGTCAGGCGGAGCGTAAGGATGCGCAGACGCCAACCGCCGCAAGTACGCCAGGGCCGAAGCGGACTGACTCTTTCGTCTTTGGCATTCCCCAGGACGGCCTTCAGAAGAAACAACGTGAGGTGCCGGCGGACGAGCCGCCGCCGCTGCCGCCCAACTCGGAACTGACATACATCGGCAAGCCTACGGTCCGCTACGACGGCCCGGCCAAGGCGATGGGTACAGGCAAGTACACCGCCGATGTCCGTCTGCCGGGCATGTTGTATGCGCGTATGGTCAGCGCGACCGTGCCACATGGAAAGATCGTCTCGATCGATACGAGCGCGGCCGAGAAGCTGCCGGGGGTCAAGGCCGTCCATGTGATCGAGCACACCTATGGCATCGCCGAGTTGCGCGATCCCAAGCAGGAGACGCCGTCCCGCTATCCGATCGTTCGTTATGCCGGCCAGCCGATTGCTGGTGTTGCCGCCACCACGCAGCAGATAGCTGACGATGCCGCTGCTCTCATAGTCGTGAAGTATGACGAGATGCCGTTCGTGGTTGAGCGCACAGCCGCACGTGCGCCTAATGCACCGGTCGTCTTTCCAGGACCTGCGGACGCTGCCGGCAGTGCTGGTGGCGGCGGCGGCCCTAAAGACGTCCCCCAGGTAGGCAACGTCCACGGCCCCGAGCGCAAGAAAGTGGGCGACGTCGAACAGGGCTTCAGGGATGCTGACGTGGTCGTCGAAGGCGAATACTTTACCCAGGTGCAGACGCACTCTGCGCTGGAGACGCACGGCTTCGTGGTGGACTGGAAGCCGGAAGAGGTGACCGTCTACGCATCAACGCAAGGCACCTCGAGTGTCCGCAACGAGTTTGCGGAGGTGTTCAAGCTGCCTAAGAGCAAGGTGCGCGTGATCACCGAGTACATGGGCGGCGGGTTCGGCGCGAAGTTCGGAGCAGGGAACGAGGGCGTGGTTGCCGCCAATCTCTCGCGGAAGGCCAATGCGCCCGTCAAGCTGATGCTGGACCGCAAGCAGGAGCATATCGTCAGCAATCGTCCAGACTCGCACCAGAAGCTGCGGATCGGCGCGAAGCAGGACGGCACTCTGACTGCGATCGCGCTTACCAGCTACGGAACGGCTGGTGTGGGCACTGGAGCGGGCACAGCAGGGCCTGCGACTAATCTGTACAAATGCCCGAACCTGCTAACTGAGGAGTATGACGTCTTCATCAACGCAGGTCCGGGGGCAGCGTTCCGTGCGCCTGGCCATCCGCAGGGCTGCTTCGCCTACGAGCAGACCATCGATGACTTGGCAGAGAAGCTGAAGATGGATCCGCTCGACTTGCGCGACAAGATCGACGAGAGCCCCGCGCGCCGGGTGGAGCGACAGATCATACGCGAGCGCACTGACTGGAAGAATCGGCGTCCAGCAGGATCCGATACTGGGCCGATCAAGCGCGGAAGGGGCATTGCACAGTCTGTCTGGTATCGCTTTGTCAGCATGAACTCATCCTGCGAGGTGCGTGTCGCACGCGACGGCTCGGTGGAGTTGATGTCCGCTGTGCAGGATCTCGGGACGGGCACCAAGACCATGCTGGCCGTGGTGGTCGCCGAGGAGTTTGGGATTCCACCGGAGCGCGTCAACATCCGAATTGGCGACACGCGTTTCCCGATCGGTCCGGATTCGGGTGGCAGCGTGACCACCGGCTCGATCTCGCCGGCGGTCCGGGATGCTGCCTACCAGGCCAAGCAGCAGTTGTTTGCTGCGGTGGCACCCAAGCTGGGCACAACCGCCCAAAACCTGATAGTGCATGGTGGCAAGGTGGTCTTTAAGGACGATCCGTCGCACAGCTACACGCTGCGGCAGATCGCGGCCAAGATGCCGACCGACGAGATCTCTGCGCGAGCGACACGCCGGCCGGAGTACGCAAAAGAAAAGCTCACCTATGGCGGCGTCGATTATGTGGAGCTGGCGGTCGATACGGAGACCGGCCGCGTACACATCGAGAAGGTGTTTGGAGCCCACGACTGCGGACGTCCGATCAACCCCACCGGCGTGATCAGCCAGGTGAACGGCGGCATCCTGCAGGGCATCTCCTATGCGCTGTTTGAGGAGCGCATCATGGATCCGCGGGCAGGCCACATGCTGAATGCGAACCTGGAGAACTACAAGATCCTTGGCGCTCGAGAGGTGCCGGAGATACAGGTGGAGCTGATCGAAAATTACATCGCGCAAAGCTCGACAGACGCTGCTGGCATCGGCGAGTCCGCCGGTATTATCACGATGGCAGCAGCGATCGGCAATGCCTTCTACAACGCGACCGGCGTGCGCATGCGGCGCATACCGATGACTCCGGCAAGGGTGCTCGCAGCACTTGGCAAGATCGGTGAGGAGGAGCAGGCATGAACAGGTTCTCGTTCGTCGATTGCACGACTGTAGATCAGGCCATCGCCGAGATGAATGATGGCGCGGTGGTGAAGGCGGGTGGCATTGACCTGCTGGACCTGATGAAGGAAGGCATTGTCACTCCCACCAAGCTGGTCAACATCCGCAACGTGGAGAGCCTGCGTGGTATTAGCAACGGCAGAGAGGGTCTCCGTCTGGGCCCGCTTTCCACGCTTACAGAGATCTCCGAGCATCCCGAGATTCAGAAGAACTACCAGGCTTTGGCCGATGCTGCCGGGCATGCAGCCACCCCGCATGTGCGCAACATGGCCACGCTGGGCGGCAACCTGACGCAGCGTCCGCGGTGCTGGTACTTCCGCTCCAGTGACTTCGATTGCCGCAAGAAGGGCTCGACCAGCCAGGAGTGCCACGCCCTCGAGGGTGAGAACCAGTACCACGCAGTGATGAACAACCAGACATGCGCCATGGTTCACCCCTCGTCCACGGCAGTGCCCCTGCTGGCCATGGATGCGCGACTGGAGTTGACCAGCAAGAAGGGTCAACGCACGGTGGCGATGCGGGAGTTCTACGTGGCTCCTGAGAAAAGCCTGATCAACGAGACGGTGCTGCAGCCAGGCGAATTGATCACCGGCATCATGGTGCCTGCGGCGGCCCCGGGCACGCGCTCCGCTTACCAGAAGTACGGAGAGAAGGAGAGCTTCGACTGGCCGCTTGCCGACGCTGGTGTGGTCCTAGTCATGGAGGGTGATCGCTGCCGCAGTGCTGCGGTTGCGATGGGTGTGGCAGCGCCAACGCCGATCCGGTCGCAGGCTGCAGAGGCTGTACTGTCCGGCAAGACCATCGATGAGACTACAGCCCGGGCGGCAGCCAAGGCGGCAATGCAGGACGCGACGCCGCTGTCTGGCAATGCATTCAAGGTGCAGCTCTTCCAGACCGCTATCTACCGCACGATTCTGCTGGCCGCGGGCCAGATGCAACGCGATCCCAGTGCTATTGGCTAGGACAACGCCGTCAGCGAGGAGAGGTTTATGACAAGCTCCACACCGCCATCCCTGGTACAGATTCGCTGCGGGTCACTGCGCAGCAAGCAGTCCTACGGAGCCTTCGGCGACTTCCAGGACGAGATGCAGGAGCTCTTCGGGTCGACTGCGACCTACTGGTGTCTCAAGACGATGAGCAAGGCCGGTCCGGATGAGCACTACGTCCATCGCTCCGTGTGTACGCAGGGCCGCTCCTGCTGGGAGCCCTGCGAGTCGTAGTCGCTTTCGTCACTGCGTCGGCTCCAGCTATGCGCAGATTGTGCCGCTCCCTGTCGGGTGATGTGATCTCTCGCGTGGCTGTGCCTGGTTGAAAGTGCTGCGGGTGTGTGATCCAGCAATTCAGCTTTCCGGCGTGTTGCGACAGCGTTCCAGCCAGCTAGCGCCATCTACTTGCCCGACTGCCGGCCAGGTTCAGATTGGTTGAGCAGATCGACCAAATGATCCTTCCAGATCGCCGCCAGTGTGTGGGTGCCATGCCCGCGTGTTACGTCCGAGATCGGGATGAGCACGAAGGTGGCGTGAGGCATCTGCCTGGGAAGTCCTTCGGCGATCCCCAGCTGCAGATTCAGCTCAGGGAGCGTCTCGCCCGTACCGAAGCGAAAGTCATGCGCAATATACAGGCCGTCTTTTACTGGCCGGTTGGACGCGGGGCGTTTCGCAGCAGGATTCGCGCCGGTGATCTGTGCCGTTGCTTGTGCGAGCGCGAGGAGCGCGAAGAGGGCGGAAGAAGCGAGAGGCATGCGAGGAGACCTCCACGTGAGGGAGTGGACCCTTCAGCATACGACCCGGGCAGCCGCAGCCGAGACTAACGCATTGCGGCAAACGACGTGACGCCGGCACGCGAGTGACGCACAATGAAGTGGAACCGGAACTCCCGGGCGGGGACGAGACCAGCAAAACAATGAGCACGCTTCGACGAGTGGAGTATGCCGGCGAAAGAAAGATGCGGGAGCGCAATACAGCTCTATATTGCGCGGCGCACTGGCCGCTATGGATCTTCGTCTTCTTTCTGGCGCCCGGTCCGTTAACGTTTGACCTGTTTGCCGGGCGTGTCAATCGATGGAACCTGCTTTGGTTGGTGGCCGTGCTCGCCGGCACGGGCGTCGCGGCTCTCCGCGGACGGTTGCCGGGCGCTGAGCCCGGGCCGTACATCCTCCGTTTCGACGAGGACCGCCCGAATCCGGTGTACCGTCGCGTCTGCTACACCTTCGGATGGAATGCCGCCATCAACTTCGCCCTCATGAACCTGCTGGGGCTGGTGACTGCCGTCGCCACAGGAGGGTGGTACATGCAGCAGATCTACTCGCGTGTGTATGCACCGGTGCTGCTCTGCATTGTGCTGCTGGGTGTGGCAGGCGTGTTGCCGCGCGTACGGCAGTCGACGCGCGGCGAAGGGTGGGAGCGACGGTACTTCTACGGAACAGTCTGGTCCGTCACCATCGCACAGACGGTGCTGCTGCTGCTGTGGAAGACCCTGCCGCGCACGCATGCCGCTGATGTAACGAAGCTCGTCATCTATGTCGCGGCGCTCGTGCTGGTCGGGATCACGGCCGTCTATGGCCTGCTGCCGCGCACTCGGCCTATCCTCCCCGGGGAGATGATGGTTGCGGATTAGACGAGTAGCCGTCGTTGCGGCAGCGACTCCGTTTGCGTTTGCGGCTGCCGGCTGGCTGTTTCAGCGTGCCGGGACGCGGCGCGACGCTCGTCGCTTTCCGCCGCAGGGACTGTTGCTGTCGCGTCGTGGGCGCTACCTGCATGTGTTGCAGCAGGGCGGAGAGTTGCCGGCCGTCGTCTTTGAAGCGGGGCTGGCTGCCAGCTCGCTTAGCTGGGCGCGCGTGCAGCCACGCGTAGCCGGATTCGCCAGCACCGCGGCGTATGACCGCGCCGGCCTTGGCTGGAGTACGCCGCTGGGAGCAACGCCCTCACTGGAGCAGATGATCGATGATCTGCGCGCTGTGATCGCGTGGACTGCGGGCGAACAGTCCGCAGTGGTGGTCGCGCACTCTTTCGGGGCGTTGCTGGCGCTGGCCTTTTTGCAGCGGTACCGGCACAAGGTGGCAGGGCTTGTACTGATTGACCCAGTGTCGATCACGAACTGGTCGGATTGCTCGGAGCACGACAGCCGTCGCCTTCAGATCGGCGCACGGCTCTCTCGCCGGGGGGCATGGCTGGCAGAGTTCGGCGTCGTGCGCGCAGCGCTGGCTCTGCTTCTCAGCGGAGGAGGCTGGCTGTCCCGTTTGATCGGCCGGCGTGCAGCCGGGCGCGGCGCCCCAACGCTGGAGCGGATCACCGCCCAGGTAAGCAAGCTGCCGCCGCACCTATGGCCGGCGATCGCGGCGCACTGGAGCCGTCCGGAGAGCTTTCGCGCCATGGCCGACATGCTGGAGGTGCTGCCTGCATGTGCGGCGCAGCATGGCGAGAGCGCGATACCTCCGGAGATGCCTGTCGTGGTGCTGTCTGCGTCTACCGCTACGCCTGACGAGTTGCGCGAGCGCGAAAACTGGCTGACGCCACTCGAGACGAAGCAGCACATCATTCTTCCGGAGAGTGGCCACTGGCTGCATCTGGAACGGCCGGATGCGGTGGCTGACGCGATTGAATGGTGCGTTGCGCGTGCGGCTGCTCTCTCCCGACACTAGCTTGGGACGGTGTCTTCCATGCACGCAAACCTGGTGCATCACGCACCGAGCGCGCGCAGCACGAATCCGCCGATTGCTGCGCCGATCAGCGGGCCGATCACCGGAATGGGCGCATAGCTCCAGTCGGAGCCGCCTTTGCCTGCGACGGGCAACACGGCATGCGCAATCCGCGGCCCGAGATCGCGCGCCGGATTGATAGCGTAGCCGCTCGTGGCGCCAAGCGATAAGCCGATGCTCCAGACCAGGCATCCGATCAGAAAGGGACTGACGCCCGCGGCAGCGCCTGTGGAGAGCACCAGTTTCGAGGTGATGCCGCCTGCCACTACGATCAGCGAGGTGGTGGCGATGATCTCGCTTACCAGGTTTGCCAGCAGGTTGCGGATCGCCGGTGTAGTGCAGAAGACACCAAGCTTTGCACCCTGATCCTCGGTCACACGCCAGTGCGGTCCGTAGTGAATCCACACCAGGGCGGCGCCTGCGAACGCGCCGGCAAACTGCGCCAGAGCGTAAGGAACCAGGTTCGTCATGCTGCCGTTCTTGATGCCGAAAGCCAGTGTGATGGCGGGGTTGAGATGCGCGTCTGGCGAACCGAAGAGGTTCGCGGTGAAGATGCCGCACATGACGGCGAAGCACCAGCCAGTTGTGATGACCAGCCAGCCGGAGCCTTCCGCCTTGGTCCGCTTCAGCACGACTGCCGCGACAACTCCATCGCCAAGCAGCATCATCATCAAAGTGCCCATGAACTCACCCAGGAGCGGGGAACGCGTCATGCGGAGTGCTTCTCCTTCGATCAGAGTCACTGCGGTTGAGGGGAAACGCCGGGCGACGGAACTGTGTACCTTTCGACCAGAGCATGTGCGGACTCGACTTGCGCCTGAACCCATGCCTCGTCCTTCTTAAGCTCGCGCGCGAGGATGGCGGCGACGACTGCGATCATTCGTCCCGCCGCGGCAGCGTTGAGGAAGAGCGCGCGCGTTCGACGCGAGAGTACGTCATCGACGGTGCGGGCCATCTCTTCTCGAGCCGCCCACACCACCTCGGCAGCGATGTAGGGAAGCTCGGGATCGAGCCGCGCTGCTAACGTAGGGTCGGCTGCTGCCATCGCTTCTATCTGCTTTGCGTCCGAACCGTAGACCTGCAGTGCCCCCTCCTGTTCGCCTTCCTCGGCATAGCCGTGAATGTGCAGATTCCGTGTGATGCAAGGCCGCTCGTCGAGCGTACCCAGCGTGATGGCGTGGTCCACGCAATCTTCGGCCATGTGGCGATAGGTGGTCCACTTACCGCCGGCGATGGTCAGCAGCCCGGAGTTGTCGACATGGATCGTGTGATCGCGGGAGAGCGCGGACGTCTTACCCGAGTCCGAGCCGGCAGCCTTTACCAGCGGACGAATCCCGACATAGATGCTGAGGATATCCTCACGGCGCGGAGGACGACTCAGGTAGCGCTCCGCCGTCTCCAGGATGAAGTCGATCTCCTGTTCAAACGGAAGGGGATCGTAGGATGGCGCCTCGATAGGCGTGTCGGTCGTGCCAACAACTGTGTGGCCGTGCCAGGGTATGGCGAACAGCACACGGCCGTCGCTGGTGTGGGGCACCATGATGGCGCTGTCCGACGGCAGGAACGAGCGATCGAATACCAGGTGGATGCCCTGGCTTGGCTCGATCATGCCGCTGGCGGTGGGATCGGAAAGAGCTCGCACCTCATCCGTAAAGATGCCCGTGGCGTTGATGACTACCTTGGCGGCAGCGGGCAGCCGCTCTCCGCTCTCGCTGTCGAGTGCGACGACGCCGTTCACAAAGCCGTCTTGCTTGGTGATCTCGACCGCGCCCGCATAGTTGATCAGCGTGGCGCCGTGATCTACGGCTGTTTGCGCCAGATGCATCAGCAGCCGCGTGTCGTCGAACTGACCGTCGTAATAGACGACGCCGCCCTTGAGGCCGTCTGTGCGAATGTTCGGCAGCCGCTCCAGCGTCTCTTCCCGGGAGAGCAGGCGCGAGCGGCCAAATCCGTACTTGCCTGCAAGCAGGTCGTAGACCTTCAGGCCGATGCCATAAAAGGGCGCCTCCCACCAAGAGTAATTGGGAACAACGAAGGCGAGATCGTGAACCAGATGAGGCGCGTTCTGGCGCAGCAAGCCTCGCTCTTTCAGCGCCTCCATCACTAGCGATACGTTCCCCTGCTCCAGATAGCGCACGCCGCCATGCACCAGCTTGGTCGAGCGGCTGGAGGTGGCCTTACCAAAATCCTCACGCTCAAACAGCAGCACGTCGTATCCGCGGGTCGCCGCGTCCACGGCGATGCCGACCCCAGTGGCGCCGCCGCCGATGATCACCATGTCCCACGGTGTGCTGCGGGCCCGGATACGATCCAACATGAGCTCTCGTTTCATTCGGCGTCCTTGTGCGTCATCCTGTGCAGCGCATCCGGCGCAGACGCGTACCACCCGCGTGCGCGATTTACAGCGTCTTGCCAGCGTTCGCGTGCGTGCTGTGCCTCACTGCGGTCCATCGCGGGCTCGAAGCGTCGCCCTTCGCCACGGAGGCTACGAATCTGTTCTGGCGACTCCCAGAAACCTGAGGCGAGCCCGGCAAGATACGCAGCGCCCATCGCAGTGGTTTCAATCTGCTCCGGCCGATGGACCGGGATGCCAGTGATATTCGCCTGGCACTGCATCATCAGGTCATTGGCTGCGGCGCCGCCATCCACACGCAACTCACGAAACGGGGTGCCGGTCTCCGCATCCATGGCGTCCATGACGTCCGCTACCTGGAAGGCGATACTCTCTAGCGCAGCCAGAGCGATGTGGCCGGGCTGGGTGCCACGTTCAAGCCCGATGATCAGACCGCGTGCGTATGGATCCCAGTGTGGCGCGCCGAGTCCCACGAACGCGGGCACGAAGACGATGCCGCCATTATCCGGTACTGACGCTGCCAACGCCTCGACATCGGACGATCTCCGAATCAGGCCGAGACTGTCCCGCAGCCACTGCACTACAGCCCCACCGATAAAGATTGAACCCTCTAGCGCGTACTCAAGTCTGCGGTCCAAACTGCACGCCAGGGTAGTGATCAGCCGCTGCTGCGAGAGGACGAAGCTGTTGCCGATATGCTGCAGCAGGAAGCAGCCGGTTCCGTAGGTATTCTTCGCATCGCCGGGTTTCTGGCAGAGTTGACCAAAGAGGGCGGACTGCTGATCGCCAGCGATGCCTGTAATCGGGATCGAACCGAGGCCCAGGGTCGTAGTGACCTCACCGATGTGTTCGCTGGACCACACTACCTGCGGCATCATGCTCTCCGGTATCCGCAAAAGACGCAGCAACTCTGTATCCCAGCAGCCTTCGACGATGTTGTAGAGCAGGGTACGCGAGGCGTTGGTCGCATCGGTCACGTGACGTGCGCCGCTGGTCAGGTTCCACACGACCCAACTGTCGACAGTGCCAAAGGCCAGCTTGCCTGCCTCGGCACGCGCACGCGCACCTTCTACGTTGTCCAGGATCCAAGCGATCTTAGTTCCGGAGAAGTAGGAGTCCAGCAGCAGGCCGGTTCGCTCCCGCACCATCGGCTCCGCGCCTCCCTCCCGCAGGCGCGTACATAATGGCGCGGTCCGGCGATCCTGCCAGACGATTGCGTTATATACAGGTTTGCCGGTCTCACGGTCCCACACGATGGTGGTCTCGCGTTGGTTTGTTATGCCAAGTGCGACAACATCGCGAGGCCGTATACCGGCCCGAGCCAACACTTCGACACCCGCACTTAACTGAGAAGTCAGGATGTCGAACGGATCATGCTCGACCCAGCCTGCCTGAGGGAAGCGCTGTTCAAACTCGTGCTGCGCCTGGGCTACGATCTGACCCCGCTGATCGAAGAGAATGGCGCGCGAACTGGTCGTTCCCTGGTCCAGCGAAAGGATGTAGGACATACGGCGGCCATTATATGCAGGCAACCGCAAAATGCGTGTGGCGACCTAGCGACCCGCTGCCTGGGCAGAGAGGGCAAGCCCACTGGCAACGGACGTGAACTCGTCTCCGCTGCGCACCCGGTCGGCGCCGAAGCGCTGCTCGAAGATACGGCGTACCGCGGGCACCAGAGAGGAGCCACCGGTCAGGAAGACGCGATCCACCGCGGCATCCGTGACTCCGGCAGTGGCCATCACCTCTTCAACCGCCCTTTCGATGGCACGCAGGTCCTCGAAGATCCACTGTTCGAACTCAGCGCGGGTGACTGAGGCGCGCAAATCCAAACCATGCTCAACGAAGCAAAACTCTGCCTGCGGCTGATTTGACAACGCTACCTTAACCCGCTGCACTGCCTGATGAAGCTGGTAGCCCAGATCAGCCTCAATCAGCTCCGCGAGGGCTGCGATCTTCTCTGGCTCAAAGGCGCGCATCTGCGCGGCGCGCAGCATCTCGGTGACTGCCCGAGTGCGCAAGAAAGAGAGGTGATGCCAGTGCTCAAGGCGGCTGTAGACCCACGCAGGCACCGCGACCAACGTCTTGTTTCCTGACCGCTCGAGTGACCCGGCACCGAGGTGAGGCGAGACCAGGTGGCGCACGATGCGAGCATCGAAGGCGTCCCCGGCAAATCCGACTCCGCTGTTCGCGAGCAGCTGCTGTACGCCGCTTCGGCCCGCGGCGCACGGCGGCCTTAGTTGCAGCAGGGAAAAGTCACTGGTCCCACCGCCGAAGTCGCCGATCAGCACCAGCTCTTCCTTCTTCAGTGTGGACGCGTAGTGGTGGGCGGCGGCGACCGGCTCGAGCTCAAAGACGACATGATGGAAGCCAGCCTTCAGCAATGCGGCACGCAGCCGCTCCACAGCGAAGTCGTCATCCGCCTGGCAGTTGGAGCCAACGAAATGTACCGGTCGGCCGACTGTCGCGCTGTCAACAGGCATGCCGAAATGCTGCTCCGCGAGTGCGCGCAGGTCTGCGAGGATGCGTGCGAGCAGGTCTTCTACGGGCTGCCGGCGGCCGAACACCTCAGTACCCGTGAGTGTGCGGCTGGCCAGGTAAGACTTCAGTGACTGGATCAGGCGGCCCTTGGGGTCGGCCGCAAGATAGCGCTCTATGCCCTGGGGACCACTCCAGGACTTCAGAACGGACGTTGGCCGCCCCGTAGAAGAGCGCGACTGCGCCTCCTGCTGCTCCAGGTAGAGCAGCGAGCGATACGAGGCGGTCAGCCCCTGCGCGGATGGAACACGAAGCAGCTCGACCTGGCCGCCCGCCTTGGCCAGAGCGATAGAACTATTGGTGGTCCCGAAGTCAATCCCAAGCATGCGTCAGCAGATAGTCTTTCATGCTTGCACCGGAATCACCGGTGGCCTCACTCGATGGCGCGTGTGATGTATGCGCCGCGACGGGAGGATGCATCAATGGGCGTTGCTTGAAATGCGGCTCGTCCTCCGATGGATAAGATGGCCGGAGTGTCTTCGAACAGATCGAAGATCAAGACTTCGCCCGGCTGCATGCGGCGAATGGCGTCGAGAGAGATGCGGATCCGTGGCAGGTGCAGGGTAGCAGTATGAGTTGTGCGCTGCAGCCGCTGGAGCACGGCGTGACGGTTCTCCGGGGAGGCGTTGCGTGTTGTCTCATGTGGCCCATCGATGGAGCGGATCAGCACCTTCGCAACTTCGGACGAGAAGGTGAGTGAGATGATGCCTCGCTGCGTGCCGCAGACCACGTCGAATGTGAGCACCAGCGTGCTGTCCACCGCCGGCATCAGCCGGTCCAGGGAGCGGCCGGCCAAGGCCCGATCATGGCGGATCTCCAGCTCGGGTGAAGACCACGCAGTGCTCAGATCGCGACAGATCAGCTCTACCACGCTGAGTACGATGGCTCCTTCAATCTCCGTTGGCTCACGGCGCAGCAGGGTTCCGCCTGGACCGCCAAGCAGCAGCTCAACAAAGTGGTAGACCAGCGGCAGATCCATCTGCAGCAGAGCTGGATGAGATTCTGGGCCCACGACCAGTGTGGTGACAAAGCGGTTCTCCGCGCTGGGGGAGTGGATGATCTCGTAAAATGGAACGCGCTCAATCCCGCTGAGGCTCAGGGCAAAGGCGCCGCCCAGCCAACGGGTCATATTCGCGTTCACGCCACGCGTGAAAAGCAGGCACATGCTCTGCAGCGCGGCGCGCTGGGCGTCGCTCAGTGCTGTGGGTGCATTGAGGCGACTGTGGAAGGGAATTGGTATCTCGTCCATCGTGGCCGACGGATCAGGGGCGCTGCTCTGCATGCCGGATGCTCCTGATCCCACCACTGCAATGCAGTCGCCATCGGCATTGACGACAGATTTGAGAATTCTAAGGTGATGTAACGCTCTGAGAGCTCGATGAAAGTCATGAGAGCGGACCTCAATGGACTGTATGGCGAGCGGCTGCACCCGCGCCGCCTCCACACATACCACGGAGTCTTCGTTCTGCAGAGTACCTTCAACCATCGGACATCGCGTCGACGTCCGATGCCGCCGAGCGAATTAGGGGCTCCAACACGTGCGAGCTGTGCGAGCTCTTTGCGATTGAGTGCAGGGACACGGCGCGCCAGGTCATCGACAGAGAGGAAGGGGCCGCCCTGCTGACGCGCTTCCATCAGGGCCAGTGCACTCTGCTGACGCATTCCTTTGCCGTACATCATGCCTAGGCGCGACGAAATGCCGCTCCAGTACCACGGGACCGTAGGCGTGCTTCACCTGAAGCGCTGGTGCTGACACCCCACGTAGGAGGGCCGCGAGGAGTGCTAGGAGACCTGGTCCGGCCCAGGGTGGACGCAGGACACGGCAGCTGTCCGTGCGGATGGCGACGTAGTCTGGGGAGGTTGTGGCCTGCTTGGAACAGTGAACGGACGCATGGCAAAGGCCTCAGGCACGTGTGTGTCTTTCAACTGCGGGCTGCCTGCATTGCCGGGTCGAGTATTGGGCCTAGAACGAAGAGCAGAGAGTCGACCATCTCGATTGCATCTTCCAGCTCCGCGAGCGCTTCCAGCGCCGCAGCCGATTCCTGTGGACGAAACAGATGCGGACATGTTCCTGAAGCCATCGCATGCAGCCGGTGGGCTGCCTGCCCCAGGCGTGATACCAGCGCATCCATGGGTAGAGCAGCCGCTGGTCGACTGTGCGAAGCCGCGCGCCCAAACACGCGGGCTCCGACGATTCCCGCGCGCGCAGGCCGTTGGCTCGGATCTTGTGGGAGAGGATCAAGCCGCGTTCCATCCACTGCTCAAGCAGCTCTGCAGTCAGACCCGCGCCCGTGGCGTCGACCTCAATCCAATGGAGACAGGTGATGGCAGTCTTTCGCAAGGAGCTGCTGGAGGTTATGGCCGATCGCCAGTCCTGGCGGGGCACTGCGCTCCAGGCTTCTATCCCCTCCGTAACGGTGACTGACACGGCCGTGTTCTGGGGCAAGGCACTGGCTGCGGTTGCGCTCTCCTTACCCTCTCGCTGGTATGCCTCGCCAGCGCTGCCTTCGTCACGCTAGAGGTAAACATCTGCCGCTGCCCGTGCTGGACGCTAGCGTCATTGCGTTGGTGCTGATGGGCCATCTCGCCATCGCGACCTGCCTGACTTCCGTTGCAATCTACATCTCCTCCCGTGTCAAAGTGGCGCGAGCCGCACAACAGCCACTGTCGCTGAGCACGCTGATCAGCATCTTCGTCCTGACGGCTGCGAGCAGCTTCCTGACGCCGGACCGTGAACCGCAGATTGCCGCAGCAGAGCTGCTGAGTTTGCTCGCGGGCTGCGCTGGGCTAGCCGCCATGGCCCGGTTGTTTCGGAGAGGTCGCATCTTCGACGGCAGTTGAGCTCTCGGCTGCGCGGGCGCCGGCCATGAAGTCCATGGGCCCGGCTCTGCTATCCTCGGCCTCGAGCGAACCACCGATGCTGCTGGAGTTGCGAGCTGAAAACTATGCCGTCATCGACCACACGGTGGCGACCCTCGGCCCGGGGCTGAATCTGCTGACCGGGGAGACCGGAGCGGGCAAGTCGATCCTGGTGGACGCGCTGGCGCTGCTGCTTGGCGGCAAGGCCTCAAGTGATATCGTTCGTCATGGCGCGGAGAAGGCCGTGGTCTCCTGCGTCTTTGAAGCGACGGACGAGGCGGAGCGCATACTCACCGATCACGGCATCGACCCCGGCGATGGAGATATCCTGCTGCGGCGGGAGATCGCTGCCAGCGGCAAGGGCCGCGTCTTTATCAACAGCCAGCCCACGACGGCTGCGGTGCTCCGGCTACTGGCGCCGGAGCTCGCGCTGATTCACGCGCAGTCAGAGTCGCTCGCGGGCTTCGATGGCACTCAACAGCGTCTCCTGCTGGACCGCTTCGCCGGGATTGCCACCGAAGCAGTGACGGATGCATATCGCCGCTGGCGGGCGATCCAGGACCGGCTTACCGCGGTCGAGAGCGATGAGCAGGAGCGCTTGCGCATGGTGGATCTGTGGCGGTTCCAGGCGCAGGAGATTGCGGCTGCGGCGCCGGTGGAGGGGGAGGACGTGGACCTTGCCACGGAGAAGCGCGTGCTGGCGAACGCCGAGAAGCTGTACGCGGCGGCCAGGAGCGCCTACGAGCAGCTCTACGATGCGAGTACCGAGGGTGGTAGTACGGCTGAGGTCTCCCTCCGTGCGGCGGAGCGTCACGTCCAAGAGCTGGCCCGTTACGACGAACGGTTTGAGGCTGCTGCGCAGCAGCTCGCCTCCGCCCGCGCCATGGTCGAGGACGTCGCCGAAACCGTCCGCGGCTTCAGCGATCATATCCAGGCATCACCGGAGCGGCTAGTTGAGATTGAGGACCGCCTGGCGGCTCTGGATCGGCTGAAGCGCAAGTACGGCAACAGTCTGGCTGACGTGACTGCTTATGGCGAGGAGGTCTCCGCCAAGCTGGCGGAGATAGACAATCGCGACACGATCCTGATCGAGCTACGCGAGCAACTGGCGGCGGCCGCAGCGGCCTACCGGCAACAAGCCGCTGCACTGACCGCAGCTCGAACGGCTGCCGCCGCAAAACTGGCTAAGGCGGCGGAGAAGCAGATCAACGAGTTGGCGATGCAGGCGCGATTCGCGGTCGAGGTGACCGCGCAGCAGGAAGTGGAGTCCTGGACGGCGCAGGGATGGGACCGCGTTGCTTGCCGGATCGCGACCAATCCGGGTGAGCCGATGAAGCCGCTGGACGAGATTGCCTCAGGCGGGGAGATGAGCCGGGTGCTGCTGGCGCTGAAGGTCAGCGTCGAAGAAGGAGCCGCGCGCGCCAGCCGCGGGAAGCGCAAGACGCTGCTGCCCCGCACGCTGGTCTTTGATGAGATCGATATCGGAATTGGCGGCCGAGCGGCGGAGGCGGTCGGGCAGAAACTGAAGGCCCTGAGCCGAGCCCAGCAGGTACTCTGTGTCACGCACCTGCCGCAGATCGCGGCCTTCGCCAGCCACCATCTACTGGTCGAGAAACGCGAGGAGAAAGGGCGTACCCGCACTGCCATCCGCAGCCTGGAGCCGGCTGCCCGGGTGGAGGAGGTTGCCCGCATGCTGAGTGGTGCCAGGCGCTCCGAGACATCTCTCCGGCACGCCGAGCAGATGCTAGCAGAGGCGGCCGGCCACTGACCTGTTCCGCACCATGGCTGGTGCATTCTCGGACTGACAAGGTCGCCGCAGCCCTATATACTCGACTTTGTGACTTCTTACACTCTTCAGAACGCTGCACCCGCCTCCTCCAGTACCTCCGTGGCCGCAACCAAGCGGGTGATGTTGCTGAAACCTCGCGGGTTCTGCGCAGGCGTGGTGCGTGCGGTGGACATCGTGCGGATTGCGCTTGAGACCTTCGGCGCACCCATCTACGTGCGCAAGGAGATTGTGCACAACAGCTTCGTGGTGAATGAGTTGGCAGAGAAGGGCGCGATATTCGTCGACGATATCGATGACGTGCCTGAGGGGATGCGCGTGATCTACTCCGCGCATGGTGTCTCGCCGGCGGTACGACAGCGCTCCAAGGAGCGCGGGCTGAAGGTCATCGACGCGACCTGCCCCCTGGTCACCAAGGTGCATGTCGAAGCGGTAAAGTTCGCCAAGCAGGGCTACTCGCTGGTGCTGATCGGGCACCGCGACCATGATGAGATCGAAGGAACTCTGGGTGAAGCGCCCGATGTGACCCAGGTAGTCTCCTCCGCACAGGAGGTTGCGGCCCTCGTCGTTCCTGATCCGAACCGGGTGGCCTACCTGACGCAGACGACGCTTAGTCTCGATGAGGCACGCGACATTATCCAGGCGCTCAAGGAAAAGTTCCCGAACATCGTTGGCCCGCACTCTCAAGACATCTGCTATGCCACCGAGAATCGTCAGGTTGCCGTGAAGAACGTTGCGCATACGGCTGACCTGGTGCTGGTGGTGGGATCGAACAACAGTTCGAACTCGAACCGCCTGGTCGAGGTCTCGCGAAATCTGAACACTGTCGCTTACCTGATCGACAATTCCACTGCCATCCATCCAGATTGGTTGGAAGGTGTCTCGACGGTCGCGGTAACGGCAGGCGCATCGGCGCCAGAGATCCTGGTCTCTGAGGTCGTGGCCTATCTGCGGGATCGGGGTTTCGGCACGGTGGACGAGGTAGAGGTTATGCCGGAGAACGTACGCTTCGGGTTGCCACCAGAGATCGTGCAGGCAATCGGTCCGGCGACGGTCGCCGCGCGCTAGCCGGTATTAGCACGGAGTCCCCGGGGGCGGTTCGGGGTATGCGGATCGGCAGACGCGGAGGACGTGGAGGCGATCTAGTGCGGCATCGTGAGAGCGAAAATGCGCGAGTGCGACCACTCTGTGGGGTGAAAAAGACGGCATGAGTCAATTCGTGGATGCAAACCTCTCCCGGTCCGGAGCGGTGGCCACACAACCGCGGTTCGGGCGCATCGATGCCGGGCTGGATCAGGTAGATGAGGCGGTCGAAGCCGCGAAGGACCACATCTTCCGCCAGCAGCATCCCGATGGGCACTGGGTAGGGGAGCTAGAAGCGGACTCCATGCTGGAGGCCGATTACATCTTCCTGCACGTTCTGCTGGAGACGGCCGACCCGGCAGTGCGGGCGCGCATGAAGCGCGCGCTGACCGAGATGCTGCGCTATCAGAACGAGGATGGCAGCTGGAGCATCTACCCGGGCGGCCCCGGTAACGTGAGTCTGGCGGTAAAGTGCTACTTCGCCGGCAAGCTGATGGGCATGTCTGCCGACGAGCCGTGCATGGTGCGTGCACGGGAGTGGATTCGCGCGCATGGCGGCGTCGTGGTTTGCAACACCTTCACCAAGATCTACCTTTGCGCGCTTGGCCAGTACGACTATGACGCGGTCCCGGCCATTCCGCCGGAGATAGTGCTGGCGCCCAAGTGGTTCTATTTCAACATCTACGAGATCTCGTCCTGGTCGCGCGCCATCCTGGTGCCGCTCTCGATTGCCTACGCCAAGAAACCGTACAAGAAGATCCCGGCGGAGCAGGGCATTGAGGAGCTGTTCGTTGGTGGACGGGACAAGAAGAGCCTGAAGTTGCGCATGGACCGCGAGCGGCTGATGAGCTGGCGCAACTTCTTCCTGCTGCTGGACCGGATGGTGCACTGGGCAGAGCGTGTGCACATCCGCCCGCTGCGCAAGATGGCATTACGCAAGGCAGAGAAGTGGATGCTCGAGCGGTTTGACATGTCCGACGGCCTGGGCGCGATCTATCCCGCGATGATGAATGCCATCATCGCCCTGCGCGTGCTGGGCTACTCCCAGGACGATCCGCACTTCATCCGCGCCATGGATGAGTTCGAGAAGCTGGGCATTGACGAGCCGAACGGCACGCCGGAGTTTCCGGAGCCCACCTTCCGCATGCAGCCATGCGTGTCCCCGGTATGGGACACCGCGCAGATGGTGTATGCGCTGGGTGAGGCGGGTGTCTCGCGCACCGATCCGCGGCTGCTGAAGGCGGCTGACTGGATGCTCTCGAAGGAGGTCCGGCACAAGGGCGACTGGGCGGTGAAGGTGCGCAATGCACAGCCCGGCGGCTGGTACTTCGAGTACAACAACGAGTTCTATCCGGACACGGATGACTCGGCGCAGGTGCTGCTGGCTCTCAACAAGGTCGACAACCCGCGCGAACGCTATCAGTACGACGTCTCCCGGCGAGCGATCGAATGGATTTTCGCCATGCAGTGCAACAACGGCGGCTGGGCCAGCTTCGACAAAGACAACACCAAGATGATCTTCCAGCACATACCGTTCGCGGACCACAACGCGATGCTGGACCCGCCGACCGTCGACATCACGGGTCGCATCCTCGAGATGCTGGCGACCTATGGTTACACCCGTAGCGACAAGCGCATCGAGCGCGCGATCAAGTTCATCCTGAGGGAGCAGGAGCCGGACGGCAGCTGGTTCGGGCGCTGGGGCGTTAATTACCTCTACGGAACCTTCCTGGTGCTGCGCGGCCTGGAGGCCATCGGGATGTGGAACCACGAGCCGGAGATACAGCAGGCAGCCGAATGGATCCGGTCTGTCCAGAACGCGGACGGGGGCTGGGGCGAGACCTGCGGCAGCTACGACGATCCGACGACACGTGGCGTCGGGCCCAGCACCCCCTCGCAGACGGCATGGGCGATCCTGGGGCTGCTCTCGGCCGGAGACAATCGCAGCGATTCAGTGGCCAAGGGAGTGCGCTGGCTGCTGGACCGGCAGCGGGCCGACGGCTCCTGGGACGAGAGTATGGGCGAGGGCGCGACCCGGCAGGCGATCATCACTGGCACTGGATTTCCCCGGGTCTTTTACCTGGCTTACCACACGTACCGCGATGTCTTTCCTTTGCTGGCCCTGACGAACTATCGCCGGGCCATGAGCGCGCCGGCAGAGCAGTGAGCCGGCAGAGAATTCAATCCGCTACGGCGTGACGGAGAAACGTATCTATGGCAGTACCGATTTCCCAGATGTGGACGGTCGCGACCTACGTGCTGAAGCAGCGGCTGACCGGCCGCGAGCGGTACCCGCTGGTCCTGATGCTGGAGCCGCTGTTCCGCTGCAACCTGGCCTGCGCCGGGTGCGGCAAAATCCAATATCCGGCGCACATCCTCAAGCAGGAGCTAACGCCGGACGAGTGCTTCCGTGCGGTGGATGAGTGCGGGGCGCCGATGGTCTCCATTCCGGGTGGCGAGCCGCTGATGCATCCGCAGATCGTCGAGATCGTTGAAGGTCTGGTCGCGCGCAAGAAGTACATCTATCTGTGCACCAACGCGCTGCTGCTGAAGGAGAAGATCGGACTGTTCAAGCCGAGCAAGTACCTGACCTTCTCCGTGCACCTGGACGGCCAGCGCGAGCACCACGACCTCTCCGTCTGCCGTGAGGGCGGGTACGATCAGGCAGTTGCCGGCATTCAGGAGGCAGTCGCCCGCGGCTTCCGCGTCACCACCAACACCACCCTGTTCGACGGTGCAGACCCGAACAGCGTGCGTGCCTTCTTCGACGAGGTCATGTCGCTGGGTGTCGAAGGCATGGTCTTGAGCCCCGGCTACACCTACGACAAGGCACCAGACCAGAAGCACTTCCTGGGTCGGGCCCGGTCGCGGCGGCTGTTCCGGGCCATCCTCTCCAATCGCAAGAAGGAGTGGAAGTTCAACATGTCGCCGCTGTTCCTCGAGTTTCTGATGGGCAAGCGCGACTACCAGTGCACTCCCTGGGGTTCGCCAGCCTTCAACATCTTCGGCTGGCAGAAGCCCTGCTATCTGCTGCAGGACGGGTACGCCGACAGCTATCAGGAGCTGATCGACTCGACCGACTGGAGTCACTACGGCACAGAGAGCGGCAATCCCAAGTGTGCGAACTGCATGGTGAGTTGCGGGTATGAGCCGTCGACAGTGAATCACGGCTTCGGCTCCCTCTCCGGCTTCTGGGGCATGGTGAAGGCGACGCTCTCTTCGAGCTACAAGGATCGAGGCGCGCTTGACCTGCTGAATCAGCCGGTGGGCCATGGCCGGGCTCCTTTGGTACAGATTGCCGCGGGTGAGAGCAAGGAGTTGGAAGGGTCGCACGTATGAGCGACCACGCACACCAGGCGCAAGCCACGATCACCCCGGACGCGCAGGAGCTCGCACCGGGGTTCGAGCACGAGAATCTGGAAGGATGGATTCCCGAGCTCGCCACCGAGGAAGAGCTGCGCGTCGCGCTCGAGAAGGCTTTCGACTATCGCGGCGATATCCGGCTGACCCTGAAGGATGGCCGCATCGTGGAAGGCTACGTCTTCGACCGGCGCACGGCTTCGACGCTGATCGCTTCCATGGTTCGAGTGATCCCGGCCAAGGAGCGCACCAAGCTTTCGATCCCGTATAGCGAAATCGCGGCGCTAGCCTTCACCGGCCGCGACACCGCCGCGGGCAAGAGCTTTGAAGCGTGGATGAAGCGGTACAAAGAAAAGAAGGCAGCGGGTGAGACCGATATCGGTATAGAACCCGAAAAGCTGGACTAGACCGACCTGCCGTGTGCAGCACGGGTCCTTGTAGCGTGTCCTTCCCTGAATGTATCTATGCTCGTCTTTGTGACAGGGGCAACCGGCTTTGTTGGCAGCCATGTCGCGCGTGCTTTCGCGTCCCAAGGCGCGCGGCTGCGCGCCCTGGTGCGTCCCAGCAGCCGGCTCGACAATCTCAAGGGAGTTGCCGCAGAGACGGTCGTCGGGGATTTGCAGCGGCCGGAAAGCTTCCGCTGTGCGCTGAGCGGCTGTGACGCACTGATTCATGTCGCTGCGGATTACCGTCTTTGGGTTCGCGATCCGCAGGCCATGTACGCAGCCAACGTCGATGGCACCCGGGCCCTGCTCGCCTTGGCGCGCGAAGTAGGTGTCAGCAAGGTGGTATACACGTCAAGCGTTGCGACGATGGGTTTTCGCCAGGATGGAACCATCGTGGATGAGCAGACCCCGGTGTCGCTGGAACATATGATCGGCCACTACAAGCGCTCCAAGTTTCTGGCCGAGCAGGAGGCAACCATCGCAGCCGGGAAGGGTCAACATGTCATGGTCTTGAACCCGACAACGCCCATTGGTGCAAATGATATCAAGCCCACCCCCACGGGCCAGATTGTGGTCGACTTTCTGAATCGCAGGTTCCCGGCCTATGTCGACACCGGGCTGAACCTGGTCGACGTGACGGAGGTAGCACGGATGCATGTTGCGGCGCTCGATCGAGGCCAGCCCGGCCAACGATACATCCTGGGAGGCGAGAATCTGTCGCTGAAGCAGATACTGGATAAGATGTCCGCGATCACTGGTCTGCCTTCGCCCACACTGAAGGTGCCGCACGCCCTGGCCATGGCCTTCGCTTTTTTCGACGAGACCTGGACCGGCAGGCTCAGGCGGAAGGAGCCCCGGGCTACGGTCGAAGCCGTGCGCATGGGCAAGAAGAAGATGTTTGCCTCCTCTGCCCGGGCAGAACGGGAGCTGGGCTTTCAGGTACTGCCCGTCTACACCGCCCTGCGGTCAGCCATCGACTGGTTTCGCGCGCATGGGTACGCGCCCTCCCTATGACTCACCGCATTGGAATTATCGCGGCCATGCGCGCAGAACTTGCGCCGCTGGTCGCTGACTGGAAGCATGTTGAGGAAGGCATGTGGCAAGCGCGCCGGGGCGACACGGAGGTGCTTGCAGCGGCAAAGGGCATGGGCGGCCGCCGTGCAGAGCAGGCCGTGCACGCCATCGAGGCCGCGCTCGGTCCCGGCTCACCGCTGACGGCGCTGGTCTCCGTCGGATGGGCAGGCGCCTCCACCTGCGGCGTCCATCCCGGGAACGCCTATGAAGTAGGGGAGGTGCTGGATATCCAGAACGGGGAGCGCTACCCCACGTCGGGAGTTCCCAACCCGGTGATCCTGGTCACCCTCGACCATGTCGCCGGGCGCGAGGAGAAGCACGGGTACGCAGTGAACCAGGCCGCCTCGCTGGTCGATATGGAAGCAGCTACCGTGGCGCGGATGGCAAAAGAACGGCAGATCCCGTTCTACTGCTGGAAGGCGATCACGGACATCTACACCGAGAATCTGCCGGACTTTGCTCCATTCCTGGATGGAGAGAGCCAACTGCAGACGGGCCGGCTGGCCCGGTACGCCGCCCTGCACCCGCGTTGGATTCCCGCCCTGCTACGCATGGGACGGAATGGAAAGAGCGGCGCCGTAGCTCTACGGGACACGTTGCATCAGTGGATCGAGACAAAAACTCAGACGGGGGCGAGATCGTGAGTCGCGCAGCCGACTTGGAGACGCCGTCCGCCGCGATCGACGGCAACTTGGGTGCAGTCCCGCGCGTCATGCAGGCTGCAGTGTACCGTGGCATCGACCAGGTGAGTGTCGAGACCGTGCCGGTACCGCAGATTGGTCCGGGCGAAGTGCTGTTGCGGATTGCCACCTGCGGCATCTGCGGAACGGATCTCAAGAAGATCCATAGCGGATCCCACAGCGCACCCCGCATCTTTGGGCATGAGATGGCCGGAATTGTGGCAGCCGTGGGCGAAGGTGTGACAGACTTCGCCGTCGGGGACCGGGCGATGGCCTTTCACCACATCCCCTGCGGCGCCTGCTACTACTGCCGCAAGCAGACTTTCGCGCAGTGCCCGGTTTACAAAAAGGTCGGCTGCACGGCAGGGTTTGAGCCGTCAGGCGGTGGGTTTGCCGAGTACGTGCGGGTGATGGACTGGATCGTGCGCGGCGGGCTCATCAAGATCCCGGACGGCGTCCCGTTTGAGCAGGCAGCCTGGATTGAGCCCGTAAATACGACGCTGAAGGCAATCGAGCTGCTGAAGCTGGCGGCGGATGAGACCGTTCTCGTAATTGGACAGGGGCCGATCGGCATCCTGCTGGCCAGCCTTGCCGCGCGCAGCGGTGCGAAGGTCCTCACCTCGGATCTATATCCAGAGCGCCACTCCATCGCCCGTACCTTCGGCCTGGTCCACCCCATTGACGCAGCCAACGAGGACGTCGTCACGCGAGTCCGAGCGGAGAGTGAAGGGCGCGGCGCCGATGCGGTGCTGCTGGCGGTCGGAGGAAATGGGCTGATTCGCACGGCAATGGACAGTGCGCGACCGGGCGGCCGGGTTATCCTCTTCGCCCAGACCCAGCATGGGGAGACCTCGATTGATCCGGCCGCCATCTGCGTAGAGGAGAAGACGCTGTTGGGCTCCTACAGTGCCTCGGTGGCGATTCAGGATGCAGGGGTCCGGCAAGTGCTGGATGGCTACGGGCAGGGCTACGATCTGACGCGGCTTATCTCCCATCGATTTCCGCTTTCAGCGGCCGCGGAGGCGATCGCTTATGCCTCGGAACCGCACGCTGATTCCATGAAAGTGATGATTGAGCCAGGACGCTGATGGCAATCGCTGCAATTTGAGAGAATAGATCGATGGCGACAGGGATGCAGGCAGCCGTGCTGTACGGCAAACAGGACGTGCGCATTGAGCACGTGGAACGGCCGGTCCCGGCCGCCGGCGAGCTTGTGGTGCGCGTGCAGGCTGCGCTGACCTGTGGCACGGACCTGAAGACCTACCGCCGCGGTTACCACGCCAAGATGCTGAAGATGCCGGCGCTCTTTGGGCACGAACTGGCCGGTGTCGTTGCAGATGCTGATCCTGCTGTGACCCGGTTTCGCAAGGGCATGCGCGTAGTGGCCTCGAACTCTGCCCCTTGCGACCAGTGTTACTGGTGCCGCCGCGGCCAGCAGAACCTGTGCGAAGACCTTCTCTTTAACAACGGAGCGTATGCGGAGTGGATCCGCATCCCGGCACGCATCGTCGAAAAGAACACGCTGGTGATTCCGGCACATGTCACGGATGAACATGCGGCGCTGACGGAGCCGCTGGCCTGTGTCCTGCGCGGGCTGGAGGAGAGCAACGCGCAGCCCGGCGACTCCATGGCCGTCATTGGCGCGGGCCCAATTGGGCTGCTGATGGTGCACGCGGCGGTATTGGCGGGTGTAGAGGTGACGGCGGTGGTCAAGCACGATGCGCAGGCGACTGCGGCAGAGCGGCTTGGCGCACGGCACGTGGTCCAGATCACGAAGGTCAGCGACCCCATCGGCGCAGTACGCGCGCTCACCCCGTATGGACGCGGCGTTGACATTGCGATCGAGGCGGTAGCACTGCCGCTTACCTGGCAGTGGGCAGTGGATATGGTACGCCGCGGCGGGCTGGTCAACTTCTTCGGTGGGCCGGCGGCGGGCACGCGGGTGGAGCTGGATACCAATCAGTTGCATTACAACGACATTCAATTGAAGGCCAGCTTCCACCACACGCCCGCGGTCTGCCGCCAGGCGTTAGAGCTGATCGCGAGCCCGCGATTCGATGCCGATGCATTCATCACAGGGCATGCTCCACTGCGTGATCTGGCCGCAGTCTTCCAAGGCATGATCGAACGCACGAATGAGATCAAGACGGTGATCCTGCCATGAGCTCTGCAGTTACCGGCCCTGCGTTGGTCGCCGGCCAGACCGAGGTGTTGCTGGAACAGGGGTGGAAGGCTCTTCCGCCCAGCTACCGCATCCCGGAGCGGGCACCCACTCTGGAGCAGGCGCAGCAGTATTGCCGCACGCTTGCTGAGTCGCACTATGAGAACTTCCACGTCGCGTCCTGGTTTCTGCCTCGGCGCCTACGCCCTCACTTTCATAGCTTGTACGCGTACTGCAGGATCTCCGACGATTTGGGTGATGAGGTAGGCGATGCGGCGCAGTCGCTGGCTCTGCTCCACCTGTGGGAACGCGAGTTGGAGCGGTGCTATCACGGTGAGGCCACCCATCCGGTCTTCGTTGCGCTGCGGCAGACGATATCGAGCTGCGACATTCCCATCCAGCCGTTTCGTGACCTGCTGACGGCCTTTCGTCAGGATCAGACAGTGACACGCTACGCCACCATGGACAATCTAGCCGAGTACTGCCGCAACTCCGCCAACCCAGTAGGCAGGTTGGTGCTGTATGCCTGCGGCTATCGAGATGCGGAGCGCTTTGCGCTCTCCGACGAGACCTGCACCGCCCTGCAACTGGCGAACTTCTGGCAGGACGTGCGGGAAGACTGGGAGCGCGGTCGCGTGTACCTGCCCCTGGATGCGATGGCGCAGGCGGGAGTGACTGAGCAGGTGATCGCCTCAGGCGTTGCGACCCAGGGCTTCCGCACGCTGCTGAGGGAGCAGGTGGAGTACGCGCGTGCCATGTTTGTGCGCGGATCGCGGCTGATCAACATGGTAGACCGGGAGCTTGCAGTCGACCTCGACCTGTTCACCCGTGGTGGCCTGGAGATACTGCGCGCGATCGAGGGCCGCCAATACGATGTCCTCTCCGGCAGGCCCAGTATCGGCAAAGCACGAAAGACGAAGCTGTTGCTGCATGCACTGGCTGGCAGGTTTGTGCCTGGAATGCGGCCTTTAGGATCGAGCGTTTGACCCAGTCGGACCAGGTCAGGGCCGCGTACGCCACGTGCCGTGCCATCGCGAAGCGCGAAGCGAAGAACTTCTACTACTCCTTCGTCGCATTGCCGCCGCATAAGCGGGATGCCATCTGCGCAATCTATGCGTTCATGCGGCATGCCGATGACATCTCGGACGATGAGTCGCAGTCGCATGCAGAGCGTCGTGCTGCCTTAGCGCGCTGGACCGCACACTGGCGAGATCCAAACGACAGCACTGATCCAGTGTTCGTTGCGGTACGCGATGCTCAACAACGCTTCCACATCGACGATGCACTACTGGAACAGCTCATCCACGGTACTGCCATGGACCTGCAGCCAGAGGCGGGGGGCCGGCGCGGACCGGACGGTCTTGATACCTTTCAGAGCTTCCAGGATCTCTATACCTACTGCTACTACGTCGCGTCGGTGGTAGGCCTGGTGTGCATCCGCATCTTCGGCTATAGCAGTGCGGCGGCGGAGAAGCTTGGTGAAGAGACGGGCATCGCCTTCCAATTGACGAACATCCTGCGTGACGTTCGCGAGGATGCAGAGCGCGGACGAATCTACATCCCGGTGGATGATCTGGCCAGCGCCGGAGTGACCGCGGCGGAGTTGGCCCGCGTGAAGCGTGGTAGCGAAATGACGGACGCGCAACGGAATGTACTGGCGGGTGTGGCCCGGCGCGCGCGTGCCTACTATCAGTCAGCGGAGCGGCTGCTGCCGTTGATCGATCCCGATAGCCGTCCCGCGCTGCGCGTACTGGTCCAGATCTACCGCAATCTGCTGCAATGTATTGAGGCCAGGCACTTCGATGTCTTTACCGAACGCGTGAAGGTGCCTACTTGGCAGAAGCTGGCCATACTGCTCCGTGGGATGGTGCGCATGCGGCTCTCCCGGCTGCGGAGTGCCACGCCGTGACCCGCAAGCTGCGGGTGGCAGTGGTTGGCGCGGGTGTCTCCGGGCTGGCCGCGGCGTGCGCGCTGGCGCAGGACGGCCACACTGTCGAGGTCTTCGAACGGCGTCCTTATGTCGGCGGCCGCGCGTCCTCGTATCTGCATCCGGGCGTCAATGAAGTTATCGATAACTGCCAGCATATTGTGCTGGGCTGTTGCACAAATGTGATGGACCTGCTGCACCGGGCCCATGCCGAAGATGCGATGGTCTGGTCCAGCACGACAACTTTTCTCGAACCCGGCGGCCGCCGCACGGAGCTGAAGCCGAGCTGGCTGCCCGCGCCGCTGCATACGACGATGGCCTTCCTGAAGGCGAGGGCCTTCACGGTCAAGGATAAGCTTGCGATTGCGCGCGGCATCCTGGCGTTCTTCCGCCCGACCAGGGCAGGAGACGACGATGAGAGCTTTGCCACCTGGCTGCACCGAACCGGCCAGACCGAGCGCGCGATCGAGCGGTTCTGGAACCCGGTCCTCTTCAGCGCACTCAACGAGTCGCCTGACCGCATCTCCTTGCGCTACGCGGCTAAGGTATTTCGTGAAGTGTTCCTCTTCTCGCCGGAGGCGGGCTCGATGGGTGTGCCCCGGGTGCCGCTCACTGAGATGTATGGAAAGGTTGCCACGGAGATCGAGCAGTCTGGCGGCACGGTCCACCTGCGTTGCCCGGTCGAGCAACTGCGTCACGATCAGGAGAGGGCGCAGTGGCATCTGCAGGTGAGTGGAGAGCCGCGCGCATTCGATGCAGTCGTGCTGGCATTGTCGTTTGAGGGACTGCAGAAGCTGCTGCCTGCGATGCCGGATGACCCGCAGCGCACCCGGCTGGCTGGGCTGCTGGGCGGCTTTCAGCACTCTCCGCTGACTGGCATCCATCTGTGGTTCGACCGCGAGATCACCGACCTGGATCATGCGGTGCTGCTGGATACGACAATTCATTGGCTGTACAACACGTCACGATTGCAGCCGCAGCGGCAGTCGATGCGCGAGGGCCATCTGCTGGAGCTTGTGGTGAGCGCATCCCGATCGCTTGTATCCATGGAGCGGCAAGAGATCATCGATCTCGCGGTTCGCGAGCTGACGATGTTCTTCCCGGCCATGCAGCAGGCGAAGCTGCTGAAGGCAGCGGTGGTAAAGGAAGTGCGCGCCACCTACTCCATCGTGCCGGGATTGGACGCTCGCAGGCCGGGAGCGGACAGCGGCTGGCCCGGCCTCTTTCTCGCGGGCGACTGGACGGCCACGGGCTGGCCGGCCACTATGGAGGGTGCAGCACGCAGCGGATACCTGGCGGCTGAAGCGGTGAGCAGGGAAGCCGGCGAGGCGAAGACCTATCTGGTCGCCGATCTGCCTCGCACTGGCCTGATGCGCTTTCTGCCATAACGAGCGGCGGAGCTGGCCCCGGCGCGCCAGCATCTTATAGATCAAGCTTGGAACTAGAGGAGCATTCGATGGAGTTTGAGCCGATCGAGAATTACGGCGTCATCGGCAACATGCGTTCGATCGCACTGGTTGGCACGGCAGGTTCTATCGACTTCCTCTGCTACCCGCGCTTTGACTCTCCGACCATCTTCGTCGCGCTGCTCGATCCGCAGAAAGGCGGCTACTTCTGCATTCGTCCGGAGCTGGACGGCAGCCGCAGCAAGCAGCTGTACCTTCCGGACACGAATGTGCTGCTGACCCGATTCCTCTCGAACAGTGGCATCGCGGAGATCACGGATTTCATGCCCATCCTCAAAAAGGATGTGCCCAACCAGGTGATCCGTCACGTGCGCGTGATCCAGGGAGAGGTGCGCTTCACCCTGGAGTGCTGGCCGCGCTTCGACTACGCACGGCGCGCCCACGCTGTCGAGCAGCGCGGTGATGCCGTAGTCTTCCGTCCGGAGGGCGAAGGGTTCCCCACCATGGCCCTGAAGTCGGCCATCCCTATGGAGATCCGTGATAACGGCGTGAGCAATAGCTTCACGCTGAAGGGTGGCGAGAGCGAATACTTCGTCTTCAGCGAAGACTGTGAAGAGATGCAGAAGCCGCTCGACGTGCCGATGTTGGATCGACGGTTCGACGAGACGGTGCTTCACTGGCGCAAGTGGAGCACGCAGTCGCGTTACAGCGGCCGTTGGCGGGAGATGGTGAACCGCTCTGCCCTGATGCTGAAGCTTCTTTTCGATGAAGAGTACGGCTCCATCGTTGCGGCGCCCACGTTTGGATTGCCGGAAGAGATTGGCGGCGAGCGCAACTGGGATTACCGCTACACGTGGCTGCGCGACGCGTCGTTCACGCTCTACGCAATGATGCGCCTGGGTTTTGTCAGCGAGGCGGAGCGGTTTCAGTCCTGGTTGAGTTCACGGCTCAATTACAACTCCAAACAGGGCCCGCTCCAAGTCCTCTACGGCATTGATGGGCGGCAGGAGGTGCCGGAGGAGACGCTCGATCACCTGCGGGGCTATATGGATTCCCGGCCCGTCCGCATTGGCAATGCAGCGTACAAGCAGCTGCAACTGGACATCTACGGTGAGATGTTCGACGCAGTCTACCTTGCGAACAAGTACGGGGAGGGGGAGAGCCACGACGCATGGCTCGCCATGAAGCGGGTGCTGCAGTGGCTGTCGGAGAACTGGACTGAGCCGGATGATGGCATCTGGGAGGTACGGGGCGGACGACAGAAGTTTCTCCACTCCCGACTTATGTGCTGGGTCGCCTTCGACCGCGCCATCCGACTGGCAGAGAAGCGTTCGCTGCCCGGCCCGCTTGACTGGATGTACAAGGCACGAGACGCGATCGCGGACGACATCCACCAGAACTTCTGGAGTGAGTCCAGACAGGCGTTCATCCAGCACGAAGGCTCAGACGCGCTCGATGCTGCAGTGCTGCTGATGCCGCTGATGCGATTCATCAGTCCGCGCGATCCGCGCTGGCTCTCGACCCTGAAGGCGATCGAAGACGAACTGACCGTTGACACGATGGTCTATCGCTATAAGAACGACGGACTTGACGGCTTGAAGGGAACTGAGGGCGCCTTCACGGCGTGCTCATTCTGGTTTATCGAGTGCCTGGCGCGCTCTGGCGAGCTAGATAAGGCGCGGCTCCTGTTTGAGAAGATGCTGGGCTATGCCAACCACGTGGGGTTGTACTCGGAGGAGTTGGGGAAGAACGGGCAGCACCTAGGCAACTTCCCCCAGGCTCTCACGCACCTTGCTCTGATCAGTGCAGCGACGTATCTGGATCGAGCGCTCTCGGGCAAGCTGCCAACCTGGCGTTAGTCCCGTACTGCGGTCAACGCTTCAGGAGCGCGACCCCTACACAGACGAACAGTGCGGAGACCCACCTTCGGCTGTCGACGCGCTCCTTCAGGAAGATGCGTGCGGCCACCGCATTACTGAGAAAGGTGAGCGAGCCGGCGGCCGGAGCCACCAGGCTCACGTCCGCATGGCTGAGAGTAAACAGCAGGGCGAAGAAGCTGATGCCCATTGCAGCCACACCGCTGACGAAGCGCAGGTTGGTCAGCACCGCCACAACGGCCCCGCTCAGGCCGCTGCGCTGCTTCACAATATCCAGATCGCCGATCTGACGCAGCGAAGAAGCGATCAGAATGTCGCCCAGCGTTGCGGTAACCACGTTGACAGCGATCATCGCGGAGAGTTGCAATCCCGTGGCTGCGCCCGTCATCGTTTCGCACCCTGGGCGGCAATCTGCGCCGGCAGCGAGGGCGCCTCAGCGGAGGGCCCCTGAATCGCGGTCGGGGTCGATTCCGTGTAGGCCGGGCCGCGCGTCACAAACCCGACACCGGCCACAATGCAGAAGATGCCTGCCCAACGCGATGGCGTGATCTGCTCATGCAGCCAGAAGCGCGAGAGCAGCGCAACCACAACATAGGCCAGCGACGTTGCGGGCAAGACAAAGGTAACGTCGGCCCAGGAGAGAGCTGTGAGGTAGCAGGAGAAGAAGACAAGCAGCAGCGCTATGCCGCCCAGGATCCAGGGCACCTTCAGCGCCAGGATGAGCGTGCTGAGGTGGTGCAGCGAGACTGGCCCCAACTGCTTCATGCCGACATCAAGGAAAGTATCCCCCAATGCGGAGGTCAAAGCGACGGCTGCCAGGATGAGGTAACGGCGGGATGTCATCGAATGTCTCGCAAGCACAGAAGGCGGCTCGCAAGCCGCCTCCCAGGAAGGCAGCAAACCGTGCTTTATGCCCCCGCGTTAATCACCGGGGCAGGCTTCGCGGCCTGTTGCTGCTTGGTGTCCCTGACTACCTTGTTGCGTTGCGCACGCAGCTTCATGAAGCTCTTGGCTTCCTGGTAGAGGCGAGGTACATCGCGATTCACGATCGCCTTCCACACCACGCGCGCTGCTGCCTTTGGGCGGAAGTAATACTCGTCGTAGAAGCGATGCACCATCTCGAGCACGTACTCTGCCGGAAGTCCGGGATACTCGATGTGAGCCATCTGGTGCCCACCGGCATCGGACATGTTGTGGTTGGTGATGAAGCCGTTCTTTTCCGCGAAGTCGTAGAACTCTGTTCCCGGATAGGCGTGGGCGATGGAGACCTGGATCGTTTCGCAATCCAAGGATTTCGCGAAGTTGATCGTATTGCGAATGGACTCGCGTGTCTCGCCGGGCAGGCCGAGGATGAAGTCGGCGTGGATGGTGAGGCCAAGATCGTGGCAATCCTTGGTGAAGGCGCGTGCACGCTCCACGGTGGCGCCCTTCTTGATGTTCTTCAGGATCTGCGGGTCGCCTGATTCATAGCCAACGATCAGCAGCCTGCAGCCTGCATCTTTCATGGCCTTCAGTGTCTCGCGGTCGGTGGTGACGCGTGAGGTGCAGGACCAGGTGATGTTCAGCGGCTTCAGCTTCTCGCACAGTTCGATCGTGCGCGCCTTCTGGATGTTGAAGGTATCGTCGTCGAAGAAGAACTCCTTCACATGAGGGAAGTTCTCCTTGGCCCAGGCCATCTCGGCCGCAACATCATCGGTAGACCGCTTGCGCCATGCGTGGCCGCTCAGCGTCTGGGGCCACAGGCAGAAGGTGCACTGCGCAGGGCAGCCGCGCGTCGAATATAGCGCGATGTATGGGTGCAGCAGGAATGGGACGTTGTACCGGGTGACGTCCATGTCCCGCTTGTAGATCTTCGTCGCCCAGGGCATCGCGTCCAAGTCTTCCAGCTGCGGACGATCGGGGTTGTGCGCGATGGTTCCATCGTTGCTGCGATAGCTGATGCCCAGGATCTCCGGCAGCGGCTTGCCATTCGCATACTCCACCACGGACATGTCGAACTCGCGGCGGCAGATGAAATCGATGGCAGCGCACTCGTTCAGAGCGCGGTCCGGAGAGGTGGTAACCGGCGGCCCGACGAAGGCGATCTTGATGGATGGGTTGGCACGCTTGATGGCCTCGGCCAAGGCGTGGTCGCCCGACCACCCGACGGTGCTGGTGAACAGCACCAGGAACTCGTAGCCCTTCGCGATCTCGATAGTCTCGTCGGCAGAGACGTGGTGGGGAGGCGCATCCAGCAGACGCGAACCCTCCAGCATGCCGGCAGGGTAGGCCAGCCAGACGGGGTACCAGTACGATTCGATCTCACGGGTAGCGGGCCAGCGACTGCTGGCGCCGCCGTCAAAGTTCTCGAATGAGGGCGGGTTCAGAAACAGCGTCTTTAGCGGCATAGCATCTATTCCCTAGTGTACCAGTCGTAAGCGGGAAAACGGGTCAAAAGCGCACCATAGTGTGTGCAGAAGCCGCTCTCCCGGTCGGCTATATCAGCCGACTTTTGTCATTTTGCGGACACCTGATGCGCCCACTCTTCCACTCCGCCAAGTGCACGCGTCAACTGAATCTGCGCCTCCATCAGTTGCAGATCGGCCTCCAGCTTGTCCGCATAGCGGCGCCGTTCTTCGATGCGGGCTTTTTGCTCATCGCGTGGGGTCAGCGGCGATGCATTGGGATTGCCGCCGCCATACTGCAGCTGCGTTACGACAGCATCGACAGACTGCTGCGCATAGTCGCTCTGCAGCCCTGCTACCTTCTCCTGCGCGCGTAACTCGGCGACGCTTCCGGAGAGCTCACGCGTCTGCTGCGTCAGCTGGAGCAAGGCAAGGCTGTTCTGCTCTTCCGCGTGTACGGCGTCTGCAGCGGAGGCTCGCGCTCGGTCTCGCGCCGTCGCATCGTACAGCGGCAATGACAAATTGATACCTACATCGAAGTTGTTGTGCTGAAAGCGAAGATAGTACTCTGCATAATTATTGAACCGAGCGTAGCGGCTGTACTGGATGCCAAAGGCAATCTGCGGCCGAAGTATCTGGTGCTTGTCGCCTGCCGCAACGGCACGCTTCGACTTGGTCTCTGCTGCAGAAGCAGCCAACGCTGGATTGCGAGCGATGAGGTCGGCGGACAGCTTCGTCAGGACTGGCGCAGACGGTGCCGCCGGTATCGATGCTGTCTCCGTCTGCATCGCATCCTCCGGCATCGCGGTCAGCCCGGCCAGGTGCAGCCGCAGCGCGGCAATGTGATTCTGCAGGTGGAGCCGCCGCAGCTCCAGCACCGCATTCGTAAGCTCCGCCTGGGTCAGGTCCATGGCGCTTGAGAGGCCGGCGGCGCTGCGATCGCGCTCGATCTCCACCAGCCTCTCCCCGAAGCTGTGCTGCTGGTCCAGCGCGGCAAGCTCACGCAGGCTTGTGTCTAGCTCGATATATTGCGTCGCGGTGTCAGCCACTACCTTCTCTCGCGCGTCTCGGAGAGAGGCGCGCGCTGCCTCAAGGGAGGCGCGCGCGGAGCGGATTACATCAGGCTGGGAGAAGGAGAGCAACAAAGAGTTCGAACTGACGTTATAGATAGACGGCTGGCCGACCGGAAACCCATAAGAGTATCCCAGGCTGGAGCCTACCGTCAGGTTAGGAATGTAAGCGTCTTTGGTCTCTGCCAATCCTGCGATCGCGCGGTCGACGTCGGCTACGGCCAGCTTCACTTCGTGCGAGTTGCGGAGGGCAAGGTCGATTGCTGTGGTGAAGGAAATCTGCGCCTGCGCTTGGCCTGCACCCATCAGCACGAATAGGAAGACGGTCCCGCGGCTGACGTTGGACAGGATGCGCGTTGGCGATGGTCGCAAGAAGAGTGTTCCTCGGTTACCGGCCGGTGTTGGTGGCTGAGCGCTTGGCTGGATGATAGACGCTGGCGATCGCGGATGCTGCCTGAACCTCGCTCGCCGCACCATCGGCATCACCCTGCTTCTCCAGCAGGGAAGCTAAAAACAGGTGTACCCGAAAGGCCGGTTCCTCCTCCGACTTGGCCGGCGATGCAAGATAGTCACGCAGCAGCCGAACCACCAGTTGCGGCTCCCTCTCCGTGCGGGTCAGCAGATGTGCCGCATCCACCAGCGGTGTGCCTTTGGCGGTATCGGCCGTGATGCCGGAGTGAATGGCAGCCTGCATGCGCTCCGGGTCGTTCTGCTTGCGGTAGTAGGAGGCCAATACCATCCAATAATTGGCGGGTGCTGCTGCCACGGCAATGGCGCTGCGGAAGTGCTGCTCTGCCGCTGGCAGGTCATGCTGACTCTCGGCTAGATGCGCGCGCAACTCTTCGGCGCGTGAACGATCGACCGTATCCAGACGGTCGGCAATGTTGGCTGCTTTGTCTTTCCCGCCGCCAACGATAGCAGGTGCCTCGCTGTAGAACTCGCCCAAGTCGGAGAGCGCGTCGGCGTTGCGCCCGTCCAGCGCGACGGCGGTTTCGAACTCGGCGCGCACCTTCTTGCCCAGGCCGTATGCGGTGATGAAGGAGACACGATCCGCCTTTTCACCCAGAGCACGTCCGTACCACATGTGACGTTCGCTATTGCGCATGTCCGCAGCCACTGCGCGCTGACATGCGCTCACTGCCGCGTCCCAACGCTCCAGCTGCAGGGACAGCCGGCAGAGCAGAAGCTGCGCGTCGCCGTCATTGCTATCCGGTCCGGTATACGGCTTCAGCACTTGCAGTGCGTGGTCGGCCAGGCCGCGCTGCAGATCCTGCACAACAATGTCCCGGTCAGTTGCACTCATCGCGTGCATCCGGGGGACGTAGTAGATCACGCTAAACAACAGGAAGAGATAAACGAAGGTGTTGCGCATGCGCTCTACCGATCGACGTGTACGGGCACGTTTTCCGCCAGCGGCTCACCATTCGTCGTGCTTAGCGCCACGATGTCATGTTCGGCAAGCCCGCCGAGGATCTGCACCTGGGTAATATTGCGGGCGCCCACCTTGACCGGGGCTCGCCGCAGTACGCGCTTCTGCAGGCGATACACATAGCTTTTGCCGTTCTCGCTGTGCAGTGCCTCACGCGGAACCGTCAGCACGTGGTCCATCTGCTGTTCGGTGACGGTGACCTTTACGTCTGTGTTGGGCAGCAAGCGGCCATCCGGATCATCGACGCTGACCAGCACCTCACCCACGTTGCGGGTGCCATAGGTGATGACCGTCGAGGGAACATGCAGCACATGCCCATGCCACAGCTTCTCCGGCAGAGCATCCCACAGGATCGTTGCCGGGAGGCCGACACGAAGCGCGCCGAGCTCCGGCTCGTCGAAGTAGGCACGCACCTGAAGCTTGCTGAGGTCCGCTATCTCGAGAAGCAGTTGCCCTTGCTGGACGAACTCGGATTGCGACACCGGCAGGTAGTACACGGTGCCATCGAAGGGTGCCGTTACGTTGGAGCCCGTGACCGCGGAGCTGGCGGCGGCATATGCCGCCTGTGCACCGCTGAGAGCGGCGCGTGCATTGGTCAGATCGGCCGGCGCGTACCGGCTTTGCTTGCGCTGCTGCAAGACCGAAAGTGCGCTCTCTGCCTGCTGAAGCCGCTGCCGCGCGGCCGCCACCTCACTGGGCGCGGCGGCGCCCTGGCCGGAGAGTCTGGTCAAAGCGTCCAGGTCATGCTGTGCCTGGTCTCGATCAAGGCGCGCCTTCGTCAACTCGCCAGTGAGCGAGACCCGCTCTTCCTGCGTGCCGCCCTGCTGAATGGCCTGATAGCTGGCCTCGGCCGCGCGTAGGGAAGCGAGGGCACTTGCGGTGCGCGCTACCGCATCGGCGTCATCGAGGGCCAGCAGCATCTGTCCTTTGGTCACTTTGGCCCCCGCGCGAACGAACAGCTTCTTCACCGTCGCGGGAGCAGGAGCGTGTGCCTCGAAGTTGGACTGCGGCTCGACCTTACCGTTGGTGCTATCAGTCGTCACCAGATCCTGACGTGACGCCTCTGCCACCCGTAGAGGCAACTCCTCACGCGTGAGGCGGCGCACTCCAAAAAAGACCAGGACAACCAGAACTGCGGCCAGCGTCCATAAAACTATCGGCTTGACGCCGCCATTTGCTTGATTGGGCATTCGTTCCTAAACCGTCGGTAAGTATATAAGACGCAAGCAGACGTCCATTGGAGTCATAAAGTTGCAGCTCCTGATGGGTACAATGTCGGTATGGCAGCTACCCCCCGCTATACCGATGAGCATGCGCGCGCAGGGCTCAGTACTGACTTCCCCACGATTGAGACCTGGGAAAACCAGTTCCGGGGATACGAGATCATCATCGACAACCCCGAATTCACCTCTGTCTGCCCCAAGACCGGCCTGCCCGACGCCGGCGTCGTGACCCTGCGCTATATGCCGCGGGAGCGCTGCCTGGAGCTGAAGTCGTACAAGGAGTATCTGTTCTGCTTCCGCAATCTGGGTATCTTCCAGGAGAACGTCGTCAACCAAGTGCTTGAGGATGTGGTGAAGGCCTGCGACCCGGTGTGGGCCGAGGTGAAGGGTGACTTCCGGCCGCGCGGCGGCCTGTCCACAGTTGTGACAGCGCGCTGGCCGCGGCCGGACGCTGCCTTGTGAGCCTGGGTCGCTGACCACGTGATGGAGTCACGCGAGCTCTCTCCTGCTGCGCCCCGGGTGTATGCGGGAGCCGCGTGGGCGCTAGGGCTACTCACCGCGCTCAACCTTGCGAACTTCATTGATCGTTACGTGCTGCCCGGGGTGCAGCCGCTGATCCAGGGTGAGTTTCACGCGACTGATGAGCGCATGGGCGCACTGACCAACGCGTTCTTCATCACCTACATGCTGGCGGCCCCCCTGACCGGGTGGCTGGGTGACCGCGTGCCGCGTAAGCCCCTGGTGGTGGCCGGTGCGCTGTTGTGGAGTGTGGCCACCCTGCTGACGGCAACCGTGCATAGCTACCACCAGCTCTACTTTCGGCATGCGGTCGTCGGGATTGGGGAAGCTACCTTCAGCGTCTTCGCCCCAGCCATGATCTCCGATATGTATCCGGAGCAGGCACGTAATAAAGCTCTTAGCGTCTTCTATCTCAGCATTCCAGTCGGGGCAGCGCTCGGGTACCTGATCGCCGGCCAGCTAGGCTCGGCTTACGGCTGGCGCATGCCATTCCTGGTCAGCGCTGTTCCTGGCGTGGTCATCGCCGTGCTGATCCTGTTCTTTGTTCGCGAGCCGGAACGGGGCGCGGCGGACAGTTTGGCCTCTACACCGGTTCGGGCCACGGCTCGTGGACTGCTGCGCAACCCGGGCTACTGGTCCGCCACGCTGGGCATGGCGGCGATGGTCTTCACCATGGGCGGCATCTCGGTGTGGTTGCCGACCTTTCTTTCGCGGATCGAGGGCTACACGCTGCTGCGCGCGAATCAATCCCTGGGCGCCATTACCGTAGTGGATGGGATCCTGGGGACGGCAGTCGGCGGCTGGCTGGCCCAGCGCTGGCTGCGGAGTAATCATCGCGCGCTCTACCTTATCTCTGGCTGGAGCGCCTTGCTGACGATACCTGCAGCGGTCGTGGTGTTCTTCGGACCACCTCGGCTGGTCTTGCCTGCCATCCTGGTGGCGGAGTTCTTCCTCTTCCTCAACACGGGGCCGCTGAATGCGGCGATCGTCAACTCAGTCTCCGCCGCCATTCGGTCGACTGCCATCGCGCTGAACCTGTTCATGATCCACGCGCTCGGCGACGCCTCCTCACCCCCGCTGATAGGCGCCATCTCGGATCGGCATGGGCTGCGCGTGGGTCTGGGTACGACCCTGATTGCGCTCGTACTCTCTGCCGTCATCCTGTTTCAGGGCGCGCGCTTCGCTCCGAAGCTAGCTGGGGAGAGAAGCGCATGAGCGTTTTGGCGAACAGCTGGACTGGCGCTGGCGTAGGGCGTTGCGGGGCTCTGGTCCTTACGCACCCTCGAGTGGCTGTACGGCATGCGCCAAGTGCCTGACCTGCTTCGAGAGCCCGCCGGTCCGGCGACGCAACGGCTCAGTGTGATTGTGCCGGCACGTGATGAGGGCCGCGCGGTGGCGAGCGGTCTACGCTCCTTGCGGGACTCGCAGGGCGTGGACCTGGAGGTGATCGCGGTCGACGACCGCTCGACCGACACAACCGGCGCAACCATGGACTCGCTGGCGCTTGAGCCTTTGTCGCCGCGCACGCAATACGTTGTTGAGCCCGACAATTCGCTACCGGAGGGATGGTTGGGCAAGCCGCACGCGATGGCGCTGGGTGCGGCGCGGGCCAGCGGTGACTGGCTACTGTTTTCCGACGCCGACGTGATCTACGCTCCGGATGCGCTCGTGCGCTCCATGCACTATGTCGAAAGAACCGGAGCAGACCATCTAGTCCTGATTCCAAACACACTGTTGGAGAGCCCCGGCGAGACGATGATGCTGCGCTTCCTGGGGGCAATTGCCATTTGGGGACCGCGCCTGTGGCGGGTGAGCGACCCTACTGCAGCGCGGGATGCGGTGGGCTGGGAGCCTTCAACCTGATCCGCAGAAGTGCCTACGACGCGGTGGGTGGTTGGGGCGCGATGCGCATGGAGGTCATCGAAGACATGCGCATGGGTCTGGTGCTGAAACGTGCCGGCTTCGTGACGCACGCGGTCACCGGGCGCGACCTGCTGCGCATCCGTTGGCCCAGGGCGCCTGGGGCGTCGTGCAGAACCTGACAAAAACATCTTCGCTGCATTTCGCTTTCAGTTGCCGGTGATGGCCGGGGCCACTGTGGGAGTTGCCGTCCTCTGCCTCATCCCGTTTGCGGCCATGGCAGTAGGGGTGCCGGGGTTCGTCGGAGCCACGACCGTGGCACCGGAGACACGTCGCGCCTGTGGCCACTGTGGGTGGCGACGTTTCCCATCGCATCGCTTCTATTCGTCTTCGCGATCCTTCGCTCGACCGCACTCACGCTACAGCGTGGCGGGGTGGAGTGGCGCGGCACCTTCTATCCGCTGCGTGCATTACGCCAGGGCGGAGAGACTAGTGGGTAGCGCGGAAGACGCTGAAGTGGTGATTGCCGCTGAGGGCAGGGTCATGCAGTGGTGCCTTATGTGACTCGGCGGAGAAGCCGGTCACCAGTGCAGGACTGGGGTGAAACTTCTCCGGGCCGCCGTGCAGCTGCCGTGCGCTGCTCAGGTAGATGATGCTGCGATCGTTGACGCTGTGCACGATGCCGCGCAGCTGAATGTCCTGTCCCCGCAGCGCCGCAACGTCGCCCACGTCGCGGGTGTCTTCCGGCAGGCTGGCGATGGTGAAACGGCAGGCCTCGTCGCTGGTGTCCGGGCTGCAGGTGTCCAGGAAGCGTGTGCCGTCGCTGAGTTGCGCGATGTCGTAGACGTGAGCATTGATGCAGACGTCCTTGCCTGGGTAGCTGGCAGCCTCCGTGGCACTGTGGCAATGCCGTGCCTGCGCAGTGAGGGCGATGGAGGCAATCAACGAGAGTCCAAAGAATGTACGCACGCGGCCATGCTAGGCGTGACTGCCGCTGTCGCCTATCCCTCGAACGGGGAGTGACTGCAGCTTATCGCGCTGTCAGCACACTTGCTGCTCGCTGTCCGTTGCCGTAGTGGCTGGCCACGTAGTCGTCCAGAATGCGCTTGAAGTCCGCGATGATGGTGTCGCCCTTCAGCGTCACCGCCAGCTTGCCGTCGATATAGACAGGTGCCTTTGGCTCTTCGAAGGTGCCGGGCAGGGAGATGCCGATGTTGGCGTGCTTGCTCTCGCCCGGGCCGTTCACGATGCAGCCCATGACGGCCAGCTTCATCTCCTCTACCCCGGGGTAGAGCTTCTTCCACTCCGGCATGGACTCGGTCAGATAGCTCTGCACCTGCTGCGCCAACTCCTGAAAGTAAGTGCTGGTCGTGCGGCCGCAGCCCGGGCACGCTGTGACCTGAGGAGCAAAGGAGCGAATGCTGAGCGCCTGCAGGATCTGCTGGGCACAGCGCACTTCTTCACTGCGATCACCACCTGGCGACGGAGTCAGCGAGACCCGGATAGTGTCTCCGATACCGGCAAGTAGCAGCGGTGCCAGCCCGGCAGTCGAAGCCACGGTGCCCTTCATCCCCATGCCGGCCTCGGTAAGACCCAGGTGCAATGCATGGTCGGAGCGCGAAGCCAGGGAGCGGTAGACGTCGATCAGGTCGCGCACGCCGGATACCTTGGCGGAGAGGATGATCTGATCGCGACGAAGCCCATAGCGCTCCGCGGCCTCTGCGTTATCCAGTGCGGAGCGAACCATCGCCTCCATCATCACATCGCGTGCATCGAGCGGCTCAGCCAGCTTGGAGTTTTCATCCATCATGCGGGTCAGAAGCGCCTGGTCCAGCGAGCCCCAGTTGACGCCGATACGCACCGGCTTCTGGTGCTTGACGGCGACCTCAATCATGGTGCGGAAGTTGTCATCGTCTTTGCGGCCGATGGAGACGTTGCCAGGATTGATGCGGTACTTCGAAAGCGCCTGCGCGCAGGCCGGGTACTTGGTCAGCAGTTGATGACCGTTGTAGTGGAAATCGCCGATGATAGGCGTGTTCCAGCCCTTCTCCCGTATGCCGTCCACAATGTATGGAACAGCCTTGGCAGCATCGTCATTATTGACGGTGATGCGCACCAGCTCCGAGCCGGCACGTGCAAGAGAGGCGATCTGTTGCACGGTCCCGGCAATGTCGGCTGTGTCCGTGTTGGTCATCGACTGTACGACCACGGGTGCGTCC
>CAXUMX010000021.1:38805-47487 GCA_964252395.1 uncultured Acidobacteriaceae bacterium | reverse complement strand
AAGTCATCGAGAGACTTCTTCTGACCACTCTGCTGCCGGATGATTGCGTCAGCCTCAAGCCAGATCATCTGGCCCTGGCTGTAGGCGCTGAACATGTTGCGCTGCCAACTTGCCCAGGACACGGGATTTCGAAAGGAGATCAGCGGTTCGTTTGTCGTGTCCTCCAGCGTGCGCCATTCTGCCCCGGCATCCCGGGTCATGCTGGCAGCTAGACCGGCATACAGCTCGTGGATGGTATCGGGTGTGAGCACACCAGCACGCGCACAGAGAAGATCCGCCCAGTACTCGGTGAGTCCTTCCGTCACCCACAGCATGGAATCGCGCTCCGGCGTATTCAGATTGGGTGTCCACATCTCAGCGGGGCGGCGATACAGGCCATTCCAGGAGTGAATGTAGCCATGAGCCAGATAGTAGAGCGTTGGGATATCCTGCGGAGCCGAGGATGTCTTCTTGAAGTACTCTGCCGGAACCACTCCTTCACCGGACCGATGATGCTCGTAGTACGTATCTATCTCATCCGAGGCGAAGAGTAAGAAATCGTAATGGTCGTAGTGGCGTGAACCGAACAGTCGTGACGCCTGCTCTATGAGCGGGGTGAAGAGCCGGATCGAAGCCGGGAGCGCCTCCAGATCCCCCTCTTTCTGGGCTGCGACATCCAGACGAACCGGGACAGGCTCGCTGGTCAAGGTGATCCGCTTTAAAAACCGGGCAGCCATGACCGGCTGATCGATCAGTGCGTCGAGCGCCATCGATGGAAAGGATACGATGTCGCCGCTCCTTGTGCTGTCATCGATTGAGCTGGCATAACTCCACCCGGCGGGCAGCGTCACAGACGCCTGATACTGGATATCTCGCGTAAACGACTCCGCAGGATACAAAAGCAGCGTCTGCCACTGGATGTCCAGCATCGTGGGCGTAATCAGAACAGCACCGGTATTGGCGTCGGTAGACCCCAGATATTGGTACGCGAGTTCAAGAGTCTTGACTCCTGCCGGGACGTCGACGCGAAACGCGTATACGTTGACCGGATCGCGCTCCCAGTGTAATCGGCGATCTCCAGCCTTGATGATCAGTCCAGCCATCTTGCCAAGCGGCTCGTTTGGGGCATGGTCGCCCGGACTCCACTGAGGGAACAGGAACGTGTGAGCCCCCGCGCTCTGCACCGGCACGGTCTCCCGGATCTGATAAATGCGATGCAGTACATCCTTGGCGTCGACGTGGAGTTGAATGACTCCCGGATACCGGACATCGCGAGGTGCAGGTATCGGCGCCGGAAGTGGTGATGGCTGCGGAAGCATCTGTTTCGGTTCAGCGCGCACACCGGTTGCCAGCAGTACAATCACTGGCACGGTAAGGCTGCGCACAACCATTCGCAGACTTCGCCGCACCATCTCCCCCTCGGGAGCCACGTGAAACATGAAATGAAGTCTCCAGAGTTCGCGGCTTGTCACGGCAGCGCCCAGCAGCGAAGTTGCTTGCGTCAGTCGTTGTCTGTACGTACTAATAGGTACAGAGTATGACGGCTCGCGAGCGTCTTGTCCAGAGCGCCCAGCAACTTCTGTGGGAGCGTGGCTACGTCGCGATGAGCCCGAAGGCCATCCAGGAACGGTCGGGGGTCGGTCAAGGAAGCATGTATTACCACTTCAGTGGGAAAGCGGATCTTGCTCTGGCAGCAATCGAGCAAAGTGCAGCCAGCTTCAAGCTAGGTGCTGAGTCGTGGCTGGGCGCGAAGGGAACACCCATGGAACGCATTCGCGGTTACATGTTGCGGTCACGCGAAGCATTGAAGGGCTGCCAGATAGGCAAGCTGACACAGGATCCTGAGATCGCCCGGAACGAGCAGCTGCGGAAACCGCTCGAAGACACGTTCCGCTGGCTGCAGCTCAGGCTGCAGACCGTGATCGAGGAAGCGCAGGCAGCCAACGAGCTCTCGGCTAACTTGGATGCGGAAGAGATGGCCGCGATGTTGATCGCAATCATTCAGGGGGGGTACGTGCTGGCAGGTGCGGCGGGATCTCCGGATCCATTTCACCGCGCGATCCGGGGCGCGTTGGGTCTTCTCACGGGTTGAGCGTTTGAAATCGCAAATGAGCAATCCGCATAGCGACGCGCTCTTGGCGGGAGTATTCCAGCGCGTCTCCTGGCCAGTCGCTGCGATCGGAATCGTGCTCTCTTGTGCCACCGCCTTGAGCATTCACGTGGTCATGTTGGAAGCTCTGCACGTACCCTATCCGAAAGGTTACCCCACAATCGGTTGGTCGGCATTCTGCGGCACCGCGCTCTCAGCGTATGCGCTCTCTTGGATCTACACGCTGGCAGAAGACAGACTTTTCGTCTTATCTGCCTTTCAACGAATCGCGTTATTTGCTGCTCTCACCGCAATGCTTCGCGAAGCCTTTCGAGTCACCCTGTTGGATGGCGTGGTGACCACCGCGTGGAGCTACTCTCTTCTAAGCGATTCACCCCGCTTCGCAGTATCGATCGCGCTTGCGGCACTTGTGATCTTGATCAGACCTCGATTCACTCACCCCATCAAGCGGCTGCTGAGTGCGCTTATCACCTCAGCAACCATCACTTACGTGTTGATGCCAATGTTCCTCTCATTGCTCGGCAAGGCCTTGGCCCATTACTCCTACCTGGAACACACAGAGGTCTACACGCGTGGCTGGCGTCTGGAGATCCCGGCCTACATCACCTTTCTCGAACCCACATTGGCGGCCTTCCTTCTCAGCGCTTTGGTTTGGGACCGTCTTTCTGCCGTGCGCGCTATACGCACGGTGCAGTTCATATGTCTGATCATGGCGATCAACACAAGCCTGATACGGCTGCCCCTGTATCCGCTGTTCTCTCCTTTCCCTGTACGGCTGGCTCTGCTCAGCATGAGCCAGTTCTTTCTCGAGTGGCTTGTTCTTTCTCTTTCGATCATTGCGACCTGGCGAGCTTCGCACTATAGAAAGACCTGTCCTTGACTCTGTTCTCTAGCGATCTGGATCTACGATCACTCCTGATGCAAAGCTCGTCTCGCCTCTACGACCTGCGTATCCGGTTCAGAAAAGAGCCCGATTCGCGTACATGGCTGGGAAGGCAGCGGTCTGACGAAATGTCACGCACTCTGCCGACATCAAGGACCGAAAACAATAACAAGAGGAAGGAACCAGGAAATGAAGCGCATATTGCTCCTCGTTGCACTACTCAGCCCGCTTGCATCGGCGCAGGAGAATGCCTGGAACGGCACATGGGTGCTTGATGCAGGCCGCAGCACACCCGGAGTGAAGGGGCAGGCTGCAGATGCCTATCGCTTCACGCTGGACCGGAACGGCGGAATCAAGTGGGAGATCCCTTCCCTCGGTGAGGTGGTGACCGGCAAGACCGATGGTCGACCGATGGTCATTCATCGCTCCAGGCCGACGCCGGGACTGACACTGAGCGTCAGGGCAGAGGGTCCAACTGTGCTGCTCTATGAAGTCATGCGCAACGGCAAGCCTGAGGGTGAGGGACGCATGACACTCGTGGAGAACGGAAAGGCTTGGGTGGATCTGTCCTGGCCGGCCGGTCAGCCGCAGTACGCGGGCGAACTGGTGTACGTCAGGCAGTAAGCTGCGTAAGCACCACCCGCCTGGATCGCTGAAGGAAACCAGCTGAATGCTAAAAGAGAGAGAGTAGACGAGGATTGTGTTGAGCCGATTTGCAAAGATGTTGAGCGGCCTGCTTCTTGCAGCAGCCTCCGCTGTCGCACAGACAGGTCATCCCGCGACGCCCATTCACGTGCCGCTCACGAAGGAGCATTGGCACGCCCTTGCGCCCATCCCCGGCGGAACGAAGCCAGTAGTGGCGTTCACCCGTCAGGAGGGATTTCCGGAGGGCATCCTCGCCCTCAAGTCCGGCGCTACCGAACTCTACGGACTTACGTTCCGCGATGGCACCATCGAGTTCGATATGAAGCCCATCGGTGAGGACATACCCGGCATCACGTTTCGCGTGCAAGGAGAACGCTTCGCAGAGAATGGTGAGGAGTTTTACGTCAGGAGTGCGCCGGATTGTCGCGCTTCAAACGACTGCATCCAGTACACGCCCGTCATTCACGGCTTTCTGCTGTGGAACTCCTATCCCCAGTACCAGACGCAGGCCTTGATTTTCGATGGCTGGAATCATGTAAAACTTGTGGTCTCCGGACACCGGATGAATGTGTACCTCAACTGGATGACAACACCGGCACTCGTAGTCGGGAGTCTGGAGAGCCGCTCCATGGAGGGTCACATTGTGCTGAAGGGCCCTGCGTATTACGCCAACCTTACCGTCACTCCTCGCGCGACGGAAGGCCTACCTTCCATAGCAACGCCGGATCCCACGATCTCTGATCCTCGATACTTGCGGCACTGGCAAGTGGCTCCACTTGCGCGATTCACCGCTCCTCCCACCAACGCCGATATTGCAAAGCTTGCTTCCCTCAACTGGAAGTCGACATCGGCTGAGCGCTTCGGGATGGTGAACCTCAATCGGCAGTTCCGGCTCAGCTTCGATCCTCCCCCGCTGACCTGGCTGCGCACCACCGTAGTCTCAGACCGTGAGCAAACGAAGCACGCGTCCATGGGGTGGATCGGGCAGATGTGGATTTTCGTGAATGGCAGGCAGGTCACCGAGGCCAAGAACCTCTATAGCGTCGAGGGTGCGCGTCGTGAGCCAGATGGACGGTTGTCGCTTGAGAACGGCTCCTTCGATATACCGCTCCGGCGCGGAGCAAATGAGATCGTCGTCGCCCTTGTGCCATCCATCCATGCGGACAGCACACCCAATCGATACGGCTGGGGGCTGGAGATGCGGCTGGAGAACGTCAAAGGGATTCGAACCTCGCAGTAACTCGCATTCAGAGGCAAGCGCATGCAGGGTTCCCGGTGCGTCAGTGCGTATCGAAACGGATTGACTTCACAATGCGTAGCAGTCGAGATCGCAACGCCTGGTAATCTCCTTCAGTCAGAGCTCGATTCCCTACATCGGCATCGGCACATACAGACGCTAAATCGGTTTCGAAGAGGTAGCAGGTACGTCCTCGATAGACCCAATACACTTCCTGCGAGATGAGATGGCAGGTGGCACCTTCACTTGTGCTGCCGTGCATCAGGCGGGCGCCTTGTACTTCGATGGAATCGACGCTCTCCATTTCCCCATGGTTCTGTTGGGCCCGCGCTGCACACGCGTCCGCGCCGGTCGCTGGCAGCCGCAGGTAGCTGAAGCTCTCTCCGATCAGATTGGTCTTGCGATAAGCGCGTCCACCTCTCGAGTAAACGCTTGCCTTCGCCACCTGCTGGTCCATCAGCATGTCTGGCACCAGGTATTCTGGCGGGGAGCCAAGTATCCACGTCGACGGGTATTCGAAGCTGAGGCCCGCTGACGTGTCGAGGTACTCCCGCACCGGATGTGCGCGAACGGTCGCACACTCGCCCTTCCGGGCAAGCTGCCCCGCATGCCCCGGAAGGACAAACAGAAGCAGACTCGGGCTACACGCAAGTAGATGACGCGTTTTCAGCATGTACGCAGTCCAGAACCACCGTCTTCATTCGGAACGCAATGCCTCGATAGGTTCGACGCCTGAGGCACGCACCGCAGGTACCAAGCTGGCCACCGCTGCCACTGCGAGCAGCAGCAGGCCAGCCGCGACATATGTCATCTCGTCCTCCGGTCTGGTCTCGTAGAGAAGACTCTGCACATACTGTGTCAGCGCCGGAGCGGCAATCAGGCCGAAGAGTAGTCCGGCTCCTGCGAGGCTGAGCCCGCGCCGGAGAACGAGCCAGAGTATCTGTCCTCGCTGTGCACCCAGCGCGAACCGCAAGCCGAGTTCCGATAGGCGCTCGAAGACTTGGTAGCTTAGCGATGCATATAGACCCATGGCTGCCAATAGTACTGCCACAACTGCAAAGCCGGTGATCAGGATAACCTGAAAACGCCTGAGAGCATTACTGCGTTCGATTAGGCCGTCGTATGTCAAAAGGCTGAATACCGGAACAGCGGGGTCAAGTTGAGAAACGAGACGGCGAACGCTTTCATCCAGCGCCAAGGGATCTCCGCTGACGCGCAGCGCGAAGACCGGGGCTCCAATATCGTTCTGCAAAAGAGAGATGTAGTACTCGGGCGAAGCGTTCTCTGTCAGATCTCGCCGCTTGACATTGCCAACGACTCCGACGATCTGCCACACAGGCTGCTTGTCTGCTCCTCTCAGGAAGAGCGAACCGATCTGCTTGCCCAGGACTTGCTGGCCCGGGAAGAACTGGCGAGCAAAGGCTTCGTTGATGATGACGGCCTTCGGTCCATTGGGCTGCTGCTCGGGTTCTGTAAAGAGGCGCCCCTGCAATATCGGGATGCGCATCGTACGAAAGTAGTCAGGGCCAACGATGCTGAGCCGCGCCACAGACGTCTCCCCCGGTGGAAGCGTCCGCCCCGGGATCTCAAAGCCGGTGCGCATGTTTCCGCCAGCAAGCGGCAAAGGGAAACCGTATGTCGCGTCCGTGACACCGGGCAGCGCCCGTAGCTTGGTGCGCAGTTCCTCACTGAAACGGGCCGTCTGCTCAGGCGTGAAATGACCACTCGGGACGGCGATGCGGAAGGTCAGTAGTCCCTGAGGTTGGAACCCCACATCGGTGTGCAGGACTCGTTCGAAGCTATGTAATAGAAGACCTGAGCCGATCAGGAGAAGCATGCTTAGAGCTGTCTCGCCGATGATGAGCGCCCCGTGCAGTCGATACCGCGCCTTTCCGGCCGTGCTTCCTCGACGGTGACTGCCGATGACAGCCGCTGGCTGCTGCTGCGAGGCTCTCCAGGCCGGAAAGACGGCAAACAACAAGCCGGTGAGCAAGGAAGCGCTCAGTGAAAAAAGAAACACACGCCAATCGAAAGACAGGCTGGCCGCGCGGGGGAGCGCAGCAGGAATGTAGCGCGGAGCGATGGCCAAGATGACGGACGCTAAGCCCACGCCAAGCATTCCGGCTGCAAGCGCTAGCGCTAGGGCCTCATAGATGACCTGGCGCATGAGCGCCCATCGGGAAGCCCCGAGTGCCGCGCGAACTGCCAGTTCCCCTCCCCGTGTCAGGGAGCGAGTCAGCATAAGGCCAGCAACGTTGACGCAGGCAATCAACAGCAGTACCGTGACTGCGGCAAGCAATATTCGTAGCGGCGTTCTGACATCTCCGGTAAAACTATGCGCGAGAGGCTCAAGCGCGATGCCTGCATTCTGGGCGTCCGTGTTGGGATATTGCGCGCTCAGAGTCAGTTGCAGGCGTGTCAGTTCCGCGGCCGCTGCTTGTGCACTCACGCCTGCAGCAAGACGGCCGATGATCAGCAACGTATGCTGACCGCGCTGTGATGTTGGGGGATCGCTACCTTCGGCTTCGACCGCGTCGGTAATCCAGAACTCCGACTCATCCTGGCCCGGGAAGACGAATCCGCGCGGCAAGACACCGATGATGGTGTAACTACTGCCGTCCAGTTGCAGAGTTTGGCCGATGCAGCGCGGGTCCCCATTCAATTCGTTTCGCCAAAGCTTGTCAGTAAGAATGACAGACCGATTCCCCGCAAGCTCATCCGAACGGGTGAAGTCTCGACCGAGCTGCATGCGAATGCCGAGCACTGCTGCCATGCCGGAGGACAGTGTCGTTCCCGTGACGCGACGCAGAGCTTCGCCCGGCTTTCCGAACGTCACATTCTTTGTCTTGTATCCCGACATTGCGCTCAGCGTTTTGCTCGAACGGCGCAGATCGAAGAAGTCTGGCCACGACGCGAAGTGTTCACTAGAGGCGTTGCTGCCACGAAGGATTGTGTTGACCGAGTAGACGCGGTCGGGCTGGTCATAGGGGAGTGGACGCAACAGCACAGCATCCACAAGAGCAAAGATGACGACCCCTGCTGCGATGCTTACGCCAAGCGTCAGAAGAGCGATGAGGCTGGATGCTCGCTGCTTTTGAAATTGACGCCAGGCAAATCGCACCTCAGATGAAATTCCCTGCATGTCGGACTCCGTGATCTAGGTGTGACTGTTCGCGGTTCCATGACTCATTCCACTAGGCGCAATGAGCAGGACGACCATTGGTGAGGCACGCTCCGATCGGACGACAGCGCAAACGCAGTATCCGCCATCCACTGGACGCAGATCGAGAGGCGATGCTTCGATCTCACGTATCGATCGTGGTGACGCTCATGTCTTCGCTCACGTGCCGAGTACGCGCGAGGCTCCGGTGCGAGCTTCCTCGGAGAACCTTCATACCTCTTCACAAGCAAGAACAATGCCATTGGCAAAGTTGCGTCTTTGCTCTGATTCGAGGGCGCCGATCGCGCTATTTGCCATTTCGCATGTCCGATTCCGCAGCAGTGTGTCCGCAAGCGGACACACTTTACTGCTTCGCAGGAGCTAGGTTGCCGTGTGCTGCGCCAGATCTTCTGGACGTCATCATCTTGTCTCGCGAAGTACTTCAAGCCGCAGGCCACAGTCGTTGTGGCACCTCCCAGAGCAACTTGGCACCACATCACCGAAATGGACGGCTACATTGCCGTCCAGCACTTCCTCTGCAGTTGGCACATGCCGATGGTTCCGGTGCCATTGCGGCAACTGCTTGAGGAAGGCATCTCTGCGGCCCGCAACAGGGACGCGGCTCCCTGGTCGAGGGGCGGGCGGCGGCGAACACGGCCGGGGGGGCG
>CAXUMX010000021.1:0-38795 GCA_964252395.1 uncultured Acidobacteriaceae bacterium | reverse complement strand
CTCCCCCACCCCCCCCCCCCCCCCCCCCCCCCCACTCCAGTGAAAGTCTTCAGGAGTAGCTCATGTTCGTCAGGTCTGCGATCAATCCAGGGCCGGTCGGCTGCCAGCCCAAGGCCTTGCGCGTCCACTCGCTCGAAGCAGGCATGTCCATCGCGGCGAAGTGCCCGAACATCCCAAAGTGTTCCGCAGCTTTCTCCGCAGGGATGGACACAACGGGCACCTTCAGCCCCTTGCCCAGGGTCTCCGCGATCTCGCGCAGTGAGACACCCTCTTCCTGTACTGCGTGGTATACGGTAAGGCCTGCTCCTGCGTGCTCGACGACCAGACGATACAGGTGAGCCACATCCTTGAGCGGCGCCGCGGCCCAGCGGTTAGCGCCGGTACCAACGTACGCGGAGACGCCCTTGTCGCGAGCGATCTGGGTCAGCATCGGCACCAGCCCCTGTTTGCGCGTGTCATGTACCTGGGGCAGCCGCACAATCGCCACTCGGACGCCACCCTCGGCTACGGCCTTCGCCACCTCTTCTGGCCGTCGCGGAATCGCACCGGAAGTTACCCCCGGATCGGCCTCTGTACGTACATGCCCTGGGCTGCCGGCCGTGATTCCGACTCCTGAGGTCACGACCAGCAGCTTCCCGGGCCCGAGCACTGAGCCCAGCGCCTGAATCGCCCTTCGCTCCTCCTCGGAGCTCTCCGCAAACTTCGAGAAGTCGTGGTTGAACGCCAGATTCACCACCGCATCCATGCCGTTTGCGCCGCTGCGCAGGCTGGCCACGTCGCCCAGTTCGCCGCGATGCACCTCCGCGCCAACGGCTTCCAACTGCTTCGCGCCCGCGTCACTGCGGGTCAGACCACGCACATGATGTCCCGCTTCGATCAGTTCCTTCACCAGTTCTGTCCCAATGAATCCTGTCGCACCCGTCACGAATATGCGCATACACCCTTTCCTTTACTGGTTAGTTGACGGGTGCCGGGGCACCACGCCAGGCATGAACAGCTGCTTACTCGCCAAAATGGAGATCGCCTCCGCTTATCAGATATACGGAGGGTGTCCCCGGTTGCAAAGTTTTCTGCGAAACTTAAGGCATGCCCCGGAAGCAGTCCATGCCAACTCCGGCTGTTCGCAAACCGCGTGCTGACGCGCAGCGCAACCGTGAGCGCATTCTGGAGGTGGCGAAGCGAGCCTTCGAGCAGCATGGAGCGGAAGCGGCCCTGGATGACATCGCTCGGCAGGCAGGGGTCGGCTCAGGCACTCTGTATCGGCACTTCCCTACCCGCGACGCGCTTGTCGAAGCGGTCTACCGTACCCAGGTCGAAAAGCTGACGGCAGCGGGGCAGCGCTTTACGGTGACGATGGAGCCGCTCGAAGCTCTCCGTGCCTGGATGCTGCTGCTGGTCGATCACGTGGCAGACAAGCGGCTCATTCTGCCAGCTATGGATTCCTTACCCGGCGGGTCCATGCGCCTGATCGAAGGCGCGAAAGGGCTGATCCACCGCACATTCACCGGACTGGTGCAGAGCGCGATCCGCAATGGCGATCTAAGTTCAGACACCGAACCGGCTGACTTCATCCGCGCCCTCGTCGGCGTCTTCCATACGATGGCCCAGCCCGGCTGGGAGGCAAGCGCCCGCAGAGTTGTCGACATCCTCATCGACGGCTCTCGCCCGAGGCGGAAGTAGGCTGAACCCCGGCCTTCACAAAGCAGCAGAGAGGGACGCAAACGGGGCTAGCACGGGTCGTGGAGCGGTGATGGTCTGCAATGGCCTTGGTTTCGCGTCTATCGACTCTCTATCGACTCTCTCCTATAGACGCATCACGGGCCAACTGGGGCTGAGCAGGACCATCCCACATCAGGTCACGATGTGCGCCGGTGGGGTGCGCGCTTTGCGCTCCGGGTACGATGCGGACCCGGTGGATACCAGCCGCAAGTGCGGCTGTAGCGCGCACCGGCAGCACCACATGTCCGGGAGTTCCGCAGGCAAGCGGCCGCGGCGTGGGACCGGGCACAACGGGCAGATCGTCGATCTGCAGACCCTCACCCCCATCGCTCAGCAGCACGACCGTATATCCGCCGTCTAGCGGAACGCGAACGAGTTCATCCGCGGCATCATGCGTCGGTTCCGACAAGGCAGGCTCCAGCTGCGCGGCGACCACCACGGGATGCGAAGCCCACGACTGCGCGGCGCCGCTGCTTGCATGCAGCAGGACCCGGTAGCGTCCAGAGCCGTCGAGCAGCGTTCCCTTGTCGTCCGGAAAGGCATGCACCACATCGTGTCCCTGCGCAGTTGTGCCATCGCCAAAGCTCCACGTGTAGTTGAGGCCCGGCTCATCCGGACCATTCGCATGGAAAGCGACGCCTGCTCCGGGACGAATCAGCCCGCCGGGCACGTCGAAGGCGGCAGTCGCAGCAGCGGCCTGCTGGTTTGCAGGCGTTGCGCCGTCCTGCATCTGCAGCATGGGTGCGGGCGCGGGAGCGTTGATTGCGTGCAGATTCACGCCAGTAACATCACCCAGGACGACGGACCCGGTCATGCCGGGCCCATCCATCGCCCATATGCCGTCGAAGATCACATCACGGACCGACGGGCTCCGTTGCATGATCTGCGTCAGGGAGTACCAGTCCTCCATGCGCACATTCTCGAAGCGGATGTCGCGATGTTCGCCGCGCCCGCCGGGGTCTGCCCACAGCTCGAACAGCGCGAAGGGGACCTTGCAGTTGCCGAAGCCCATGTGGAGTACGTCCGAGTCGCGCATCTGGAAGTCGGTGCTGTCGAAGGTCTTCTCCGGCCAGCCGAGCCGCACGATGTTCGAAATGCTGGTGGACAGCGTGCTTCCCTCGATGAGAATGTGCGCCACGGGGTGTCCGGGCTGCATCAGCTTCTGCTTCTCGTAACCATCCCAGTTTCCATACATCGCGAACACATCGTCTGCCGCACGGAAGAAGGAGTCGCGGACCACGGTGTCTCCGCCTCCCAGCCAATCCATACCATCCTGGTTCGCATTCCCGGGACTGCCGCCGATGATCTTCACGTTGGCAAACTCCACCTGGCCAGAGTCACGCATCTGGATCATCCAGGTGCGGCTGCGTACGACACCGGAAATCCCTTCAATCGATATGTCGTGCGCTCGATCCATCACGATGAGATGCCAGTTACGTTTGTGCATCCATCCCTGGTCGTGATCCGGATCCTGCGGCCCGTCGTAGATGATCGTGCCGCGCCCGCTGACCCGCACATCATGCACCTGCCAGAGGTTGAGCGCCCCCAAGACCACCGCTCCCGGGGCCAGGTAGATGCGGTCGCCACTGCGCGCGTCAATGTTCTGGTGGTGTACACCGGGGCCGTAGTAGCGCAGGTGAGGCGTTCCGGCGTTGGGCGGCGAGACCTCCGGGGCATTTGCAAACAGGAAAAGCATCTCGGAGTCGCCGAAGTGATCGCCGGGCCGCTCGATCGACAGCTTGCTGGGGCCAGGAACAGTAAACGTGATGCTCGCTCCTTGGCGGGTGGGCCGGATGCCGAACCGCATCGGCTGCACCTCCACGCCAGCGTCCCAATAGTGCGGGTCACTCGCTGTAATCGTCACCACCACCGGACCATTCGTCTCGAGGCTGCTGGTGTAATAGCCAGCCGCTGCGTGCATCACGGATGAGGACGCGCCCGGGATAGCGATGCGGAAGTGCGTTGAGCTCACCTCCGCCGGTACCGGATCGAGAGTAGCCGGCGCCTCTGCTGCGTAAGCAAGGTGGCATGCGCACGCACTCAGGAACGCGAACAGGATCGTCCGCGCCAAAGTACGACACAGCCGACAAAGGTGTTTGAGCCGCTGCTCCGTACCGTCAGTCGCTGCTTTGGCCATTCGCTTCTTTCAGAGCGACGACTGCGTGCTCCCGCCTTTGTGCCTGGATCGCTTTGACCTCTGCCATGGCCTGCTCGGCATCGCGCTCTCTGCCGGCCTGTTTATAGAGCCGGTAAATCTGATAGTGAAGGCTGCCATCTTCATCGGTCGGTAGCGCCTGTGCTAGCTCAGCAATTGCCGTGCTCGTGTCGCCGTCATGTGCGGCCACGGTGCCGGCCAGTGCGTGCATGCGGCCCAGCAACTCTGCCGGAACCAGACGGCTGCGCTCAAGATAAGGCTTCGCCTCGTCGTAGTGGTGGCTCGCCACCAGGCCCTCAGCCATGAGCAGGTTCAGCTGCGGGTGGTCGGGCCGGCGCTGGAGGCCTGAGCGCGCGGCACCCATCCACTCCTCCATCTTGCCCGCAGACAAGTAGGCAGCACTGATGCCCAGCCAGGCGACAACATCGTCTTGGTCGATCGCCAGTGCCCGCCGGTACTCCTCGATCGCACGGTCGGGCTGCCGCCGCCGGCGGTAGAGATCCCCTAGCAGGTCTGCAGTTGCTGCCGAGTGCGGCGCCAGTTGCTCATAGTGCGCGAGCGCTTCGACAGCGCTCTTCTCGTTCGCCTTCACCGACCAGTAGAGTGCCTCTGGCGCATTCGACGTTATCTTCAAGTGCTGCGAGGCAGCGGCTGCGGCTGCTTCATGCTCGCCATCCCAGTATGCGGTGGCTACTTGCTGCGGACCGCACTTTGGCTCTGTAGATCCGGCCTTCGCAGCAAGCGCGCTGGTGATTGCCTCGGCTGCAGATGGGTCTGGGCGATTTGGACTGGATTGCAGATCATTGCGCACAGTGCGCAGCAGGCACGCCGCTTCAAGCGGGGTCGCATTCCTTGCCAACTCCTGGTACTGAGCCGTCGCTTCACCCGTGCGGCCCTGCGTCATAAGCTCATCTGCGTAGAGAGCGCTCGCCCAGACACTCTTCGGTGTTGTGTGTGCCAGCCTCCGCCCCTCGTCATCAATCAAGGAGAGACGATCCACTCCAAGCGAGAACCACGCCGGCGCAAGATCGGGATGAGAGGCAATGATGGTGCTGTGAACCTCCGCAGCCGCTGACCACTTCTGCATCTTCTCGTAAGCCTTGCCCAAGGTAAGCAGTATCTGCGGATCCTGCGGCCGAAGCCGCCGTGCATGTTCAAGCAGCGGAACCGCGCTCTGCGGCTGCCCCTTGTCGATGTATCCCTTGCCGAGGAAGAGCATCGGTGAGATCAGCGAAGGATTCAGCTTCAAGGCGTGCTTCAGGCTGGTGATCGACTCGGCCGTCTGGCCTGCCAGATATTCCATAAGGCCCCGATTCGCCCACAACTCCGGTACAGCCGGCTGCACGCTCGTAGCCTGCGCATAGTCCGCTGCAGCCGCTGCAAACTGTCCTGCGGATTGCTCCTGCTGCGCGCGCATGAGCGCCAGGTCCTCACCTTGTCCGAAGAGCGGTGAAATGAACATGAGTAAAAAGGCGGGAACGCTCCACTGAGCGCTCCCTGGGAGTTGCCTCATCTCGGTCACCAGTACAGTTTCAATGCGAACTGGATGCTGCGGGAGCCGAATGCCTGACGAATGGTACCGAAGGAGCCATCCGTGATGTTTGTATCCGGGGCGTAGAAGTTCGGATGATTCGGCAAGTTGTAGAACTCCGCGCGTCCCTGCAGTCGAATCAGCTCATGCAGGTACCAGAACTTCTCCGCTGCAACATCCCAGTTGTTGTAGCTGGGCGCACGCAGTGTGGAGAGGAAGCGCGGCGCGTTGCCAAAGGTATACGGCGCCGCCGGTGCGAATGCGGCTGTGTTGAACCACTTGTCAATGGTGCGATGTTCCAGGTGAGGGTCCCCGATGACGTTCGGACGCTGGTTCCCGCCAAACAGGTTCGAGTTGCCGCCCCCGGTGATGCCAAGCGGTATGCCCGACTTGACGCTGGTGATGCCGGAGACCTGCCAACCGCCCACTACGGCGTTTGCCACGCCATTCATCCCGCTGCCGTACTTGCGCCCGCGGCCCACCGGCAGCTCGTAGATGTAGTTCACCACCAGGCTGTGCGGCGTGTCCGTTCCATCTACTGACTTCTCTGCAGCCAGGTCATAGTAGTTGCGGACGCCCTGGTTGCCGACGATCGCCCAGTCATTAGTGCCTTCCACGTTGTCAAGGAACTTCGAGAAGGTATAGGAGACCAGCAGGTTCAGGCCATTGTGGAAACGGTGGTTGTAATCGAGCAGCAGAGCACTATACAGAGAGAAGCCCGCCGGTGACTGCGGCTCGTTGACGCCACAGTACTGGTTGTAGGGCTGCAGCGCCTGCCCCAGCGGAATCGTCTTCTGGTCGAGTCCACAACCGCTCGCCTTGATAACCCCGTAATACGGGTTGGGCACCGGGTTCAGCAGTGCATCGCCCATGGCCAGGTAGGACGGGTTTGTCTCGCTGTGATTGAAGTTGCTCAGCAGCAGGTGCGTGCCGTGATTGCCGATATAGGTCGCCGTCACCACGTCGTTTGTAGTGAAGGCATACTGCAGGCCCGCGGAGTACTGCTGCACGTACGGGGAGTGGCGGCTGTTGGGAACTCCGTTCGTTGAGAAGCCAACATCCTGCAGACCACCCAAGCTGCGGCCTGGAGGGGAGATCAGGCCGCCGGGGAAGGGATTGCTGAGGGTCGTAAAGGGCGTAAGACCACCATCGACACTGCCTGTGTAGGGAGTGGACTGGCTGAAGCCCGGGTTATAACCGCCCCCGAAGTATTGCGGCGCGAAGAAGATGCCGTACCCGCCGCGCAGGACGAGCCTGCTCGAGATTTGCTGGGTGAGCCCGAAGCGCGGTGCAACATTCGTCCAGTTGGTCTGGTAGAGCGTGCGCCGCTGGCCCTCGCCGTTGAAGACGAGTGCTCCGCGTACGGTCTGGCCCACCGCGGAAGAGATCGGATTGACAGAGTTGTAATCGAACGCAGCCTGGCGGTTGTCCCGCTCCGTTGGCGGCTGCTGCCACTCATAGCGTAGCCCCAGGTTCAGGGTCAGCTTCGGCGTCACTCTCCAATTGTCCTGCCCGTAGAAGCCCCAATACTTCTTCGTGATTGCCGGATTGAAATTGTTCGCCGTCGAACCGCTGGTCGCGGTACCGATCAGCAGCGAAGCGAAGCCGAAGCCGGTGTTGTCCCCGGCACCGCTTGGATTGGGCCCGGCCGTGAAGTTGTGATCGAAGGTGAATTGAGTGCTGGGCAGATTGTTGCTGTTGTTCTGCAGCAGGGCCCCCATAAACCCGAAGGATAGATCGTGCACGCCCTGGCTGCGGGTCAGGTCGACGCTGACGCTGCCGACGTTGCGGAAGCCGGTGCCCTCATTGCCCTGCACCGGTCCCAGCGAGCTCTGACCCTCGACGTTCACAATAGGGAAGAGCGGCGAGTTCGCGTTGAGCGCTGACGGCAGTCCGACCGAAGACTGATCGAACGGAAACGACTGCGATTTGGATTGCTCCGCCCATCGCGTCAGTCCCGCGTTCACGCTCAAGGCTGTCTTCGCATTCAGGATGTGGCTCGCCCCGATGACGAAGCTCCATCGGTTATTGGGCCGGATATTCCCCGGGCCACCTGGGTCGTTGGGGCCGTAGAACTCAGGTGAGTTTGTCTTGTACTCGTACTTCTGGGCCCACCGCGCATACAGGCGGGTCATGTCGGAGAGGTTGTGGTCGACCCGGATCAGGTACTCGTTCGAGGTCGCCGGTGCGCTGGCGCTGGCCGCGTAGTTGTTGGCAAGACCATCGTTGGTCGGCGCGGGGTAGAACTTTGCAAGCGCAGCACCTACGGGGTTGATCGCACTCTGCAGCTGATTGTTGGCGAAAGGATCGCGGATGTAGCCGCTGCTGGCGGCGGTCAATCCGGTTCTCGGGTCTACCTGCCCTGCCGTGGTGGACCGGGTGGAGAACGGATCGTAAAGCTGACCGGCGTAGATGGGTCGTCCCAGCGCGTCGGTGCCGGTCTGCGATCCCAACAAGGCGGAAAAATCACCCGCGCGAAAGGCCTGGGTGGGAATTGTGGCCGTGAAGGTAGCTGGTGTGCTCTGTCGCAGGCCTTCGTACAGCCCGAAGAGGAAGGTCTTCTGCCGCTGCTGGTACAGGCGCGGGATGAAGAGCGGCCCACCGCCGGAAATGCCAAACTGGTTGCGCCGGAACGAAGGCTTCTTCAGGCCATTGAAGTTGTTAAAGTAAGAGTTCGCGTCCAGCTTGTCATTGCGCAGGAATTCAAATGCATCCCCGTGGAAGTCGCTGGTTCCTGACTTGGTGACCACGTTGATGACATTGCCGGTACTGAAGCCGTATTGCGCGGTGAAGGAGTTCGTCTGGATCTTGAACTCTTCCACGCTGTCGACCGATGGCACGTACACCACCGCGCCCCAGTCCGATGCCGTGTCCCATATCCCATCCAGCAGAAACGCCGTCGTGCCGAAGAACCCTCCCCCGAAATTCAGAAAGGAGATATCTTGGTCAGCCGTGTCCTGTGTGCCGCCGCCGTTCACCTTCTGCGATTCGGTGGAGTTCTGCACGGAGGAGTTGAGCGTCGCCAGTCCGTACACGTTACGGAGATTCAGGGGCAGATCGACGACCTGCTTGGAGGTGATCTCTGCCGACAGATTGGCATCGCTGGTATTCAGCAGCGGCGCCTGGCTGCTGACGACGACCTGCTCGGTCTCAGAGCCGACGCTCATCGTCACGTTCTGCGACACTGTCTGACCCGGCAGCGTGGTGATGCCCTGCTGCTGATATGCCTTGAAGCCCTTCGACTCAACCTTAACGCTGTAATTGCCCGGGGGAAGGAACTGGAAGACATACTCGCCAGAACCGTTGCTCGGAGCAGTGCGGGAGATTCCGTTCTGCTGCCCGGTGACCGTCACCTGCGCCCCCCCGACGGCGGCTCCCTGGCTGTCAGTCACGACGCCGCGGAGGGTCGATGTGGTCGTCAAATCCTGAGCGTTCGCGCTCCACGACATCGTGAACGTTGCCACGAGCAGGACCAGGACCAAGCCCCACATACCTCTGAACACATGTTTCACTGCGTGCCTCCCTCGAAGTGACAACCTGCCCGCCCGGCTCACGTTGCGGCGGCCGAGCCGTTTTTGATTGGGAGCATCTGGCGCCGTGCCTCATGGCGGTGACAACGTGGAATACGGTAGTGGCCTCTTCGCTGTGGTCGAACGCAATCTTTACAGTCACTTATCTGCTAGGTAACATACGTTCGCTACCTGCAGGTGGAAGGGATCTGACCCGAAATGCTGCAACAGTTGAAGTCTGAAGAGCCGGGGCTCAGGGTGGATCCGCGGAGCCAGCCGGGCGAACGGGAGATCCGTGAAGCACTTGCTGAGGTTCTGGAGGATCGGCACTTTCGTACCAGCAAACAGTGCCGTGATCTACTTGCCTACATCGTCGATCATTCACTGCGGGATGAGCCGACTGCGCTCAAGGAACGGATCGTCGGCTCGCAGGTATTCCATCGCAGTCCAGACTACGATACCGGCGAAGACCCGGTGGTGCGTGTCCGCGCCGCGGACGTTCGCAAGCGGCTGGCGCAGTACTATCAGGATCACCTGCCTGAGCAGGCTCCCGTGCAGATCGACCTGCTGCCGGGTTCCTATCGCGCTACCTTTCAGGCCCGGGTCCGGCAGGTGCTGCCACCCGAGGAAAGCAAAGCTGAGGTTGGAGAGCTGCCCGCCTCCCTCCCGGCACCGGCTTTGGAAGTCACGACTGCACGGCGCTCCCCCATCCGCTTCCTGCCACTGGCGGCTCTCCTTATCGTGTGCGTGGCTGCCGCAGCTTGGTGGACAGCGCAGCATGCGAATTCGGCGGAGCGCCGCTTCTGGGCGCCCGTGGCGCAGGCCGGCCAGCCAACGCTCATCTATTTGGGATCGAATGTCGCGTATCGCTTCACGGATGCGTTCATGCAGCAGTACCGGGTCACGCACAACGTGCAGCAGAACGGCCCTGAGTTCTTTGTCGATCTGCCACCGGACTCGACCATCAAGGCCAGCGACCTGGCCCCGGCACGCAGCACTTTCGTGACTGCAGGAGACCTGAACGCCGCCGTGCAGACTGCGACCCTGCTGAGCCGCATGAAGCATGAGTTCACCCTGCGGGCCGGCGACGACGTCAGCTTTGGAGACCTGCGCAACCATCCGCTGGTGCTGATCGGCGGCTTCAACAATCCATGGACGCTCGAGGTCACCGGCGAGCTTCCCTTCTCGTTTCATGGCGGGACACGCATTGAAGACAGGGTGCAGCATCGCGCCTGGGAGGCTCCCGCGTCCGTTGCCGGCAGCACCACGGACTACGCTTTGATCACACGTGTGCTGCACGCGAAGACGGGTGGCCCGGTGATTACGATCGCTGGCGTCGGCGAGTACGGCACGCAGGCAGCGGCGGAGTTTCTGGCCAACTCTGACCGCCTGCGCGAGCTGCTGAAGTCGGCCCCTGAAGGATGGGAGCAAAAAAATATGCAGGCGATTCTGCACATCCGCGTCGTCGGCTTCTCCCCGGTAGGCGTTGAAGTTGTCGCAACTCGGTACTGGTAGTCGCGGATCTGCTAGCTGGCCAGGAACGCGGGACGCACATGCGACCCGAGCAGGCGAATAGCTGAGAGCAGCTTCGGGTGCGACAGGGACGCCACGCTCATCTGGAAGTGCATGCGCGAGATTCCGCCCAGGACCTCGTTGTAGTGTCGAACCTTTCCGATGACGGTCTCGGGCCCGCCGACGATTAGCGCGCCGCTCGGACCCAGCAGTGCGTCGAAGTGTCGCCGTGTGACGGGCGGCCAGCCCCGCTCCCTCCCAATATCGGTGAAGGCTCGCGCGTATCCCGGGAAGAAGTCGTCCGCAGCCTGCTGATCCGTCGGCGCCACATACCCGAGTGCGTGTACGCCTACCGTCAGTGTCTCCGCAGGGTGCCCTGCACGACGGCCCGCCTCACGATACAGATCGACAAGTGGGCGGAAGCGGTGCGGTTCGCCGCCGATGATGGCGATCATCAGCGGCAGGCCCAGCTGACCCGCGCGGACGAATGACTCCGGACTGCCACCGACCCCCAACCAGATGGGCAGCGGATCCTGCAAAGGGCGTGGATAGATGCCCTGGCCGGTGAGCGCCGCACGATGCTGACCGGACCAATGCACCTCAGCAGACTCCCGTATCTTGAGCAGCAGATCCAGCTTCTCCGCGAAGAGCTCGTCGTAGTCTTCGAGCTGAAAGCCAAAGAGCGGAAAGCTCTCGATAAACGATCCCCGCCCGACGACCATCTCCGCACGTCCAGCGCTGAGGAGATCGAGTGTCGCGAACTCCTGGAAGACACGAACCGGGTCTGCGGCGCTGAGCACGGTGACAGCGCTGGTCAGTCGAATCTGTTTCGTACGCGACGCCGCGGCAGCAAGAATCATCGTGGGCGCAGAATCCAGAAACTCCCGCCGGTGATGCTCACCAATACCGAAGCTGTCGAGGCCGGCTTGATCCGCGGTAACAATCTCTTCGACAATGCCCCGCATCCGCTCTAGTGCCGTTACCATCTCCCCGGTGACGGGATCGCTTCCGATCGCAACGAAGCTGTCACACCCAATCTGCATGCGTAGCCCTCGGGGATATGGTTTCCTCATCAGCGATTGCGGTACCATCCCCAGGCTATCGCGAAGACTTGCTGCGGCCAATCAGCAGAGGCCGTTCTTGCGCAGCAGGGCAGCTTTGACGCCAACTATGTGCGCAAACCTAAAAGGATGCCACGCAGGGATTGGTGCTCGATGTTTTCACGTTCCGCAGACTCAAGACAATGCATCTCTGCAGCAGCTAAACGCCAATGACGCTGCAGATTTCCTTCACTGCATCCGCGCTCTTCTTGAGCGCTGCAGTTTCTTCCGGGGTCAGCTTGATCTCAATGATCTGCTCCAGGCCGCGCTCGCCCAGCTTGCACGGAACACCGATGTAGTAACCGTTGATCCCGTACTCCCCCTGGAGATAAGCGGCGCAGGGAAGAATCTTCTTCTTGTCCTTGAGGATCGCCTCCACCATCTCAACTGCGGCAGCAGAGGGTGCGTAGTATGCCGAACCAGTCTTCAGGTGCTTGACGATTTCGGCACCACCGTCACGGGTACGCTGCACCAGACGTTCGACGGCGGCTGCGTCGAGCAGCTCCGTGAGCGGGATACCCGCAACGCTCGAGTAGCGCGGCAGCGGAACCATCGTGTCGCCATGCCCGCCGAGCACAAAGGCGGTTACGTTCTCTACGGAGACCTTCAGCTCTTCCGCGATGAAAGTACGGAAGCGAGCAGAGTCGAGCACACCGGCCATGCCAATGACGCGCTCGCGATTGAACTTCGACTGCTTGAAGGCAGCCTGCGCCATGGCGTCGAGCGGGTTGGACACGACGATGAGGATAGTGTTGGGCGCGACCGCGATCAGCTTGTCGACCACGTCCGACATGATCTTGTAGTTGGTCTGCAGCAGGTCATCGCGGCTCATGCCGGGCTTGCGTGCGATACCAGCCGTGATCACCACGATGTCTGAGTTGGCTGCATCGGCATAGCCGTTTGCGCCGGTCACGCGCACATCGCGCTTCTCAATCGGCATGGCTTCCAGCAGATCGAGCGCCTTACCCTGCGGAACGCCTTCCGCAACATCGATCAGCACGACATCCGCCAGTTCCTTGGCTGCAATCCAATGCGCAGCAGTCGCGCCTACGTTGCCCGCACCCACTATCGTTACTTTCTTCCGCATGTCTCTCCTGTCCGTTGTGCCCGCACTGCGAGCATGCTGTTACATATTGCCAATCATTCGTGTGGCAAATTCGCTGGTCTTCACCTTGGTGGCGCCCTGCATCTGGCGCTCGAAGTCGTAGGTCACGAACTTCTGCTGGATGGTCTTCTCCATAGATCCCTCAACCAGCTTCGCAGCCTCATGCCAGCCGAGAAACTCCAGAAGCATCACTCCCGATAGCATGACGGAGCCGGGATTGATGACGTCCTTGTCTGCATACTTGGGCGCGGTGCCGTGGGTCGCTTCGAAGACTGCATATCCATCGCCTACGTTTGCACCCGGCGCGATGCCCAGGCCGCCCACCTGCGCTGCTGCAGCGTCGGAGATGTAGTCGCCATTCAGGTTGGGGCAGACCAGCACGCTGTACTCCTCCGGCCGGATAATAATCTGCTGGAAGATAGAGTCGGCGATGCGATCGTTGATCATCACCTTCTGCTTCCACTGACCGTTGCCGTGGGTCTTGCCGATGCTCTCGATCACCTGCTTCACCTCGGCGTAGAGCTCCTTGCGGAAGTCATCGGAGCCAAACTCGAGCCCTGGCTCAATCATGGCCGCGTTCTGCTCCACACTCAGGTTCGGGTTCGCCTCCAGATTACCGAGGATCCAGCTCTCGCGCTCTGTCACGGTGTGCTCGCGAAACTCCTGCGTGGCCACCTCGTATCCCCACTCGCGGAAAGCGCCTTCAGTAAACTTTTGGATGTTCCCCTTGTGCACCAGCGTGACCGATTTGCGCTGATTGTCGATCGCGTACTGGATGGCGACGCGCACCAGGCGCTTGGTGCCGGTGATGGAGATCGGCTTGATGCCCACGCCCGAATCGGCGCGCACTTTCTTCTTGCCGCCCATCTCGTTGTTCAGGAAATCGATCAGCTTCTTGGCCTCGGGCGTACCCTGACGAAATTCGATGCCGGCATAAACGTCCTCTGTGTTCTCGCGGAAAATGACGACGTCCAACTTTTCCGGGTGCTTTACCGGACTGGGCACACCACTGTAGTACTTCACGGGGCGGATGCAGGCATACAGGTCCAGCGTCTGTCGTAAGGCGACGTTGAGCGAGCGGATGCCACCGCCCACCGGTGTGGTGAGCGGTCCCTTGATGGAGACGCGCAGGTCGCGCGCTGCGTTCACCGAGTCTTCCGGCATCCAAGTCTGAAACTGGCTGTAAGCCTTCTCGCCGGCGAAGATCTCAAACCAGACGATGCTGCGCTCTCCGCCGTAGGCCTTCTCGACCGCTGCATCGAACACTCGCTGCGAGGCGCGCCAGATATCGCGGCCCGTCCCGTCGCCTTCGATATAAGGAATGATGGGATGGTTGGGCACCTGATACTTGCCGTTCGCGTACTGGATTGCTTCGCCACCTGCGGGCAGGGCGATGCCGTTGTAGCTCGTCTGCATGTGTACCGGGTGCTCCGTTGAGAGGGATAAGGCGTTGTGCCGACAACCGTCCACGCTAACATCCAGCTTCGCCACGTGGCAACGCGGAGTGGCCAGCCGGTGCTCCCTGGCGGCGGCAAGCAAGAGCAGGACGGCCATCGGAGTTATGATCGGTGCCGTCCAATTTCCAAGAAAACCGACGGGAGAATACCCGATGATGCATAGATCGAATCTGTGGTGCAGGCTTGCTGGAATTCTGGGGCTTATGCTGGGCACAGCGGCAGCGCAGTCAGGTGAACAGCCGGCGGCCCCGGTACGCGTAGCCATCGTAGGCCTTGTGCATGGGCACGTGTCCGGACTGCTGGATCAATTGCCTTCCCACACGGACATGCAACTGGTGGGCCTTTCCGATCCGGATCCGCAGCTGCGTGCGAAGTACGCGGCGAAGTATCACCTCGATCCGGCGCTCTTCTTCCCTGCCGAAGCAGCCATGCTGGACGCGACGCACCCGCAGGCGGTGCTCGTCTACACCTCGATCGCGGGCCATCGCGCGGCGATCGAGCAGGCGGCACAACGTCACATCACCTCTATGGTGGAGAAGCCGCTGGCAACTACGGTGGCAGACGCACTGGCCATCCGGCAGGTATCACGTACGCAGAACGTGCCGGTGCTGGTCAACTACGAGACCACCTGGTACGCGTCGAACAAGGCCGCCCATGGTGAGCTCGACAGTGGAAAGCTGGGCCCGCTGCGCAAGCTGGTCGTGCATGATGGGCACAAAGGCCCGAAGGAGATCGGCGTCGATCCGGAGTTTTTCAAGTGGCTGACCGATCCTGAGCAGAACGGCGCAGGCGCACTGTTCGACTTCGGCTGCTACGGCGCAGACTTGGCTACATGGCTGATGCACGGTGAGCACCCACTGACAGTCACTGCCGTCACCCAGCAGCTAAAGCCAGAGATCTATCCTCACGTCGACGACGAGGCCACCGTCATTCTGACTTATCCGCACGCACAGGCAATTCTGCAGGCCTCCTGGAACTGGCCCTTTGACCGGAAGGATATGGAGGTGTACGGCGCCACCGGCTCTCTGTTTACCGTGAAGAAAGACAAGGTGATCGAGCGGATCGCCGGCGAGACAGCAGGTGTCGAGCGCGAAGCGACTCCGCTCACATCACCCGAGGACGACTCGCTCCACTACCTCGCCGCGGTGCTGCGTGGCCAGATGCAGCCGAAGGGCGATCTGACGGCGCTCGACACCAACATGGTGGTGGTGCAGATCCTGGACGCCGCTCGGACCTCATCCCGCACTGGCCGCACGGTCAAGCTGGCAGCTCTACCTCAATGAATCAGAGCCAGCGCCGACGCTTGAAGTACCAGTAGGGCACAATGGCCGAGAGCACCATCATTGCCAGCGCGTAGGGATAGCCCATATGCCACTTCAGCTCAGGAATGTGCTCGAAGTTCATCCCGTAAATTGAGGCAATCAATGTCGGCGGCAGGAAGATGACAGCGGCTACAGAAAAGATCTTGATAATCGCGTTCTGCTGGATGTTGATCAGGCCCAGGGCTGAATCCAGCAGAAACTGGATCTTCGAGCTGAGATACGTAGCCAGATCTAGCAGCGATTTGATGTCTTGGTTCAGCGTGTCCAGCCGCTCCGTCTGTGCCTGCGTCGGATCGTCCAGCTTCTCGTGCTCAAGGATTGGCATCACGCGGGAGATGCTGTGCAGACTGTCGCGAGTTCTGGAGGCCAGGTCCCCATTGCGGCCGATCGCCGTCAGAAGCGCCTGAAGGTCGGTGCTGGCCACGCCCTGACTGATCTCTGTATTGCGAGTGAAGAGGTTCGTGGAGATCTTGTCCAGCTCGTCTCCGATGGCCTCCAGAATGTCAGCCAGCATAGCCACGGTGGCCTCCAGCAAACCCGCCATGACAACGGACGCGCGCCGGGCACACCCCAACTCCTTCGCTGCCCGCGTGACGAAGGCGCGAAACGGAGGCGGGTCTGCGTAGCGCAGGGTCACAAGCCGCTCCGGCGTGAGGATAAAGGTGACCGCGATCAGCAAGGGAGACGGCTGCTCCGAGACGCTCAGCACGCGAATGGTCATGATGGTGGCGCTGCCTTCACGGTAGAGCTGACTGCTGCTTTCGACCTCCCGCATCTCCTCCGGCGTGGGCACGTCCATCCCCAGCAGAGCCTCCACTGCGGCCTCTTCGGCCTGGGTGGGCTGCACCATATCGATCCAGACGCCATCCTCCAGACGGGAGGAATCCGCGTCCAGCAGCCGCAGCAGGCCATCGCCTTCTCTATAGACATTCAGCATGTGGCACCGGTCCCGATCATATCTTCGGGCCGGCCCTCGCAGTTGCAGGAACCTTCCGGAATCAACTTCCGTACCAGTGCGCAGAGGCTGAATCGATGGAGACTCTGCGGCAGGATATCTCGTACGCATTGCGTCAGATGCGTCAATCGCCTGTGTTTACCCTTACGGCCATGCTGACTTTGGCCCTGGGTATCGGCGCCACCACGGCAATCTTCTCGCTGATCCATACGGTCATGCTCAAGTCTCTGCCAGTAGTCGATCCGTCCAGCCTCTATCGGATCGGAGAGGGTCAGGACTGCTGCGTCGAAGGCTCGCCGCAGGACAAGTGGGGCATGTTCTCCTACCCCTTCTATCTACGGATGAAGGAGAACGCTCCGGAGTTCGCAGAGCTGGCGGCCTTCCAGGCGGGCGGTTCGGAGTTCAGCGTGCGCCGCGGCGCGCAAGAGCGTGTGTCGAAACCGCTGCGCGGCGAGTATGTCAGCGGGAATTACTTCTCCACCTTCGGCATCGGAGCCTTCGCCGGGCGCACCATCGCGCCGACCGACGATCAGCCATCCTCGGCGCCGGTAGGCATGCTGAGCTATCGCACCTGGCAGCAGCAGTACGGGTCCGACCCGAAGATCGTGGGCTCCACCTTGATCGTCGACACCCATCCCGTCACGATCGTCGGCATCACGCCACCCGGCTTCTACGGCGAGACTCTCCGCAGCGATCCGCCGGAGCTGTGGCTGCCGCTGCACCAGGAGCCGATGTTCCGCGGCGCGGAGAACTCCTTTCTGCACCGCTTTCAGGCGTGGCTGCGCGTCATCGGCAGGCTGAAGCCCGGAGCCTCGCCGGCGGCCTTGCCGGACCGCATGACCAGCCTGTTGCGAGGCTGGCTGGTGAATGAGAGCGGCATGCCGGCCGAGTGGATGAGCAGCATCCGGGCGTCCTTGCCGAAACAGATCATCAAGGTCGTGCCCGCAGGCAGAGGCGTAGGCGAGATGAAGACCGAGTACGGCGACAGCCTGCGCATTCTGCTGGCAGTCTGCTGTCTGGTGCTGCTGATCGCCTGCGCCAACATCGCCAACCTGCTGCTGGCCCGCGGGGCATCACGCCGGACCATGACCGCGGTGCGCGTGGCCCTGGGTGCAGATCGTGCGCGGCTAGTACGCCAGTCCTTGACGGAGAGCATCGTGCTCTCCGTCTTCAGCGGCTTCGCCGGACTGGCGGTGGCATTTCTGGGAGTAAAGGCCATCGTCGCGGTGGCATTTCACAGCGCAAGGTTTGTCCCTATCGATGCCACCCCCTCATTCCCCGTACTGAGCTTCGCGTTCCTGCTGTCGCTCGTAACCGGCACGCTGTTCGGCACCGCACCCGCCTGGTTCGCTGCCTACGCGGATCCGGCAGAGGCATTGCGCGGCGCGAATCGAAGCACGAAGGATCGATCTTCCCTCTCGCAGAGAATCCTCGTCATCGTGCAGGCGACCCTCTCCGTCGTATTGCTGGCCGGTGCCGGCCTGCTGACCCACAGCCTGCAGAAGCTGGAGCATCAGGACTTCGGGTACGAGATCGACCATCGCGTGCTGCTCAGTCTCACTGCTCCGTTTGCCAGCTACACGACTCCGCAACTGGATGCAAGGTATCGCGAGCTGGAGAACCGCCTGGCCCATATTCCCGGCGTCGAGCGCGCCGCACTAGCGCTCTACGGGCCGCTGCAGGACAACTGGGGCGAGATGGTGATCCGTCAGCGTCACGGCATGCCCAATCAAGATGAGAAGTCCGGCTCCTCATGGGATCACGTGAGCGCCGGGTACCTGGAGACGATGGGCCAACATCTTATTCGCGGGCGCACCATCACGGACCAGGACACGCCAACGACGCGCCCTGTTGCGGTTGTCGATGAGACCTTCATAAAGCGCTTCTTCAAACCGGGCGAAGATCCGATAGGCTCGCACTTCGGCCTGGACCTGCCGAAGTACAGCAGCACCTTCGAGATCGTGGGCATCGTCGAAAACGCGAAATACAACGACCCGGAAAATACTGAAGAGCCGCGGCCAATGTTTTTCGTGCCGCTGGCGCAGCGGGTGCAGTATGACGCGCCGATTATGCAGTCGATCGAGGACAGCACCCACCATATCGAGGGAGCCGTGCTGCAGATCAAAGGCAGCATGGAAGGACTGGAGCCACAGGTGCGGCGTGCCCTGGCAGAGGTTGACCCGAACTTTACGCTGCTGGATGTCACCTCGATGCAGGACCAGGTGGATGCCAGCTTTGACCAGCGACGCGCCTTGGCCCAAATGACAGGGCTGTTCGGCATCCTGGCACTGGTACTCGCCGCAGTGGGACTCTACGGTGTGACTGCATATACCGTGGAGCGGCGCACGAGTGAGATCGGCGTGCGCATGGCGCTGGGAGCGGACCGGCTGGACGTGATCCGCCTGGTGCTGCGTGGGGCCTTTTCGCAGATCCTGATCGGGCTGCTGGTCGGCATCCCCATCTCGCTGGTCTGCTCGCGGTTGATCGCAGCACAGCTGTACCAGGTGAAAGGTTGGGATCCGCTGGTGCTGGCAGGGTCTGTCGCTGCCCTGGGTATGTGCGCGTTGCTGGCCAGTATCATTCCAGCGCAACGGGCTGCCTCCATCAACCCGGTACGAGCCCTGCGCGCTGAGTAGCGCAGGGCCAACATCAGGCTTGGCACTCAGCTCTCCGGCACCGGCCAGCGGAGTAATCTAGAGGCAGAGGTGATCGGCCATCGTGCGCTGTCTCTACTCCCTGGTCCTGGCTCTCTCACTGACTCTATCGGTCTCTCTTTCGGTAACACTGCCGGCCCTGGGCCAGCAGTACTCGGCCGACAAGCCGGTCGGGGCGGTGGCGCAGGGTCCGGCGCCCGGCTTCCTCAAGGACGCCGGCATCGATCAGCGGCTGGGCACGCAGATGCCACTGGATGTGCACTTCCGGGACAGCAACGGGCAGGATGCGCCGCTCGGCTCCTACTTCGGCCACAAGCCAGTCGCGCTCGCGCTGGTGTATTACAACTGCGCCATGCTGTGCCCTCAGGTGCTGCACGGCATGGGCGCAGCGCTCAGCCAGACGGGCTACCAGGCGGGACGCGACTACGACGTGATCGTCGCCAGCATCGACCCAGCCGATAAGCCGTCCGACGCAGCTGCCGCCCAACAGAAGTTTATCGCTCAGCTGAACGGTCAAGCTCCGGCCGGCAGCATTCACTTCCTTACCGGGGACCAGCCTGCCATTACCGCGCTTGCCCAATCGGTCGGCTTCCACTACGTAAGGGTGCCCGGGCCGGATGGCAAGATGACCCAGTTCGCCCACTCCAGCGTAATCATGGTGGCCACGCCGGAAGGACGTCTTTCTAAATACCTGAGCGGAGTGGAGTATCAGCCGCGCGATTTGCGGCTAGCTCTGCTTGAGGCCAGCGACCGACGCATCGGCACCGCTACAGACCTGATCCTGCTGTACTGCTGCAGCTACTCGCCGGGCGAGGGCCGCTACACGGTCTCTGTCCTGCGCGTGCTCGGCCTGGCCGGCATGGCTTCCGTCTTCGGGCTGGGCGGCATGCTCTACATGCTCACGCGCAAGCCCAAGGCGAAGATCACGGCGTAGCTCGCCCCCTTCCTCGCTCCTCCAGCAACCTGGCTGCGTGCTCCAGCAATCCGCGAAGCACGCTGTCATTGTCGTAGCCGGAGCTCTGCGCGCGTCTCAGTCCTGCGGCAGCAATGGCCGCACGCGCCGGCTCGTCGCTCAGATAGCGGTCGATCTTGGCCCGGCACTCCTCGATGCCGGTGAAGAAGACGGCCTCTTCGTCCTCACGGAAGAGCTGCTGATGCTCGTCTGTGCGCTCGGCCAGCAGGAAGCCTCCACAGGCGGCGATCTCGAATGACTTGTGCGCTATGCTGTCCTGGTTGCTGCGGGTGACAAAGGCGAGATTGATGTGCGAACGCCAGATGCCTTCACGATAGGCGCTCCCCTTCAGCTCTCCGCCGCGGAAGGTGGCGGCGAAGGCGTCGGCCGGCAGTGCGGCCTGCCAATGCGGGCGCGATCCGGAGATGACGACAGGCGCCCCGCCGCGCCAAAGCTCCGCAAGCACCGCAGCGCGGTCGTCATACGGCGTGCCTATAAATGAGACACCGCGATCGCGCTCTCGGTCGCTCCAGCTCTGCGCAGGCGCAAAGTGTACTGTGGGCTCGTAGCTGAAGCGAATCCGTACGACCTGCTGGGCCCCGCGGCTGCGGAACTCCCCAACGCTGGAGTCGCGCGGCACCGCGGTCAGGTCATAGGCGGGAAGCGCCTGTTTGTACACGCGCCAGCCTGGATCGCGACGAGGGCCGAATGGATTGTCATTGACATAGTTCACGCAGACGACGCCGCGCCGGCGCAGCTCCCGCAGCGTCGCCATACGCAGACCGAGCACCTTGTCGGCCAGCAGCACATTGGCTCTATGTTGCTCGGCTGCGGCCAGTATGTCGTGGTTCAGGCGGCGCGGAGCGGCTCCCGTTTGCAGCCGGAACTGCAGCTTGCCAATGACTCCGGGCAGCCCCATGTAATTCGCGCAGTCCAGTGCCGTCAGATCCGCCAGCGGCAGACGCCCTAGCGCCCGCAGACGATATTCGCCGTAGTAATCAGGCACCAGGGTAGAGACATAGAGCACGCGCAGGCGACTCAACGCCTGGCTCGATCGGTGCTGCTCGCTCTCCGGCTGCTCCATCAGACCATCATGTCAGATCGGCTCAAGCGGACCTGATTCGCTCCACGTCGATGTGTCGTATTCTATGAAAACAGCATGAATTCGTCGGACGCGCTTCAAGGCGCTGTTCTGTTGCTGTGATACTTTTCATTGGGGTTGAACGGTGCTGTCGCGCCCCTCCCGGAGGAACAACAATTGCCCAAGAACATGGTCCCCAAGCGCCTCTTTTTCACCAAGGGCGCAGGGCGGCATAAGGAGCGCCTCACCTCGTTCGAGTTGGCGCTGCGCGACGCAGGCATCGCGGCACAGAACCTGGTACGCGTTTCATCTATATTTCCACCCAATGCGAAGCTGATCCCACGCAAGGAAGGCGTGGAGTATCTGTCGCCGGGAGAAGTCGTCTTCGCGGTGGTGGCGGAGAACTCCACCCGCGAGCCGCATCGTCTGGTGGCCTCCAGCATCGGCGTGGCGATCCCGACCGACCGCAACACCTACGGTTACCTGAGCGAGCACCACAGCTTCGGCGAGACCGAAGAGCAGGCCGGCGAGTACGCAGAAGAACTGGCGGCAGAGATGCTGGCGACCACGCTTGACGTCGACTTTGACCCCGACAAGAGCTGGGATGAGAAGAAGGAGATCTATCGCATCTCCAACAAGATCGTGCGCACCGCGAACGTGACGCAGTCGGCAATCGGCGACAAGCGCGGACTTTGGACCACGACGATCGCCGCGGCCATCCTGATCTTCGAGTAGCAGATTCCGTAGACACACCCGAGGCGCGGGCCCTATGGCTCGCGCCTTTCGCTTGCGTTCTCCATCGAATGGGTTGAGGTTCCCACAAACTATGCCTACAGCACTGAAATTCCGCATTGGCGTGGTGCAGATGTCCTGCACTCCGGATCCGGATGCCAACCTGGACAAGGCGGCCGACCACGTTCGCGCGGCTGCACGGGCCGGTGCCCGGGTCGTCTGCCTGCCGGAGTTGTTCCGCGCGCAGTATTTCTGCCAGCGTGAGGATATCGAGCTGTTCGATTTGGCGGAGCCCATCCCCGGTCCGAGCACGGAGCGGCTCTCTGCCGTGGCGCGGGAGGAGCGGGTCGTGGTGATCGCGTCCATCTTCGAGCGGCGGGCGGCGGGGCTTTATCACAACACGGCGGCGACCATCGAAGCGGATGGATCCATCGCCGGCCTCTACCGCAAGATGCACATACCCGATGATCCGCTCTACTACGAGAAGTTCTACTTCACGCCGGGTGATCTGGGCTTCAAGGCGCAGGAGACCTCCGTCGGTCGCGTGGGTACGCTGGTGTGCTGGGACCAGTGGTATCCGGAGGGCGCCCGCATCACGGCTCTGCAAGGTGCAAATGTGCTGTTCTATCCCACCGCCATCGGCTGGCATCCGGCAGAGAAGGAGCAGTACGGCGAGGCGCAATACGACGCATGGCAGACCATCCAGCGTTCCCATGCCATCGCGAACGGCGTATACGTTGCCGCACCCAATCGCGTCGGTTGGGAGAATGGGGATGTGCGTGGCAATCGCGTAGAGGGTCCGGGCCTCGAGTTCTGGGGCGGCTCCTTCATCGCGGATCCCTTCGGCCGGGTCATTGCCAAAGCGCCGCACGATCGTGAAGACATCCTGATCGCCGAGGTGGACCCCAAGCTGCTGGAGGATCAACGGCGCAACTGGCCCTTCCTGCGTGACCGCCGCATCGACGCCTACGCTCCCATCACGCAGCGCTTTCTTGACCCGCCGCTTAGCTCAAAGGTGGACGTGAAGTGAGCGCGCCCACCCAGCACAGCCACGGGGATAAGCAGCAGGTGCGGCAGACGCCAGCCGCACTGGGCTACCGCATGCCCGCTGAATGGGAACCTCACACCGCAACCTGGATCGCGTGGCCGCATAATGCCACCGACTGGCCTGGCCGCTTCCAACCCATCCAATGGGTGTACGCGGAGATCGTTCGCCTGCTGGCCTCTGTCGAGCAGGTGCATATACTCGTCGAGAATTCAGAGGCAGAGCGGCGTGTCCGCGGCATGCTGAAGCGGGCACACGCAAACCTGGACGCTGTTCGCTTCCACTCCTGGCCCACCAATCGGGTCTGGACGCGGGACTCCGGACCCATCTTCGTGCGCCGCAACCGCGCCGCAGCCCACGAGCACCAGCTGGCGGTAACGGACTGGAAGTTCAACGCATGGGCCAAGTATCCCGACTGGGAACTGGATAATGCGCTGCCCGCACGCGTCGCCGGGTTGTTTGAGTTGCCCAGCTTTACTCCCAAGATAACGCTGGCCGACGGGACTGAGCACCGGCTGGTCCTTGAAGGCGGAAGCATCGATACCAACGGGCAAGGCGTCCTGCTGACCACCGAGGAGTGCCTGTTGAGCCCGGTTCAGCAGCGCAACCCGGGCGTCAGCCGCGAGCAGCTGGAACAGGCCTTCCACGACTACCTTGGAATCGATCAGGTGCTGTGGCTGAATCGGGGGATCGCAGGCGATGACACCCATGGCCACGTGGACGACATCACCCGGTTTGTCGACCAGAATACAATTGTCACCGTCACGGAGGCGAATACAGCGGACGAGAACCACCAGCCGCTCAAGGAGAACCTGGAGCGGCTGCGGGCCGCGCGCAATCGTAGGGGCGGCGAGTTTCGCATCGTCGAGCTCCCGCTTCCCTCACCCGTCGTCTTCGAAGGCCAGCGGCTGCCGGCCAGCTACGCCAACTTCTACATCGCCAACGGCCTGGTTCTGGTCCCCACCTTCAACGACGCTAACGATCGCCACGCGCTCAACACGCTGGCGGAACTCTTCCCGGACCGGCGCATCGTCGGCATTCACTGCGTCGACTTCATCTGGGGTCTGGGTGCGCTGCACTGCATGACCCAGCAGCAGCCGGCGGTCTGAGCGATGGACGACACGGATGGGCCAGTGATAGAGACAGCACAGATGGAGGCGGCGCTGGCCGAGGCGGCCGCAGCGGCCCGGGCAGGCGAGGTGCCCGTCGGCGCGGTCGTCTGGTTTGAGAGCCGGATCCTCGCTCGGGGCCAGAACCGGGTGCTTCGGGATGCAGACCCTACTGCGCATGCGGAGGTGGTCGCCCTGCGCGCAGCTGCGCAAGCGCTGGGAAACTATCGCCTCACTGGCTGCACGCTCGTCTGCACTCTGGAGCCGTGCGCCATGTGTGCTGGGGCCATCATTCATGCCCGGATCAGCCGTCTGATCTTTGCGGCGGACGATCCCAAGGCGGGTGCTGCCGGGTCAGTGATGAGCGTGCTAAACCACCCAGCATTGAACCACCAGGTAGCCGTCGAACGGGGGCTTCTGGCGGCAGAGAGCAGTGCGTTACTGCGCAATTTCTTTCTGGAACGGCGTCAGACAACCCGCTGAAGATGCCGAAAACAAAGGTCACACGCCATTCACAATGGCGCTTCGGCCGCGCTATTATCCGCGCATGCATGTGACTCTCTACTCCGCAGTGTGGTGCCGCGATTGCCGCGAGGCGAAACGCTTCCTCGAGGAGCATGGGATCGCTTACACCGAGATCGACATTGAGCAGGTGAGCGGCGCGGCAGACGAAGTTGTCCGCCACGTTGGCAAACGGGCTATCCCGCAGTTCGTCATCGACGGCAAGTGGGTACAACCGTACCGGCCGGGCCGCGGCTTCCTCTACCAGGAAATGAGCGCGCTGCTGGGTGTCACGGTCTAACTCCAGCCTGCCGGCACACGTTCTCCACGGCGCTTTCCGGCACGGTTGCTCTCAGGCGACTGTGTTTACGTCCGCATCGGCTGGGCCGGGATCATTCAGGATCGCTCGCGCATCTTCCTCTTCGGACGCCGGCACTTGCAACTGCACACTATCCAGGCCATTGCCATACAGGCGTCCGGCGTTTTCCCCCGCAAGAAAGCTCGTGATTCCCGCGGAATCCAGGCGGCCCTTGGCCAGCTCTGCCTCCAGCATGTCCGTGTAGCGCTCAATCGTCACCATCTCTTCTTTGATCTCATCCGCCATGGTTGGCCTCCTATGCACACTGTAGGATGCACGCGCCGGTAGAATGAAGAATTGCGCGCGCAGTGATTGGCGCGCAAGCCGGGAGAACGAGCTTTGATTGCACGCTACACACGGGCCGCCATGGGCGCGCTCTGGAGTGACGAGACCAAGTACCGCATGTGGCTGAAGGTGGAGACTGCCGCGTCCGAGACCCTGGCCGAGGACGGTATTGTGCCCCGGGAAGCCGCCGCCGCGATCCGCGACAGGGGCGACTTTGATCTGGCCCGCATCCAGGAGATTGAGGCCGAGGTGAAGCATGACGTCATTGCCTTCACCACTGCAGTGGCGGAGAAGATCGGCCCCGAGGCGCGCTGGTTGCACTATGGCCTCACCTCGAACGATGTGGTGGACACGGCACAGGCGCTGCAGGTGAAAGAGGCGTCGGCCCTGCTACGCGAGGGCATTCTGGGTCTTAAGACGGTGCTGAAGCGGCGCGCGCTTGAATTCCAGCACACACCCACCATTGGGCGCACGCATGGCGTGCACGCAGAGCCAACCACCTTCGGGCTCAAGCTGCTGAACTGGTATGCGGAGATCGACCGCGACCTGGCACGCTTCGACGCAGCTGCGGAAGACATGCGGGTGGGCAAGCTCTCTGGCGCCGTGGGCACCTTCGGCCATCTGAAGCCGGAGCATGAGGCTCGCATCTGCGACCGTCTGGGCCTCAAGCCTGCACCAGTGGCTACACAGGTCATCCAGCGAGATCGCCATGCGCACTACATCTCTACCCTGGCGGTGCTGACCGGCACCCTGGACAAGATCGCGACGGAGATCCGCCACCTGCAGCGCACAGAGGTGCGGGAGGCCGAGGAGTTCTTCTCCGAGAAGCAAAAGGGCTCAAGCGCGATGCCACATAAGCGCAATCCGATCACCTGCGAGCAGATCAGCGGCCTGGCGCGCGTGGTTCGAGCGAACACCCAGGCGGCTTACGAGAACATCGCGCTCTGGCATGAGCGCGACATCTCGCACTCTTCCGTCGAGCGGATCATCTTCCCGGACTCCACCATCCTGACGGACTATCTGCTGGCTAAGACTACTTCCGTAATCGACAAATTGCTGGTGTACCCGCACCGCATGCTGCGCAATCTTGAGAGTACCGGCGGACTCATCTTCTCCGGCCAATTGCTGCTGGACCTGGCGGAGTCCGGGATGTCCCGTGAGGACGCGTACCGGCTGGTGCAGTCGCATGCCATGCGCGCCTGGCGTGAGGAGCTGGTCTTCCGCGACCTGGTGGCGGCGGACCCGGAGATCACCGCACGTCTGTCTCTGCAGCGACTGGCGCGCACCTTCGATCTTGAACGGCAGCTGCGCCACGTAGACGCCATCTTCGCCCGGGTGCTGGAGGCGTGAAGATCACAGTCGCAGTCACGGGAGCGAGCGGCGCCGCGCTTGCGCAGCAGCTGCTTCGCTCGCTTGAAGCGGATCAGCGGGTCGAGGCAGTCGACTTCGTTGCCTCACAGAGCGCGCTTCGGGTGATGGCTGAGGAGCTGCATCTGGCGGGCCGCAACGACCTGCTTGAGAAGCTGCTGGGTGCCCCGCCGGCGAAGACACGGCAGCATTCCGAGCAGGACATCGGCGCGCAGATTGCCAGCGGAAGTTATCCGTGTGCGGGCATGATCGTTCTTCCCTGCTCCATGGGCACCCTGGCGGGCATTGCGCATGGCATGGCCGGCAACCTGATTGAGCGTGCAGCCGATGTGTGCCTGAAGGAGCGGCGGCCATTGATCCTGTGCGTGCGCGAGACGCCCTTCAACAAGATCCATCTGCGCAATATGCAGCTAGCCGCGGATGCCGGTGCGACGATCTTTCCCGTCATCCCCTCGTTCTATCACCAGCCGGTGTCGACGGCGGAGATGGTGCGAGCGTTCGTAGATCGCGTGTTGGCACACTTCGGCCTGCCACAGCCAGATGCGTATGTCTGGAGGCCTGGCGCCGAATAACTTAAGCCGGTACGTGCACTCGATGCGCAGCTTCTGCGGGGTCACAGACTGTAGTGTGCCGACTGTCATGATCAGGGAGACGCATGACGTTCTCTGCGCGCCTTCACGAAGCGGGAGGCGTTGCATCTACATCGGCAGGTGTTTGATGTGTTCGGCGCGGACCTCTTCCGCCGTAAACAGGCTGTAAAAGGGCGCGCCATTCGCGGCTGCTTCTACAGCGGGACGGCCATTGGCCTCGGTGCGCTCCACCAGGCAGACAACGCCCACCACCCGCATCTCTGCAGCGCGCGCCGCTTCGATGGCCGTAATCGTAGAGCCTCCAGTGGTGCAGACATCGTCCACGATCAGCACCGGCGCCTGAGCTTCGCAGAATCCCTCGATACGCCGGCTCGTGCCGTGCTGCTTCTCCGCCTTACGCACCAGGAAGCCGTGCACCAGGCGGCCGCTGTTGTTCTCGGCATGACGCTGCGCGGTCGCAATCGAAACAGCCGACACAATGGGATCCGCACCCAGCGTCAGGCCGCCGACCGCCTGCGGATTGAGGTGATGGTGCGCCAGCAGATCGAGGATCGCGAGCCCTGTAAGCCGCGCGCCTTCGGCATGCAGCGTCGTGGTGCGGCAGTCGATGTAGTAGTCGCTGCGGCCGCCGGACGAGAGCTGGAAATCGCCCATCTTGAAAGACTGCTTCGCCAGTAGGGTAAGCAGTTGCTGGCGCGCGGATGTTGTTACCGTTGTCTTCATACGTACTCCAAGATATCGCGGACAGGCAGAGATACGCGTACACGCGGGCGGCAGGAGGGAACCCATGCGCTCACAATCGGCAGCGAGCGCACCAGGCGCCCACCCTCCGGGTCACTTACTCAGCTTGTCCAGATGACGAAAGCCGTCCGTGCCGATAAACAGCATCACAAAGATCGTCGCGTTATAAAGCGAGTGCACCAGCGTGCTGGCCGCGAGCGAGTGGAAGCGTAGACGCGTCACCGAAAGCACCAGGCTGACGACGAATAGCACCGAGAGCGGTGCGAGGGAACGGGCCAGCTGGTCGCTGTGCAGAAACGCAAAGCCGATGCTGGTGACGATCGTCGAGAAGATCACCGCCGGCAAGCTCCAGCTCGGGTCAGGGTGGTTGTCCACTGTCGGTAATGACGAGATGTCGAGAGCAGACCGTCCGTCTGTACTCGGCACCTGTTCAGAGGCTTCCTGAAGAGCATAGCCGGATTGCGACGCGTCCATGCCGGGGCCCGGTGTCCATCCCGTATTCCAAACCGGGGCTTCCGTGGCCTGCGCCAAGCGGCGTGCGCGCTCACCACGTCCCACGACCCAATCCCATGCGCTGGCAAGGGAGGGCAGCAGAAAGCCGCGGAAGGCCAGCTCCTCAAAGGCCGGAGCCACGGTAACTCCGAAGATCGCAACCAGCCACACACCAATGCGGTTGGTGAAGAACTTATCGATGGGCAGCTCTTTCGGAATCGGCAGGAAATTGGACAGCACCTGCACCATGATGCTGGTCGCCACCCCGATCACCGCCAACATCCACCAGCGATGCCGCACCACGGCGGCGCGCCAGTGCACGCCCTCCCCGAAAGAGCGACGCCACACCAGCGGAAACACCACTAGGCTGGCTGCCGCAGCCAGCGCGTACATCACTGCCTCCAGCGGAATCACCACCCGCGGATCGGTCTTCATCTGCTCTGTCGACTCATGCACGTACGGCAGGATGTGCTTCATGGAGAGAGCGAAGCCGATGCTGCTCAGGATAGTGGCCCCCAGTAGCAGGAACGCAAAGATGACCGTATGTCCAATGTTGGGTGTGGAGTTAGCGGCCGGCGCTGGCTGCGGGGGCGCCTCCACTGGCGCATCGTCCGTCGGAAGGTAACTGGGATCGAAGGTCATCGGAGACTTAGATCACGCTGCTCAAGCGATTCGAAATCTGACCAGTTCGCCGGAAATCCGGTCAAGGTCAACTGCCTACTGGACTGTAGCAGACCGCCGGCGGATGCTCTTTTTCCTGGCGCCGTTCGCGTTGGCGGCACCGTCTGCACTCACTGCACCATTTGCATTGGCCGCAACGCTCCCCGTCACCGCAGCGCCTAGGACAGGGGCAGGAAAGTAGCGGCGCAGAAACTCTGCGGTATGCGAGCCCGCCACATGCGCCACATGCGCCGGTGTGCCCTCAGCCACGATGGCGCCGCCGTCCTCACCACCCTCCGGACCCAGGTCCAGCAGCCAATCCGCATTCCGGATCACGTCCAGGTTGTGCTCGATGATGATGACGGTATTGCCCAGGTCGGTCAGCCGGTGCAGCACCTCCAGCAGCTTGCGCACATCATCGAAGTGCAGGCCGGTGGTGGGCTCATCCAGCAGGTACAGCGTCTTGCCGGTCTGCCGCTTGGACAGCTCGCGGGCCAGCTTCATGCGCTGCGCCTCGCCGCCGGAGAGTGTGGTGGCCGCCTGCCCTAGGTGGATGTAGCCCAGCCCGACGTCGACCAGGGTCTGCAGCTTCTGCCGCACCTGCGGAATGTCCTTGAGGATGGGCAACGCATCCTCGATCGCGAGGTCAAGAATGTCTGCGATGGAGTGGCCGTTGAACTTGACCGCGAGTGTCTCCTGGTTGAAGCGCCTCCCGTTGCAGACATCGCACAGCACGTACACGTCCGGCAGGAAGTTCATCTCGATGCGCTTTTGTCCGTCGCCCTGGCACGCCTCGCAGCGGCCTCCCGGAACGTTGAAGGAGAAGCGGCCCGGCTTGTAACCGCGCTCACGCGCCTCCGGCAGCATCGCGAAGATATCGCGGATCGCAGATAGCACCCCGGTGTAGGTGGCAGGGTTCGAGCGCGGCGTACGGCCAATGGGTGACTGGTCGATGCGGATGACCTTGTCGATCTGCTCGACGCCCTTGATGGTTTTGTGCGCGCCCGGGCTCTCTCGCGAGTCATAGAGCTGGCGAGCCAACGCGCGGTAGAGGATATCGTTGACCAGCGTGCTCTTGCCGGATCCGGAGACACCCGTCACCACCGTCATCACGTTAAGCGGAAAGCGCGCGGTGATGCTGCGCAGGTTGTGGCTCTCCGCGCCTTCGACAGTGATCCAGTTCTTGCCAACAGGGCGGGGCTGCTCCCGATGCAGGATACTGCTGGCACCCGACAGGTAGCGCCCGGTCAGCGAGCCGGGGGCCAGCATGATGTCTGCGGGCGTCCCTTCCGCAACGACGTGACCGCCCAGCTTGCCGGCGCCGGGGCCCAGATCCAGCACATAATCTGCACTGCGGATCGTGTCCTCGTCGTGCTCCACCACGAGCACCGTATTGCCAAGATCACGCAGAGATTCTAGCGCCGCAATCAACCGCATGTTATCGCGCTGGTGCAGGCCGATCGAAGGCTCATCCAGCACGTAGAGCACCCCGCGCAGGCGCGAGCCAATCTGCGTGGCCAGGCGGATCCGCTGGCCTTCCCCGCCGGACAGCGTAGCCGCATTACGGTCGAGCGATAGGTAATTCAAGCCTACGGCGTTCAGAAATTCGAGACGTTCGATCACCTCACGACGAAGGCGCTCTGCAATCAGCGCATCGCGCTCGGAGAAGTGCAGGGCGCGCGCCGAGGTCAGGGCGCGGCCAAGAGGTAGCCCGGTAAAGTCGGCGATGGAGAGGCCACCCACCTTCACCGCCAGCGAGGCGGGGCGCAGCCGCTTACCCATGCACGCGGGACAGATGGCAGCCGACATGTACCCCAGCAACCATTCCCGGTAGCTGTCCGACTTCGACTCCTCGAGCGAGTCACGCAGCCAGGAGAAGACGCCGTGGAAGCCGGTACGTGGCGCCTCGGCACCAGGACCATACAGTAACAACTCCTGTTGCTTTTCTGTTAACTCCTCGAACGGCTTCTGGATCGGGATCTTGTACTTCTGCGCCGCCAGTTTGACCAGCCGTGCCAGGTACTGCGAGCCCGATCCGGGACCGAGGGCGCCCTCCAGCAAAGGCTTGGACCAGTCGGTCACCACCTTAGCGGCGTCGAAGTCGTAGATGCTGCCCAAACCATGACACTCCGGGCATGCACCGTAAGTGCTATTGAAGGAAAAGCTCCGAGGCTCCAGCTTAGGGACATCGAGTCCGCAGTCCGGACATGCCATTGAAGAGGAGTAAAGCTGCTCTCCATCGGCGTTTCCGATTAGGACCAGACCATTTGCCATCTGCAGTGCACGGCCGATGGCGGCCTCCAGCCGCTTCTCGACCCCGGGCTTCAGCACGACCCGGTCGATGATGGCTTCGATGGTGTGGTTCTTGCGCTTCTCGAGCGAGATGGGATCGGCCAGGTCGCGTACCTCGCCATCCACGCGGGCCTTGAAGCCCTGCTGGTCGAGTGAGTCGAGCAAGTCACGGAACTCACCCTTGCGACCGCGGACGACAGGCGCGTAGACGATCAGGCGTTCGCCTGCAGGCAGTGCGAGCACACGCTCGACGATCTGCTCCGCGGATTGACGCGAGATGGAACGGCCGCAGTTGGGACAGTGAGGTGTCCCAACCGAGGCGTAGAGCAGGCGGAGATAGTCGTAGATCTCCGTGATGGTGCCGACAGTGGATCGAGGACTGCGGCTGGTCGTCTTCTGTTCGATCGAGATGGCAGGGCTCAGCCCTTCGATCGAGTCGACGTCCGGACGCTCAATCTGATCCAGAAACTGCCGGGCGTAGGCAGAGAGGGTCTCGACGTAGCGGCGCTGTCCTTCGGCGTAGATGGTGTCGAAGGCGAGCGAGGATTTGCCGGAGCCGGAGAGGCCGGTGATGACCGTCAGCGTATTGCGCGGAATCTGGACGTTGATGTCCTGCAGATTGTGCTGACGCGCACCGCGGACTGTGATGTTGGTGATGGGCATTGGGGAGGTTCTGGGAATAGGCTCCCGGGTTGCCTGGTGCGAACTACACCAAAGGAACGGGGACCGCGCGAACAACAGTAGAACGCTGTGAATGCTGTACGTATCTTAGTCGGCAATAGAAACAAGGGTCAACGCACAGTACGCTCGCCAAGGATCAACGCGGTTGACCGGAACAAAACCTGATCCGAGTGAAACGAGAGGAACGTGGCAGGCACGGGCATCACGGCTGCTTCAGATTCCTCCACACAGAAGACCTGCAGTGCGCACCACACGACTGACTGAATGCGCTTAGGAAGCCAACTTAGGAAATCACCATGGACACGATGAACCTGCTGGGTCTTACCTGTGCTGTACTTGCCGCACTCGCCTTCGGTGTACTGCTGGCCTATAGCTGCTGCCAGGGCCTGTTCGCCCTGCTGCGTATCCATGCGCGCTCGCTCCACACGGTGCGCACAGTCAAGATGGCCGAGCCGCAGGCACAGCCACAAGCGCTCCACGTGTCCTAACATCTCAAATTAAGTCTTCAGGGCTGCCGATTGGCTTCCCCCCAGGCCCGGAAGGCACGTGGCCTGTTTGGATCATCTGCCGAGGCTAACAGCATCCCGCGCCCAGAGCCGCGCGGCTACTCCGGCGTATTCGTATTTGGCTGGTTGCGCTGCTGCTGGATCTGCTGCAGAATCTGCTGCGGCGTGCGCACCTGTGGCTGCGGCTGGCCCGGTTGCGTCTGCCCAGGCTCACCCGGCGGTGGCTGACCCGGCTGACCTGGTTGCGGCTGCCCGGGTATCTCATTCGGATCCGCAGGCAGAATGGTTGGCATCGGCTGCGGTGAATCCGGCTGCTGATCCTCGTTGTTGCTGAGCTCGTCGTCATCTTCGCCCGTATGAGGCTGCGGCGCAGGCTGGCCCGCAGAGGCAGACGCATCCGGGGCGCTGGCGCCGCCCGACTTGCGCATCAGCACCAGCTGGCGCGGCGCACCGTTGGGCAGATCGCCCACCATCAAAACGTTGTAGCCAGTTCCATTCAGCAGCGACGTCAGCACTTCACGCGGCGCTCCGGGACCGAAGCTGCCGAAGACGCGCTCGTCCCCGCCGAGTCCATCCAGCTTCATCCCGGTCTGCGAAGCCACCTGGCGCAGAATGTCACGCAAGCTGGAGTTGTCGGCTTTCACCGCCAGTGAGTTGTTGCGCTCCGTGACAGTAGCGGGCAGCGGCGGCTGCTCCAGCAGATTGGTGGGAGCAGGAGGCGTGGCCGGAGCAGGAGCCACCGGAGCCGCGGGTATCGGGGCCGGTTTCTTGTGCTGCCTCTGCCCAGCCAGCGGCAGCGCCAGCAGGCAGCCCGCAGTGATTCCAGCGCATATTCGCACACTCTTCACCACCAACCGCACCTGCATTCGAAGCCTTGCCCCTGGTATCACGGACTGCTTTCCCCTCACTGGATAGACTACACAGCCGGTCGTAGCGCTCGGAAGAAAGAAGCAACATGCCTTACCATGGTACGCTGGTACCGATGAATACAGCAACGAGCAAGCCGGCAGCTACCCGAGACGCAGTCGAGATTCAGCGGATTCAGACCGGCGTCCGCATCGAGAAGCACCTGCTGAAGGTATTGAAAGCGGTCGCGGAACAGAAGGACATGACCCTGGGCGACCTGCTGGAGGGTATCGTGCTGCATGCGATGGAGGGTAAGGCGCCTTTTTCACCGCAAACGCTGAAGGATGTCGAGCAGTTCCGCACGCTGTACGGACTCACCCTACGCGCGGCGGACAGCCACCGTCTTCAGGAGCGCCGTTGAACATTGCCCCTTGCGTTCCCTCTTTGCGTATCGCTTGGCCGGTGTGGTGAAGTAGGGCGTGGCCCCAACCGGTGCAACCATGACCTCAAGATTCACGCGGCGCGCTCTTCCCTTCTGCCTGCTTCTAGCTGCGTCCGCGCCTGCGTTCGGCGTCTCCTGCAAGACCCAGGCGGCGATAACAGAAGCGGAGCGAACCTTGATCGTGCAGGCAGCGCGGCAGATCGCCACGGATGTGCAGACCGGGAACTCCGCGCAGTTGAAGGCAGCCACCATCCCTTCCGTCGCTGCAAACTTTGCAGCGATTGAGCAGTCGGCCGCCGCGCTGGCGCCCCTGATGACCGGGTCCACCCTGACCGTGGACGCCGTCTACCGCCTGGACGGAGCCGATGGGAAGCCCGGAGAAGAGCAGACTCAGTTCTTCTGCGACTCCACAGACAACAGCATTCATTCCACCTTCACCATCCAGCATCTGCCGCCAGGCCAGTACGCATTCGCGCAGGTGCATGCGACCGGCGTGGCCAAGCCGCAACAGCTCGGACTGCTGCTGCAGATGACGGGCACAGCCGCACCCTGGCAGCTGGCCGGCTTCTTCCCCAAGCCGCTGGTCATGGCTGGGCATGATGGCCTGTGGTACTGGAAGCAGGCGCGCAGCTATGTGCAAAAGAAGCAGGGGTGGAATGCGTGGCTGTACTATGCAACGGCGGCTTACCTGCTGCAGCCGGCCGGCTTCTTCAGCAGCACCAATCTGGAGAAGCTGGCAGACGAGCAGCAGGCCGCTAAGCCTGCCGGCGTGCCCGCAGAGCAGGAGCCGCTGACCGTGACTGCTGGCGGGGCTCCGGTGAAGATCACCAGCATGCGCACGGACGACACCTTCGGCGGACTCGACCTCGTGCTTCGCTACCAGTCAGCGGACAACAGCGACCCCGTTGCGGCCCGCGCCCGCACCGTCGCGGTGATGAAGGCGCTGCTGTCGGAGCACCCTGAACTTCGCGACGGCTTTCACGGTATCTGGGCCTTTGCCGATGCGCCTACGGGCGCCCCGTTCGCACTGGAGCTGCCGATGCAGGGACTAGCCGGAAGTTAAGCTACTACTTCAACTTTCCGAGCCTTAGGTACTGTGCTTAAGGTCAGCGCGAGGTGCTGGTACGCCAGTGTGGTACTGGCACTACACTGGGAGTGGTTCACACGTATGGAAAAGCTTCTATCCCAGGCCATCCAGGACCGGCGGGCTACCCCCAGCTTTGATGGGCAGCCGATCCCGATGGCCGACCTGCGCCGCATCCTGGACGCCGGCTTGCGTGCTCCCAGCGCCTACAACCTGCAGCCCTGGCGTTTCATCGTGGTGCGCTCCGCGGAACAGAAGCGCCGCCTGCGCAGTGCCTGCTTCAATCAACCCAAGGTGGACGAGGCCTCTGCGGTGATTGTTGCCTGCGGGGATGCGGATGGCTGGCGCACCGGCGACCTCGAAGAGATGCTGCGGATGGGCCGCGAAAATGGAATGCCGGAGAACTATGCCGAGCAGGCCAAGGCCAGCATCCCCGATTACCTGGCTAACCACCCAAATATGCCGATGTGGCTAAACCGCCAGGTCATGATTGCCTTCACCCACATGCTGCTGACCGCCGAAACCCTGGGCTATGACACCGCTCCCATGGAAGGATTTGAGCCGGAGAAGGTGCATGAAGTCTTGAAGCTGCCTTTGAGCTACACCACCGTCGCTCTGCTTGCTATTGGCCCCGGGCGCGGTACAGACAAGTTTGCCGGCGGCAGGTTCCCTTCCTCCCGCACAGTCTTTGCCGAGGAGCATGGCCGGCCCCTGGCCGGAGAGTAGAACCCCCGAATGGAAAGAGAGTTCCCTGCTGCCCCCATTGCGGCTGTAGGTGCGGTCGTGCTCGACGATCAGCATCGGGTGCTGCTGGTGCGGCGTGGACAGGAGCCGCTGAAGGGGGAGTGGTCCCTGCCTGGCGGAGCTCTGGAGCTAGGCGAGCGCCTGGAAGACGGTATTCGGCGCGAAGTAGCAGAGGAGACTGGCCTGGTAGTAACGCCTATCGAGATTGTCTCGGTTTTTGATCACATCACACACGCAGAGGACGGCCGGGTGCGCTTCCACTACGTCCTGGTGGACTATCGCTGCCGCCTGGATAGCGGGGTGCTCACTTGTGCTACTGACGCAACGGCCGCAGAGTGGTTTGCGTGGAGCACACTGACGGGGCATGGCGCCGTGCGCGTGAAACCATTTACGCTGACAGTGATCCGCAAAGCGCTGGACCAGGCCGCGGCAGCGCCGAACGCAACTACCGGCGCCACCATCATCTGAGGAGAACCGAGCCGTTGAGCCGTCCCCCAAGCCGCACTGACCGCGCACGCAGACTGCGTGAACAAGGCGGTGGTGTTGCTACCGAGAGTCGTTCTGCCGCTGTCCGCACCGATCTCATCGGCTGGAAGACCTTCGGTTACGCCGTGATCGTGATGGTGTGCCTGACCCTGTTGGGCGTAGTCACCGTGTGGCTGCGACCGCTCGAGGTCATCGATGTCTTGACTCACGCGCGCCTGGCGTACGCCGGTTTCCATAACGAGACCGCGAGAGTACACGGGCAGCGCATTCACTACTACGAGGGTGGTGGCGGCGATCGGCCTGTACTGCTGATCCATGGCCTGGGCAGCCGTGCGGAGGACTGGGCCAATCTGATGCCCGCGCTGAAGCAGGCTGGCTTCCATGTCTACGCCATCGACCTGCTGGGGTATGGTCGCTCCGCACGGCCGTCCGACGCGTCTTACTCCATCGCAGAGGAGGCCGGCTATGTCGAGGACTTCCTGCGCGATCGTGGACTCGATCATGTCGCCGTTGCAGGCTGGTCCATGGGCGGCTGGGTCGCGATGCGGGTCGCGCTGGACCAACCGCACCGCGTAGATCGTCTGGTGCTATGCGACGCGGCGGGCATCCGCTTCACGCCCGGCTTTGATATCGATGACTTCGAGCCGACCACAATTGACTCCGTGCGCAAGCTGTACCGGCAGCTCAGCCCGGCGGCACCGGAGGTTCCTGACTTCCTTGCGCGCGCCATGGTCCGAAAATTTTCAAGGATAAACTGGGTGATCAATCGCAGCGTTCGCTCCATGTTCAAGGGCGACGACCTTCTGGACGGTAAGCTGGCCGCGCTGCACATGCCCACGCTGCTGATCTGGGGCAGAATGGATTACATCACGCCGCTGAGCGAGGGCGTGGCCCTGCACCAGCAGATTCCGCAATCCTCGTTAGAGATCTACGATGGGTGCGGACACCTCGCACCCGGCCAGTGCGCGCACCGCGTGACCCCTCGCTTCATTCAGTTTCTGAATGGCAATGGACCAGCGCCGCAGCAGACGGTCGACATTCCGCAGCATTGACGGAATATGCCGGTGGTCAGCGGGGGTGAACTTCTCTTGGCTTGCCCAGCCGCATATTAAACCCCACCATCGGTCCCACAACATTGATGCCGTTATCGTCATACTTCGGCAGCGAAAGATACGCGTTCGATACGTGCATGTAGCTGCTGCCGATATCCAGGCTGTAGCGGGGACTGAAGTTATAGCGGAAGCCGCTGCCCATCATCAGGGTGAAGGTAAAGTTCTGGCCTTGGCCATACAGGACGCCATGCGGACCCTGCGCGTTGATAAAGCCTGCGCCGGCTCTCGCCTCGAAGTAAGGCGACGCCCTCCAGTTACGCTGGACGAAGTTCCGGCGGAATCCCAGGTCGAACGCTTCGTAGTGGGTCTCCGCCCCGCGCGGAATTGCCGTCTCCGACAGAGTGATCGTCATATCCGTGTTGCCGCGAAGAAATGACGGCCCGCTCAACTTGCCCATATGCCATCGCAGCGATGGGAAGATCGGCACCATTGTGTAATGGAGTGGCTTCTGCGAGTAGTCATCGCCTACAAGGAAGTCAAAGACAAACGGAATGTTGATGGGAAGGACGCCCATTTCAAAGGAGTACTCAAGCTTGTTCCGATAGTAGATATCGTCGTTGAAGTCCCGTGGAACGGGGCGGAGCACGCTACGGACCAGGTCATGGTGCGAGTTCTTGAAGCTCTGGTTCTGATCGGTCTCCTGGGCTACCGCATGAAGAGAGACGCTGAGAGACAAAAGGAAAAAGAGTATCTGCACGCAACTTGGCGTGTTTTCTTCTGACACGAGCATGTCCTGAGTCCCCGTCAGAAGAGGAGCGCTATACGAGGCGCCCGAATATCTCTGCTGACCTATCTATCCGTAAATCTGAATGTAAGGAGGGCGGCTTTTGTTGCTTATACAAATGGTATCTGCAGTAGAAATATCAGTTTGGAACGGGATGATTACCGGAGATAGGACCCACTTGATAGCTTCAGGCCTTTAAGTAATCAGCCTGGAACACGCATTTGCGAGGGGCGCTACTCTTCGCGCGTACTTGGCGGGGTCAACGGGAGAGTCACGGTCGCGCGGGCGCCGCCAATACGCCGATTGCTTAATGTCACGGAGCCGGAGTGAGCCTCCGCGATCTGACGCGCCAGCGCGAGGCCCACGCCACTGCCACCAGTCTTGGTCGTGTAGAAGGGCACGAACAGGTTCGAATCGTTCGCGATTCCAGGACCGTTGTCATCGATCTCGATCTCGACCGATGCATCCTCTACATGCCAGCCGACACGCACCTGCGGTCGGCGGCCACGCGCCGCACTCGCTGCTTCGACTGCGTTGCGCAGCAGGTTGATCAGCATCTGCTCTATTTGATCCGGATCCACGGTGAGGCTCAGCTCCGGGCCGCGGACGAGCTCTGCCTGCAAGCGTTGCTCCAATGCAATGGTTCGTTCAAGCAGCGGCCCAAGCTGCGTCATCTGGAACTTCGGAGGTGGCAGTTGAGCCAGCTGCCGATACGCCTGCACGAAACGCTGCAGCGACTCCGCACGGCTTTCCACGATGTGCAGGCCGCGCTCCAGGTCCTCGTCCGTGGCGACGTTGCCAACCAGCTGTGAGCGCAGACTGCCGGCGATTGACTTGATCGGTGCAAGCGAGTTGTTGATCTCGTGGCCGAGCACGCGGATGAGGCGCCGCCACGCCTGCCGTTCTTCTTCGCGCAGGGCCGCGCTGACATCGGAGAGCAGCAGC
>CAXUMX010000020.1:0-47645 GCA_964252395.1 uncultured Acidobacteriaceae bacterium | reverse complement strand
GGGCGCCGCAGGTAGTAACGCATCCTAAGTTGCGCCGGCGTCCTTACGGATAGCCGCCTCCGGCCCATAATTGGGCGCAGAAAAACCGCGCTACGGGCGCAGTCACCGCTCAGGAGTCCGGAGTTACTAGCTCCGTTGAACTGCGTTGAGATTAGCACGAACCTGGTTTTCGTCAAGGCGTTTTCTGCTGTTCTTTCGTTACCGTAGGGTGTCACACTTCTGACGCGAGCGGAGGAGTGTTCAATTGTCTGCGGCAGGCTGCGTTCAGTAAGATCGCAACGCACATGGGAATACTCGCCAGCACGCTGGCGCGCATCGAGGACCTGCTTTAGTCCATAGATCAGCGGCTGGCTAAGAACCACACGCCGACTGATACTCGCTAGGCGTGCTGCGCGGTGCGTTCCTGCAAAGCCGTCATGTGCATCAGGATGTCGCCGGCAGCATCCCGCACCGACACGGGCACGCCCTTCACGATCTCGAAGAGCTGCAGGGCTAACGCAAGTGCTTCTTTCTGCTCCTGCTCCATATCTGCTCCTTCAGGTGATGAGATGGACAAACTTGCAGCTGTTCTCGTTTTACGGTTCGCCCTACCAGCATTCCCCGGTCCTGTCTCTGTCCGCGGCGACGAGACGAAGTGCGGCATATACGTCCAGCCTCACGTTCGCACATCGCCCGACCACGCGCGTCAGCCCACGCGACAAAAAAAAAGGGGGCTAACGATTCGGCTCCAGCTCTCTCGTTGCGGGTTAGCCTGGGGTCTGATCGCCGGACAACACCTTGCCGAAGTGTGAACCAAAGCTAGACCCAAGCGTGTCCCAGAAGCTCGGTACTTTCGCGGTGTCCGCTGCTGTGCCTAACGCTTGGTTGCCTGCGCTAACGGAGGTCGAGTAAAGCTGACCCTCAGCGCCGATCGGTACGGCGCTGTCCTGCACCCCCTGCTGCTGATAGGCGGCCTCATCGCCTATGCGCTGCTGCTCAGCCGATGCAAGATCTCCCGTGAGCTGTCGCTGATTCTGCCGTGCGTACTCGGCTGCGGTCGCCGTACCTGCCGCCGAGTTCTGCCCAGTGCGTTCTGCCTGCGACTGTAAGGCTCCCCGCAGGGAGTTCGAGCCGGCATCCAATGTATTGGCCAGGCCGGTCTTGATGGTCGAGTCATACTCTCCGTTTCCCCCGTACGGGTCGCTGCTCATGAACTTACCGACCGCATCCTTGTAGTCTTGGATGTCGGATTGCGTCGCGCCGTAGCTGGACTGAGCGTTGCTCTGATCAGTCGCCGAATTCTTGCTCGCGGTGCTTTCAACACTGCTGCTCTGTCCTCTACTCATCGTGGTCTCCATTACTTTCTCGTTGTTGGTTTTGGTGGACGCTCACCGTCACAGTGTGGGCGGCGTGGTAGAAGCAGAGTGCTCCTCTGGCCAAGTAAACCATCGGGAATCCGCCGGCAGGTGTCTTTTCAAGATGTCGGTCGCTGCCAGGATTGCAGCCACTGATGCGCGCTCTTGATCGCTGGCGTACACGCCAGCTCGGATTTGACTTGAAGCCAAAGAGTGAACGGATAGAAGTTCGAACCGCAGGAATGCCGACCGAAATTCGCCGCACCGATCCCCGCAGATTTTGCATAACGTGCTGAGGAGCTCTCGTATACCCTCTGGCTTTGACAAGGACGCTCCGCTGATCAAGACACGGACTGTAGTGTCTGGAACTGGAGCTTGCTGAACGGTCGCCCGTTCGCCTGCCCCGTTCGACTCTACGGGATCCGAACCCTCAGCCCGTTTCCACCCAAAGCGCACCAGAGCGCGCACAGCATCGAGTTGTGGGGTCCATTCCTTCGATCCTCGCTGGATGTGATCGGCCTTTCCACTCAATGCAAGATCGATAGCTTTCAGCTGCTCCTCGGCCTTCGGTGTCTCCATATCTTGATTGCTTCCCTTCTCCCCGCCGTCAGCGCTCGTCGGAAGTCTGCCCATCCTAGTGACGCACTCGTCGCGGCATCGAGGTGCTGCTCGGAGCGTCATCCATGAGAGTGACCAGTCGCTGCACACCCGCTTGAACCTCCGCACGCATAACCTTCTCTGGATCGAAGAAGAACAGATCCGCTCCGGCTTTCTTATCGCGATCTGGAAGCAGCCGCCATTGCTCGAGCCGACGGTCCCGCTCTTTGGTCACCCGCGGCGATGCCTCCTTCAGATCGCGACGCCATTGCGCCGCGGACCGCTCGCCAAACTTCCTCACGCGAGCATCGACCTTAGGAAGGCCCATCAGCGTCTCTCGCCGCACCGCGTAGTAGCCACTGTGTGGGTTTTGCGAAGCGCCGTACCGCATCCGGAGGATGTAGCCTGCGGCCTCTAGCGACTTCAGCGCGAGCCGAGCTCGGTACTCCCCCATGCGCATACCTAAGGCCAGTGCACGCGCGCTGGTGCAGACGAAATCGAACTCGCTTGCCTTCATCGCAAGGTACAGGAGGGCGTCGTACTTCGTGCCCCGCAGCGGAGCGCGATCGATGACGAGGAACGCCAGTTCCATGCTCATTTCAGTGTCTCCCTTTGCTCGATCCAGGCTCGCGCTTCTGAGATACCCCGTTTTCGACTGCTTTCTGCGGGCGGACCAGCCCCCAGGCCACGATGAATGCAGGCGCCGTGCCGATCCGCTCTCAGGATGTCTCTCATGCGGAATTCCGGAGCTGGCGGCGGTTCCAGATGCATTTCGGAGCTGTGAGACGAGGCCAGGAGAAGAGCGTATCGGGCGTGCCTCGTAGTGATCCTCAAGTCTTCCCATCTCACCTGCACCCTGCCGCGGCCGAAGCCAACAACGATGCCGCTCTCGCCAACGGGCGCATAGCGGAAGCGGACCAGGTCTCCGATCTGGAAGTCGTTCATCGCACCCCCATGGGGAGAATGTCCGAGGTACGCTTTCTCGGTCTCTGTATTTCGTGCGGTCGCTCCACCCGCTCGATGCGCACAGTCGCCGCGTCACCTTCGACAATCTGCGAATAGATCGCCGAAGCCGTGCCTTCCTTGCTCTCAAACTCCAGCTTGCGGACGTACCGCGCCTTGTCTTCCTCCTCCGGATTCGTCACGGAGATCCCGATGCCCCACTCCATCCAGCCGTGGATCGCAGAGGCGCCGCGCAAGCCCTTGAAGATGTTCTCGGAGGAGACTTTGTTGATGTGATGCACCAGAGCCACCGCGCACTCGCACTCGTTCTGAATGCGGTTGATCCGCTGCAGCACCTGCTGCACTTCGGTGTTGTCGTTCTCCTCTGAGTCGTGCAGCGAGCGGAAGACATCAAGGACGACGAACTCTACCCGGAACTGTTTCAGTTCCTCCACCAGCTGCTGCAAATGCTCATCGGTGGTCACCTTGAAGTCAGCCAGCTGCCGGCGCGTGTTCACCAGCATCCACGAGGACAATTGGAGCCCGTATCGCTCATTGCCACAGATGAGCTTGTTGATGCGGCGCTGTGTGAGAGATGGCGAGTCTTCACGGCTGACAAGGGCTGTACGCACCCGCTGAGGTACCCGCATTCCAAGCCAGTTGACCCCACAAGCCAGGCTCATCGCTAAGTCCACGGCATGGAAGCTTTTCGAAGCCTTCGGGTCGCCGCAGATGATCCCGTTCACGCCCTTCGGAATTGCTCCCTCCACCAGCCAATTCACAAGAGCTGGTGCCTCGGCTGCGAACTCCACTGCGTCCCGAAAGAGCGAGGTGCGCGTGCTCGCCGCTGGCTCCCACTTCGGAGCGGCATGCATTGCCCTGCGCAGTTCATCACCAGAATGCGTTTGCAGCCAGTCTGAAACGTCGCCTTTATCCGGAAGGCCCTCGAGGTCAACAATGCGGACCTGACGCGCGTAACGGCCTACAGCCACTGCCACGTGTTTGCTCCATGCCTCACCGGACGCATCGTTGTCACGAAAGACGAACACGAGCCTGCCAGCGAAGAAGGCATCATACTCTGGCAGCCACTTCGGCCGGTCTCCTGGCTTCCAGGCGCCATCAAAGTTGCAGGTAGCCGCGAACCGCACATCTGCGTTGCCCGCGTAGAGGCCTGCCTGCATCACGTTCTCGCAGTCCTTCTCGCCCTCGCAGACTGCCACCACGTTCGCTGTCACCAGCAGAGGCAGGTTGTAGAGCACTCTGCGCGTCGGTGCATCGACCGCGTCCATACCGGAGACCCAACGCTCGCCATCGGGCCGGTAGGTGCGAAACGTCTTCGCTCCGCCTTCTGGCTGGTACCGGCGCTTTTGATAAAGCACCCTGCCTGTCTCGTCGCGGTAGTCGTACTGCGCCACGACTGGCCCCAGCTTCTCTGCCAGGAAGCCTCTGTCCGGCTTCGCTCCCGTGATTTCGGCAACCAGCCGCTCCGCTTCTGGCAGTGAGCAGCCGGCGATCTTCGCTTGGAACTGGAAGACGTTCCCGCTCGCCTGGCAGCCGTTGCAGTGGAAGCCACCCGCTCCGTCCAGAAACAGCGTGCAGCTCGGAGTCGAGTCGTCGTGGAACCGGCATTTGACGCTGGCCTTGTTGCGCGTGCCGATGCGCTGCCCGGGGTGGTGGTGCTCGAAGAACTTGCGGATCTGGTCAAAGGTGAGGATCATGCCGCACCTCTGGCGCGATCGGGGAACTTCTCGTCGTTCAGCCAGTAGTCCGTCAGCTTCTGGGGACAGGGCGCGTTGCGGCCTCGAAAGAGCACTTCCCAGTCCAGGTACTTCACGCCGGACTCGTTCGCGCCGTTGTGCCATGAGCTCTCGGCGAGCCGGTCGATGGCCAGCTTCATCAGGTCCACTGCCGCACCGTCGGGATCGGGAGAGTTGCTGAGCTTTGCCATGCACCGGCATGCTTTGAGACCCGCCTCGCCCATCGCACGCCGCTGCTTCGTCAGCTCGAGGTGTGCACTGCGCTTCAGCCTGGCGCGGTAGTAGCCCCATACCTCCGCGAGGTCATCGAGCCGCTCGCCGGTCCTGCTCGAGTCCCTCGCCCGTGCAGGCTGGTGCGCTGTGAGTTCCAAGCCAGGAAGCGTGTCGACTCCGGCGAATCGAGCCGTAGGGGCTATGGGGGTCTGGCTTTCTTGGGTTTCATGAGTTTCTGTGGGTCCGCCGGTTGGACCACCTCTGGTCCGCCCGCTGGACCAGCTATGGTCCGCCTGTTGGACTAGTCCGGCCTTTGTACTGGTCCGCCGGTTGGACTGGTGCGCTTCGGGGCCAAGCTTCTTCTCGACGTCGGCCGGGCGCTTCCGCCCGGGCATCAGCCGCTCAAGAACCTCGTCCGCATCCACGCTCAAATTCAAGCTCCAGGCGTTCATGTCAGCGCGCCCTTTGCTGACTCTCAGTACCAGTCCCGCACTCTGAAACACCTTCATGGCCTCGATCGCAGAGGACCTGCTGATTCCAGCCTCATCCCGGAATTGGCTGAAGGAGATGACGTCCTCCCGCTTGTGCCACCCGAACGTCTTCCGGCAGAGCACCATCAGCACCTTGGCCTGCGGGCCGCTCAGATGCGGCAGTAGCTTGTCGACCAGAAAGTTTGGTGTCTGATACGAATTCGGGATCAGTTCGGAGGATCGGCTCACGCAGCGTCCGCCTCTGTATGCACGACAAGGTGTGCGATCTCGCGCAACTCCTCTTGGGTCACCGAGGACGGATAGTCGGCCAAAATGGACTCGAGCCGAGCCAGCCTGCGGTCCTCTGCCGCGAACATCTCAGTGATGGCAGCATAGAGCCTGGCGCATTCCGCGGCACTCAACTCGCCTACGCGCCGCCGCAAGAGGCCGGGCCGGGATCCCGCTGGTGGGGGCATGATGTCCGTCATCACGCTGCCATCACCTCTGGCAGTACGGCATCTTCGAAGCAGAGAGAGCAGTGGCTGGCGTGCCTACAGCGCCGCCGGCGAACTTCGAGTGCTTCCTGGTAGAGTGCCGCCCTCTCCAGCTTGTCGCTCGCGCGGGCGGATTCTTCGTGCAGCTCGTGTGCACGCTCAAGAGGAGCTTGCGAGGCTAGGCAGGTTCGGTCTACTCTGGGTTCACTCATTTGGTTCCTCTCTTCGTCGGGTGGAGCTTGTTTCGCCGATGCCCGCCGTCACGCGGGCATTGTGCTGTGTGAAATGCAAACGGCCCGCTGCCGGGCGGACCGTCGGCTTCATGCCGTTCGGTCTCGAGTCAGGGGGATTGGGCCGGAGCGACGCGACGCACAATCGAGCGGGCGGGCGTCGTAGATTCAGAAATGAGCGTTTCCAAGGAATCGCCTGGAATGCGCACGGCTCGTCCCAGACGGACAACATCGATTTCCCGTGCGCCTACCATCTTCCAGATCAACTTCTGGGAGACACCCAACATCTCGGCGGCTTCGGGGACTCTATACAGCTTCCTGATCATGTCTGAGCTCACGCCGAGAGCAGCTCTGGGCTCTCGTGCTTGCGCGGCTGCTCCTCGCGTATGGCCCTGGTGAGATCTACTGCACGAATCAGAGTGCGCCGGCCAATCTTGAGCCGCGGCAGCTCCCCGCGCTGGAGCATCCGCTCAACTGAACTGGTGGAGATTCGAAGCTTGCGTGCTGATTCAGGAATGGAGAGATACTCGTGATCCATAGACCTCCCTCGCCGCTTTCCGAGCCTCTGGAGTGCTTACTGATGGGCTCAGGGGTGAGAGTAGGGGGTGATCACATCGAAATAAAGTGTAAGAACGCCGCGGCTGGTAATTACGCATTGCTGGACCTGACCTGCCCAAGAGAAATAGGCGGCTACCTTCGCGCGACTTCCTGCGCTCGCAGAAGTTTGATCCCTTGCGATCGCCCGTCGCGGAGGTCCCGAATCACCTTTTGGGTGGTGCGATAGCGGTCTTTCGCATCTCTCACTCCAGGCCAAAGTGCCTTTCCGACCTGTGGGCCGCCAATTTCCTGCCCATGGCCGAGTTCCCAAAGGTGCAGATCGAACGCAGGCAAGATCCGCTGTTCCCAGAACATCTCTACAGTCTTGCCTTTTTGATTTGTTCCGAAGTGTTCGTCCAGCCGCGTTGCGAAAGATTGCTTGATAGCCTTCTTGCCCGCACGAAGACTAGTCACCGTGAACACCAGCGGCGTGGCGGAATGATCGCCGCTGATGAACGACGCTAACTGATGCTCATAGGAAGTCCCCTCCAAGGCGTCGATCGCAAGAGAGCACACGTCTACCCGATCTGCTCGCGGCGAGTCGCCCAGGTCCGCATCCAATCGCTGCCTGCTCCACTCTCGAAGCCATTGCACGGGGACACTGCGCTTCGATGAGAGCTTCCCATTCTGAAGTGGGCAAAGAGGATGACGTTGTAACACTCCAAAAACCGTGAGAGCACGGTCCAGTTCCACCGCCGTAGGACTCTCCTGAACGAAGTTGTCAACGAAGACGGAGGCGATCCAACACCGAAGCACAAGGTGCGGCAGTAGCTTCCGGGGGGACCAGTGCTCTGAGGGAGCGTATTTATCGAGACTGAACCACTCCGGGATGGATTTCAGTCGATCTGCGCTTTTGGGTCTTCCCCTTCCCATGCAGCCACCAAACCTCAGAAGACGTCTCTTTCCAGCAATTTCAGTGCGATCATAGTGCAGATTATTCGGCTGGGACAGCGAAGTGTTCGGTTCGGTCTCCTGCACAATGACCCTTTATCAGCGCGGCAAGGTCTGGTGGTACGAGTTCGAGTTCCGCGGCCAACGGATCCGGGAGAGCTCGCGTTCACGCACCAAGAGCGTTGCTGAACGCATCGAGCGCGAACGCCGGCGTCAGCTTGAGCTGGGAGCGGCCGGCCTCGAAGAGGTCAGGCGCCCTTCGCTCTTCTCAGTCGCACTGAAGGCTTACCTCGCCGAGCGGAAGCCGCACTGGTCGAAAAGCACGAATGTTCTCCAGGAGATCAGCTACCGCCACCTCGAGCCCCACTTCTCTCGCCTGTTGGTGACCGACATCAGCGGCGAGCACATCAGCCGCTACCAGCAAGCACGGCTGCAGGAAGGGGCGAGCCCGCGGAGCATCAACATCGATGTGGCCTTAGTGCGCCTGCTGCTCAAGAAGCACCGGCGCTGGGCCAACATTCAGCCCGACGTGCGCATGCTGAGGGAGCGCTCTGACATCGGCCGGGCGCTCACTGCGGATGAGCAGCACCGGCTCCTCGCCGCATGCAAGAAGAGCCATTCGCGCTCGCTCTATCCTGCTGTCCTGCTGTCTCTACACACTGGCCTGCGAAACGGCGAGCTGCGTCTGCTGCGTTGGCGCCAGGTGGACCTGATCGACAAGAGTGTCACCGTGGGCAGGAGCAAGACGGCTGGTGGCGAGGGCCGCATGGTCCCACTCAGCGAGACAGCCCACAAGGCAATGCAGGAGTGGCGTCAGCAGTTCCCCGACGCCCTCCCTGCGCACTTCGTATTTCCCACAGAGAAGTATGGGTTTGCTGGCGAGGACGGCCACCAGGAAGGCCGCAGAGTGCCTTACGCCACCGACCCGACGAAGCCGATGGGCTCATGGAAGCTTGCCTGGACGGCTGCACGCGAGAAGGCGGGCGTGAGCTGCCGCTGGCACGACCTGCGACACACCTTCGTGAGCAGCATGGCCGAGTCACACGCTTCGGACGCAACGATCATGGCCATGGCGGGTCATCTCAGCCGCAAGATGATGGAGCGCTACAGCCATACACGCGTGGAAGCAAAACGGTCTGCTGTCTCTGTGCTGGATCGCAGAATCTGACATCTTCCGAAGGAATTTTTCAACAACTCGCTTCACTGCAAGTGGTTCACGCGCAACGTCCAACCTCTCTTCAGCTCTTGCACTCAGGATGAATATGCACCAGGCAAAGTGCAGGCGCATTTGACACTGAAAGGAGCGTTGAGGCGAACATAGGGCGAACGTATGCCCTCCGCTTCTCAGCTTCGGACCAATATCGAGCGCCAACTAGCCGGGCGCATCCCCGCGGCCCTAACCCCAGTCCCACGGCAGCTGTCGAGGACAGTGCCTGCAGGCGTTCCCACGATAGACGCTCTGACGGGCGGCTTGCCCGTAGGTGCCATCACCGAGGTTACCGGGCCTGCCGGTTCCGGTCGCACAGCTCTCTCCTTGGCGGCGGTCGCGCTGGCCACTCGCACCGGCCATGTCTCTGCGTGGGTGGATACGTCGAACACCTTCGATCCGCTCTCCGCAAGCGCCAGCGGGGTTCTGCTCGATCGCATGCTATGGGTGCGCTGCCTGCCTCCACGGGAGATCACGCAGGCCACACCACCTGTGCAGCAGCAGTCCGGCTTTCGGACTCCGCATACAGATCGCGTTCAGCACGGCGGCAGTCCTCACCCGCGTTCGGAGGAGCGCGGCCTGCCGGAAGCCGTCCATGCACTCCTGGCTAACACTCAGGCCTACCGCAAAGACCGCATCACCGGCACGCCCGGCGCGCCCAACCGACCGCTCACGCAGTCATCCACGCCGCGCCATCGGCTCTCCCTGCGCATCGAGCAGGCAGGTACAGACCGCCAGCCCTCCCGCCGCGGCCGCTATGTACTGCAGCAGCGGGAGCGTACGGTTACTGCGCAATTGCCGCTGGCTGTGCCGGCTCCGGGCCGCGGCACATCCCATGGCCGCCCATGGCAGCGCATCGATCAGGCACTCCGAATCACTGACCTGCTCCTACAGGCGGGCGGCTTTCAGGTGATCGTGCTGGACATGGCCGACATCGCAGCAGAGCACGTCTCGCGTATTCCGCTAGCAACCTGGTTCCGCTTCCGCGCTGCCGCGCAGCATGCGCAGTCTGCGCTGCTGTTGCTTACCCAGCACCCCTGTACCGGCAGCAGCAGTGCCATGCTGCTCCGCACCGAAACAAGGGAGGAAGTCGCAGAGACCACCTACTTCCCCGGCCTTCGACTCTCTGCTGTCGTTGCTCGCCAGCGCTTCGAGCACGCTGCAGCGCCCAGTTCTGTTATTCCCATACACAAGCCGCCACGCAGCGTGCCTGCTGCCGACTGGAGCGCACCCGCGCCCTGGGCAGGTCGCGTGTGAGCTATCTCTGCATCCGTGTACCAGAGTTTCCCGTGCAGGCTCTGCTCTCCCTGCGGCCACAGCTTGCAGCGCATCCTGTTGCCGTGCTCCACCACGATCCTCCACTCGAGCAGGTCTGCTCTATCAATCCACGCGCGCATCAGCAGGGTGTCCGTCACGGCATGAAGCGTACGGATCTGGAGAGCTTCAGCAACGTCACCCAACTGCGCCGCTCTGTTGCTGAGGAGCGCTCACTCGAGAACGCGCTGCTCACGCTGTTCACCCACACCACACCCCGCGTGCAGACCATGCTGTCGGATGGCGTCTGCTGCGTCGTGCTCGACCTTGCCGGCACGGAGCGACTGATGGGTGCGCCCCTTACCATCGCAACTCGTTTGCAGCAGCAGTTGCATTTGCTGCATGTCGAAGCAGCCTTTTGCATTAGCCGGGACTTCCATACGGCCACTGTGATGGCCCGCACCATGCGCAGTGACAGCGTGCCCACCCATCTTCCTGCCGGACAGGAGCGCTCCGCGCTTGCGTCTCTTCCGGTTGCAGCTATCCAGCCAGACCCGGAGCAGGCAGAGACTTTTGCACGCTGGGGCATCCGTACATTGGGGCAATTGGCCGCGCTCCCGGTTGACGATCTGATCGCGCGCATGGGGCAGGCAGCGCAGCGGCTCCACGCCCTTGCCTCCGCCACCCACCCGCATCTGTTCCGCCCGCTCGAGCCTGTTTCTGCGCTGGAAGCACGCGCGGAGCTGGAAGAGGCTGTCGAGCTCGCCGACTCCCTGCTCTTCGTGCTCGGCCCCATGCTGGACCGCGTCATCGCACTGGCTGCTTCGCGGGCGCTCGGCCTGCTCTCTCTCGAACTCGTGCTCACGCTTGAGAAGCGGCAGCACCACACCCTCGCTGTGCGGCCAGCACTGCCTTCCACGGACCGCGGCTTCCTGCTGAAGCTGCTGCAGCTACAGCTCGCTGCGCACCCGCCGGGCGCGGCAGTCCTCGGCATCACGCTGACAGCGGAGCCCGCACCACCAGCACGGCAGCAGGGCGGCCTGTTCTCTCCCCAGCTTCCGGATGCGTCGCGCCTTGATGTCACACTTGCGCGCATTCAATCCATCGTGGGCGATGGCAATGTTGGCAGCGCTCAGCTTGAGGATACGCATGCTCCTCAGGCCTTCTCCATGCAGCCGTTTCAGGTGAAGGCTGCGCAGCGCACTGTACCTGCCGCAACCGGGACGGCACGCACGGCATGCCGCATATTGCGTCCGCCATGGCCGGCACAGGTGGGTCGTCAGGCATCGCGGCCCTGCTCCGTCACCTGTGAGCATCAGCGCTTCCAGGTGAAGCACGCCTACGGACCGTGGTACTCGAGTGGAGCGTGGTGGCAGAACTGCACATGGTCGCGCGAGGAGTGGGAGGTCATTTTGCGCGCAGAGAATGCGCCGGTGCCGCTGCATGCGCTGCTGGTACATGACCTGATGGCGCAGCAGTGGCGGCTGGAGGGCTTCTATGACTGAGCAGTATGTGGAGCTGCATGCTGCCAGCGCCTTCTCTTTTCTAGAAGGCGCATCGCAGCCCGAGGCACTGATCGAGCAGGCTGCAGCGCTAGATATCCCGTCCATCGCATTACTGGACCGCAATGGTTTCTACGGCTCTGCTCGCTTCCACACGATGGCCGTGAAGTCGCAGATCAAAGCGCATATCGGGGCAGAGATTGCTGCAGCCTGCTTTGGTGAGCGACTGGCGCCCGCAGCGTGGACCGGCCACACGCGCACACCGGAACCAGCGCGCCTGCCGTTGTTGTGCACCTCGCGCACCGGCTACCAGAACCTCTGCCAGCTAATCACTCGCTTCAAGATGCGTGAGCCTTTGAAGGCTGAGGGCTCTGCGCGTAGTCAGGAGTTGGAGGAGTTTTCCGATGGTCTGATCTGCCTCACGGGCGGCGAGGAGGGTCCGCTGGCTGCGGCGCTCGCCCGCGGCGGTGAGTCGGAAGGCCGCGCCATCGTGGAACGGCTCATCTCCATCTACGGCTGCGGAAATGTGTATGTCGAGCTGCAGCGTCATCAGCAGCGTGAACAGGAGTGGCGCAACCAGGCCGCGCTGCGCATCGCAAGTGCACTGCATCTGCCTGTGGTGGCGACCAATGGTGTGCGCTATGCCGTGCCTTATGATCGCGAGATCCTCGACGTATTCACGAGCATTCGTCACGGTGTTGATCTCGAACATGCCGGCCGCCTGCTCCCACCCAATGCGCAGCGGCATCTACGTCCGGCTGCAGAGATGCGCCGGCTCTTTCACGATCTGCCTCAAGCCGTTGACCAGACGCTCGAGATAGCCAAGCGTCTGGAGTTCACACTGGACAATCTCGGCTATGAGTTCCCCTGCTACCCGGTCGATGCGGGCGACACCATGGAACGCTTTCTGCGCCAGCGCGTCATGGAAGGCATCGCCCTGCGCTATGGGCACCCCATGAAGCGCAAGCTGCTGCAGAAAGCCACCGCACAGGCAGAGAAGGAGCTGGCATTGATCGAACAACTTGGCTTCGCCGGCTACTTCCTCATCGTGTGGGACATTGTCCGTTACTGCAAAGACAACGGCATCCTCATTCAGGGCCGCGGCAGCGCTGCCAACTCTGTCGTCTGCTATGCGCTTGAGATCACAGCCATTGATCCCATTGCGATGGACCTGCTGTTTGAACGGTTCCTCAGTGAAAGCCGTGGTGAGTGGCCGGACATTGATCTCGATCTGCCCTCCGGTGACAAACGCGAGCAGGCCATCCAGTACGTGTATCAACGCTATGGCGAGCTGGGTGCGGCAATCACTGCCAACGTCATCACCTATCGCGGAAAATCCGCAGCGCGTGAGGTGGGGAAGGTGCTTGGGTTTGATTCCGAGACGCTCGGCCAGCTCTCAGGCCTGGTCGGACACTGGGAGTGGCGCGGCCCCACCGATACCATGGATCACCAATTCCAGCACGCCGGCTTTGACATTCGCCACCCGCGCATTGCTAAGTACCTGGAACTCTGCCTGCGCCTGCAGGATCTGCCGCGCCATCTGGGCCAGCACTCCGGCGGCATGGTCATCTGCCAGGGCCAGCTGGATCGTGTTGTGCCCATCGAGCGCGCCTCCATGCCAGGGCGGACTGTCGTGCAATGGGACAAGGAGGACTGCGCCGACCTCGGCCTGATCAAGGTAGACCTTCTTGGCCTCGGCATGATGTCCGTCATGAAGGACTGCCTGGAGCTGGTGCCACAGCACTATGGCGATCAGGTCGACCTGGCGCAGCTTCCACAGGACGATGACGTGTACAAGGTGCTGCAGCGTGCCGATACCGTGGGCATGTTCCAGGTGGAGAGCCGCGCGCAGATGGCTTCACTGCCGCGCAACTGCCCCAAGGAGTTCTATGACCTCGTGGTGCAGGTGGCTATCATTCGCCCCGGTCCCATCGTCGGCAAGATGATGCATCCCTACATGCGCCGACGCCAAGGCAAGGAGGAGGTCAGCTATCCGCACCCCATGCTCAAGGAGACGCTAAAGCGCACGCTCGGGGTGCCGCTGTTCCAGGAGCAGTTGCTGCGCATTGCCATGATCGCAGCAAACTTTACCGGCGCGGAGGCAGAAGAGCTCCGCCGCGCCGTCGGCATGCGGCGCTCCATGCAGCGCATGCGTGACCTTGAAGGCAAGCTGCGCGCAGGCATGACCGTGAACGGCATTTCTCCGCAGATCCAGGAGCAGATCGTGCAGAGCATCAGCTCCTTTGCGCTCTATGGCTTTCCTGAGTCGCATGCCGCCAGCTTCGCGCTGATCGCCTATGCCTCTGCTTACTTCAAGGTGCGCTACCTGGCTGCCTTCACCTGTGCGCTGCTGAACAACCAGCCCATGGGCTTCTACATGCCAGCCGTGATCGTGAATGATGCACAACGCCATGACCTGAAGGTGCACTGTATCGACATTCAACGGTCCGACTGGTTCTGCACCCTGGAGCACCCACAGGACGGCGCTCCCACGCTACGCCTCGGCATGATGTACGCCAAAGGGATGCGGCAGCAAAGCGCACTCGCCATTATGCAAGCACGCGGACAGGACGGCCCTTTTCTTTCCGTTGATGACCTGACCCGTCGCATCCCGGCGCTCAACAGGAAGGAGCTGACACAGCTCGCACGTGTCGGCGCGCTCAACTCGCTCGGCGCTGTCGGCCATCGCCGCGACGCACTCTGGCAGGTGGAGCAGGCAGGGCGCCCGGCTGGCCCATTGTTGCGCAACGCGGAGGCGATCACAAATCCTGAGCAGCTATCGTCCCCGCTCCAGCAGATGACGACTGAGGAGCGCCTGGTCGCAGACTATGCAGGCACCGGCCTGACCGTCGGCAAGCACCCGATGGCCTACCGACGTGCGGAGCTCTCAAGACAGCACATCTGCTCTGCACGCGAGCTGCGCGGCCTGCACGATGGCGCGCACGTGCGCACGGCAGGATGCGTCATCGCACGGCAGCGTCCAGGTACTGCGATGGGCTTCATCTTTCTCTCCATGGAAGACGAGACCGGCATCTCCAACGTCATCATTCATCCGGACCTCTACGACCGCGAACGCATCCTGGTCAGCACCGGCAAATTCCTGCTGGTAGAAGGCACGCTGCAGAACGAAGACACCGTCATCCACGTAAAGGCCCAAACAGTGCAGCCGCTGGCCATTAGCAGACTAGAAGTTCGCTCGCGCGACTTCCATTGAGAATGACGCCCGCAAGATGATGGAGCACGAGCGCACCCCCTAACCGAGGCTTACCCCACGAAATCCCCCACAATCGGCAAAGATCCAAATCAGGATGGCCTTGCAAGTCACTGATAATGACTGGTGGGCGAGGCGGGGATCGAACCCACAACCCTCAGCTTAGAAGGCTGATGCTCTATCCAATTGAGCTACTCGCCCGGCGGAGTGCTGACTGCGCCGGCTCCCGCTACCCAGGTCGGCGCATTCCGTGCCTCATTGTAGCCGGGAGCGGGTTTCGCAGGTCACCCCGGGTGTTGGCTGGATGATTTCTCGCCGCTCCCAGCAGGTCAGCTCATTCCTGAAGCCCTGGCTCCTGCGCCGGATCCGCCATCGTCGCCTCAGCCGCCGCACGAAGGATCGGCGCGCACCCGTCCAGCGCGGCCGACCAGGCTGCCTCCGCCTGCGCAACGTTTGCGCCGACCGCGTACACGTACATCGAAACTCCGTAGCCCCAGTGCCCATCGAGCTGCGCCGGCCGCACGATCAGATCCAGCCGCGCCGCCGGGTGCTCGAGCGCGGCGCAACCCAGCGCGGTCGCCCGCACCCACTCCTCGTGCAGCAGAAAGTCGGCCATAGGCATCGGGTGCGTCATCAGCACGTCGACGTACGAGGCAACGCCAGCAGGCGCCACTGGCGCATCCAGAACATCCGACAACTCTCGCCGTTCCTCGTCGTCCATCTGCCAGCGGTCGCACTTGCTGGTCATCAGCACGCCCCCAGAATCATTCAGCAGCGTCAGCAGCCGCCACAGCGACGGCGAGGTCGACGCTTCGGGCAGTTGAGAGAGACTTGCCGACTGCAGATCGCGCGGCTGTCGCAGATCGACAAACCGGACCCGGCCCGCCTCGTCCTTCCACGGCACCACGATCAGCGGATCGTCTCCGCCCGCCGCAACGCTCCAGTCTGTCTCCATCACCGGCGCTCCCTGTGCGCTGCAAGGAAGTCGAACAGCAGCCGCTCTGCCCAGTAGCCGTCGTACCCCTCTGCCTCCGCCAGAAAGGCGCAGTGCCCTCCGTGCGTAGTCTCCAGCAGATGCACGTGCGGATTCGCCAGTAGCGCATCCCGTGTCGCCGGCAGCATGCGGACGAATGGATCGTCGAGCGCATGCAGCACCAGCGTCGGTATCGCAATCTGTCCTGCGACACGCGCGCTGGCCGCGCGGTAGTAATAGTCATCGGCGCCGGTGAAGCCGGAATAGTATGCCGTGATGCGGTCATCAAACTGCCGCAGCGTTCGGATGCGGCGGATGCGGGCGGGGTCGTAGAGCTGCGGGAACAGCATGCACTTGCGCGCATAACGACGCTTCAATCCACGCAGAAACTTCCACTCGTACACCCGGTTCTGCGGCTCGTGTAGCGCGTCCGCGGAGGCAGCCAGGTCCATCGCCGGAGACACGCCCACCACCGAGCGCAGCCACGGCGCCGCCTGCTCCGCCAGCTCTCCCGCCAGCTTCAGCACCAGATTGCCGCCCATCGAATAGCCAATCAATGACCAAGCCGGCGCCCCACGCTCCTCGCGGTAGTGTTCCATCACCCGCAGCACGTCGTTTGACAGGCCGGAGTGGTACAGCGTCGGCGACTCGGCATCCGTGCCGCCGCAGTTCCGCATATTCATCCGGACGACATTCCACCCGGCCGCAAACAGGCGCGCCGCGTTGCCCCGTACATACTGCGACTGAGAAGAGCCTTCCAGCCCATGCACCAGCAGCGTCGTGCCCGGTGCCGTCTCCGCATTCGCCTGCCAGTGGCTCTGGCACAGCACGCGGCTGGCGCCCAGTTCACCCTGCGATGATTCCACTTCAATCAAGGCATCGGTAGACGGCGGCAGCAGCGCGCGGCGCGGCAGAAAATTTCCCGCCAGCGTCTGCAGGTGCGCATTGCGCAGCCATCGCCGCGGTGCAAATCGGCTCTTCCATGCGTGCTCCGCGGCTTCCACTGCTTCGCTGATGGCAGGGCCGGAGATCATGACGCGATTGCTTCAAGCACGGCGCGGGCGCGCAGGGGCCCGTCCGGCTGCTCCTCATGCATGAAGTAGGCGTACACATCGCCCTGCTGCGCCTCTGCCGCAAACTGCGCAGCCAGCCGCTGCAGGTCCGCATCGCTATAGCTGCTGCGCCGCAGGCGATAGCAGGTAAATGCGGCAGTCCGTCGCAGCGGGGTCGTCAGCGCATCGCTCTCCGCCACGCACAGTGCGGCGCCGCCGCGCTCCAGCGCGGCAAACACCGGCTCTTCGAACCAGGATTCGTGGCGAAACTCGAACGCGCTTCGCAGGCTCAGCCGCTCCAGCTCGGCCAGGAATGCCTGCAGCCTCTCCACATCGGCGCGGAAGTTCGGCGGCAGCTGGAACAGCACCACTCCCATACGTCCCGCCTGCTCCACCGGGCGCAGCGCATCGCGGAATGCGCTCAGCGAAGCGGCGCAGTCGCGCAAGCGCTTCATATGCGTGATCGTCTGCGGTGCTTTAAAGGAGTAGCGAAAGCCATCGCCCACGGCAGAGAGCCAGGTGTCCAGCTGCTTTGCACTCGGCAACTGGCGAAAGGTGTAGTTCACCTCAACTGAATTCAGCTGGCTCGCGTAGTAGCTCAGCATGCGCGCCGCAGGCGTCTTTGCCGGATAAAACCCAGGCTTCCAGCTGGCGTAAGCCCAACCCGAGGTGCCGGCGAAGACAGTGTGCGGGGCTCTGGCCATGATGTGTTTTCAGGGCTGGGTGGGGCGGCTAGTGGGGATCGAACCCACGACACCCGGTGCCACAGACCGGTGTTCTGCCACTGAACTATAGCCGCCGTACAACTCTCGAGATTGTAGCATTCTGTGACAGCGCAATTCGCGCGCGTGTCGGGCGGCAAGCTCCGGCGCAGCGCATCCAACCGCACACATGCACGCACCCCGACAACCCGAGATCCTGCCACCCGCGGGTCGCGTCGGCGGCACCGGCAACAGTCTCTTCCGCGATGAGAACTTGGACCTGCTCAGCCGCGTCCTCGATAGCTGGTTCCGCATCCCCGGCACGTCCATCCGCTTCGGCATCGATGGCATCATCGGCCTGGTACCCGGCATCGGCGACATCCTGGCCGGACTCGCCTCCTGCGTCATCGTCTTCGCTGCCTGGGCTCGCGGCGCGCCCTACGTCACCATCGCGCGCATGCTGGCCAACGTCGCCATCGACGTCATCATCGGCGCCATCCCCTTCCTCGGCGATGCCTTCGATGTAGCCTGGAAGGCCAACCGTCGCAACTACGCACTGTTGATGCGGCATATCGAGCAGCCGCGAAGCCACCACTGGAGCGACTGGCTCTTTCTGCTGTCCATAGCACTCGTCATCGCGGCCATTCTGATCGTGCCGCTGGTGCTGCTGGCCTGGCTGCTGCATCTGACGCTCGGGATGAACCTGCACCTCGCCGCCAGACCCGCTTGATACAATCAGGGCGGAACGGGGCGTAGCGCAGTCTGGTAGCGCATCTGCTTTGGGAGCAGAGGGTCGGGGGTTCGAATCCCTCCGCCCCGACCATCAAACACTGCTCATTGAGTGAACCGGTTTGTCGCTACCGTGCGCAATTGGAATCTCTCGATGACCGAGTAGGCGACCAATCCCCAGAACCTCAGCCAACGTGCAGCATACATCGCTTTGTTTGAGGACACGACTACGGTCAGAGCAAGTTGGGAATTCGAGCATTTCGCTGACTGTAGTGCGCCTAGGCACTACTGCTGGCGCTACTGGACGGACATATCCAACTGGGATGATCCGCCCGCCAGCTTCAGTCTGGATGGTCCGTTTGCGAATGGTTCTCACATCACAACCGAACTGCCCGGACAGACTCTCGTTTCGGTGATCCGAGATGTTCGGCAAGGTCATGTAGCAACCATCGAGATGGATCTTCCAAACGCACTCTTCTCTTTTCGATGGAGTTTCGATGACCTTGGAGGAGAGCGGACCCGGATCGGTCAGCGATTGGTTCTGTCCGGTGAAGACGCCGCGAGCTTTATCGATCAAGCGATGGTGATGGGGAAGAACGCTCCGGAGGGGATCAAGAAACTGGTCGCTGCAATGGAACGAGCTTACCGGGAGGAACGTGGTAGATTCGCCGGCTAAAATCGTGCTCTCTCTAAGCACGAAAGCTATGCGGAATCAGAGGCGCAGTTACCAGCGCCGCGCCTGCTCATCGCCTTTACGAACTATCTCACCCGCGACCGCCAGCTCTCCGCACCCCGCAGCATCGTCAGCGACACATATGCGCCAATCCACGATCCTGCGGCGGCAAACACCACATACATCCAGTTCCGCGTGTAGCTGATCACCGCAAAGGCAGACAGCAGATACCACATGCTGCTCCAGCTTGCGGCGGCAACCCGCTTGCGTGAACTGACTGCTGCATTGAACAGCACATACACCGCATCCGTAAGAGCGGTGGAAAGCACGACGCCCAGCGCCAACCACGGTTCCACATGTACCATGCTCAGCTCCCCATGGCATGATCGCTCGGCATGACTGTGTGGGCTAGCAGAATCGCTGCAGCCAGCATAGGGACGCAGCCCTGCGCAACGGAGTGGCTGCTTCAGCTACCAGCTATGAACCATGAAGCGGTCGGCGTACGCAGTCACCGTTCCGTCGCCGCCGCTTGCCCCGTTCAACTGGAACTGCAGCTGCAGAGCGGCTCTCTCCCAGTGCAGCGGCAGTGCGGAGAGCCCGCTCGCATGGTCGAAGGCGCTGTACTTGCCATCCACCTGAACCCAGTCATAGGTCACCACATCGCCGGTCTCATCCCGGTGCGAGGCCACCTGGATGTGGTGCCATGCCTTCGGCGCCCAATGCTTTGGATCGCAGGGGATATTCGACGGCACCCACTTCTTCTGGATGGTGAACTCCCACCTGCCTACATTGCCGGAGCATTGCGTCGCATAGATCACCGTGCGCCCGTCCGTAATCACCTGGTTGATATCCAGCTCCAGATTCTTGATCTGCGACGGGTCATCGAAGTAGACCCACACGTCGTACACGTGATGGGTGCTGGTCGCATCTTTCGCGAAGACCACGCTGAACCGCTCCCCGCCATGGTTCACATAGCTGACATCGAAGCGCCGCGCAGTCAGCGCACCATCCACCCCAGGCACCGGATACGTGCTGGTGCCGCTCGCATTGCCAGGGGTGCCTGAGTCATGGGTCCAGTGCCAGCCTGGCGCGCCCGTCACATCGCCTGACGAGACCGCCTCCGCCGGAATGCCGAAGCCGGCCGGCGCTGCTGCCGCACCTTGCGGCGCGTCGTGATTGCAGGTGATCTCTACCCCTCCCGCCACCGTGCGGCTGGTGAACGAGGAACAGATCTGCACCGTCGGCGTCTGTGCCAGGCATGCGGCAGACGCTGCTAGTAGCAGCCCTGCCGCTTGGATCATCCGCATGCGTTTTCCCCTTCTGCTTCTTTCGTGTCGCTGCACTGCACGTCATCCATGCCCTTTGCAAAAGGACCCCGAACCTCTCGATTCTTCTGCCCCGTAAACAACATCCAAAACAGTGTCTCAGAGAGGGCATAGGAGGAATCAAGCGTGGCAGACGAGCAGGAGAAGAACAATGGCGCGCCGGAAACTCTACTGATCGCCAGGCTGTACGCACATCTGGTGGATGGAGAAGGCTTTGAACTGCTGCCCATCAAGCATGAGCGCGACGTGAAGTCCGAAGTCGACTCTCTGATCAAAAGCTGGTCGGAGTCCGGATACCTGCTGCGCGGCCGTTTCATCTACCCATGGCACCAGGTCAAGCAGATCGAAGTCACCAGCGTCGAGGAGATGCCGGCCCGCCTCGCCCACCAGCACCTGGAAGAGCTCTTCGCAGCCGACCGCGCGCGAACGCAGGAGAACTTCTGGCGCACCCGCCCCGAGCCGGATAAGAACAAGAAGAACGACAAGTAGGCGCTGCCACTTTGAGAGACAACGCGGGCCCGCGGAAGACGCCGGCCCGCCAGTCGACCTATCGCGTGGCGCCCCCGCCGGTCTGCACGTCATTGCCGCCCTGCAGCCACTGCTCCAGGTTGGCGCTCTGTGCATTGCGCAGCTCCACGCAGTCGCTGATCGAGTTCTCGGCGCGCTTCAGCGCCGTAGCCGTCGCCGGCACGGGATGCGTGGTGAAGAAGTGCTTCACCTGGTCCCGCTTCTCTGCTCTGCAAAACCCGCTGGTGGAGCCCACCAGCTCCCCGCCAGAGGAGGTCGTCAGCTGCGCCTTCACCTTGGGCCAGTTCTGTTGGATGTACTGCCACGCCGTATCCTGGGTGCGCACACTCGCCAGCGCTGCAGAGAACAATGCAATCGAGTCCTGGTTACGCACCTTGCCGGATGACGCGTAGTCCAGCGCACGCCGCAGCAGCGCAGGATCGCGGAAGCGCGACAGCTCATAGAGCGCCATCCCCGCAATCGCGGGATTGGGAGAGGTCTCTGCCGTCTTCTGCAGCAGGTCGAAGAACGCTGCATCGCCGTACATCGCCGCCACACTCAACGCCGCCTGCCCGTACGTCGCATCTACACTGGCCGGCGACCCCAGGTAGCGCTCCGCTACCTGCCGGCTCTGCGCAATCGCACCGGCATCTTCGCCGATGCCGCCCACCATCTCCAGCAGGTCCGCCCGCAGCACCCGAAGCTCCGGCGCGTCGCTCTCCTTCGGCTCGCCCAGGCTGGCCAGCCGCGGGCTGAAGGTCTTGTCCACCCAGCCGGAGAGCTCCTTCCGCGCCTCCTCGGTCGGAGACACTCGCGACCACAACGTCGCCACACCGTTCTCCACACCCTCTATCACACCCGCGCTGTTATCGTCCTTTAGCATCGCAGCCAGCGCCAGGAAGTCGCCCGCCTTCGCCTTGTCCGCGCGCATCAGCGCCAGCTCATCCCCTACCACCACAATGCGTTCAGCCGAGCTCAGTGAGCTCTCCACATGCGGCAGCAGGGCAGAGAAGTCCTGCGCATCGTACGCAAACCGGTAATAGCCCGCGGCCCCTGCATCCGCGAAGAAGACCGGCGACTGTGGCACTGGCAGCTTGGCCTGTGCACTGTCCAGCAACTCGCATTGCCGACCGGAGTCGCCGTGCTTGAAGCAGACCGGAATCGTCCAGTCTGCCGACGCCGCCTGGCCCTCCGCTGCCTTCGGATTCAGAAAGAAGCGGCTCTGGCTTACCGCAACGCTCCCGTCGCTCACCTTGCCGAAGCTCAGCAGCGGCACACCGGGCGCAGCGATAAAGCTGCTCATGATCTTGTCCACTGGCTTGTGGCTATTCGCCGTCAGCGTGTTCCAGAAGTCTTCTGCCGTCGCAGTGCCGTAGATGTGCGCCTGGAGATAGTCATGCACACCCCGGCGAAAGGTCTCCTCGCCTAGGTAGTTCTCCACCATCTGCAAAACGGCGGAGCCCTTGTCATACGTGATGTCGTCGAACATCTCGTTGATCTCGTCCGGGGTATTCGCCTCTGCGCGGATGGCGCGCGTTGTGCGCTGCGCGTCCAGAGTCATCGGGGCGTCCAGGTCGGCCGCTACCTGCTCCTCCAGGTGCCACTCGGGCTTCCACGCTTCGAGCGGCTTGTTCTGCATCCAGGTCGCGAAGCCCTCGTTCAGCCACACGTTGTTCCACCACTTCATCGTCACCATGTCGCCGAACCACTGATGCGCCATCTCATGCGCGACCACCGTCGCCACCCGCTGACGCACCTTGAGCGGAGCCGTCTTCTCATCTACCAGCATGTCCGTCTCGCGGTAGGTGATGGCGCCAAAGTTCTCCATCGCCCCCGCTTCGAAGTCGGGGATCCCGATCATGTCCAGCTTGGGCATCGGATACTTGATGCCGAAGTAGGTGTCGAAGTAGTGCAGGATATACTCAGCCGACTCCAGGGCAAATTTCGCATACTGCACCCGCTCCGGCGTCGCGCAGGCGCGTATCGGCACGCCGTCGCTCGACCCCGCAACACACTGGAAGTTGCCCACCAGGAAGGCCACTAGGTAGGTCGACATCTTCGGCGTGCGCGCGAACTGCACCGTGTGCTGACCCTCCAACGGACCCGGCTGGTCAGAGATCACGTTGGTGTTTGAGATCACCGTGTCCGCCTTCGGCGCTACCACAGCAATATCAAAGGTGGCCTTATATGCAGGCTCGTCGAAGGAAGGAAATGCGCGGCGCGCCTCGGTCGGCTCAAATTGAGTCACCGCATAGCGCTGATCGCCCGCCTTCGACAGATAAAACCCGCGCAGCTTGTCATTCAGGATTCCGGAGTAGCCGATCTTTAAAGAGACGGGACCCTGCGGCAGCACGCCGTCGAAGGTGAACGTCGCCTGCTGTTTGCTCTGGTCCTGCGAAACGTTCGCCTTCCACTCTCGCCCGCCTGCCTGTGCCGTCACGGATTGGAAGGCAAGCTCCACCGCATTCAGCTTGATCGCGTTCGCCGGCTGAGCCAGCGTCAGGTCAATCGTCTCCTCGCCCGCGAAGGTGGCCTTCTGGATGTCGGGTATCAGCCTCAGCGTGTAATGATTCGGCTCCGCATTGCCGGGCAGGCGCTGCGCGGCAAGCCAGGGCACAGCAACCAGCCCTGCTGCCAGCAGAACGGCAAGACGCCTGAGCGAGAGAGAGAAGGAACGCATGAACACCTCAAAGTGATTTGGCTGCCGGCGGGCAACTAGACAGTGTATCCAATGGAAACCAGGGAATGGAAAAGGTGAGCAGGTCGGCTCACCAGTATCCAAGAAAAAGAGCGGGTGCGCGTCAGGATTCGCGGTAGTCCAGCAGCACCACCCCGACCAGCATCAGTGCCACCGGCCAGACATACCCGGCCAGCCGGCGCCCCCGCGCCTGTCCCGGCAGGCGCAGCTCCAGCCAACGCGCCCAGCCCGCAGTCGCGCCAAACAAGGCCAGGCTGCTGTGGCTCATCTCCGCCAGCAGCTCCTCCTTGATGTTGCCCAGCGCATGATTGTGCGTCAGCAGCAGCGCCGCTCCCACCGCACACATCGTAGGGAAGGCCAGCCGCGCGGCAGGCACGCGCACCCATCCCGCCTGCACCGCGCACTCAAATGCAGCGAACAGCAGGATCAACAGCGCATACACCCGATGCTGCAGAACATCCGGCGCATAGAAGCTGGCCCAGAAGGGCCGCGGCCCCAGCGGCCAGTTCTCCGGGTCGGCCCGCAACAGGATGAAGATGGCCAGCCCGGCGAAGCTCACCGGCCAAAAGCGCGCCCAGCGCAAGCGCTCCCATCGGCTCAGCAGAGCGAACGCGCCGGCGATCAGCACCACCACCCCCGCCCAGTGATGATTGTACTCCGACCACGCTCGGTCATTCGCGTCGCTTGGATTCACCGACGATACGTACTGCGAACGATGCACCGCCTCTTCAATCGGCGTCGGTGGCACCAGCGACTTCAACGGCGGACTCTTCAGCAGCGGCGGCTCCCAGCGCATCCGTGACTCGATCTCATGCGAAGAGAGCCGATCCATCACCAGGTCCTTCGCAGGCGGCTGCGAGGTCAGCGATGCAGCCGCCAGTATGGCCGTGAAGCCCAGACCGATCTCCGCCTCCGCAAAGCGGCGCAATCTCGCCAGCAGCGGCGCCGGCGCGCGCTGCACCTGCCGCTGCATATACCAGTTCGCCGCCCCCAGCCCCAGCATCAGTGCGGCCAGGTACACCTTCACCAACACCATCACGCCATAGGCAGTGCCATACAAGGCGGGAAGCGAATCGATGTAGAACCACGCCATTGCCGCTCCCGCACCTACCAGCAGCGAAACCGCCACAATGGCCATCGCCGAGTAGCGTCCCACCAGCCGTTGCGCCACCTCCGGATCGGACGTCTGTTTCAGCGCCAACAGGAGAAACGGCATGGCGCCTACCCATGCCGCAGTGCCCAGATGATGTGCTGCCGTCAGCCCCATCAGCAGCGTGCGATGCTCCAGCCGCGAGGCCGCGTGACTCAGCATCATGGTGGCCGCAAGCAGACCGGCCGCAGCAGAAACAGTCGCGACGCGGCGCAGTCGCGTACCCCGCAGCAGGAACAGCAGCAGCAGCGCACAAAGCGCCGCGCCTGCCTCAGCCACCAGCGGTCCCGCAGTCAACGCATGTACGACCGACATCTGCGCGTTGACCACCAGCAACGTCGTCTGCACCCCCATCGCCGCCAGCTCGACCGCAATCAGGCCTCCAGCCGCCCACTGCGCTCCGCGCCGGCACACAGCGATGGCAGACCCCGATGCCACCTCCGGAGCCGCCACCAGCAGCAGAAACAGCACGCCCCCGATCAGCAGCGCCTCCAGCGACAGCGCCGCCGCATGCAGCAGCACGGACAGCAGGTCGAAGTCGTTCAGTAACCAGATCACGTGCGGTCTTTGCCTTTATATGTGCTTGCCCGGCGCACCTATTCGACCCGGAACTTCACAATACCCCGGGTAATGTGGCCATCTGTCGCCAGTACCTGCCACTGCAGCTGATAGGCGCCCGGCGTCAGCGAGGGCATCGCGGCCGACAGCACATTCGGCGAGCTGCCAGGCTTCAGCGTCAGCGCGTGCGGTGCGCCATCCGGCCCCGCCAGATTCAGCGAGGACCGCGTCGCATCGATGCGGGAGTTGTAGGTCAACTCGACCACTGTTCCCCCGGAATGAACCGTACCGTTGTTCTGCGGGATGGACTTCACCAGCACCGCATGCGCATACGCAGCCCGCGGCAGTGCGAGCACAACGACAAGCATCAGCCCTGCCAGCAGAGAGAGACGTCGAACAGTCCGCCAGGTCTTCATGCCCGATCAGATGAGCACACCGCCTGGTTCGACTCCGGAATCCTACCGACCGCTAGAGCGAAGCCGCTCGCTCGGAGTGGCCGCTCGCCTCGGAGGCACGCGCCTCCGCAAACGCCGCTGCGCCGATCAGTGCGGCTCGGCTCTCGAGGATGATTCGCACCGGCGTCTGCACCAGCAGATCGCTCAGCCGCCCCTTGTCGGTGAAGGCCTTCATGAAGGTGCCGTCTCCCAGCTTCTTCAGGATCTTCGGAGCGATCCCTCCACCCAGGTACATGCCGCCGACGGACAGCACCTTCAGCGCCAGGTTGCCCGCCTCCGCGCCATAGGCGGACACCACCAGGTCCAGCGTCTTCGCGCAGATCTCGCTGGTGCCCGCCTCGCCCAGCTCACCGATCACGGCATTCGGATCTTCCGTCGCCATGCGCTCCTTCAGCCACGCCGGCTCGTCCATTCCGCGCCCATCGCGCAGGAAGTCGTAGACGCTCTTGATGCCCACGCCGGCAATCACCCGCTCATAACTCACCCGGCCGCCCAACTGCTGGCGCAAGTGCCGGAACAGGTCGATCTCATCCTCATTGCGCGGCGCGAAATCTGCATGGCCCCCCTCGGAGGCCATCGGGATATGCCGCTTGCCATTCCAAACCAGGAACGCCTCACCCAGACCAGTGCCTGCCGAGATCAGCGCGCGATTCCCCATCGCGCTCGGGTCGCCCGCACTCAGCGTATGGATCTGCTCCGCCTTCAGCTCCGGAATGCCGTAGCCATTGGCCTCCAGATCGTTGATCAGGAACAGATGGTCGATCCCCAAATCGAGCGAAAGCTTGCGGCTGTCCAGCGTCCACGGCAGATTCGTCAGCTTCAGCACGCCATGGCGTACCGGCCCGGGCACGCCGAAGCAGGCAGCGGAGATGTTCCCCTTCTGCCCGTTCTCGATCAGAAACTCGAGCACGATCGATTCCGGGCCTGGATCGTCCCGGGCCGCGTAACGCTTCTCTGCACGATGGTTGAGCGTTCCGCCCTGGAAGTCGAACAGCGCCAGTGCGACCTTGGTGCCGCCTACGTCACCCGCCAGAATCAATGCGAAGCCTCCAGCACTCCCGCGCCATCCGCGCCGGCAGGCGGCAGCAGCGCGGCTGCCTCGGCGTCGAGCAGCAGCGTCAACTTGCCGGATGCGGGCCGGATCAACTGCGAGGGAAGTGTTTCGGGATCGTATCCGCCGAGGAAGACACGGCGCAAGGTCTCTGCCTTGTCCGCACCCTTGACCATAAAGGAGACGTCTTCGGCGTTGTTGATGACCGGCCACGTCAGTGTCAGCCTCCAGGTATCCTTCTGCGGCACCCGGTTGGCCACGGCAATGCGGCCCAGCTCGTGCAGCGCCTCCGTATGCGGGAACAACGACGCGGTGTGCCCGTCATCCCCCATGCCCAGCGAGATCAGCTGGAAGCGCGGCATCTCCGCCCCTTCCAGGCGAAAGGCCTCGCGCACCGCCGACTCATACCGCGCCGCCGCCACGTCCGGATCCAGCTCGCCCTCGAAGCGATATACCTGCGACGGCTCAATCGGCACCAGATCCAGCAGCGCCGCCTTGGCCATGCCGTAGTTGCTCTCCTTGTCCGCGGGCGGAACACTCCGCTCATCGACGAAGAAGAACTCCAGCTTCTCCCACGGCACCAGCGCGCGGTACGGCCGGCTGCTATCTGCCAGCAGTGCGAACACCTGCTTCGGCGTAGTGCCGCCGGAGAAAGCCACCCGCACCAGCGGCGCGCTCGCTCCCGCCTCCGCCAGCTTGTTCGCGTAGTACTCCGCTGCGCCCTCGTTAAAGGCGTCGCCTGCTGCAAAGATCCGATACGTCACCGTGACTGATCGCGCCACGGCTACTCCTTCCGCCACGCCCGGCCGTCACGGCCCAGCAGCTCGTCAGCCGCCTTTGGCCCCCACGTGCCCGCGGCGTAGTTGGGGAAGTCCGTCGGCTTGCGATCGGCCCACTGTTCCAGCAGCGGCGTCAGCAGTGACCAGGTCGCCTCCACTCCCTCACGATGGGCAAACAGCGTTCCATCGCCGAGCATGGCATCCAGCAGCAGCCGCTCATAGCCGTTGGCAGAGTTCTTGCCGAATGCCTCCGAGTAGTTGAAGTCCATGATCACCGGGCAGACCTCCATATTCGGGCTCGGCACCTTGGCTCCGAAGCGCAGCGAGATCCCCTCGTCCGGCTGAATCCGCATACTGATAATGTTCGGCTGAATCTCGCTGCACTTGCCGCCGATATCGTTGAACAGCAGCTGCGGCGGCTGCTTGAACTGGATTGAAATCTCCGTGGAGCGCTTAGCCAGCCGCTTACCCGCCCGGATGTAGAACGGAACACCCGCCCAGCGCCAGTTCTCGATCTCCAGCTTCAGTGCCGCGTAGGTCTCCGTCCCGGACTGCGGGTTGACGCGGTCTTCCTCGCGATAGCCCTTTACCGGCTTGTCGTTCACCGTGCCCGGCCCGTACTGCCCGCGCACCGTGTCCCCGATCTGGATAGGCTGGATCGCGCGCCACACCTTCACCTTCTCCCGCCGCAGCGCCTCCGCTTCAAAGGAGATGGGCGGCTCCATGGCTACGAAGGACAGCAGCTCCATCACATGGTTCTGCACCACGTCACGCAGCGCGCCGGCGCTCTCGTAAAAGGGGCCGCGGCCTTCGATGCCGATCTCCTCGGCCGCCGTGATCTGCACGTGATCGACATAGTTACGATTCCAGATCGGCTCGAAGATGCCATTGGCGAAGCGGAAGACAAGGATGTTCTGCACCGTCTCCTTGCCCAGGTAGTGGTCAATGCGAAAGACCTGGTCTTCGCGGAACACGGCATTCACATCGTCGTTCAGCTTGCGCGCCGACTGCAGATCGTGCCCGAAGGGCTTCTCGATAATGCAATGCACCGTGCCCTGCTCTGGCTGCGCCATCTGGTGCTTGCCCAGCTGCTCCATGATGTCCGCGAAGTACTCCGGAGCAACCGCCAGATAGAAGAGCCGGTTGCCCTTGGTGCCCTGCTCCTTGTCGATCTTCTCCAGATGCTGCTTCAGCCCGACATAGCCCTCGGCTTCGTCGAAGTTCATCTGGTGATAGCTGACCTTCTCCATGAAGTCGTTCAGCTTGGCGTCGCTGTCCTGCACGCTGCCAAACTCGGTGATGCCGGCACGCATGTCCTTCGCAAAGCTGTCGCCCAGCGGACGCCGTGCCACGCCGACCACCGAAAACTGCTTTGGCAGCAGATTGCTCTGCTCCAGGTGGAACAGCGCGGGCAGCAGCTTGCGCTTGGTCAGGTCTCCGGATGCGCCAAAGATGACCACCACCGTTGGCTCCGGGGTGCGCTCCTTCGGCCGGTGGGTGGCGATCGTATCGGCGGCCACCTGCGCCTGGGTCACTGCTGCCATGTCTTCCTCCTGGGCGCCCCTGCGCCCGCGCTCTGTCTCTTAAGCCTTCTTCACTGCGTGTCCGCCGAAGGCGTTGCGCATGATCGACAGCATGCGGTCAGAGAAGTTGTTCTCCTCGCGTGACCGGATGCGGCGGATCAGCGCCTCGGTGATTACCGGGGCCGATACGTTCAGGTCAATCGCCTCCATCACCGTCCAGCGGCCTTCGCCGGAATCGACCACATACGCCTCCAGGCCGTCCAGGTTCGGGTTCTTGTGCAGCGCATCCACCGTCAGGTCCAGCAGCCAGGAGCGGATCACCGAGCCGTACCGCCAGATCTCGCCAATCTGCGCCAGGTCCAAATGAAAGTCTTCCTTGTGCTTCAGGATCGAGAAGCCCTCGGCATACGCCTGCATCATTCCGTACTCGATCGCGTTGTGCACCATCTTTGTGTAATGGCCGGAGCCGGCCGGCCCCACGTGCCCCCAGCCCTCGTTCTTGGCCGGTGCCAGTGTCTCGAAGATCGGCCGCAGATAGTTCACTGCCTCGTCGCTTCCGCCGATCATCATGCTGTAGCCCTCCTTCAGCCCCCACACACCGCCGGAGGTGCCACAGTCCACGAAGTGCATGCCCTTGGCTTCAGCAGCCTTGGCCCGGCGCTGCGTGTCCTTGTAGTTGGAGTTGCCACCGTCGATGAAGATGTCACCCGTCTCCATGTGCGGCTCCAGCTTCGCGATCGTCTCATCCACCGGGTCGCCGGATGGAACCATCAGCCAGATGGCGCGCGGCGTCTTCAGGCTCTTCACCAGATCTTCCAGCGAGTTCACGCCCTTCGCGCCTTCGCTCGTCAGCTTCTTCACTACGTCCGCGTTGAAGTCGAAGCCAACCACGGAGTGGCCGCCCTCGCGTAGGCGCGTCGCCATGTTGTAGCCCATCTTGCCCAGACCGATCAGTCCTAATTCCATCTCGTCTCCAGCCTTTCGTTAGTTCCTAAAAAGAAGTCTGTTCAGCCCATCCGGCCCTGGCTCAGCTCAGGCGCACGCCCAACCCGCGCAGCGCTTCCGCCAGCTGCTGCTCGTTCTTGTACTGAATCGCATGCATGCCCACCGCGCTTGCCGCCGCGCAGTTCTTGTCCCGGTCATCGATAAACACCGCGCACTCTGCCCTCTGATGCAGCAGCTCCAGTCCGGTGCGGAAGATCTCCTCGTCCGGCTTGCGCATCCCTAGGTAGGCAGAGCAGTAGAAGCCATCGAAATAGGCATCCAGACCGAAGCGCTCGATGCGGTAGTCGTTCAGCGCCCGCGACTCGTTATTCAGCATTGCCATGCGCAGCCCGCTGTGCGCGCGCGCCGCCTCGATCACCGGCTTCGCGCCGCCGGGCAGCCACTGCGACTGCTGCCGCAGCGCTTCCAGAAACTGTTGTGGGGTAAAGCTGCGCGGACGGAAGAACACCGTCTGCGCCAGAAACTCGTCATCGCTAAGCTCGCCCTTCTCCCAGCGATCGTTCGCCTCCGGGTGGCGCGCTTCGTACTCGTCGCGATCAATCTGGAACTGCGCCAATACCTGCTCGCGCTCCTTGTGGTCCCAGCCGTTGGTCAGCAGTACGCCGCCGATATCCCAATACAACGCGGTGATCTCGGCGGATGCGGATTCAGTGGTGGACATTGGTTCCGGCGTTCCAGTTCGGTCAGGCTTCAGCTCTCACTATGGATGTGGCGAGGGCTGCCTTTGACGCAACCCTCGCCGCGGGAAGCTGATGAATATTCATCAGCGTGAGCCGACCGGCTCCGGCGTCCCCTTGCTCGAAGAGGCGGTGGTCTCGTGCTCGTACCGCTCCAGCAGCTTCTTGGCACGGGTGTAGACGCCTTCTGCGTTGAAGCCCAGCTTCTCCAGCACCGTCGTGCCCGGGGCCGACGCGCCAAAGCGGTCCATCCCGATCACGTCGCCATGACGCCCGACCCACTTCCACCAGCCCAGCGGCGAACCTGCCTCCACTGCCAGCTTGGGCAGATGGTCAGGAAAGATCGACGCCTTATAGGCATCGCCCTGCTCTTCAAACAGCCGCCAGCTTGGCATCGAGACCACGCGCGTCGGAATGCCCTCGGCGCTCAGCCGCTTGCCCGCTTCAATCGCCGGCCACAACTCCGCCCCGGTGCCCACGATCAGCAGCCTCGGCTGATCGCCGCCCTGCTCCACGATGTAGGCTCCCTTGGCCACGTTGGCCAGCACATCGTGCTTCGCCGCATCCAGAATCGGCAGGTCCTGCCGCGACAGCGCCATGAAGGACGGCGCCTTGGTCTCGAGCGCCACCTTCCACGCGCCCGCAGTCTCGTTCGCGTCTGCCGGACGCAGATCGATCAGGTTGGGCGTAGCGCGCAGCATCATCAACTGCTCTACCGGCTGGTGGGTCGGCCCGTCTTCGCCCAGCCCGATTGAGTCATGGGTGAAGACAAAGATCGAGTGCGACTTCATGATCGCTGCCAGGCGCAGCGCCGGCTTTGCGTAATCGACAAAGTTGAAGAAAGTCGAGCCATATGGAATCAGCCCGCCATGCACCGCCATGCCGTTCACCATGGCGCACATGCCAAACTCACGAACACCGAAGAACAGGTTCCGTCCCGCCGGGTCCACATGGAAGTTGCCGCCGTCCTTGAAGATGGTCTTGGTAGAGGTGGTCAGGTCGGCGGCGCCGCCGAAGACCTCCGGCACCACCTTCGCGAATGCATTCATCACTGTGTTGCCGGCGCTGCGGGTCGCCATCGGCTTCGACCCTGCCTCGAACACCGGCAGGCTCTTCTCCCACCCGGCAGCCAGCTTCTTCTCGTAGTGCGTGCGCTTGAACTCCGCCGCCAGCTCCGGATACTGCGCCTCATACTTGGCGAACAGCTCGTTCCAGCTCTGCTCCTCCTTCGCGCCCTTGTCCACCGCCTCCAGCCAGTGTTTGGCCGCATCCTCGGGCACCCAGAAGGTCTGGTCCGCCGGCCAGTTCAGCTTCTCCTTCGTCTTCTTCACATCCTCGGCGCCCAGCGGCTCGCCATGCGCCTTGTTGGTGCCTGCCTTGGGGCTGCCGTAGCCGATGATGGTGCGCACGGCAATGATCGACGGCTTATCCGTCACTGCCTTCGCCGCGTCGATCGCCTTACTGATGCCCTCCAGGTCGTTGCCGTCCTCCACGATCTGCACATGCCAGTGGTAAGCCTCAAAGCGCTTCAACACATCCTCGGTGAACGAGAGCTCCGTCGGCCCGTCCAGCGAGATCAGGTTGTCGTCGTACAGGACGATCGTCTTGCCCAGTCCCAGCGTGCCCGCCAGCGAAGCCGCCTCGTGTGAGACTCCCTCCATCAGGTCACCGTCGCCGCACATGATGTAGGTGTAGTGGTCCACCACATCCATGCCCGGCTTGTTGTAGACCGCGGCCAGGTGCCGCTCCGCCGCGGCCATGCCGATACCCATGGCGAAGCCCTGGCCCAGCGGGCCCGTCGTCACCTCGACCCCGTCCGTGTCTCCATACTCCGGGTGCCCCGGCGTGCGCGAGTGCCACTGCCGGAAGCCCTTCAGATCTTCGATGGTTACGTCATAGCCGGTCAGGTGGAGCACCCCGTACAGCAGCGCCGAGGCATGGCCGTTCGACAGTACAAAGCGGTCACGGTTCGCCCACTTCGAGTGCTTCGGGTTGTGCCGCATGTACTTGTGGAAGAGCAAATACGCCATCGGAGCATCGCCCAGCGGGGCTCCCGGATGACCACTCTTCGCCTTCTCTACGGTATCCACTGCCAGAAAGCGCAGTGCGTTGATCGCGGTTTGCTGGATGTCGCTCATGTGCTGGATCGCCTCTCCTTGCGGTGGGCCGCGTCAGGGAACCGGGTTCCCCGCGCAGAACGGAATCGGTTCATCGAATCGCAATGTGCAGCCACGTCATGTCACAGGACACCGGGCGCAACATCACCACTGTACATGCTCCTGACACTGTGCCTGCTCGGCCTCGCACATGCTGCCCACCGGGCAGTGCACCTGCCTATGCGTTCTCAATCTGGACTGCATGGTTGCGGCCTTCCCAGGCATCGCGCTCCGGCCAGTACAGCGTAAATTCAATCCGCTTGCCGGCTCCCGGATCCGCATCCGCATAGAAGCCGGAGTGGCCCACCGCGGTTGCCGGTGTGTCGTTGACGGTCTGCCAGTCATCCGCACTCCAGCGCAGCTCAAACCGCTGCTCCGCCTCCACGCGCAACCGCCGCCCCGCACAGATGCTGGTGACCGCCCGCTGCAGCCGCCACACCTCCACCTCCGCCCGCGAACGCGGCTTGCGGTAGCGCTCCGCTACCAGGTCCACGCGATCGAAGACACGCCCATCAGTCACCGACCGCAGCAGCTTCACATACTCCGCGTGTGCCCACACCAGGGGCATCGCCGCGCCGGAGGGCTGCCCGCGCAGCATCTCCCGCTCCGGCAGATCGTCCATGTCCCACACCTGCTCCGGCAGCATGTTGCCTGCATTGCTGAAGGCCTCAAGCGTGCGGATCAGCGGGCCAATGTCCCGCCCCGCTGCCAGCTCGTAATGAGCCCGCTCGCCGGTCAGCAGCGGCCAGCAGCCACCCTGCCCCCATCCCTCGAACACGCCGCCGTCTGCCCGCTGGCCGTAGCCGTCATGGTTATAGCGGCGGAAACCCGGGCCCTGCGGCAGCTCGCGCCGGATCACCGCATCCACCACCCTGACTGAGGCCTGCACCATGGGATCATCTGCCCGGCGCACGCCGTAACGCACCAGCTCCAGAAAGCCCGCGTCAATAATCTCGCGCGCCTCGAACACGGCCTGCTCCTGCGGGCTGCGGTTGGCGATGCGCAGCAGTTCCGTCCCGGCGCCCTGCCGCACGTACGGCTCTGCGCTGCTCGGCTCCGCTGGGCGAATCCGCATGTAATGCTCGCGAACCCCCGGCACCAGCACGCCCTCGTTGGTGGTGGTCCAGTCCTCCAGGTGCGACTCCAGCCAGTCCGCCTGGTCCTCCAGGAACTTCGCCAGCTCCGGCCGCTCTCGCGATGCCGCCATCTCCGCTGCGCAGACAAGTGCCGAAATCACGACCGCCAGCGTGGATGGCGAGTAGCCCGCACACTCCTCCCAGCGCTCCTGCTGCGTCACCGGCGCATTGCGCACCAGGTAGCCCGCCGCCCGCTCCACAAACGGAAACACATCGAAGCGGCCCAGCGCATCCTGCTTCCACAGCCGCCATGCCAGCACGATCGGGAAGGCCGTCTCGTCCAGCTGCATCCCGCCCCAGTATGGCGTGCCGTCCACCCAGAAGTTCTGCGAAAATCCGCCATCCACCTTCTGCGTCGACGCCAGGTAGATCAGCGCGCGCCGTGCCGTCTCTACCCGGCCGCAGGCCAGCAGCGCGGTAGCCGTCTGCACCATGTCCCGGGTCCACACCAGGTGATATCCGCCCAGGTCGGAGTCGCTCCTCGACTGCCCCCACGGAATCGAAGCCGACGCGATGAAGGCGCCGGCAAAGGTCTTGTCTTCGTGGGTCAGCAGCACGCCATAGCTGGACTGCAGCAACTGCGCGCCATCCTTCGATGCGGCGGCCAGGCCCGCAACCGGCATCACCCGCTGCCATTGCTCGATGAAGCGCGCCAGGTGCGTCTCAAATGGAGAGCTCAGCGACACCGCCGCGCGCGTCAGCGCCGAGTGCGCGCCGGAGCCCATCCCCACCGCCAGCACGAACTGCGGATTCGCCGCCAGATCGATCTCCCCGATCAGGGCGATGTTTCCGTTCAGCGCTGAGCCGTAGGACCACTGCATGCCGTAGTGGCGGGTCACATCCTGGTACCCATCGCTGGTGCCGACAAAGCCGCAGCTCGCCCGGCTGAAGCCGCAGTCGGCCGACATCGCCAGCGCGCTGTGTCCCTTCCACGCCAGCAGCAGCCGTTTTCCTGCCAGGTCCAGCACCCGCCCGCTGTTGTTCGCACCACCCACCTCCAGGTGCGGCGCCAGCAGCGCATATACCTTCAGCTTGCGCAGCATCTCCGGCTCGGCTTCAAAGCGCACCTCCATCAGCAGCACCGGCGCATGCGGGTCGCTGATGATGCGCTTGATGATGGTGTAACGCCCCTCCGGATCGCGGTTCACGATGCGGACCGCCGGCGCATTCTTCGCGATGTACTCCAGGCTGTGCTCGAGGTCGCGCTTCTCCTCATGCACAAAGCTCTCGCCGTCCGTAATCAGCAGCTCCAGGTCGCGCACCTGTGGCTTGTCGATCGACGGGTGATACAGCTCGTTGATGGTGCCGTGCGACACCGTCCACCACAGCCGGCTGGAGGTGGAGTAGGCCGTGCCGACCAAGTCCTTGGCGCTTGAGGTCCAGCGCGGTTCCAGTCCCGGGGTTCCCGGCGCCTCACCGTGCCCATCGATCCAGCGGTAGATCAGTTGCGTCTCACTCAAGTCGCACTCCCTTGCCTTCCGAGCAACCTACATGGCGCCCGATTCCTGTGCTACCCGCTCTGTGTGAATCGTCATGAGCAACCAGACAGTGGCTATTGGAGTCGCGAAACCACCCGATGTCACAGAACTTGTGAGTTCGCATCCGGATCCGGATGGAAGCCGCAGTCGCGCATCGCCCGCTGAATCTCGCGGTTCTTCATAAACGACTCCCACACCGAGCCGGTCCGCAGATTCTCCGCCATCAGCAGCCCGATCCCCACATCGATGCCGATCACGTCCTCGGCAAACCACCCCGCCTTCGGCTGGAAGGCGTCCACGAAGCCATACCGCTGATACACCCGGTCCCCATACCGCTCTCTCATGGTCTGCAGCACGTGCGCGCACTCCGCCGGCAGAAAGACCACCGAGCCGGCACAGGCGCAGGGCACCAGCGATCCGTCCACGTTGCCCATCGACGGCGGCCCGCCCCACACCCGGTAGCCCTGCCGCGAGTCCGACGCGCTGATCCCCCACATGTCCTGGTCGATCCAGGGAAACTGCTGCCCCTGCACCAGGCACCACAACTGATGCGCCCGTGTGGCCGCAATCGAGTTGGTGAAGTAGTTCGCGTGCTTGTCCCGGACCCCCCGGTAGTCGCACCACGCCTGCGGATACTGGTGGATGAACAAGGGCGCTACGCCGGTGATGTAGTCGATGCCGCCGTAGGGCACAATCGGCCGCTGCAGCGCATCCCAGCTGGAAGCCGGCAGCGGATGCGTCGGAGACCCGATCGCCATCAGGTACATCGTCGTCAGCTCGCTGTAGATGTCCCAGCGGTGACGCAGGAAGCCCTGCTCCGGCAGCCAGCCCATGGACAGCGTGTCGCCGCCGTTCATCATCCACTGCCAGTCCACCCGCCGGTACAGCGTCGTCGCCAGGTTGGTGATCCTGCTGTTGCCGTCGAAATACGTCCGGCAGTGCAGGATGCCGCACAGCAGCAGCGCCGTGTCGATTGACGACAGCTCGCTGTTGAACAGCCGCTTGCCGCTCTCCAGGTCGATGAAGTGGTAAAGGAACCCGTGCTCGTGCGGACACTCGTTCAGCAGGTAGGAGAGCGTCTTCTCCACCCGCTGCTCGCAGTCCAGCGGCCGCAGGTAGTGCCGCTTGTGCGCGATGCACATCGCGCTCAGCCCAAAGCCCGTAGACGCAATCGACGCCGCCCGGCTCAGCGACCGCCCCTGCGACGGCGCCCGGTCCCGGATCAGCCCCGTCTTCGGGTGCGCTTCATTAAAGAAAAAATCACAATTCCGGCCGGACATATCGTCCAGCAGCGCCTCGGTCGCCTTGGGCACCTGGGTCAACGGACGGTTGATGAAGACCCCGGGAGGATGACGGTACTGCTCCGCCGCCTGCTCCTGCGGACGCGGCGAGGCCGTTGAGGCCGGTGCCTTCTGCTCGTTCTGCAGCGCTCCAGAGACCTCCGCCAGGCCGGCGGGCGCACTCAGGGCGAGCATGCCGGCCGCCCCGGCCTCGCGCAGCAACTGTCGTCGGGTTATGCGTGAACGTGCCAAACGTGACGGGTTCCGGGTCCTGCGCCCCCGGAGTGTCACCCGGCAGACGTGTCCCCTCTAGACTCGCACGGATGCGGCTTGGTTGCAGAGCCGGCGCCTCACCAGGTGCCCGCCTCGCCCTCACCCCGCCGCGACCGTCCCGGCGCATTTGCATTCGCAACTCCGCCTCACGCTTTACCATCCCGTCCATCCAGGCCATCCGCTCTGCGCCTTCCGGGCACGCCCTGCATCCATACACAGGAAGTTGCCTCGCGGACCGTCCGCCGCCTACTCTGCGAACGGACGCAGTCCCGCTCCACACTCCGGCCCACCATCGGCCGCACACTTCGGCCCTAACCGAGGAGGAAAGACTTTGGCTTACGAAGTTCCCGCACTGCCCTACGACTACGCCGCGCTTGAGCCGCACATCGACGAAGCCACCATGAAGCTGCACCATGACAAGCACCACGCCGCCTACGTGGCCAAGCTCAACGGTGCCGTCGAAAAGCATCCTGAGCTGGGCAAGCACACGCCCGAAGAGCTGATCAAGAACCTCTCCACCGTTCCCGAGGACGTCCGCGGCATCGTCCGCAACAACGGCGGCGGCCACCTCAACCACTCCATGTTCTGGGAGATCATGAAGCCCAACGGCGGCGGCGAGCCCACCGGCCCCATCGCCGAGCAGATCAAGAAGGACTTCGGCTCCTTCAACGACTTCAAGACACAGTTTGAAGAGAAGACCGCTGCTCAGTTCGGCTCCGGCTGGGGCTGGCTGGTGTGGGCCGGCGGCAAACTCGCCATCGTCACCACACCCAACCAGGACAATCCCATCAGCGAAGGCAAGTATCCCGTCCTCGGCAACGACGTCTGGGAGCACGCCTACTACCTCAAGTACCAGAACAAGCGCCCCGACTATCTCAAGGCCTGGTGGAACACCGTGAACTGGGACAAGGTCAACGAGCGCTTCGCCACCGCACAGAAGTAGCCATCCAACAACTCCCGCGACAACACCCGGAAAGAGAATGGCCTCGAGAGCGCGTCGGCTCACGAGGCCATCTCCATCTGTCGCCCTGCCCGCCTCAGCTCACCCGCATCCCCTCAGTGGATCAGTTGACGCAGCATGCGTTTGCGCAAAGCCGGCGGCCGCTTCTCCGCCCTCTCCACCTCAGCTCGGTGCACATCCGGGCCCTCCACCTCACCATCCAGCACCGAGCCCGCCGTCGCCAGCAACGCCTCCGGTCCGTCCAGCGCCTCCATTGTCTGGTTGGCCAGCGACTCGGCCCCGCAACAGCCGCCCGGCTTCAGCAGCATCAGGCTGCGCATCGGCTGGCTCCGCCGCTGCAACTCCAGCAGCGCCGCCGTGCTCTCCAGCCCAGAGACGGTATGGCACAGGACCAGCAGCTCGCAGTGCTCCTGCTCTGACAGCCGGAATAACTCCCGGAACTCTGACGCCACACACGTCCGGTACCCCGCCCGCTCGAAAATGCTGCGCCGTGTCCACAACAGCAGGTCATCGTGCCCGTAGAGGAGTACTGCGTGTGGCGTCTGCATCGACTGCTTCCCCAGCTTAGTAACTAAGTGCGAATATTGCGCCGGTTACTGAAGGGAAATCTGTCTTCTAAATGACGGTCTCTGGCCGGCTTCCTGTGGGAAAAGTAACGGCTCCCTATTACACGTTCATCCCCGTCTTGTCTGCCCCCTCTTGGGCTGTGCGGGCGAATTGGCGTCGGTAGCGTGGGTATGTTCGGATACGTTTCTTTCATCCCGACCTCAGAGGCGCAACGTAAGAGCTTTCGTGTGCGCTGGTCCTCTGCGACACCAGTAAAGGACCAGTCATGTCGGTGCCAATCAACAATCGGCTCCTCGTCTGCCTGACGGAAGACTGCAGGGAGACCATCCTCAAATCCGCCAAACTCGTCGAGCTTCCCGTACGCACCCAACTCTACTGGCCTGAGGAGATGCCGCAGTACGCCTACTTCCTTGAATCCGGCATCGCCTCCGTCGTCGCCGGTCTCGATGACGGCACCACCGCCGAGGTCGGCGTCATCGGCAGCGAAGGACTGATCGGTGCCTTCCACCTGCTTGGACCGTTGCTGCCCAACACTGAGTCCTTCATCCAGATCGCGGGCATCGGCCACCGCATGCCCATGGCCGCCCTGCGCCGCGCCTTCCTCGATCACGAGCAGATCCGCAGCCGCATCCTTGAATTCGTCCAGCAGCAGAGCATGGTCGTCAGTCAGGTAGCCGCCTGCAACAACCTGCACGAGGCTCAGGCTCGACTCGCCCGCTGGCTGCTCATGATCCAGGACCGCACCCAGAGCAACGAAATCAAGATCACCCAGGAGTTCGCCGCCCAGATGATCGGCACCCGCCGCACCACCGTGAACGGCATCCTCGGCGAGCTGCATCAGAACGGCCTGCTGGAGCACAGGCGCGGCGTCATCATCATCCCCGACCGGCAGCGGCTGGAGGGCGCCACCTGCGACTGCTATCCGGTCATCCGCCGGTCGCTCGAACAGCTCTACACCACCACCTGACACCCGGGCCTCCGGCGCCCCGCTCTCCGCGCAATCTTGCGATCCCGCCGCTCCCCTGCCATCCTCACCGCATGACCATCCGTACCCTCTCCTCCCGCGAGGTCTACCGCAACCACTGGATGCGGGTGCGCGAAGACGCCATCGAGCGGGCCAACGGCTCCCACGGCCTCTACGGCGTCGTCGAAAAACAGGACTGCGCCATCATCCTGCCCATCGACGGCGACCACATCTGGCTGGTTGAGCAGTACCGCTACACCATCGGCGAGCGCGTGCTGGAGCTGCCCCAGGGCGGCTGGGAAGCCGATAACGTCGACCCAGAAGCCCTCGCCCGCGGCGAGCTCCGCGAAGAGACCGGCCTCACCGCCGCCCGCATGACCGAGCTGCCCTGGATGTGGATCGCCTACGGCTTCCTCCGCCAGCGCCAGCACGTCTTCGTCGCCGAAGGCCTCACCCCGGGACCCACCCAGCGCGACCACGAAGAATCCGACATGCACGTCGTCCGCATGCCCATCGCCGACTTCGTCAGCAAACTCCGCACCGGCGAAATCCGCGACGTCTGCACCCTCGCCGCCTGGAACAGCTACCAGCTCTGGCGCGCAATCCCACCGTCCCCCACACCTGGCGAGTAGCTCTATTCAAGTGGTAGCGGGGTGCCCCATCCTAGCGAAGCTAGGGTGGGGTTCCGGAGATCAGCGAATCGGGGTACCCACGGCATTAGCTCACTAGATCGATCTAAGGTTTGCCTAGGAGCTTTGGGGTGGTCCCTGAATGCAAGCCGACTTATCAGGACTAATCGAGCCCTCCAGTCGGTGCTCCAACAAGACAACCGGAACACTCCGTTGCCGCTTGGTGTCTAAGCTTCTTATGCGGGGAATTTACTAGGAGAGTTCAGTGCGCCAGCGCCTCGTTGTCTTGTTCACCATTGCTTTCGCTGTGTTGGCCGCACCGGCGCAGGTTTCGAGGCCACCTATCAAGTACTTTCCCGATTCCTCTGTTGATCTCCGACGAGATCATTTCAAGCGTGATTGGTATTCAGCACAGCTAAATGCTTTGCAGGAGCCTTCTCTCTACGAGATGGTTAAGATTTCCAACTCTGAGTCATATCGCTTCCTGTGGTTGAGAACCTTCCATCATCCTGTTGCTGTCAGGGTTGACGTCAAACCTGACGGGACTGGCATACTCACTGTGAAGATCACAACCGGAGCAGGAGGTTACCGTCCGGGAACGATCTCCGAGAATCGTTCGCAATTGTTGAGCAAAGAACAGATTTCGACACTTCTTGCTATGGTGGGCGATGTTCAGTTCTGGAAAGCGCCCAATCCTGTTAACGATCAGCGAGGAACGGACGGTTCGCAGTGGATCATCGAGGGACTAAAGAACGGCCGTTATCACGTTGTTGATCGCTGGTCTCCAACTAGCGGCGTCGCGCGGCAGTTGGGCTCGCTGATGGCATTCGATTTAGCAAAACTCAAAATACCTAAAGACGAAATCTACTGATCGCCACATTGCTCCTGATAAACGCCGTTACCAGAACCCTTGAATCGTCATGGAAAGATGAGACGGGCACGTAGATCAAACAGACCGCCTCCACTCCCATGCGATCCACGTGACTCAAGTGAAGTTGCGGCACTTAGGATCCGGCGAAGCAGGGCTTTCCCGCGCCCGACACAACAAGACGGAAGTACAACCGATAACTCGCCAATCACGTCTGCCCCTGTCAGGATTACGAAATGCGGAAAGGCTATACCAGAGCACCAAAACCCGACGACCCCGCGACACACACCAAGAACTACATAACGCCGGCCGGCCTGGAGCGCCTGAAAGAGGAGCACCGCTTTCTGCTCCTCAGGGAACGCCCGGCCATGGCGGAGGTGGTGGCGTGGGCTGCCAGCAACGGCGATCGCAGTGAGAACGCCGACTACCAGTACGGCAAGCGGCGGCTGCGCCAGATCGACTCCCGCATTCGCTTTCTCAGCAAGCGAATCGAAGCAGCGGAGGTCGTGGACCCGGAAGCGCCGCGAGCGGCGCAGGCGCAGAACAGGGCATTCTTCGGCGCGACCGTGCACTATGCCAATGCCGCGGGAGCGGAGCGAGTGGTCAGCATCGTAGGCACCGACGAGGTCGATCTCGACCGCAACCACATCAGTTGGGTGTCGCCGCTGGGGCGCGCGTTGATGAAGTCTGCGGCCGGCGACAGCGTAGTTCTCCACGCGCCGGGCGGCGCAGAACACCTGACGGTGCTCGAAGTGCGTTACGAGCGCATTGCCGTAGAACCGTTCCGCGAGCCACCTGGATCCGAGTCCTCCGGAAAGAGCCTCCCTCGGTCAGGCGGTGATTCGGCTCCAGTCCTGTGATGGGACGGAACGTATGGAAGCGTGTCACTTTTTCCGCCAGCACTAGCTACACTGGAATTAGAGTCCCAAACGAGAAGCGAGCCAGAGGGCGGAACCCCACCGAACCGTTGCGGGAGCGTCTTCCGCGCCCCTAAGTCCTTTGTTTTCTCATTTTTGCCCGTAACTCTTTTGTTTCTGTATTTTTAGCTTACGGCAATGTTCGTAAAGGATTCATGCGCAAGAGTTTACAGCTGGCCCTCCGGTACCGGGGGGGGAGGGGGGTACCCTCCCGCAGGACTGCGACTCATCGCCTGCCATCCTGCTCTGCACTCTCGCCCTCCTGGAACAGCTAGCAGCTCTGGCGCCGGCAAAGAGCAACCAGGCATACTAGTCACCAGCCTGGTTACATTTCTTCCCGGGCGGTGTGCTCAGGCCGGGAAGAGTTGGCCGAGCGATAAAATCATCCGATGCAAGCATCTGCACCGAAGGGCGGTCCCGAGTCCGGACGGCCACAGGGACTTGCACCCGATGAGGCGGCCTCGCTGCAACTCATCCTCTCCATCGGCAGAGCCTTCAAATTTGTCGACGACTATGTGCGGCCGCGTATGCAGAAGCACGGCCTTACCATGACAGAATTCTCCGTGCTCATGGTGCTGCACCATGGCGGCCCTACCCCACTCGGAGAGCTGAGCGAGCGCATTCTGCTTACTGGCGCAAGCACCACCTACACCGTCAAAAAGCTCGAGAAGCGCGGCCTCATCGCCCGCGAGTCGCGAAGCGAGGATAAGCGCGTCGTGATGGGAGTAATCACCGAAAAGGGCAAAGCCCTCGCGCGAAAGATCGCCCCGCTCCACGCTACGGAGCTTGCTGAAGCAATGCATCATCTCTCCACTCAGGAGAAGAAGACCGCAGCCCTGCTGCTGCGCAAGCTGCGCGGCCTGAGACCTGGCGAGCACTAAACATTCGGTGCAGTAGGCCCGCTCTCGCGATAATCGGGACAGCAAGCCTTGATGGAAGTGCAGCCTGTCCTCGTCACTGCCGGGCCGCGGCCCGCCCTCACCGCGCTCCCTCACCCGCCGTTGAGTTGCAAGCAAGGATCGCGATCCGACTCGACAAGCAATCCCGGGTGAGTGTTCTCACCACATCGTCAGATTCACCTTGTCGACCCACTCGTTCAAGGGAGTGCCGCTGGGATCCTGATCGAGCTGGAACTGGACGCCGATCATGTCTGCCCATGTGGTCGGATTGACGGTCCAGGTCTGATTCAACCCGTATGGCTGACCGTCGAAGACGAGCGTGTCGTAGCGATACTGGGTGGGACTGATGCGCTCGTAGTACCACTGCACGTGGTGCCAGCCTGGCGTCCAATGCGTGCAGGGAATTCCGTTGAGAACCCAGGCGCCGTCCTGGCTATCCCAAGTGGCCCAGTATCCATCTCCGAAGTCGCATTGGCTGCCGATCATGAACTCCTTCCCGCCGAGAACCTGCCAGAGATCGAACTCCGAGGACCAGAAGTGGTCTTCGGCAGCGGGGTCGTGGTAGACCCAGAAGTCCCATAGGAAATGAGAGTTGGCACTGGTGCCCAACATCGTGTCCATGAACAGCACGTTGGTCCAGGACGGGCCGTCGGCATACATCTGAAGACTGCTGCCGCTGAGCGAGGGCTGGTTTTGCGCGAAGTGCATGGAATAGTTGCCGGTGGTGTTGGTGCCTGCCGCGCAGAGACTGCAGATGGTCCAGTTGGGGGTGTCATTCTGCATGTCCGTGAGCACCTGCGCGTTGGCGGGTGGACTGGGCAGCGTGGTGCTGCCAGGGGCGGGCGCTCCAACCTGAACCAGGTGAATTTCCGACCGGTCGGAATTGCCCTTGCCATCGGAGGCGCTTGCCCAGAGGAGATGCTGTCCGTCGGGAATATCGATCGCTTGCGAGATGGTGCTGGACGAGCTGCTGGCCTGATAGGCAGGTTGGCCATCAAGACAGACCGACCACTGCGCAACCGTAGCTGGCCCGTATGCGGTGGCGTTTACCTGGACGTGACCTGGATTCTGACCGGGCGCGGGGCTCTGCAGCCACACGCCGGTGATCTGACCATTTCCGTTGTTGTATCCAAAGCCTGGACCACCACACGCCACATTGTTGGTAGCGGTCGGGACCGTGACACTCTTGCTCGAGCTCATTTGAGCGGAACTGCCGCACCCGACGATGATTAGCAACTGAATCGCGCATGCGATTGAGCACAGAGACGTAAGAAGAAGCCGGTACATACAGAAACCCCCACCAAAGAGCTGGGATGAGCAGAGCTCCTATGGGGCTGTAAGCGGGACGGTCTGATTGATGACGCAGCGCTAATAATCCTAAGTACATGCTGTGATATATGAGCGCAGAGTTCGCTGCATGCAAAGCGATGCACCATCAGTACGACGCAGCTATGTGCTGCGCGTGAGATGAGGACACGGCTATGCGCTGAGTCACTAATGCAAGCCTGCTGATGGTCGACTTAGCAGAACACTTCCTCTTGCGCCTGCGTCAACGATCAAGACGCAAAATGGAGGTCGACACCCGTGAGCATCGGCGTGAAGCGGCAAGGAGCGAGGCCGAACCGGCTGTCGCCGGCCGGCCTTCGCTCGAGGTTGAACCACCTCACGTCTACTTCGCGTGCGCCAGCTCCGCGATGACTGCAGCCAGCTTGTCGAGGATCTGGTTCCAGCCCTCGAGCTGACCACTGTCTCTTGCGCTCTCCATCGGTTCGTTTCCGATCTGAGTCAGCTTGGTCCGGCCATCTCCTAGATCTTCAAAGAGGGTGATGTCGCGTGCGCCCTCAATGGCCTCATGCTCGATACCCAGTTGCGCAGCCTCGACCTTGTTTCCTTCGGCGTCGGAGAAGTACATCGTGGAGACGATCTTCTCGTGCGGCACAATCTCGTGATACTCGATCCGGTTCCAGAACTCCTGCCCATCCGGTGACTTCATGCAGCAGAGGGATCTCCCGCCGACGCGGAAATCCATCTGGCAGACCGGCGCGGTGAAGCCCTTCGGTCCCCACCACCGTGCCACATACTTTGGATCGGTCCACGCCTTCCACACCAACTCGCGTGGGGCGTCGAAGATCCGGGTGACAATCATCCGCTCAACTTCGCTTGTCGTGCTTTCTGTCATCTCTCTCCTCCTCCTTCATCTGCCTTACAACCACTTCCAGTTTGTCGAAGCTCTCTTCCCAGAACCGCCGGTAGCGGGATGCCCAGTCGCTGACGGTCTTGATCGCCTCAGGCCGCAGCGTGCACACGCTCTCCCGTCCCTGCTTCGACTTGATGACAATGCGTGCGCGTACCAGATAGGCGACGTGTTTTGAAATCATCTGCTGCGACAGCGCAAATGGTTCCGTCAATCCACGCACCGAGGCAGGGCCCTGCGCAAGCCGCTCAATGATGGCCCGCCGGGTCGGATCTGACAGTGCCGTAAAGGTCGTATCCAGCCTATTCACAACTCTATGGTAGTGGATGGCACCCGCTTGTCAACCCGGAAATTTCGCGGTACGCCCGAACTCCATCTCGCCAGACGCGCGTGCGTAACCCCTTCAACGGCGAGGCTTCCCCAGGTTCTTCATCCACCGATAACGGCTTATTTTAGAAATCGTTTAGTATTCTAAATAATATTTCTATCAAACCTAGTCGCGGAGACTTCCATGGCGCACGTCGCACCTCGCTTCTCACCTTCCGACAGCATCATTCTGCTGGTCGATCACCAGACCATGACCATCGATTGGGTGAAGAGCCTGCCCAAATCGACCGTCATCGCCAGTTGTCGTGTCCTCGCCCGCATGGGCGTCACCTTCTCCATTCCGCTGTTCCTGACGACTACCATGGAGGAGTACGTAGGGCCCACTCTGCCAGAGATCCAGGAGGTTGCGCCGGATGCGTTCGCTGCGCGCTTCAAGCGCGGCGGCATTCTGAGCTGCTTCGACCAACCGGAACTGGTTGCCGCGCTGAAGAGCACCGGGCGCACCAACCTGATCCTGGCGGGGCTGACCACCGACATCTGTCTGTTCTGGGCGGCGCGCGATGCTGTCCGTCTGGGATACAACGTGAACGTGATCGCAGATGCATGCGGCACCATGTCCACGATCGGTGACGACACCACCTTCGATCGGCTTCGCAGCCTCGGGGTGACTGTTAGCGTGGTCAACCAGATCGTCACCGAACTCGAAAACGACTTTGGTAGTCCGGATGGCCTAAAGGCTTAGCAGATTATGTCGGACGAAATCATCTCCAAGCTCTCGTAGCGTCTACCTCCTGCCTCGCCCGGAGCGGATACGCTTCGGGTGGGGCGTGCCAGCAGGTGACTTGTTGAACGCTCGCGCCGCTCTCCACACCCTGAAAGTCTTCGTGTTAATGGCAATCGCTATCAACCTGCGATTGATTGCGCAGATTGCGAAGCTGCCGGCCTACACACCACAGGTATGGGATATTGACTGCTCTGGGCCGGCACACCTTATCGTTATGCTAACATTTTGGTTACGTATTTCCCGCCACATTCCCAGGAAGGAAACGAGTCCCTTCCGTTGATGCTTTCGTGCCACCCGTGTCACGTTTCCCGCCAGCTCTCGCTACAATTGAAGTAGTGGTCCGGATAGGACGCAGCTCACTCGGTCCGGAGAGTCCCCAGCCGCACCGCTGGTGAAGCGCCTGTGGCATCGGCAGACCGCGGCGGAATCGACCGATGCTCGTTTTGCCCTCGATAAGTTCTTTCTTTAGACATTTTTAGCTCTAAGCCCTTTAGAAAGACATTTTTAGCCCTCGGCAATGCTCCTAAGCTGCTGCAGCGTATGAACTTACACCAGGCCATACGGTGACCGAGGGGGGAGGGGGGTACCTGCCGATAGACTAAGTCTCGATGCAGACCATCCTGCTGTGTGTGAACGCGCGTCTGCTCGAAACCACTCTGCGCCGCCAGATAGACGCTGTCCGCTCCTCTCTCATCGACCGGGGCTGCCGCGTGGAGATGGTGTCCACCGTGCCTCTGCACCAGGGTCCCAGCATTCGCCGGGATTACCTGCTCTCGCTCGCGCCCGATGCGGTGCTGGTCTGCGGCGGCGATGGAACGGTCTTCGATGCACTGCAGACGGTAGGCGGCACCGGCGTGGCGCTCGGCATCGTGCCCTTCGGCACAGCCAACATCCTGGCGCAGAACCTGCGTCTCCGCGGCTCGCCCGCAGCCATCGCGACGGCGCTGCTCGATTCCACGCCGCGGCCGGTCCGCCTCGGTCGCGTGCTGCTCTCCGCGCCGCATGCAGCGGAGTACCGCTTCCTCTGCGCCGCGGGCGCGGGGCCGCATGCCGCCGTCATGCAGCTGGCCACCAGCGGCATCAAGCGCCTCGCCGGCAAGGCCGCCTACTGGGCCGCGGGTATCCAAGCCTGGCTGCGGCAGCCGCCCCGGCCCTTCCTGGCGGAGACGACCGACGCGCACGGCCGCACCAACATCTGGCGCGTCTCGGAAGCAGTTGCGCTGCGGGTTCCCGCGCTCAACATCTGGCGTCCCGGCGGCAGTTTGGATGGCAACCTGTTGCGGCTGGCCATGGTTCCCGCCACTACACGCCTGGGCTTTGCCGGCGCGGTCACGCGGGCCGTACTGTCGCGGAAGCTAGCCGAGCTAACCTCGGAGCTGGAGCTGGTCGCGCTGCTGCGGAACTCCGGCGACGCGCAGGCGCGCCTGCCCCGGGCAGTCACGGCCTTCTATCAGGATGCGGTGAGGGTCATCTGCCGGCCGCTCCAGCCGGAGAGCGCCGCGCGCCCCTGGGTGCAGGCCGACGGCGAGCTGTTGGACTCAGCCACCACAACGTTTGAAATGGCGGATGAGAGCGTCCAACTGCTCGCGCCCGCACTGCCATTCCTGTCATGACAACGCGCCGCCACCGCCTTAAGGAGGCATGATGCCGCGGGAAC
>CAXUMX010000019.1:0-51503 GCA_964252395.1 uncultured Acidobacteriaceae bacterium | reverse complement strand
CCAGGGGATGGGGATATGTTGGGCCACCTGCCCGCCCAGTTGCGTTAGCCCGTCGCCCATCCAGTCGCTGAGCGGCTGTCCGATGGTGAAGACCACCTGAAACGTCGTGATTACCACGGCAAGAAAGATGAGCGGTCCCCAGACGCGGTGCAGCAGCACGGAGTCGAGCCGTCGTGTCCACAGCGGGGAAGCAGGCGCCTTATAACGGGTGCGGGTGCTGACCTGCGCAGCCCAGCGACGGCACTCGCCGGGGTTCTGCAGCACCGGCAGTTGCACGGGCAGCACGGGCAGCGCCGGTTTGGCTTCGCCATGGCTGCCGGCCTGACTCAGGAAGCGCTCAATGGCGTCCATACCGGTGCCCTTGGCGGCGCTGATCAATGCCACCGGGCGGCCTAGCTCCTGCGCCAAGGCCAGCGGGTCGACCACACCTCCGCGCGACTCCATCAGGTCTGCCATGTTCAGCAACACCATGGTGGGCAGACCAAGCGCCAGGATGGGGCCAGCCAACATCAACTGCCGGCTGAGGTTCAGAGCGTCGAGCACGATAAGGACGGCATCCGGCCGCGGTGTGCCGGGCATCTCGCCCTGCAGCACATCGACGGCAACGCGCGCGTCTTCGGAGTAGCCGGAGAGGCTGTAGATCCCGGGAAGGTCGATGAGGATCAGGTCGTTGCGACGGATGCCGCTCATGCGGCCGGAGTGCTGCTCCACCGTAACGCCGGGATAGTTGGCGACCTTCTGCCGCAGGCCGGTCAGCCGGTTGAAGAGTGTCGATTTGCCGCTGTTGGGAGGTCCGATCAGGGCGATGGTGCGGAAGCGGCCACGCTGCTGCGGCGCGCTTTTCTGCGGCGGCTCATCCACCAGCGTTGCTGCGCCCGTGGTGTGGCAGCTCATGCGAGCACCTGTGCGGAGTGCACCCGGATGTGCTGCGCAGTCTCGCGGCGCAAAGCAATCTCCGCGCCCTCGATTCGATAGACAGTGGGATCACCGGCGGGCGCGCGACGCAGCACGGCAATGGTGGCCTCCGGCAGAAAGCCGAGGTGCATCAGATGGCTGCCAATCTCACCTGCAAGCTCGAGCGACACAACAACCGCGGATGAGCCGACCGGGAGGTCGCTAAGTGCCATCAACTGCTCTGGAAGCTGCTGCTCCTCTGGCATTTCACTCCAAAGGCGACCGTTCGGGTCGCATATAAAGAATATAGATGGCCAGGGAGAAAATGCCAAATCCTCGCGGGAAGGCTAAGTAGCGATGCGCACCAGCTGCTCCACTGGCTCGCGCGGTCCAAGGATGGAGACGTCCGGCAGGACGCCATGCGCCATGGCCACTTCGTCACAGTGCTGGATGCGCGGGCAGCTCTGGCAGTCCTTGTAGATCTTATCGGGCAGGGCGCCGCGGTCTTGGACGACGAAGAAGCCGAAGTTCTGAAAGAACTCCGGGATGCGGGTGAACAGACAGACGCAACCGACACCGTGCTGCTCCGCCTCTTCTAGCAGCGCGTGCAGGAGGTCCTGTCCGCGGCCGCAGCCCTTCCACTCCGGGCGCACCACGATGGAGCGCACCTCCGCCAGATGCGGACCATAGAGATGGAGCGCGCCGCAGCCTTGAAACTCGCCTGTGTCCGATTCTGCAACGGTGAAGTCGCGGATGTTCTCACAAATCTCGGCAAAGGGGCGGCTCAGCAGTGTGCCATCGCCGGAGAGGCTGTTGACCAGCGCATGCACCTTCTCCGCGTCCTGAAGGCGTGCCTTACGAATGGGCAACAGCGGCCTCCGGTTCCGGCGCGGATGTGGCGGCCAGACGCTGCTTGGCTGCCGTGACTGCGGCACGGACGCGGGCGTGCGCGGTGCCGCCGATCACGTCGTGGCAGTCGATCGTCGCTTGCAACGTGATGCTGGCGTAGAAGTCTTCTGCGAAAGCAGGCGAGAGCTGCTGCAGCTCGGCGAGCGAGAGGCCATCGAGTTCGCAGCCTTTGTCGAGGGCGAGCCGCACTGCCTGACCCACGATGTGGTGGGCGCGGCGGAAGGGAACACCGCGATGCGAGAGATAGGTCGCCGCAGCCATGGCGTTGAGGAAACCACTCTGCGCGGCGGCCTCCATGCGATCGCGGCGGAACTGGAGCGCAGCGGTGAAGCGGCCCAGCAATTCAAGCATGGGCAGCGTCGCTGCGGTGGCCTCAAATAACGCCGGCTGCATCTCCTGCAGATCCTTGTTGTAGGCCAGCGGCAGACCTTTCAGCTGCGTCATCACAACCTGCGCCGCGGCCATGATGCGCCCTGAGCGGCCACGCACCAGCTCGGTCAGGTCGGGGTTCTTCTTCTGTGGCATCGCACTGGAGCCGGTGGAGAATGCCTCCGGCAGCACCACAAACCCGAACTCCGCGGTGGCAAATAAGGTGATCTCCTCCGCAAAGCGGCTGGCGTGCAGTGCGACCAGGGAGAGCGCCTGTAGGAATTCGACGAGGAAGTCGCGATCGCTGGTCGCGTCCATGCTGTTCCCGGTGGGCGAGTCGAAGCCCAACTCACGCGCGGCCAATGTGCGATCAAGGCCGAGGGTCGCGCCCGCAATTGCGCCTGAGCCGAGCGGGCACTGATTCAGGCGAGTGCTGAGGGCGCCGAGGCGGTCGATGTCGCGCTCCAGCATGGAGACGTAGGCGAGCAGCCAGTGCGCCACCAGCACCGGCTCCGCCCGCTGCAGGTGGGTGTAGGCGGGCATCACCGTCTCGCCTGCTGCCTCCGCCTGCACGACCAGGGCGGCGGCCCAGGCACGTAGCAGCCGCTGTGCCTCGGCTGCCTGCTGGCGTACGTAGAGGCGCAGGTCGGTTGCGATCTGCTCATTGCGGCTGCGTCCGGTGTGCAGCTTCAGCGCCAGCTCGCCGACGCGTTCGGTCAGCTCCAGCTCGACGAAATGGTGCACATCTTCGGCGCGCTCATCTGCTGCGAGCGTGTCGCGGCGCGGCGTGTTCCAACAGTCGCCAAGCACCGCGTCAAGCCCACCTCGAATTGTTGCGCACTCCGCCAGCGTTAATACGCTGGCTGCAGCCAGCACGGAGGCGTGCGCCTTGCTGGCAGCAATCTCCTGCGGGAGAAGCTGCCAGTCAAAGCCGAAGGAGCGCTGCCACTGTTCGAAGGCCGTATCGAGCGGCTCTCGAAAGCGGCCAGACCACATCTTCACTTCACAACCTCTTTCTGCTTCTGCAGCAGCCGGGCACGCGTGCGCGCCGGCAGGCCGAGGATTTGGATGAAGCCCTTGGCATCCTTCTGGTCGTAGGTATCGCCCATGGTGAATGAGGATAGGTCGGTCGAATAGAGCGAGAGCGCGGACTGGCGGCTGACGATACTCACGTTCCCCTTATAGAGCGAAAGCGTGACGGTGCCGGTGACGTTATCCTGCGTCTTCTGGATGAAGCCGTCCAGCGCCTCGCGCAATGGCGTGAACCACAGGCCGTTGTAGACCAGGTCGGCATACTCGAGCGCGATGTGCTGCTTGTAGTGCGAGACGGGGCGATCGAGGGTCAAGGCCTCGAGCTCCCGGTGTGCGGCAACGATCAGAGTGCCACCCGGCGTCTCATAGCAGCCGCGGCTCTTCATGCCGACGAAGCGGTTCTCGACCAGGTCAATGCGGCCGACGGCGTTGCGCGCTCCGATCTCGTTCAGCAGCTCGACCAGCTGTACTGGCGGCAGCTCCATGCCATCTACCGATGTGGGCATGCCGTGGCGGAAGCCGATGGTCACCTGCTCCTCGCGGTCTGGCGCATCCTGGGGCGAGCGCGTCATCGTCCAAGTTGTGGCGAAGGGCGCGTTGCCGGCGTCTTCCAGCTCGCCGCCTTCGTGGCTGACGTGCCACAGGTTGCGATCGCGCGAGTGAATCTTCTCCCGGCTCGCGGTCACAGAGATGCCATGCGCCTCAGCGTAGTCAAGGCAGTCCTCGCGGCTCTTCAGCGTCCACTCGCGCCACGGTGCAATCACCTTCAGCTCCGGCGCCAGGGCCTGGTAGGCATGCTCAAAGCGCACCTGATCGTTACCCTTGCCGGTGCAGCCGTGGGCTACCGCAGTAGCGCCCTCGGCCAGCGCGACCTCTACCTGATGCTTAGCGATGACTGGGCGTGCGATGGAGGTACCGAGCAGGTACTTGTTCTCGTACACGGCACCGGACTGCACGGTGGGGAAGACGTAGTCGCGCACGAACTCGTCCCGCAGGTCGCGGACGACCACCTTCTTCGCGCCAGTCTTGTGCGCCTTCTCGACGACAGCGTTGATGTCCTCACCCTGACCCACGTCGGCCACCATGGCGATAACGTCGAGGCCATAGTTTTCGTTGAGCCAAGGGATGATGATGGAGGTGTCGAGCCCCCCGGAGTATGCCAGAACTACTTTGTCAGCCATGAATTTCTCTCCTGAATTCTGCTTGGTGCTAGACGGTAAGGGCGCGGCGGCGCGTGGACTTGGGCGCTTTACGGCGCTCCGGGGTGGCAGAGGCGCCCATCAGCATCAGCAGGATGGCCTTCTGCGCATGCATGCGATTCTCTGCCTGATCGAAGACGATGGACTGCGGCCCGTCCAGCACCTGGTCCGTCACCTCCGCGTTGCGGTGCGCCGGCAGACAGTGCATGAACACGGCGTGCGGCGCAGCCTGGGCCATCAGGCTCTCGTTTACCTGGTATGGCTTGAAGAGTGGAGCACGCTTGGTGGCCTCATGCTCAAACCCCATGCTGGTGCAGACATCCGTGTAGACAGCGTCCGCGCCAGTAACGGCTGCATGCGCATCCTGCATCAGGGTGAGCGAACCTCCGACCTCATTCAGGATGCTGTTCGCCTTGGCGATGATCTCTGCCTTGGGGCCGTAATTCTTCGGCGTCGCGACCACGCAGTTGGCCCCCAGCAGAGCCGCCGTCAGCATCAGAGAGTGGCAGACGTTATTGCCATCACCGACGTAGACGAACTTAAGGCCGCGCACGGTCCCGAACTTTTCCTCAAGGGTCATGAAGTCGGCCAGCGCCTGGCACGGATGCTCCAGATCGCTGAGCGCATTGATGACCGGCACGGCAGCATACTGCGCCATCTCCGTGATGGTTTCGTGCGAGTAGGTGCGCAGCACAATCGCATCCACCCATCGTTCGACATTGCGCGACATGTCCCCGAGCGACTCCCGCTCACCCAGAGGGGACTGTGTCTGATCGACGAAGATCGCGTTGCCGCCCATGGTGTTGATGGCTGCCTCGAAGGTGAGCCGGGTGCGCAGCGACTGCTTCTCGAAGAACATCACCAGCTGCTTGGCATCGAGGGAGCGGCGATAGTCGCGCGGACTCGCCTTTACGGAGTGAGCCAGCTTCAGCAGGGCAGCGGCCTCGCCGGCGGACAGATCGCCGATCGAGCAGAGGTCGTTGCCGGCCAGCGACTTTGCCGCCAGGGCGAAGGGTCCGGTGGCATTGTGGCGCCGCGCCGGTGAAGCAGGTTTCAGAACGTAGGCGTTAGCGGCCATGGTGTGCGTCTCCCTCATATGCAAGCCCGGCGGTGGCGGGTGCGTGTTGGTGCAGAATGTCGTCGAGCGCGGCAATCGCAAGGTCTACATGCGACGGCCCAAGGATGTAAGGCGGAAGAAAGCGCAGCACCGTCTCGCTGGTGCGGTTGATGAGGATGCGGCGCTCCATCATGGCTGCGGCAACGGACTTGGCGACCTCTGCCGAGTGAAGCTCAAGCGCCAGCATCAGCCCCATGCCGCGTGCCTCGGCGACGATTGCATGCTCGCCAGCGAGGCGATCGAGCTGCGCGCGAAAGTAGCCTCCTACCTCGGTGACGTGTGCCAGCAGGCTTGGCTGCTCGAGATACGGCTGGTCCAGCGTGTCGATCACCGCGCATGCGACGGCGCAGGCCAGTGGCCCGCCGCCGAAGGTAGTCCCGTGCAGCCCCGGCTGCATGGCGCGCGCCACCTCTTCCGTACACAGCATTGCACCCAGCGGCAGACCGCCGGCCAGCGGCTTCGCCAGCGTCGTAATATCGGGTTGGATTCCGTAGTGCTGGTACGCGCACCACTTGCCGGTGCGGCCCATGCCGGCCTGGATCTCATCAACGATCAGCAGGGCACCGGTCGAAGTGGCAAGCTCGCGTGCGGCAGAGAGAAACTCCTGCGAGACGGGGCGGATGCCGCCCTCGCCCTGCACCGCCTCGATGCAGATGGCGCAGATGTCATCCGAAAAGTGTGCGCGCAGCGCATCCACGTCATTGAAGGCTACGAAGTCGACACCTGGCATAACCGGCATGAATGGTGCACGATACTTCTTCTTCTCCGTGGTGGCGATCGATCCCATGGTCCGCCCATGGAAGCTGTGGTCAAGCGCAAGAAAGGTGGTGCCGATGCGTGCTCCTTCGCTCCGGCGCAACCCGGCGTAGAGCCGGGCCAGCTTCAGCGCCGCCTCCCAGGCCTCCGTGCCACTGTTCGAAAAGAAGGCGCGATCCATGCCGGTCCGCTCCGTCAAGCGAGCAGCCAGTGCAGCCTGCCCCGGGTGATAGAAGAGGTTCGACAGATGCAGCAGCTTGCGACTCTGCTCTGCGATGGCCTGCTCAATGACAGGATGTCCGTAGCCCAGCGCATTCACGCCGATGCCGCTCAACAGATCGAGATAGCGACTACCCTGATCGTCGACCAGGTGCACGCCCTCGCCTCCGACAAACAGGATCGGATTGCGCTCATAGGTGGGCAGCAGCAGCCTGGCCTCCGCGGCCTGCAGCGTAGATAGGTGGTGCAGCGAATTCATGCGACCAGCACCTCGGTTCCTTGGTGAACGCGGCTTTGCAACAGGTCCGGCATGGCAGAGGCTGCATCTGCCGGCAGGATGCGTACGCGCTTTACGCCATGCAGCAGCGCTTCGCGACACGCGCCCAGCTTCGGCAGCATGCCTCCGCTGATCACTGCGTCGCGGGTCAGCCCAGCAATCTGGTCAACGCTCAGCCAGCGGAGGATCTCTCCGTCTGCGCCGCGCACACCCGGCACATCGGTGAGGAAGATCAACGCGTCGGCGCGGGCAGCCACCGCGCAGGCAGCGGCCATCTCGTCCGCGTTGATGTTGTAGTACTCGCCGTCAAAGCCGAGGGCCAGGCTGGAGAGCACGGGCACCGCGCCCATCTGCCAGATGGCTTCGAGCCACCGCGGGTCGGAGCTGACAATCTCACCCACGAAGCCGAGGTCTGGAGCCGTGCGCTTTTTGCGGGCTCGGAAGATGAGTCCGTCGCCGCCGGAGAGGCCTACGGCCGACTGCCCCAGCGCGCCCAGCGAGGCCACCAGTGCCTTGTTCACCCGGCCGGCAAGCACCATCAGCGCGGCATCGCGGGTCTCCGCATCGGTGATGCGGAGGCCGGCGACAAACTCGCTCTGCTTGCCCAGCTGCTTCAGCGTGCGGGTGAGTGCGGCGCCCCCGCCGTGGACAACGGCGACCTGGTGCCCATCGCGTACCAGCTCGACGATGCCGCGGGCGCACCCGCGCAGCGTCTCCGGGTTCTCCAGCGCAGAGCCTCCCAGCTTCACGACGTATCTCATAGCAATCCTTCCGTCTCTGGCCAGCCGCACATCAGATTCAGGTTCTGCACCGCCTGGCCGGCAGCGCCCTTCAGCAGGTTGTCTAGACAGCTGATCACGATCAATCGCCGGCCATCCGGCGCGAGTTGAAAGCCAAGGTCGCAGAAGCTGGTGTGCACCACATGCTGAATCTGTGGCAGGTCGCCGGCCGCATGGATGCGCACTAGAGGACTGTCTGCATACGCCGAGCGCAACAGCGCTTCGATCTCAGCAGCGGTGTGTGGCTCCCGCAGCGAGAGGTAGAGGGTCGACAGGATGCCGCGCGGAATGGGCAGCAGGTGCGGCGTGAAGACGATCTCCTCTAACGTCACATCCAATTGCTCCAGCAGCTCACCGGTGTGGCGATGCTGAAAGAGGCCGTAGGCGGAGAGGTTGTCAGCCGCGTGCATAAAGTGGGTCTTCGCCGTCGGCTCCTTACCCGCGCCGGAGACACCGGACTTGGCATCGCAGACGATGCCCCGCGCCAGGTCCACCCAACCCGCAGCAACAAAAGGCTTGAGCGCGAGGATGATCGAGGTGGCATAGCAGCCCGGATTCGCCACCATCCGCGCTGTCGCTATCTCGGCGCGGTGCAGCTCCGGCAGGCCATAGACACTCTGCGCCTGCGTCTCGATGGCCCTCGCGGAGCCCTCGTCCGGGAAGCGATAGACCACGCGATGCTCCGGCGCATCCAGCCGCCACGCCCCGCTCAGGTCGATGACCCGCATGCCGCGCTCAAGTGCGGCAGGGGCGTAGTGGCGCGACTGCTCGTGCGGCGTGGCCAGCAACAGCAGACTCACACCGCGGGCGGCCAGCAGCTCCCAGGAAAACGGCTCGACGCACTGCTGCTGCGACGAGAGCCCCGCAAGTTGCGGGTGCAGCGCAGTCAACGACTCGCGTGCGGAGCCTTCGCGACCCAGGAAGACAGGCGGCGCCTCCGCCAGGCGCCGGTGGCGCAGCAACAGGCGTGCCAGCTCTGCACCGGCATAGCCGCTGACGCCCATCACGGCAGTCTGACTAGAAGTGGTCAACCGATCAGTCCTTCCAGGCGTGTGCGCAGCTGCGCTGCACTGCGGGTATCGGGGCAGATGATCAGGACCGTGTTGTCGCCGGCGATGGTGCCCACTACCTCCGGCCACTCTTCATCATCGATACCAGCGGCCACCGGCTGGGCGCTGCCCTGGGTGGTCATCAGCACCAGCTGGTTCATGGCCTGGCGTACCCGCAGGCCGAAGCTGCGCAGCATCTCGTCGATGCCGGGCAGGTCTTCACTGTCGTCGTCCCCGTCGATCGCCGGGTTGGGGAGCTGGTAGCCGCCGGGCCCCTTGAATAGGCGGAGCGAGTGCAGATCGCGCGAGAGCGTGGCCTGCGTCACCTCATGGCCACGCTTCACCAGCAGGCGACGCAGCTCATCCTGGCTGGTCACCGCGCGCGTGGTGATGATCTGTCGAATTACGTTGTGCCGATCCAGCTTCATCATGGCATTTCCGGCCTACAAAGCAAACGGCCGCGTCCGGAAGGGGGAGAGTGGCGCCGGCGCGGCCGATGCATAACTATGCGATCAATTGTATAAATATACAGATGCCGTTTGTCAACGAAGGTTGCAACAAAATTGCCGAGCAGCGGCGGGTTTGCCCGGCTCTTCGGCGCGCACGTATGATTCGATCGGTTGCTTGAGAGCTACTTCAGAGGAGACAAGAGATAACGATGCGAGTCGGAATGCTGACGGGCGGCGGAGACTGCCCTGGACTAAATGCGGTGATCCGCGCGGCCGTGCGCAAGGGCATCTTCCACCATCAGGATGAGTTCGTAGGCTTCCTCGAGGGGTGGCGGGGCGTGGTCGAGAACAAGACCCGCGTGCTCGATGCGGACGCGGTCTCGGGCATTCTGCACCTGGGTGGCACCATTCTGCGCACCTCACGCACCAACCCGCGCAAGATGGAGGGCGGCATCGACAAGTGTCTGGCCACCATTCAGACTAACAAGCTGGACGCACTGATCACCATCGGTGGTGATGACACCCAGGGCGTTGCGAATGCGCTGATCGAAAAGGGCGTAAAGGTGGTCGGCGTTCCGAAGACGATCGATAACGATCTGAGCGGGACCGATGTCTGCTTTGGCTTTGATACTGCGGTCTCGATCGCGACCGAGGCGGTCGACCGGCTGCACTCAACGGCCGAGGCGCACAATCGCGTGATCGTCTGCGAGGTGATGGGCCGCGACGCTGGCTGGATCGCCATCACGAGCGGTATCGCCGGCGGAGCGGATGCGATCGGCGTTCCGGAGAAGCCGCTCGACATCGACCACATCTGCCGCATCGTGAAGTACCGTCATGAGCACGGCAAGCAGTTCTCGATCATCGTGGTGGCGGAAGGGGCCAAGCTGCCCAACTCCGAGCAGGCGACGCAAGGGACCAAGGTGGACGCCTTCGGGCACGCGCGGCTGAGCGGTATTGGCCAGCGTGTGGCGGAGCTGATCGAGGAGAAGACCGGATACGAGACCCGCAGCGTGAACCTGGGCCACACCCAGCGTGGGGGCACGCCGACGGCATACGACCGCATGCTAGCTACTCGTTACGGGAGCGCCGCCATCGACCTGGTGCACGCCGGAAACTTTGGCCAGCTGGTGGTGCTGCGCGGCACCGAGATCACGAGCATTCCCCTGAAGGATGCGATCGCGAAGACGCGCACCATCGGCGACGACCTGATCGCGCTGGCCAACGGACTGCAGCCGGAGGTTTAAATGTCAACACTGCACGAACCTATCCCGTCTTCGAGCGACACCGACGCGACGCGCAGCAGCCCCGCGCACATCCTGCGATACGCTGCCTTCACCAGAGATGGCGCGGGCGGCAACCCCGCGGGCATCGTGCTGGATGCAAGCGCGCTCAGCGATCAAGAGATGCTCGGCATAGCTGCCAGGCTTGGGTACTCCGAGACAGCCTTCATCACGGAGCGTCACCAGCCCGGCCGGTTTACGGTGCGGTACTTCAGCCCGCTGGCGGAGGTGCCGTTCTGCGGGCATGCGACCGTGGCCTTGTCGGCAGCACTTGCGGAGCATGAAGGTGGTCAGTCGCTCTCATTGCTGACTGGCGCGGGCGAGATCGCAGTGGAGGTGCGGCGAGACCCGGCGGGCACGATCCTGGCTACGCTGACCAGCGTCGCTACTCACACGCGTGCGGCCAGCAGCCAGGAGATAGAGCTGGCTCTGGCTAGCCTTCGGTGGACGGCTGCCGAGCTGGACCCGCGATATCCGGTGCATGTGGCCTATGGCGGAGCAGAACACCTGGTGGTTGCAGTGAGCCGCCGGGAGACACTCGCCGCACTGGACTATGACTATCCGGCCTTGGCGGCTCTCATGGCGCAGAAGGGTTGGACGACGATTCAGATTGTCTGGGCAGAGACGCCAGTACTGTTCCACGCGCGCAACCCATTTCCGCCCGGGGGAGTGAGAGAGGATCCCGCTACGGGGGCTGCGGCGGCGGCCTTGGGCGGCTACCTGCGCAGTCTCGATCTAGTGCATGCGCCGGCGACGGTCACAATTCTTCAAGGAGAAGACAATGGCACGCCCAGTCTCCTGATCGTCGATCTGCTCGCAGGAGTAGATACGGTGCGAGTCTCAGGAGCGGCGAGCCGTATCGCTGAGTGAATGGGTGGAAGGCGAGTCAGCAGCCGTGCTTGCACTTGGCCAGGATGGCCGCCTGCAGCCGCTCACGCAGCGCCGTCGGTAGTTCGTAGAGCTCATGTTGGCGGTAGATTTCGATCGTCTTGCGGGTGGTGTTAAGGGTGATGACGCAGTGCTCGCACTCTGCCAGGTGCAGCTCCAGATCGGCGCGCAGTGTGCCGGTCACGGAGTTGTCGATCAGATCGTCGAGTTCGGCCAGGAATTCCGAGCAGGTCACTGAACACCATCCTCTTTCTTCTTGCGGAAGTATCGGCTCAGCCGCTCCCGTAACTGCAGGCGCGCCCGCAACAGCCGCGACTTCACCGCCGGCACACTCAGCCCCAGCGCGTTGGCCGTCTCTTCGGTAGAGAGACCCTCGACGTCGCGCAGCACAAAGACAACCCGGAACCCTGGCGGTAGGCCGTTGATGGTTTTACGGAGAATCTCCGACAGCTCCGACTGCCCATATTCCTGCTCCGGATTCGGTCTCCACTCGGCCAGGTCGCGCGGTACGGAGCCTTCGTCCGTCTGCACGTCCTCGTCGATCGAGACCATCTTGCCGGTGCGCCGCTTGCGCAGGCGCATCAGTGCTTCATTTACTGCGATGCGTACCAGCCAGGTGTAAAACTTGGAGTTGCCCTGGAACTGGTCCAGCTTCTCGTATGCCTTCAGGAAGGCGTCTTGCACGACATCCTGCGCATCTTCGCGGTTCTGCGTGATGTGCTGGGCGATGCGGAAGACTTGCCGGTCGTACTGCTTCACTAGCGTCTCGAAGGCGTGCACATCGCCGCCGCGCGCGCGCTCGACGAGCGCTACGTCCGGATGCACCTCCTCGGGAGCATTCGCTGCAGTTACTGGTTCGATGGTCTGGCTCTCGGAAGGTTTCAGAGGATTCGCGCCTTTCGTTGACGGATGCCGGAACCAAGCGTCATTGACCTAGCATTCTATCAAGACGGCGTGCACCACCGTGGATACGCGGCCTGAGGAGACACCAGGATAACGTTCCGGGTGCATGCCGCTTTGGTTTGATGGCCATTGAAGCGCGATTCCGCTTACTCTTCCGTATAGATCGATTGGTAGAACGGGAATGGGATTGAGGTCTCCAGATTTGTCTTCGCTGCGCGCCCCCCTGCACTTCGCCTGTATGGCCGGGCTGGCCCTGCTGTTCTGTACTGGAGCCGCCGGGGCAGACACGCCCAGGAAGAAGCCTGCGATTGCTCCGCACCACGCTATCAGTCACCCGTCCCACACTGCCTCAGGCCGGCACCGTGCCCCTGCCCACGTACGCCATGCACCCACACGCCGCGCCAGGCTGAACGCGCGTACGCTGGCACGCAGCCGCAAGCTGCAGCGGGCCTTTGTCGCCTCCAGCCAGTTGCGCCCCATGGCGCAGCAACTGGCGCAGAACCGCACGCCCGCAGCCTACGCCGGCGTCAGCAACTATGCGCAGTCCCACAAGGGCGACGCGGCCGCAGCGGCGTACCTGTCACTCGGCCATGCGTATCTGTTGGACCGGCGCTTTCCGGAGGCGCTCTCGGCGCTGTCGCATGCAGAGACCAGCGGCGATGCTCTGGATGACTATGCTGCTTACCTGACGGCGCAGGCGGAGATGCAGTCCGGCCAGTATCCGCAAGCAGAGACGCTGCTGAGCAGCTTCACCACCAAGTATCCGGACAGTGTGTTTGTGCCGCAGATGCCGGTCCTGATCGCGAACCTGTCGCTGCAGCAGGGTGACCCGCAGGCAGCGCTGCGCGCCTTGAATGAGCATGCTGGGGAACCGCTTGCGAATCGGGCGGATTATCTTTTGGCGCTGGCGCGGGCACAGCAGCTGGCGGGAAGCCCCGAAGCAGCCAAGACCTTTCGTCGTCTCTATCTTGGATATCCGCTGAGCCCCGAAGCATCGCAGGCCAAGACGCAGTTGCAGGCGATGGGCGCCTCCGCTCCGCTGACCGTAGCCGAGCGTCAGCATCATGCGGACGCGCTCTATGCGGCAGGGCGCTATAACGAAGCCGAGGACGATTACCGTTCGCTGGCCGGGGATCCCGGCGTCGTCGACGCGGAGCAGCGGGCGCGCCTGCTGGTAGCCGCGGCTGCGTGCGACTACAAGCTGAAGCGGCTCACCCGCGAAGCGGCGCAGAGGCTGGGGGACACGAACAGCGAAGCCGGCGCGCGACGCCTGTACCTGCTGACCGAGCTGGCACGCGACCGCGGGGATGTGGGCGAGCAGCAAAGCCTGGTGCAGCAGCTGGAGCAACGCTTTGGGCAGAGCCAGTGGCTGGCAGAGGCGCTCTACTCTTCCGGCAACATGTACCTGCTGCGCAAGGACTATCCCACCGCGGCCAACTACTACGCGGAGCTGGCGCAGCGCTTTCCGGTCATCTGCAAGGACACCAGCGGTCCCTGCTCTGACTATGCGCCCACCGCGCACTGGCGGGCGGCCTGGCTGAACTATCGCATGGGGCGCTACTCCGATGCGGCACGGCTGTTCGATGAGCAGATCGCGCACTATCCTGCCGGCAAGGAGCTGCCCAGTGCTCTCTACTGGCGTGGCCGGGTCTACCAGGACCAGGAGCACTCGCCGGCGAAGGCGGCCGCCTACTATCTGACGGTCAAAGACACCTACCTGCACTACTTCTACGCAGAGCAGGCAGAAGAGCGTCTGAAGGATCTGGGCACGATCACGCCGGCTCCGGCTCCGGAGCTTGCCGCTATCCAGCCGCCTACCATCCCGGCGCTGACCGATGCGGTGCCGGAGGACGATCCGCACGTAGTGCGCGCCAAGCTGCTGGCCAATGCCGGGCTGAATGAGTACATCGCGCCGGAGATTCAGTCGGCGGAGGGAAGCGAGGAGTGGGGCGCCTTTGCCGAGGCGGCCATCTATAACTCCTACGGCGAATCGGCCAAGGCCATGCACGTCATGAAACGGGCTCTGCCGTTCTATACCTCTGCGCCGATCCAGTCGATTCCGCTGGCCTACTGGCGCATTCTCTTTCCCGAGGCGTATTGGAGCACCATCCGTGGGGAAGCGGAAAAGAACAACCTGGACCCCTTCATGGTTGCTGCGCTGATCCGCCAGGAGTCGGAGTTCAACCCGACGGTTGTATCGCACGCCAACGCGTGGGGGCTGATGCAACTGCTGCCGTCTGTAGGCTCAGAGATGGCGCACAAGGAAGGCATTCGCCACTTCGACCATAACCAGCTGCTTGATCCAGCGACGAACATCCGCCTAGGCACGCTCTACCTCAAACAGACGCTGGATAAGTTTGGCGGCAAGCCGGAGTACGCCTTTGCTGCCTATAACGCCGGCGACGACCGCGTGCTCGACTGGCAATCCATCGGCGGATATCACGGCCTGGATGAGTTCGTAGAGTCGATTCCGTTTACCGAAACACGCGAATACGTGCAGGGGATTGTGCGCAACCAGATGATCTATCGTGAGCTGGCAGCCCGGCCCGCCGCGCCGGCGACAGTGGCCGCGGCGACACCCGCAGCCAAGCCTTAGCAGGGCGTATTCGCGAGCAGCAAAGAAAGAGGGCGCAGCCGGCGGCTGCGCCCGCGCTAGTCTGAAGCGTTCAAAGCCTACTGGCAGCCGTTCACCTTGAAGCTGCCAATGCGGGTGTGCCAGTTGAAGGTGCCATTGGTGGTCAGGTACTCGTTGGTGTACCAAAAGGTGCAGTCGTCCACCGGGTCGACGGTCATGGCGCTGTAGTCGCCCCAGCGGTTCAGGGTCTTCTGCTGAGCGCCAGTACCAGCCTGCAGCAACTGCTCAGAGCCAATCCGGTTCAGCGTATCTCCTGGCGTCCTGTAGGAGTAGCTGATGGAGGGATAGGCGCTGCTGCTGGCCGTGCTGTACCCGAGCGCCAGATCACCATTCTTGTCCGCAGCGATGGATCCCATCCAGCGGCTCAACCCATCTGCCGGAGCGTAGGTGGACTGCTGGAAGACCGTCACACCGGTCGTGCCGCCGGAGGCGGGACGAAGCTCGTACCAGCGGCTGCCGGAGGCGGCTGCCCCGGGGTTGACTGAGTGGTTGACGAACAGTGCCTCGTGGCCGTCGGAGAAGTGCCGGTAGGAGAGCCGGTACATCAGCCGGTCGGCGAGCGAGTCCAGCTGCTGCCGCGTTCCGGGCTGCGGGATGCAGGTGCCGCCGCTGCAAGCCTCGCTGAAGCTGGCCACTGCGGTGGAGTATGGACCGGCCAGCGTGCTGTTGGAGCTGGTGGTGAAGTCGGCATGGAAGCGCCAAGTGTTCAGCGAGTTGGTGCCGAAGTTGAGGAAGTACTCGTTCGCACCAGCAGGTGGCGCGGTGGTTCCGTCCACATCCGCCGGCAGAACGCCACCGAAGGAGCTGCTGAGCTGGAAGCACTGCTCTGCGGCAGTCGTGCCAGCGCGTTGTGCAGCCCCGTCATACGCGCAGAGTCGCGCACCGCTGAAGGTGTTGCCGCTGAAGATGTTGTAGGTAGCGTAGTAGGTGCCGTTGAACACCCCAAACTTCGGGTAGTCGTTGAAGTTCGGCTCGCGGTACGCGTAAACGTTGTAGGCGCCGGTCGCATCACTTGTCTTCGACACAGCGATGCACTGGAAGTAGCCCGCGGAAGCTCCGTTGGTCACCGAGAACTGGGTCAGAATCCAGCGGTTGTTCACCTTGTCGTACTGTGCGATCGGGTCGCCATCGTTGTTGACGGCGCAGGGATGGGTCGAGCCGAGCGACTGAAACAGCTGATTGCCTGGTACCGGACCTTCCAGCAGAGCGCCCGTGCTCTTGTTGAAGACGGCGAACGACTCATTCACCCACTGAACGTACTGGGTCGCGCCCACGGCTCCATTGGTGTCCGGCGGCGCCGAATCCACGGAGAAGTTAGGGAACCCATTGCCCAGCCCCTCAAAGTTCAGGCCTTTGGCCACGGCGCCGGTGCTGGTGAAGGCCGCACTCTGCAGTGCGCCGTCGCCCGAGCCGCCACCTCCACCCGGCTTGCCGGCATTGCCGCCATGCAGCAGCCGCAGCGGTTTGTCGCCCTTCGGTCCATCGGCCTGGCCCTTCCGCATGCCATGTACGGTGATGCTGGAGGAGCCCGCGCCGTAGCTCACTTCTGGATTGGTGAGGATGACCGGCGTCACGTCGTGCGGGTTTTGTGCGCTGGCTACAGCCACAGGCGCGATTGCGGTGAGCAGTGCGGACGCAATCGCTAGCCAGCGAGGCGATGAATGTGCTGAGGCGGTTCGAAACAGAATCACGCGGGAAGCTCCTACAGGGCTGGAGGTGCCTGCCTGCTGGCAGAGTGTTGCCAACCATAGTGGTTGGCCCAGGGGAAAAGCAATTGAGAACTGCCGGTGGAATCATTCCGCTGCTCTGTTATGAAACGGGCAGAGGCCGCGTGTGGAGCCTGTGCTTTCGTCGTTCGTTCGCTAATGGGCGGTGCTGCGGCCGCGCCACTTATCCGTCATTGACTCATCGCTGAGCGCCTTTACAAAGACTCCCCCGACCACGCTGCGCGCCTGGAAGCCTTCCTGCTTGCCGGTCTTGGTGTCATACCAGTCGGTCATTGGCACCCGGTCTGGAGATACGTTGGTCCACTGATATACCGGCTCCAGCAGCGCTGTGAAGTCGGCTGCCTTGTCTGCCAGGGTCGCCGTCCACACCTCCCAGTCGAGCTTGGTGTAGTCCGCCCGGCTGTCCAGCGGCAGCCCGAACCGGTTCAGCTTGCCGAGGTAGAAGGCGATCTCGGACTGGTGCACCTCGGCAGGAAACAGGTCGAAGTGCAGCAGCTTATCCCAGACGAGGTTGTACTTCTGGCTCCAGGTGCCCGCGCTGTTGAAGACGAGCTTGTAATGGTCGCCGTCCTTCGCCATGTCCACCCATTGCATCGCCATGCGGTGCGCGTCGCTTTGGTACGCCTTCGCTTCCGTCTCGTGATGCAGCCGGTGCGCCATGTCTGCGTAAGCCGCCAGGCCTTCGATCGCCTTAATTGATAGGTTGCTGTTGTGCGCGAGATGCCCGGCAAAGTCATCGGTACTCAACTGGTTCATGGGGTCCAGTCCGTTGGAGCGGAGAAACTCTGCCCACTGTGTCAGCTTGGGCCAGAAGCGCGCAGCCAGGGCTGTGTCTCCTTCGCTGCGTGTGAGTGCATCTGCCAGGATGAGCAGATTGCCGCTCTCCTCGACTGGCATCTGGTCTTCTTCTGTCAGCTCGCCGCCGCCGTAGTCCTGCCCATTTGCCAGCGGGTACTGCCCCATATCATGCGGAGCAAACGGAAAGCGCCAGCGATTCGGCATGCTGGCGTATTCAAGGACAGGAAGGATCTGCGCCTCCAGCAGCTTCGGGTTAAACAGGAGGAAGAGCGGCGCCGATGGATAGAGCACATCTACGGTTCCGATATCGCCGTTGGAGAAATTTTCCTTGGCGAATAGCATGGGCCGGCCCGCTCCGTCCGCTACCAGGACATGCGCGGCGATGGCCTGCCGATACGCCAGCGTGCAGATCCAGGCATAATGTTCGCCCCCAGCATGTGTCAGGTCCGCTGTCAGCTCTGCGTCGAACCCAGCGCCCTTCCGTTCCAGCGCTACATAAGCAGCCGCTGCCTCATCCAGCATGTCGGCGACCGGCTTGTTGTTTCGCTCCCAATACGGTCGAAGATTGTTGTGCATCAGCTGGATGGCGTAGCCCTCCGTGTAGCTGATCAGCAGATGCCGCGCTACCGGCGCATTGCCCACGGCAGCGAGTGCAAACTCAACCACCAGGTGCGGGACGAGGCGACGTGAGGTCGGGAAGCCGTCCATCTCGTCTGCTGCGGGAAGCTTGCCCGCCGCAATGAAATCGGTAAGCGCATGCGCGGAGATCGACGTCTGCGCTGATTCGGTATCCGGAACCGCCAGATGCAGGTAGCCCCAGTCGATGCGCAGGTCATCGCCCGATCGATTCAGGATCTGCTGGTCGCGCGTGCCGGCACTCAGCACCTGTGTCGTTGCGGTGCGATTGCGCGAAAGGACGATAGGCTGATTCTCATAGCTGGTCGCGATATCCGGACTTGCGTCAAGCAGCAGCATCACCTGATGCGAGCCGCCATCCGTCGCATGCGCTGCCCAGGTGATGTAGGTGACGGGGCGCGACAAGACGTCCAGATCGTCGAGGAATGCCGGCGTGAAAAACGTGAGCTCAATCACTACTCCGCTTCCTTGGAACGTGTAACGCGTGTGGGTCGGTGTCAGCTGCAAGGATGTCTGCGCCAGCGCCGGGATCTCCTTTGGATCCGCGCCCATGATGCGGAAGCTCTTCCCGTCGATACGAACCAGCCCGGTCAGCCGCTGCTCATGTCTAGTCCAGTGCCGCGTATTTGAATCCGTCAGCCGGTCCGTCTCCGACCAGATGCTGAAGTACGGGTTATGCACGATCAGCGGCGTCGCCGGCGGCCGCTGTTGGGAGGCAGGTGTCTGGGCGAAGGCCAGCGACGGAACGAACAGGAGGGCGAGGGCGGCAGCGATGCTGCAAAGGCTTGTCTTCATGCGCATGGGCTCTCTGACGTTGTACATCGAGTTTTCGGTTCACGGGCGATGGTACTGCAAAGGAGTCCTCTCCAAAGCCGAGCCAGCCGTTTGATTACGGCAGCGCTGACCTTAACCGCTCATCACTAGCCCGGCCTTAACCAGCCGCCCATCTCGTAATCGAGACTGTTATCGATAGCAGGGTCGGACGCTCTCCTTTTGAGCCGCATCGGCATAAGGTCAGGAACTCACCCGATGGTGGGATCTGCCCTGACCGATTCAGGCAGGAACAGAGCATCGAGCGCTTTCGCTTGACATGCGCAACCGGGTAAATAAATGCCCGCCAGCACGCCGTAAGTACAAGGGCTGAGAAGTCTTTTCACGTCTCTGGATGGAGAGAAGTGCGTCGCAAACTTTCTTTGCGGTAAGTAGGAATAAGGCCTTTTCAAGCTCGCAGAAGTCTGTATGATCCCGCTTAGAAAATAACCAGAGAGGTTGCCTCCCGAAAAAAATATAAGGGGCAATCAGGCGGACATCGAGCAGCAACTGGCACGTCGCAAGACACGATGCTGGCCCCGCTCGTATGCCGAAGACCTGCCCAGCAGGCTTGTAGAACTTCTTCGTCTTCTGCCCAAGCAATCGCAGGCGCAATCAAAATCGGGGCGATGAACTCTGTACGCCTGTCTCCCGGGCCATGATCGCGCAACACTGATGCACTTTTTGACCACGGAGACAACGTCACAATGAAGCTCTGTTTCTTTCAAGGCCAGCGCCGTCGTACGATGCAGTTCTTTCTTACCGCGGGGTTCGGGCTCCTCCTCTCGCACTCCGCGTTTGCGGGCGATATCACCGTGGCCAGCCCGGTGAATGGAACGAACAACTCGAGCTCTGTCTGGGTAAGGGCTCACAATATCGGATGCAATGGTGTCCCGCCGTCAGCCTTCGGATACTCCATCGATAACAGCGGCACGGTGACCTGGGGTGTGACTGCTTACGACATCGATGTCACGAATCAGGCGATCGGCGCCGGAACCCATACCATCCACTTCAAGTCGTGGACCAGCAACGGAATCTGCCCGGTGGTCGATACCACGGTCAATGCAGGCGGTTCAGGTGGTCCGGTCAGCGCGCCCCCGCCGGCTGCCTCGCCCTCTTCGAACATCGACAGCTCGGCCGCCTGGCAGTATGAGCATGACTATGGCACCTCCGGCAGCTCCCGCGGCTCCACGGTCTACCCTGCGACGACGCCACTCTTTGACAACGCCCGCGAGTTCTACATGACCTATAACTCACATGGCGGAGAGCGCTGGCACCTGGCATTCGGCAACAACCCGGACGCGACCCACTTCACGCTCGACACCTATGTGTATTTGGCGAATCCGGACCAGGTGCAGAACCTGGAGCTGGACCTGAACCAGGTCATGTCAAATGGGCAAACGATTCTGTACGGAACGCAATGCTCCAGCGTCTCCCATACCTGGGAGTTCTCAACCGTATCTGGCAACGCGCCGCACTGGCATGCCTCAAATGTCGGCTGCGATCCACGCTCCTGGAGCGCCAACACCTGGCACCACGTGCAGATTGGCTTCCATCGTGACAGCTCCGGAGTGGTAACACACGACTGGGTGAACCTGGATGGCGCGCAACATACCTTCCAGAACACTGCCTCATGGGGTGGACTGTCGCTGGGGTGGGCGCACGGAGTGCTGCTGCTGAACGTGCAGCTTGACGGCTATAACGCCGGCAGCGGCTCGATTACCGCCTTCATGCACAAGATGACGATCAGCAGCTGGTAGCTCTCGCTCGGTGTGATGGTTGGCCGCTCTCCGGGGCGGCCAATCTTTTTTGCCGTAGACTTTTGAGCAAAGCGCACCCTACCGCGCACAGCAGCTTGCTACACTTTCCACTTCAGGTGGCAACTGCAGCGCGGCTTTCTTCGCGGGAGACATGTGTCGAACTCGGACCTAACATCGATCCTCTTTATCTTCCTGCTGCTGGTCGGCGTCGCTCAACTGGTCGGGCATGCAGCGGTGAAGCTTCGCCAGCCGCGGGTTGTGGGAGAGATCTTCGCCGGAGTGTTGCTGGGGCCGACGCTGCTGGGCCGCATGCCCTTTGCCGCCGGACTGATGGCCGCCATGAAGCAACAGGACGCCGTGCTCACCTTCTTCTACTGGTTGGGACTGCTGTTGCTGATGTTCCTGTCCGGGGCAGAGGCACGGCACCTGTTCGGCCGTGAGGAGCGGCGGGAAGTCGGATGGCTGGCCATCGTTGGCACGGGCATTCCGTTCCTGCTGGGGCTGATGGCCGGGCCGCGACTGCTGACGCCATCCCTGGCCGGTCCGCACAGCACGGCTATCTCACTCACCATCATCCTTGCCGTGGCAGCTGCGGTCACCTCCATTCCGGTGGTATCCAAGATGTTTGCGGACCTGAACATCCTGGACACGCGCTTTGCGCGGCTGGTGCTGGGTGTAGCCGTGCTGGAGGACATCGTGCTGTGGCTGGCGCTGGCGGTGGCCACTGCGACGGCCGGCGGCAGTCCCTTCAGTCCTCGGCAGGTTTCAGTCCACCTCATCAGCACGGTGGTCTTCTTTGCTCTGGGCCTCAGGATCCTGCCGAACATCATCAAGCGGGCGAACAAGTCCCGTTTCAATGTGCTCGCGCGCAGCTCGCCGGTAGCGTACGTGCTGGCGGTGCTGCTGGCCTACTGTGTGCTGGCCGGCGCCCTCAACGTCAGCATGATCTTTGCCGCCTTTCTGGCGGGATTCGCGGTCGTCCACAAAAAGCGCAGACTCTTCGCGGATGCGCTGGATGTGATCGGGAATGTATCGTTCGCGTTCTTCATCCCGGTGTACTTTGCGCTGGTCGGGCTGAAGCTGAATCTGATCCGCGGATTCTCATGGCGGATGCTGGTGGCGTTTCTAGTTGCCAGTTGCGTGATCAAAATTCTGTCGGTTGGAGTCGCTGGCCACCTGGCCGGTTTCCGCGGACTGGACGTACTGAACCTGGCCATCACGACCAACGCACGCGGTGGTCCCGGGATCGTGCTGGCGAGCGTCGCCTATGACGCGGGCATTATCAGCGCCAAGTTCTATACCACCCTGGTGATCGCCGCGGTTCTGACATCGCAGTTAGCGGGGGCGTGGCTGGAGTTTGTGCTGCGGCGCGGATGGCCGCTGCTTCGGTCCGATGCGCGAACCATCGTCGCTACAGAGCTGCAGCAGGAGATCGCTCCCGGTCAGTAGAAGCCCTGCAGTCGCTATTGCGAGTGAATGAGAAAGGGCAAAAGCGGAGGAGGGAAGTGCAATGCACCCTCCCGTTCCGCTTCTGCCCCTTTGACGTTCGTAGATGGCGAGTAGCCTACGGACCCATGTTCGACGGGGTGCAGGGGTTGTAGCCGAGCGAGCTGGACGTGACCGGCTTTGGAGGAGAGGGCGGTGTGGCCCACGGAGTCCCGTTGAAGTCGAAGAACTCTTCCAGGTTCGGCTGCGCTGCGTCCCGTGCAGTCAGGTGTGCCGACGGGCCGATGAAGCGATTCTCGACGAACTTGATGATCGCGGTATGGTCCATCGGGGTGTGCGAGACATAGTGGCGGCGCGTGAACGGCGAGATGATCAGATTGGGAGTACGGAACCCAAGCTGCGCGGAGAAGCCATAAACCGCAGCCGCATCGCCGGAGTGAGCACCAGGATTGCTTGCGTTCAGATCGCAGTGTGTGGTCGGAACTCCGCCGCTCGGCACGCAAGGTCCGTAGCCGTCCGGATTGACTGCGATCGAAGAGATGTCCGGGATGCTGCCCAGCCCCGAACTCGTCTTGTCGTTGGAGTGCCCCTTGACCGGCGGAACGTGATCGTAGGGTCCGCCGCCCTCGTCGTAACTGAGGAAAAAGACTGAGTCGCTCCACGACGGGCTGGCCATGAAGGCGTTGATGATAGAGGCCACCTGTGCCTGTCCGGTCAGCACGGAGATGCCAGAACCGGGATGCTCATCGAGACCGGGTGCGGTCTCAATGAAGGCAAAGCTGGGCAGCTTGCCGTTGCTGAGATCGCTGTAATACGTCGAGAGCGGCGCAATGTGGTTGGTGTTGATGCAGAACGAATTAGTCGAGTCGCCCACTACGCTTGAAGGCTGCGTGGTGGAGCTGCAGGCCGCGTGCGTCGGGTTCGAGTAGAGGTATTGGTAGGCGTAGGTGAAGTAGGAGAAGCTGGTGTCCGGCAGCCCGTTGCGGCCGCTGTAGTAGATCTTCCAGGAGACGCCGGCGTTCTGCAGCTCCTGGAAGATGGTCGGGATGGTCAGCCCGTGCAGATGGTCGTTGCTGCCCGGATCGAAGACCAGACCCTGTGTTGTACCGCCGCTGAAGGTGGCGATGCGATTCGGGATGCTCTTTGTCGACATGGGCGAGAACCAGCGATCCGAAACGGCGAACTGCGAGGCCATGTAGTAGTAGTAGTTTAGAAAGTTCTCATCGTAGTAGCCCATCGCGCGACGGCCCGTCGTGTCGGTGAAGGAGCCATTGCAGCTGCTGGTGCCGTTATTGCAGCGCGTGGAGAAGCCCTCTGCCGTATGCACGAACCCATCCATCTTGATAGGGCGCGAGGTCAGGAAGTTGTAGCGGTTGACGTCTCCGTAGCTCTCCAGCCACGACGACGTCTCATCGTCGACGCAGGTACTCTTTAGCTTGAAGAGGGGGAAAGAGACGCCCTCGTCGTCGGCATTGCTGATGTTCAGCTTATCGTCGATGCCATCTACCTCATAGTCCCGGCCGTCATCTCCGACGTTCCAGCCGTGAGAGCGGCGATAGGGATTCAGCATGCCGAAATAGTTGTCGAAGGAGTGATTCTCCTGCAGCATGAAAATCACGTGGTTGATCGGCTTGGTGCCGCCGGCGGAACCAACCGTCACCGTGGTCGTTGCTGTCGCCGTACCGCCCGATCCCTGTGCCTCCGCAGTGTAGGTTGTTGTCGCCGTTGGGTCGACCACCTGGGTTCCGCCCGTCGCCGGCAACGAATAGGTGCTGCCGTCATTGCCGGTGATAGCCACCGACGTCGCGCCGCTTGCGGTCACGGTCAACGTAGAAGAAGAACCCGCGCTGATGGAGGTTGGGCTGGCATGGATGCTTACGGTTGGAGTATTTGCAGAGCCTGACACCGTCAGATTGATGGTGGACGTGCTAGCTCCGCCACAGTAATCCCACTCCTCAACCACGGTGTGCTGATAGCCAGGACTGAGACTCAGCTGATAGTCAAGCTTGGTACCCTTCACTACATAGACCTTCACGTTGTTGACGTAAATGCCCATCGACGCTACGCCCTTCCCGCAGGTGGTGGTCGAAGCGCTGGCTACATAGTGAACCGGAGAGCTGACCGTTGCTCCCGGTGTCGGGGTAGTGACGGTTACGGTGGCGCGCGCCGGCAGCGTGAGCGCCAGCATACAGAGAACGGCGAGATACAGACTCTTCATAACAGGCCTCGGCACTTCGGAACGACTCGGTCCAGCTTGACTAGCGAACGGGCCAGTCGATACTCGTGCCACGCCAGAGATGTCTGCGCCGCGCACGCTTGTTCTACAGTCCCAGATTCGGCGATAGGTGAGGGTACAGCCTCCACATCGTAGCTCGCTTGAAGAAGGTGAAACAAGCTGCGCGTGTAGTTAGTTTTCGTCAGGTACGTAAAAGAGGAAAAGTGATGGGCAATAAGTTGATCTTTTTGTGAAAACTTGCAGCTGCAAGCAACCTTGGCTTGAGAATCGCCGGCAGCTTTGTGGGTTTTCGAACGTTAGCTCAGCGACCTTCTGGCGACGCTTGCGGATGCATCCTTGAGCCGGGCATTGCGGCGCTTGCCGGCGGCTCCTCGCGCGGGGAGAGATGCGGATGCGCAAAGCCCCAGATTGCGCTGGTGACTTCGTTAATGGACATCGGCGGAATCACGGTCATGCCGCCCATGAGCTCACTCAGCCTGAGATACGATGCGCGAGAGAACTCGAGAAACTCCTGGGGATACTCTGGCTTGCGCGCAAACGCCTTCTCCGGATCCGCATCCAGGATGTAACTGACATCTGGCAGAGGAATAAAACTCATAATCGCCCGTACGTAAAGACGGGCTACTGGGTTACGAAGGTTCAAGTTAGCCAGTTCATCATAGACATACCTATCGAAGATGATGAGGTCTGCATCGGACTTCAGATGGCGATGAACTACCTGACGCAGGGAGATAGCGTCAATCAGGTAGAGCACGTACCTCACACCCGTCATCGCCCAGGAGCGCACATTCTTATCCCGGCGCACAATCGGCGCCTCAGGCGAGCCCACGCCTTTGTCACCTTTGAACAGAGCGTGGGAGCTTGTCGCGCGCAGGTTGGTGAGCCGTGCAACATCGTCCCAGTACGTCACGATCGAAACGCGCTGCCCATTCTCAATCGCTCTGCTACGCAGCCGATCGATCTGCGTGCTCTTTCCGGCGCCATCCATTCCGGAGAAGCTTACAAAACTAGGCCGCTTTGTGTTTTGAGTGGGACGCATCAGCAGGCAGTCTCCGGGTCTGGCAATTAGTGTGGGCGGCTGGAGCTGGAGCTCGACAGGCCGACCACAGTGCCGACTGCGACGGCCGCACCCAGGATGAGTCCTCCCTTGATCAGAAAGGATCGAGTACGCCTCTGCTTTGCAGGAGCGATCACGGCGCCAGCTGGGCGCGAGGCTGCAACGCCAATGCCTTTCTCGTAAGGAGCGACAGCAGTGCCCACAGGCTGTCCAGGCACGTCCTTCTGCTGCTGCTGGGGTGCGGATGGCTCCGCAGGCGGCTGATCTGGCGTGGCCGGAGCGGATGTGGACGGGGTCGGAGCAGCTGCAGGAGTTTGTGTGTGATTCTGCTCTGTGTTAGTCGAAGTGCTCTGGGCAGGATCGGTCGCACTCTGCGTCTGCGACTGATTGCTCACCGTCGTACTCTGTTGCGCCAACGCGCTGGTGGTGCTGAGCGCTATTGCGGCGGAGAGCAGCACACACAATGCCGTACTGGGCTTCTGGCTGGGTGGTGACGTTCTCATACCCCCGTCCTCCCGCGTGCGGCTGTCGACATCGGGGTGAATCGTAGGTTCCCGACCTATGCACTCAGGCATGGGACGGCACCAGAAGACTACGCGTATTCTCAGACGCTGCGTGAAATGGAAGCTGGTGGAAGCTGTTCACTGCTTCCTCGGGTGTATTGAAGACGTCGAACAAGCGCCCGAGCCACGCAAGCTCCTGAGACGACAGCCTATGGTTCGAGACGCAGGCAAGCTTCACGTCACCGTTGCGCTTCATCGCTTCTTCTAACGAGCACAGCAGAAGGTAGCCGATTAAACGATCCAGGCGTATTAGCCGGGAACAGTCGAGCACGATACAGGGGCGATCCACACTCATCTGCTGCTCAATCTGGCGCAGCAGTGCGCGGGACTCACGCGCATTGACACGCTCCGGCAATTCCAGCACTGCAACCGGCCGCTTTCTCAGGCTCATCGTTACTCCTCGGTCTAATTTCCTTTGGTTGAAGCTAGCAGCTAACCCGCCCGCTGCAACAGCCGCGCCAGCTCTGCTTCGTGATCACGCGTAAGGTGCTTCACCAGGTTCTTCCCATAGCGGAAGAGGGTGGCGACGTTGGTGGTGTACCAGCAGCACTCATTCATGTGCGGAGAAAAGCCACAGAGGTAGCGCAGGCGCTGCGTCCGCCTGGGCTTGGTAAGCATGGCCGCGACCAGGCGGTGATTTCCATCGAGCACGGTCAGGGATTGGTACTCATTGACGCCGATCAGCAGGACAGAGCCAAGATCATCGTCCGGCTGCAGCAGCCGCTCGCCGATGGTGTCGATTTTGGCTTCGAATGGGCCCGCGTGCGACTCCTGACGTTTGCGAATGCGCTCGGCCACGTCAATGATGGAGAGCGTACGAGGCGCAAGGTTTGGCCATTGTGCACGTGGAAACACACGAATCCGGTCCAGATCCTGATCTCGTATCTCCACTTCATACCAGACCGTGTCCTGAGGCAGTTCCTTCCACAGCGAGAAGTGGCGGATGAACAGCAGCGCCTTGCGCTTGGCATTCTCTTCGTAGTCTTCGAGGTGCGGGTGACGGACGATGTCGCCGAGGTCGTCCTGGTATTCGCGAAAGATCGGCCGGTTGAATTCACTTTTGAGAAACTCAGCGATGACAACATCCTCTGGAACCGGGCGCAGGATGCGGATCGGCGTCCCCACCTGCGAGTGCAGCCGCCGCAGTGAGATGCCGGAGTTGATGAGAAAGGGAAGCGCGACAAACACCAGCAGCACCAGCATCAGCACCAGCTGCACCATGATGACCTGGCGAAGGGAGCCGTGAAACTCACATATGCCTGCGATCACCAGCCCGCCGAACGCCAGCTGCACCCAGCTGGTATTCGCGATCTTATAGGACATCTCATAGGTGATCATCACGACGCTGAGCGAGTAGATGACTGTCGTCAGCGCGTACAGCGATAGCAGGTAGGGCAGACCGTGGCCGCCACTGATCGCGAAGCCGGACCCGAGGAAAGCGGTCCAGAGACTGGCTGGCGCCACGCGCAGCAACAGCACGATCGGCATCCCGATGCTCAGCACCAGCAGCAGGGAGGTGGCAATCACCTTCGCATCCTTGCGCTCTTCGTCATCAGTGCCGGCGACCAGCGGGAACATGCTGTTGACCACCGCAGAGGAGAAGGCAAAGATCACCCGGCCCACCATGGAGACGGCCGCATACAGGCCTGCCTGCACTGGCGGAAAGAAGTGCTTCACCAGAACGATGTCGCAGTTGTTGATCAGCACCTGACCGGCAAAGAAGGTGATGGCCTGCGCAGATTCGCGAAGCGCGTGGCTCAGGCGAACCTGGTGCTCTGCCCGGGCAGGCAGCTTCGGCATAGCGGCGAAGTAGGCGACCGCGATCGCTGCTGCATTCGCAGCAATCACCCCATTGACCCCATAGTGCAGCCGGATCATCAGGAGCGACCCGAACAGCCGGGTGATGCCTTCGATCACCAGGTTGGTGGAAAGCGACTTGAACCCGAAGGCACCCTGAATGTAACCGCGACGGCTGCCCAAGGGAACGTAGAAGGCTGCGGCCACCGCGATGATGGCAACCAGAAGCGGTGAGGGCAGGTTGAGGAAGCTGGCGATTGGTGTCTGGAAGAGGATGAGGACCAGCGCCACCAGCACGCCGCAGCTCCACGCTCCGCGGTGGAAGAGCCGGTACACGGCAGCCTTGGCCGCGGGTGTATTCTGCTGCGCAACGACTTTAGCCGGAACGATCTGGAACGAGAGCGTGACTGCGGAGATGAGGGTGAGCAGCGTGTAGACAGCAGTCGCGTGGCCGAACGCAGTCGGCCCGAGGAAGCGAGCGACTGCGGTGTTGTAAGCAAAGTTGATGGCGGCCGTCATCCCAGAGCCGAGCAGCAGAATGATGCTGCCGGAAAGTATCCGGGCGTGAAGCGCCTTGCTTTCCTGCGTCTTACTGTTTCCCAAGGACTGAAGACTCCGATGTCAAAGCGGGGGATACGTGCACGTTTGCCACTTCGGATCGGCGCAAGCGCTCGCGAGTGGGGTTAGTAAAAACGATACTACGCAGCGCGCTCTTTGTCCGCCGGAAATACTGATGTGACGCTGCTGGCGCAATCCATGGTCACCTGCGTTCGTACCGCAGTAGTGCTACCGACCAAAGGTGTGTGTTGCCACTAGAATAGATGCAGGGATTTGAACGCCAGCCCTCCATTTTTTACATCCCTCAAGGTGTATTTCGCACATGGCATCTCGCGTAACCGCGGCCCTTCTTTTTGCTCTTTCCTTCGCTCACGGATGCTCTCATCTGAAGCCACAGCAGACAGCACGCAAGAGCGGACCGCCGCCAAAGATCCTCGCCGTCTACGAGGCATGGTTCGGGCATCCGCGGCACATCTCCATCGGCTACTCTTCGCACGATCCAAACCAGATACGGAAGCAGATTCAGTCGGCCCGGCAGCTTGGCATCTCCGGCTTCGTGGTCGACTGGTACGGGTACCGTGAGCCCTTCATCGATCAGAGTTATGCCCTCATGCAAAGCATTGCCGCCGAGGAGCACTTCAACGTGGCCATGATGTACGACGAGATGAACGATGAGGAAGGAGCGACCGACGGAGCGATCGAAGACTTCAAGCTCTTCTACAAGCAATATCTGTCTGCCACGGCGACGGGCCGCGACGCGTACCTTCGCTTTGAAGGTCGCCCAGTCGTCTTTATCTTCCCGACGGGCAAGCACACCGACTGGAATCGGGTTCGAGCAGAGGTGAACAAGTGGGATAAGCCGCCGCTGCTGATCGATGAGTACCCGCCGGGAGCAGAGGCTGCGGCCATCGACGGCTACTATGCGTGGATCAGTCCGGGCCCGAAGAGCTGGGCTGCCGATGGCAGCAACTGGGGTGCGGAGTACCTGGCGGACTTCTATACGTCGATGCCCGAGAAGTATCCGGAAAAGCTGGCTATCGGCGGCGCCTGGGCCAACTTCGACGATAGCAAGGCCGCCTGGGGACTGAACCGCCATATCTCTGCGCGCTGCGGCCAGACTCTGAAGGACACGATGAACCTGTGGCGTCAGCACTCTTCCGAGTTCTATATGCCGTATCTCCTGGTCGAGACCTGGGATGACTATGAAGAAGGGACAGCAGTGGAGCGCGGCCTTGATACCTGTGCCGGCGGCACTCAGCCGGTGAATTTGCATTAGAGCTGACTGTCCCGCTTCCAGTCCGACATAGGAAAAGGCCCCGGATCTGTTGGTATCCGGAGCCTTTTCTCTTGCTGGTGGAACAGGTGAGAGACAGGCTTGATGCTACGCGACCTGAGCGCGATACTTCTTCGCTGCCGGCTCGTAGCGGTTGCCGGTCTGCGCAGGAATCATCTCGGAGGCGTAGTACACCTCGTCGATGATGGAGAGGGGACGTGCGCGTACTTCGTCATAGACCCGTCCCAGGTACTCGCCCAGGATGCCGAGGCAGAGCATCAGCATGGTGCCGGTGACGAAGACTGCCGCTGCAATCCCACACCCCACAGAATGGAAGGGATTCGCGAGCAGCAGCGCGAAGATTCCCAGAACCAAGGCGGAGAAGGTGGAGAGGCCGGCGAGTGCAAAGGAGACACGCAGTGGCTTGTAGCTGAAGCTGGTGATCGCATCCATCGCGTACTTGATGCGGCTCAGGAAGGAGAGCTTGCCGTCGCCTGCGGCGCGATCCTGTCGGTCGTAGTAGACCACCGCATTCTTGTAGCCGACCCAGGCACGTAATCCGGGGAGATAGCGATTCCGCTCACGCATGGCGTTGACAGAGTCCACTGCCTGCCGATTCATCAGGCTGAAGATGCCGGCGTCCAGCGGAATCGGATAATCGGAGAGCGCGCCGAGTACGCGATAAAAGAGGGGGAACAGCTTGGCCAGCACCTTGCGGCGCTCCTGCCGGCTGCGCCGTACGGCAACAACCACATCTGCGCCACCACGCCAGGCTTCGACCAGCTGCGGGATGACCTCCGGCGGATCCTGGAAGTCGCCGTCCATGATGATTGTGGCATCCCCGCGAGAGGTGATCAAGCCGGCCGAGATGGCGCCCATGTGACCCCAGTTGCGCGACAGGTTGACCGCCACGACGTGGGGATCCTCTGCCTGCAGACTGCGCATGATCTCAAGAGAAGAGTCGCGGGATCCGTCGTTGACGTAAACGACCTCCCAATCTTCACCAATGTCTTCCAGAGCAGAGGCCACCGCTTCATGAAAGCGGGCAATGAGCACTTCCTCATTAAAAATCGGCACGACTACAGAAATCACTATGCACCCCCCAAGGTTCTTCTCATTGCTGCCTTACTGCAGTCAAAAAAGTGTCACGTACTGCTTCTTACAAGTATGCGTCAGGTGATTGTTTTCGACTCAATCACTTGATGCGCATCGACCTACTCAGGTTGTTCCTGGAGGATGCGGACTCTCCAGCGGACTTCCGAAGGGGTCAGTACCACGACATACCGTCCGCTGGCTCTTTGCGTGGAGAGCAGCTTGCCGTGATCGAGGATCTGAACATCGTAGTCAACCTTGTCGATCAACTGGATGGAGAGACCCTCTGGTGAATAGAAGACTAGTTCGAGATCGTGGTTGCGGTCCAGATAACGGGTAGTGATGCCCGTCGTAACCTGGTCACGGATTGTTGAGGCAAACTTGTCACGAGCGGTGCCGACGAAATCGCGGTCGAGCAACTCCACGCGATTCTGTTCGAGCGCGCTGCGCAGGGTTTGCCACGACTCTAGATAATCGCGCACTACGGCGGTCTGCGTCTGCTCATTCAACGGCCGTGGCCCCTGCAGCGTGCTCGGCGCCACATGCACCGTCACCGGCGCACTCCAAAGCGGCACTGCTGTCAAGATTGTGACTACGAGCGTGGCGAAATGTCTGCCCATCCTCAGCGGCTCCACCGGATCTCGTTTCCAAGCACCACGCCGGTTGCTGCCGAGATGCGCGCGCCGTTATACGCGGGCAGTTCGGCCTGCGCGACACCGTGCTTCAACGGGACGTCGATGGTGGACTGAGTGCCGTTGTACATCTCGGTGAATGTGACGATGGTCCCGTCGGGAACGGCGTTGCCGCTGCAATCGCGCAACGGATCCGTCTGCAGGGCGATGTTGTGCCCATCGGGACGTGCGCTTAGCCGCAGGCCGCAGGGGTCACCAGGAACCTGCTGGATGACGCGTGTGCTCGAAACGTCACCGGCGCGCGCACTGAAGCGCGCCGCTCCTTCTTTCGCCGCAGAGTCCAGCTGCGTCCAGGCGCTGCCATTTTTCGAGAGCACGGTTCTGGTCTGGGCGACGCCGTTGGTGCCGGAGAGCTGGAAGGTGACCTGTGTTGGCTTCAACACCAGGTTCTGGTAGGGATCAAACAGGTAGACCGCGCCGCTGATGCCATCATGCAGGCCGACGGGCAAACGCGACGGCTTGGCAAGAAAATTCACGCTGGCTACTTTCGGTGCCGGAGTTACTTCGAGGACGCCATCTTCAGAGAACGTATCGCCGTGCAGCAGGGTGACGTAGTGACCCGCACTGTTCAGAACTCCCGCGGCTACATTGAGCGTTTCACCCAACTGCACCTCCCGACGCACGACCTGCCCCAGACCGACGATGTACAGGACGGCTTTGCCGCTGCCGCTGGTCTGGACTGGGAATGCATCGCCAGCCACGACCTGCCGCGGCAGGGTGAGGTGCCCGGCCTGCGCGTGGGCCATGCCCGCAGCCGAAACCAGCATGCACAGGAGCCGCTGTGCCCGCCACATGCTCATCGGAATCCTTCCGAGCTGTAGGTCGAAGCCACTGCGCGCTCGCTGGCGATCTGTCCTGCAATGTCGGGGGGAAGCGAGATAGTAAATGAAGCCGGTGTCTGCGGCAAGAGTGCGCGATCTAAATAATGATCGGCAACCCAGACCAGCTGACCGTTTTTGTCATAAAACGTGCCAAGCACGTGAGCGACATTGACCACCTGACCGCTTTGGTCGACCAGGCTGCCAGTCAACGACGCACCCGGTGCGGGGTTCAGCTTCTGATCCTGAATCGCGATCACCGGGTCAGCCGAGGCAGCCACGAGCGAAGACGAGGGATCCATGCGGATGCTCTTGACCTGCGAGAGCGAGAGCTTCCGGAACTCGATCAGGAAGGGGGTCACCTGCTTCGGAAGCAACAGGTGTGAGATCTTGTCAAACGAGTCCTCGGTCGCGAGCGGCTGACCGTCCTTGCCGATCAGCGTCGCCTTGACGGATACGTACGCCGGCACGACGTCCTCGTTCAGCAGTTCACCCATTACCAGCACGCCATCCCCGCGCTCCACCGGATGCATGTCGACGATACGTATATGCGGCGCATCCACATCCTGCGCTCCCCAGTCATCCTCCGGTCCGCGATAGATCACGTCCCAGCGCAGGTAGTTCACCGGGATCACCTGTGGCGGCAGCCGCGTCTCCTTCACCAGCGGCCACTCCACCTGCCAGCGGTCGCCGTTGCGCACCACATGCAGGTCTTTCGTATCCGTGAAGGTGCCAACCACCGTCGACCAGCGCAGGTTCAGCCGCACCATCGCATCATTGGCGGTCGCATGCAGCGGATGGACGTCGAAGTGGTCGAGCGTGGCGTAGGTGCGCAGGCTGAGGTAGGTACCGGTAATATCGCGCACAAACTCCTGCTCGCTGAATTGGCCCTTGTTGGCCAGGCTGGCATAGGCATCCGGCCAGCGGCTGCTCTGGCCGATCTGCCGGGCCAGGTTCTCAACCGCAACCTCGGCGGTCGATGGAGGACGCAACAGGGTGGCAGCGCCGGAGTCCGCCAGCGCCACCGCGGTCGCGCCGGGATGCAGGGTTCCAATCGCCACCAACAGCAGGGTGGCGGCAAAGATGGCCAAGGCGAGCAGGCGTCCGCTCATATCACCAGCCTCCCCGGGACTGCTTCTGCGTCCACCGGAACTGCAGCGCTCTCCGCCATGCGCATGCGCCTCTCGTCCGGCAGCAGCAGCACCACCACGATTGCGAGCAGGCTGCTGCCGAAGGGAAGCGTTCCCCACAGCAGCCCCTGCCACGCCGGCGGAATCAGCTGGGTGTTGACCGGCGTCGCGGGCGGCGCTCCCTCCTTGCTCCAGATGCTGATGGTCTTGTCTTCCAGATCATCCACGCGGCGGAAGCCGGCGAAAGAGAGCAGCGGGTTGTAATAAGGATCGCGCACGAAGACCCACTTCAAGCCGTAGTGGTCTGCGTGATAGAGGATGGCGCGCAGCGCATCGAGGCCGGCCTTGCCGAAGTACTTGGTATTGGTCAGCGAGCCGCCGCCATTCTCGGTCAGCTCGGGTAGGGTACGCCCGGAGTTCCACTCGCCGTCGACGCTGCCGGCATCGGTCTGCACGGCCAGCCGCGCAATCTTGTTGCCGAATCCGAGCGTGATGTAGCGATAGCGGTCGTGACCGTCGCGATTCAGCCAGTCGGCGACTGCGTCAACCTTGAAGTCGGCTGCATCCGCGGGATGGTAGGTGATCCAGGCCACGGCCAGGCCGCAGCTGAAAGTGGCGGCGATAGTCAGCCCAACGATCGCGATCCGGCGATACCGGTCGATCAGCTCCACAGCCAGCAGGCCGACGAAGGGAAGCGCCAGCAGCGTGGCCCAGTAGCTGAAGCGCTCCATGGTCAGAACTTCAAATGCACGGCCTAGCAATAGGCGCGCGACCGGTGTCGTTCCGCCGATACCCACCAGAAAGGCTACCCAGAAGCCCAGTAGCAGAGGACGGAGCCGGGGCTCCCGCGAACCGCGCAGCACGATGAAAGGAAGCGCGAGGATCAGAGCGCCATAGGGAACGATGAAGTAGTTCATTCCCCACTGCGGGCTCAGAATATAGTTGGCGCGGCTGGGGTGAGGGATCGGGGTCTGCGTCACCGGGTTGTGGATCAGTGCGATCCAGAAGGGCAGCAGCACGACGGCAATGGCGACGCCGACAACCCCGGCGATGACGGCGGTGCGGACGACAAAGGTTGAGGTGGGCACCCGTTCGCCCTGTTCGCGATCGAGGAAGGCCAGCGCCAGAACCGGCAGGGCGAAGAAGGCCGAGCCGAAGAGCAGGGTGGCGTGGTGGGCGGCGGCAGCAGCCATGAACAGCACCGTGCCCTTCAGGAACGATCGCCAGCTGCCGTGGCGCACCCAGTCAAAGAGATAAGGAAGCGCGTTCAGGTAAATGGGCGCCGCCGACGTGGTTGAAAGCTGCCCGGCAGCGTAGACCAGGAAGCTCTCCGCACCCAGAAATACGCTGGCTAGCGCCGCATAGGAGGCTGCCCGCTCCCCCACCCACAGCCGCGAGAAACGGTAGACGCCCAGCGTCAGCAGCAGGATGGAGGCAAACTGCACCGCCATATACGCCATGTCCAGCCCGAAGAGGTGGGAGAGGACAGCGATCCACTGGTGGGGCAGCGGCGGGTAGGTGGTCTGGGAGAAGCCGGCGTACCACTTGTCATTCCACGGCGCGAACCAGTGATGCAGGTAATGCGAGGCGAAGAAGATATGGAAGTTGGTGTCGTATGACCGGAGGGGCAGCTTCATCAACAGCAGGGGCACGTGCACGACGAAGGCCGCCATCAGGATGAGACTGAACGGATTGGCCCGTGCAGGTGTGGCGACAGACTCTGTGTGCTCCAAGATCCCCTCGCGGACAGCGGTTACGTGGTCACTATAATTCACGAGGTCGTAAGATGCAGGCTCGCGCCGCATGACCACGGTGGTACCTTCGCTTACACTCTCATATTACTTTCGATTCGCGCAGAGTGACTGCGCGGGTGCGCCCGATCTGCATCACAGTTCTGATTGCAACGAGGCTGCGTTACTCTTTATGTACTCCTGCCGATATGGTGCGGCGCCATTACCTTCGCCTGCACCGGCGTGCCTGCGTCTGCATTGCTGGCAGACACAACATCCACCGCCCGGCCTTATCATAAACGTTCAAATAAGTGGGTGATATCCCCTGGTGAATTCGTTGAAAGTTATTCATAAGTGCCTGAAGACTCAGTACATGCCCCTGGTTCTCTGGGCAGTCTGCTGGCCCTTGTCAGCGCAGACGTACGAGGTCAATCCGGCTCCTTCGCAGAAGCCCGCCGGTGGCGCCGCCCCGGCCCAGCGCCCTGCGGCCCAGGCGCCGGCGGCACAGCCCGAGTCGCAGTTGGGCTTCGGATCAAACATTCAGGACGCCCGGCTGGCCCGGGCCGCAGAGCTTGCTTTGCAGCAGGGCAAGCACGCCGAGGCGGTCGATTACGCCCAGCGCGCGGCCAGGTCCTCACCCAACAACCCGCAGCTCTGGATCCTGCTCGGCTACGCCGCCCGGCTGAATGGCCAGTATGGTCTGTCGGTTGAGGCATACAGCCACGGCCTGCGCCTGAAGCCAGGTACGCCGGAGGCGATGTCCGGCTTGGCGCAGACATACAGCGTGACCGGACGCACCGGCGAGGCGATCAAGCTGCTGCGGGATGCGCTTGCGGCCGATCCCAGGCGTGTCGACGATGGCCTGCTGCTGGGTGAGCTGCTGCTGCGTTCGGGCGACACCAATGGCGCGCTCGATTACTTCCGCCGGGCCGAGCAGGCCAGGCCCGACACCCGCGCCGAGGTGCTGCTGGCCATCACTTATCAGCGGCTGGGGCAGCTGGACCAAGCCAACCGGTACCTGTCCCTGGCGCGGCATCGCTCCCCGGATAACCCGGAGGTACAGCGCTCCCTGGCCGGCTTCTATCTTGAGACCGGGAACTACGCCGAGGCGATCAACGCGCTCTCCGCGATCAAGAACCCGCGCCCGGACGTGCTGGCCGAGCTGGCCTTCAGCTACCAGTTGAGCGGCAGGCTTCCCGAGGCGGCCAAGTTCTACGCACAGGCGGCGAAGGCGATGCCCAAGGACCTGAGCCTGCAGATCTCTGCCGCCCAGGCGCAGGTGGCACTGGGGTCCTTTGACGAGGCAAACCGGTATTTGGACCGTGCGGCCCGGCTGGATCCGGAGTCGTACCGGCTCCACTCCGTCCGCGGAGAGATCGCCCGCCTCCAGGACCGCGACGCCGATGCGGTGAAGGAGTATCAGGCGGTGCTGGCCCATATGCCGGCCAATCCACAGGAGGGACCGCTCTTCGGCATCCAGGTGCACATGGACCTGATGCAGCTCTTCCAGGCTCTGAAGCAGCCGGACGCGGCTCGTGAGCAGCTGGACATCGCGCATCAGCAGATCAGCGCACTCGATGAGCAAGGTGCTAACCGGGTGCCTTTCCTCCGCCTTCGCGCCACGATCAAGATGCAGCTGGCCGACCTCACCGGCGCGGCCGATGATCTGCAGCAGGCACTGGCAATCAATCCTAAGGATCCAAACACACTGCAGGTGGATGGCGACCTGCTGGTCAAGCAGGGCCGCCCGGCGGAGGCGCTCGATGTCTACAACCGCATCCTGAACATCGATCCGAAAAACCGCTTCGCGCTCACCTCGCTTGGCTACGCCTCGCGCGCAGCCGGACGCGATGCGGATGCCGAGAAGTACTTCCGCCGCCTGGCCGATCTCTACCCCTCGCTGTATGTGCCATACCTTGCCCTGGGCGACCTCTACACGGCCCGCAAGGACTACACCAAGGCAGAGGCCAATTATGTGAAGGCGTACCGGCTGGCCCCGAAGAACGCGCTGGTGGTGGCGGGCGGCATGAATGCGGCCATCGAAGCACACACTCTGGACCTGGCAGGAACCTGGTCCGCCCGGGCGACCAGCGATATGCAAGAGGAACCGGTGCTGATGCGGGAAGAAGAGCGCTACCTGCGTCTGAAGGGTGACTTCCGGCAGTCTGCCGCGCTGGGGGAGAAAGTCATCAAGATCATGCCCCGGGACCGAGATGTCGTGGTGTACCTGGGCTACGACCGCCTCGGCCTCGAACAGTACGACCAGCTGCTGGCTTTGACGGCGCAGTATAACGACGTCTTTCCCAAGGACGCCGACCTTCCGCTGCTGGCCGGCTACGCGCACAAGCACAACGGTCAACTGGAAGCAGCCAAGGCGGACTTCACCACCGCGCTCGAACGCGATCCAAATGTGGTCACCGCGTATGTGAATCGCGGCTTCGTGCTGCATGATCTGGGACAGCCGCAGGCGTCGGCCAACGACTTTGAAGCCGCGCTGCGCCGGGAGCCGAACAACGGCGAAGCCCACCTTGGCCTGGCCTACTCGAGCCTCGACCTGCGCAAGGCCCGGCAGGCATTGCGGCAGGTGCAGCTCGCCCAGCAGTTTCTCGGCGACTCGGAGCCGATTCACCTGATCCGGGCGACCGCGTACGCGCAGGAGCACCTGCTGACCAAGTCAGCGACCGAGTATCGAGCCGCGATCAAGTACACGCCGAACGATGCATCGTTGCACTCGGCCCTGGCGGGTGTGCTGTTTTCGCAGCGGCAGTACCACGACGCCATCGATGAGCTGAATACGGCGCAGAAGCTGGCCCCGAACGACGCGACCACCTATGCACTTCTGGCCCGCGCCTACGCCGAGCTCGGCGATCGCGAGCAGACCATGCACAACGTAGAGCTTGCGGAGCAGTACGCGCCGCAGGCCCCGGTGAAGGTGAATGTGCCAGGCTCCGGACCCGCAGGCGTGCTGCTCTCTACCGGCTCCGCACTGGCGACGCTCGGCGATGAGAACGCAGCCTTCGACCGCTATCGGCGAGCGCTGGTTGCGCCGAAGAGCGATCGTGTCGGGGTACGTCTGGCCATCGCGCAGTTGATGACCACCCAGGGCGAGGCGGACGATGCGCGGCGGCAGATTGCACTGGCCATGATGGAGGCCCAGGCTGGCGACACGCTTCCAGCGACGGGCGACCAACTGGTCGATGCGGCGAACGTCTTCCGGAGCCTGCATGATTACGAGCTATCGCAGACCTATCTGGACCGGGCGCTGGCAGTGGGCGCCTCCGAGTCTGCCGTGCACATCGGACGGGCGAACAACTATATCGCTCTAGGAGATACGGTCCGGGCGCAGGGCGAACTCGCGACCATCAGCCGGGATGCGGACAGTGACCCGGATTACCAGTATCTGCTGGCCAAGGCCAACATCTACCGCCAGGAGCATCACAATGCGGAGGCCCTTACGGCCTTCGCGCAGGCCTCCGATGCAGCGGGAGAGGATCAGACGGTGGAGCAGAGTCTTCTATCGGCAGGAGGAGACGAGGGGTTACGCATCAATCCCCGGGTCAGTCTGCTCTCCGACATCAGTGTCGAGCCGATTTTTGAAGACACAACTGTCTACGTTCTGGACTCGAAGCTGGATAGCGCCACTCCCGTGCCGGTCAGCGATACGGCACTGCTGCCCCCACCCCGCTCCTCGCTGCAGACACAGTGGACCGCCGCCTACCACCTGCACCTGAACCATCTGCCGACCGCCAGCGGCTTCTTCCAGTTGAGGAACGCGCGCGGTCAGATCTCGGTGCCGAGCACCAGCTCCATCGCCAACCGTAATACGACGGACTACTCCTTCAACTTCGGTCTCAACCCGACGCTTCACCTGGGCACCAACGTCGTGACCTTTAACAGCGGCGTGCAGGGAACCATACGCCGCGACTCGCAGTCGCCCCACGATCTCAACCAGAACCTGTTCCGGGAATATACCTACGCCACCACCAGTTCTTTCTTCAACGCGCTCTCGGTCAGCGGCTTCGTCCTGCATGAGTCCGGTCCCTTTACGGAGACCAACCTGCACTCGAGTACCGTTGCCGGCGCCATCGACTTCCGGGTGGGAACACCGTGGGGGCGGAACGCGCTGGTGACCGGATGGGCGGCCAACAAACAGACCTTCAACCCGATTGACATCAAGAATTACTACACGGCTTCCTACATTGGTTGGGACCGCCGCTTCGGCGAGAAGGTGGATGTGCGCGCCATCGTCGAAGACCTGCGCACCTACCGTGTGTTCGAAGGGCGTTCGGCGATCGCGCAGGCGCTACGACCGGCTGGCACGGTGGACTTTGCTGCCACGCGGAACTGGAGAGTGCAGGTGACCAGCGCCTATAACAGCACTCGCGGGTTCCACATCTACGACGCGATCCAGAACGGGGTCGCTGTCTCCTACGCTATGCCCTTCCGTCGTGCTTACAAGGATGAGAGCGGAGAGGTTCCGCTCCAATATCCGATTCGTTTCTCAGCGGGCCTGCAGCAGGAGTCTTTCTATAACTTTCAGGGACCTCACAAGCAGCAATTGAGGCCCTACTTCAGCATCAGCTTATTTTAAGGGCGTTACGAATGAAGATATGCCTAGTTGCCACGTTCCCTCCAAGCGGCCGACAGTTAAACGAGTACGCCTTTCACATCGCGCGTGAGCTGAAGCGCCATCCGGAGGTCGAGCTCACCATCCTGGCCGATGAGCTGACCGACTACGAGTTCGCCACCGATGCGAACGGAGAGCCTCTCAAGGTAGAGCAGCAGGATGAGCTGCCCGGCTTCCACGTCATCCGCTGCTGGAAGTTCGGCAGCGTCAGCACGCCAGTGCGTCTACTGCAGACGATTCGCCGGCTGAAGCCGGATGTGGTCTGGTTCAATCTCGTCTTCTCAAGCTTCGCCACGCCGGAGAATCCGGTGGCCGCCTTTGCCGGTCTGTGCACGCCGGCGCTGGCCCATACCTTCGGCTTCTACACCCACATCACCCTGCATCATGTGATCGAGCATGTAGACTTTGCGGCGGCCGGCGTGCGGCATGAGAAGCTGTTCCGTCTCGGTACCGACATCACGACTCGGGCGTTGCTGCACGCCGACTCCGTCTCGGTGCTGCTGCCCGCGTACAAGAAGGTGCTGGTCGAGAAGTATGGCGGGAAGAATGTGCTGCTGGGCAAGCACGGCACCTTCGCCGCGAACCCCACCGCGCCGGACTTCAGCAAGCGGGGGAATCCGGAGCTGCGCATCCTGGCCATCGGTCACTGGGGGACCTATAAGCGCCTGGAGACGCTGATGGAGGCCTTCCCGGCGGTGCTCAAGGCCATCCCGAATGCGAAGCTGGTGGTGGCCGGCGCCAATCACCACACCAAGGCAGGCTACTGGGAGTCAATCCGCGAGGCCCAGCCATCGAATCTGCCGATCGAGTTCCTCGGCTATGTACCGGAGGAGGACATCCCCGAACTCTTCCAGTCGACCTCCTGCCTGGTTCTGCCCTACGATTCGGCTACGGGCTCAAGCGGGCCCGCGCATCAGGCCTGCGAATATGGGGTTCCTATTGTGTGCGCCGCCATCGACGACTTCCGCGATATGGCGGAGGATGAAGACATGGCGGTTCGCTTTTACGAGATCGGCAATGCCGCCGACCTGGCCGATCAGCTGATCACCGTGCTCGAATCGCCTGAGCTGCAGCGGAGTATGGGCCGGCAGAACTTCGCGGCCGGTCTCGAGATGACCATCGCCCGCGTGGTGAGCAATTATCTGCGCTGGTTCGAGCTGGGTAAGGCCAAGCGCGAGCTGTCCCAGGCTGGCGATGCAGTCTTTGAGCCCATCGCCGTCCGTTCGCTGCTGTCCGGCTCTGGCATCTCGACTGGTTCTGCGATGGCCGAACATCGGGAGTCGGGCGCCGGTAAGCCGCAGACCATCGATCTTGTCGACCCTCTTGCGTGATACGAGCGCATGGAGGAGAAAAGTAAGTGAAGTCAACATGCATCGCGAGATGCCGGAGAGCAGCACCAGCAAAGAGGCATCTATTTGTGAGGAACGTTGGTCCGGCGGCCGGGGACGAATGATAGCCCCCTTCCCGATACGTCATGGGAGTTGGACTAGACAAAGTGCCACAGAGCACCCCGATTTTCAAGAAAACTAACTGGCTCCCGGAGCACCGTCCGGCAGCTTTGTCTGACCAGTGGAAATCCGTTGCGATCTGTTCGATGAGCGAGCTCCGCTCCGAACACCAGGGAGGAACAGGAAATTATGAAGCGAGTGCACACGCCCCGAGGCTGGTATTGGATATTGTCGCTGACCACGTTCTGTTTAACGATCGTGCTGGCGGGCTGCGGGGTCTCGGGCAAGACCGAGGGCCTGCCCACCGCGGCAACCGTATCGGTGGTAGCGGCACCCGCTTCGATCGCTCCAGGAGCCTCGGCCACGCTCACGGTTGTGGCCACCAACGCCACGCAGGTGATGCTGACCGGCACGGATGGGTCGAGCTTCAGCATGCCCACCAGCGGCGGCACGCAGTCGGTAACCCCGACCGCGACCACCACCTATACCGCCACGGCTACCGGCCCCGCGGGCAAGGTCACGGCCACTGCAACCGTCACTGTGACTGCCCCTCCACCGTCCGCCCCCGCGCCAACCGTCACGATCAAGGCCAGTCTCACGTCGATCACGGCGGGCAGCAGCACGACCCTGACCGTGGCGGCGACGAATGCTACCCAGGTGGCAGTCCACGGAGACGACGGCAGTAACTACACCCTGCAGCCGAATGGCGGGACGCAGTCTGTCAGCCCGGCGGTCAGCACCACCTACACGGCCACTGCGATCGGGGCTGGAGGACAGACGACGGCGACTGTGCTGGTTACTGTCACTCCCGCAGGCCCGGCGCCGGCTGCTCCCACCGTTACCATCGCTGCCAATCCTGCATCGATCGCCGCGGGAGCCTCTTCAACCCTGACGGTCACCGCTACGGACGCCACCGAGGTGGTGGTGACAGAGACCGACAACGGCCAGACTTTCATGCTGCCGGGAACCGGGGGAACGAAAGTGGTCAGCCCGACCAAGACAACGACCTATGTGGCAACGGCCAGCGGCCCCGGAGGAGTGTCTCAACCGGCGAACGCAATCGTCACGGTGACACAGCCAGCGACCACCACGGTCACCATCACCGCCAGCCCGGCTTCGCTGGCCGCAGGCGGTTCCTCGACCCTGACCGTAGCAGCAACCAACGCCACTCAGGTCACGGTCACCGGCTCCGACAACAGCAGCTACAATCTGCCGGCGAGCGGCGGGACGCAGTCTGTGTCTCCCACCGCCACGACGACCTATACCGCTACAGCAAAGGGAGCAGGAAGCCCGGTGACGGCAAACGTTACCGTGACCGTGACCGCACCCGGCAGCGTGCAGTCCGTTGACCACGTGATCTTCATGCTTCAGGAGAACCACACCTTCGACAACTACTTCGGCATGCTGAACCCTTACCGTCATGCCAACTCCTTCAACATCGGCGATGACGGCAAGGACTATGAGGTGGACGGCATCGATGACAAACTCGCCTCGATCAGCAACCAGGACGATCAGGGCAACAGCTATCCGCTATTCAAGTTCTCGACGACCTGTATTGACGATGAGACCTCGGCGTGGCTGGAGAGCTATGGCGATGTCGATCGCTATAACTTCAGTACCACGCGCCCGATCAAGATGGATGGGTTCGTCCACACGGCTGAGGGCTTCTCAACCCGCTGCAACAACGGCACCAGCACCTGCTCCGGCAATTTCACCGACACCGCCGGCCAGCGAGCCATGGGCTACTACGATGAAAACTTTCTGAACTACTACTACTACATGGCGTCGCAGTTCGCAGTCTCGAACCGGTGGTTCTCGCCCATCTCGAGCAAGAGCCTGCCTAACCGTATCGCCACCTTCACCGGCGGCACGACTCAGGGCCTGACCAAGGACCCCGGCTCCAATGACCAGCTGCCGCAGCTGAGCATACCGACCATCTTCCAGGAGCTGGATGCGGCAAAGGTCTCCTGGAAGATCTACTACACGGTCACCAATCCGGGCACGCCGTATCCGGACACGACCTTTTCATCTCTAAGCTATTCGTTCCGCTACCTCTACCAGAACCCCACTAAGGCAGCTTGCACCGGGACCACACAGCCCTCAAGCGTCGTCGGCGATGCAGGCAACTCCTTCTGTATCGATCCGAATCACATTGCGCCGCTCTCCACCTACTTCACCGATCTGACCAACAACACGCTGCCGAGCTTCGGCTTCATCGAGTCAGGCTCAGGAACTAACGATGAGCACCCAGGCTCGGGCCAGTCAATTCTGACCGGTCAGGTGCAGGTGTCGAACATCGTCAACTCCCTGATGAGCAGCTCGTCATGGAAGAGCTCCGTATTCTTCCTCGCCTACGATGAGGGTGGCGGCCCTTACGATCACGTGCCACCGGTCCCCGGCCACTCGAACGACAACACGAGTCCGTCGCTGGGCACCATTCCGGATATTTCGGGTATCGCTGTGAACCCGGATTCTTACGCGCCCTGTGTGCCCGCGACGGAGCCGGCCACCACCCACTGCGACCTCAATCCAAATGAGCCAGGAGCCAACCCGACTGATGCGGCAGCGCAGTATGGATTTGCAGCGCAGATCGGGTTTCGCGTGCCGAACATCATCATCTCGCCGTTCACCCGCAGGCACTATGTGGGCAACAACCCGATGGATCACACCGCGATCCTGAAGTTCGTCGAGAACCGCTTCATCGGCAGTTCGGCGAACCTGACCGCGCGCGACGCTGCCCAGCCGAATTTGATGGACTTCTTCGACTTCACGGGCGCGCCGTGGTCCACACCCCCAACCCCGCCACCGGCGGCAACACCGCAGACACTGGGTCATGACCCCTGTCACGCGGCGCAGATGCAGTAGCCAGCGCCAATAGCAGAAGGGCGCGTCAAGTGGCGCGCCCTTCTTACTTACGAGTGATGCTTCCTGTCCAGAGCTCCCTCGATCTCACCGGTCCAGACAGAATCGGCCGACAGCTCGGATTCATGTCGCGCGCCGCCGCCCGGAGCGTGATGGCATCAGCGGCCCAGCTCAGGGAGCGATGGAGATGGCCCGCGCTACGTAGTGGGTGCCGTCGAAGTCGGCGGTGACCTTTACCTTCGTCCCTTCGTGCAGCTCCTTGCTCTCAGGAAAGGCGCCCGGGTCGAAGGAGATCTTGTAGCTTTGGTCGTTCTCGACATCGCGCACCACAAACTCTTTTGCTTTCAGGTTCAGATAGGCCACACTGCCGGCGAAGGTAAGCTGCGTGCCTGGCAGCGCCAGGATAGCGATGCGCCGGGCCACCCCCTGGCCCTTGTTGTCGGAGGTGAACTGAGCGGAGATCAGCGCCCCCTTCACCAGATCGGACGGGCTCGCGGATCCCGGAGCCTTTACCGCCTGGCCCTGTCGAACGACCGAGATATCTGCGGGCACGCGCAGCTTGATGGATTCGCCGGAGAGTGCCTCGCTGAGCGTCATTTCGCGGGTGCCTGTGTCGAAGCCGGAGATCTGACCTTGGGCTTCGCCCTCCGGCGCCTTCGACAGCATATGAACGCTGCGCGCGAATACCGTGGTCCCGTCGAGCATGGTCTCGACCGAGGCATGCTGGTTCGCATGCAGATCGGTCAACGCCGCCTTCACGCCATCGCGGTACACCTGAGTGCGCTCGTCGTAGAGAACCTTGATCGGCTTGGCTCCAAAGACGCGCAGGAGGAACTGATCGTTAACTGGGTCAACGCGGTCAATGGTGCCGCCGATCACCGTCACCTTGCCCCGCGGCAGCGCGAGCAGGTTGCCCGGCAGCGACTCTGCGCCGGAGGCGGGTGCTGCCGGAGGCTTGGCGCCGGCTGACTCCTGGGTGGAGAGAACCGGTCCGAGCAGAAGCACCGCGAGAAAAAGACCCATGTGCACGTCCTTGTGACTGACTAGAAGTTGACTCAGAACACTCCGGAAGGCGTCAGAAAACAGTCCGGAATCAGAGCAGTTCGACCGATCTGGGAAGAGAACAGCTTCTGAATTATGACGCATCCACTGAGCCGTACCAACCTGCAACGGCAATACGGAAGTGTGCACGGAAGTGTGCCGTTGCACGGCGGTCCGGCGGGCTGCCCCGGGCCAGAGCGATATCATTGTAGTGTTCCAGGACGACGCGGAGCGCCTGTTCTGCATCGAAGCGGAGGATGAAAAAAATACCTATGGTCAGAGCATCTTTTAAGTCGATCTGTGTCGCTGCCTTGCTGGCTCTTATGCCGCTGCCTTCGGCCTGGGCGGCCCATGATTTCAGGGTGACTCTCCCCAAGCACTCGCGCGCTACGCCGGTGCAGCAGCTCAATCGGGATGGCGTCGAGGCCGTCCGCAAGCAGCATTTCGAAAAGGCAGAGGCGTTGTTCTGGAAGGCGTATCTCTACGATCCGTCTGACCCGTTTACGCTCAACAACCTTGGATATATCTCGGAGATCCAGGGCAAGCTGGACCGGGCGCTGAAGTTCTATCAGTTGGCCGCCCAGCAGGGAACGGATGCAGCCATCGACCGCAGCAACACCAAGCAGCTGGAAGGCAAGCCGCTCGAAACAGCGCTGACGGGATTAAAGGATGCGCCGCTGCGGGTGAATCATCTGAACGTGCAGGCGGTCGCGCTGCTGTCAGAGAATCGCACCGCGGAGGCGACTCGACTACTGCAGCAGGCGCTGGCTGCGGATCCGAAGAACAGCTTTACGCTCAACAACCTTGGCGTGGCCCGCGAGGCGGTGGGAGACTATGACGGCGCGCTGCGCTACTACGCCGCTGCGGCCGCTGCTCGCTCGGCGGAGCCGATCGTCGTCACACTGGACCGCTCGACACGCGGCAAGGGCATCAGTGAGATGGCGGCCGAGAGTGCCCGACGGCTGGATGCGCGCATGCATGATGCGAGCACGGCAGAAGCACAAGCTTCGCTTCTGGCGGTACGTGGCGTCTCCGCTGCCAACCAGAACGACTGGGACGAGGCCAAGAAGGACTTCTTGAAGGCCTATTCGCTCGACCCGGGAAGTGCGTTCGCACTGAACAATCTCGGTTACGTATCGGAGCGGGACGGCGATATTGAGACTGCCCACTTCTTTTATTCGAAGGCGCAGCGCGCCGACGGGGCCAATGCCCGCGTGGGTCTGGCAACGGAGAGCGACGCCGAAGGCAAGCACCTGGTGGTAGTGGCAGACGACAGCGACCAGAAGGTGAATCATCAGATTGACGAGTACCGGCGCGCGCGCCGGGGCGAGTCAGGTACGATCGAGTTGGAACGTCGCGACGGGTCTCCGGCAGATAATGCGGCGCCCGCGCCGGATGCGCCCAACTCACCGACGGCCCCTGAGCTGGTGCCTCGCTCTGCTGAACCTCCGTCTGCTGGACCAGGGACCGCGCCCCCGACGCCTCCCCAATCTCACTAAGGAACCGCCGTGTCTAACACCCCTGCACAACATCCATCCCGTGCGTCCATGGTGCTGCTGTCGCGCTTGATGTTCCCGCCCGAGGACGCCGATAAGCTGGCGGAGCTGCACCACCAGCTGCGCGAAATCAGTAAAGAAGACTTCGACGAATTGGTCGTACTGGCTGATCTGAACCACGTCATCGTGCGCGGGCTCGAATACTTCCTCGGCATCGTGCGCGAGAGTGGTGACGAGCTTCGTGCGGGCTGGGCTTCAGCCGCACTCGACCGGGAACGCGCGCGCATCCAGGTTGCCGTCCTCCGCCTGCACAGTATCTGCCAGGCGTTTCGCGACGCCGGGCTGGACGTGACGGTGATCAAATCGCTGGACCACTGGCCTGACCTGGGCAGCGATCTGGATCTGTACACCAACGCCATGCCGGAGCAGGTGATCGCGCTCATGCAGCAGCGTTTCCAGGCACAGGTGGCGGCCCGCAGCTGGGGCGACCGGCTGGCAGGGAAGTGGAACTTCGATATTCCGGGCCTGCCCGAGGCGGTGGAGATTCATATGCGCCGTCTGGGACAGACCGGCGAGCAGACCACCATTGCGGCACGACTCTACTCGCGCTCTCGTATGGTCGAGGTGGCGGGGCTCAGCTTCCGCACCAGCGCCATCTCTGACCGGCTGCTGATCTCGACCTTGCAGCGCATGTACCGGCACTTCTACTTCCGCCTCTGCGACATCGTCGACTCCGGCCAGCTGATCGAGTCGGGTGTGATCGACTACGACGACCTGCGCCGCGCGGCGACGGACGCGGGCATCTGGGAAGGCACAGCCACCTACCTGCTGATTGTCTCGGACTACGTGAAGCAGTACCGAGGCAGGGGACTCGCACTGCCTCAGTTCGTGCTCCAGGCAGCGCGCTTCGGCGGTGGCGACGCCTATTACGCCCGCAGCTTTCTGCGCGTCCCCATCATGCCGCAGTCGGCAGCGCTCTATCGGTCGCAGCTGAGCGGCCTGTTGCGACGGCGTGAGCTGACCAGCAGTGCCCGGCTGGGGCTGCTACCCTGGCTGGCGACGGCCGCCTTTGTCGGCCAGAAGATCACCGGAAGCGATAAGGGCATCTGGTAGATCCCAGCACGCAAAAGCAAGAGAGGGGCCATCCGTGCGGACGGCCCCTCTCTTGTTGTGCAGTCAGCGGCTACTGTTTGGCTGCCTGAACAGTTTGCGGCTGTTGCGCGGACTTGGGGATGTAGCCTTTACGCGTTCTGACCGTCAGCTTGCTCTTCTTGCCCTGCTGCGCCTCGACGTGGACGGTGCGGTAACCACCTTGGCTGGCCGGCTTGGTCGAGTGGTAGCCCAGCGTGTACTGGTTGCGGATGTCGCTTGCGACCTGAGTGGCGATCGCGTCCACCTCCTCAAGCGAGCGCGGGAAGTAGGCGACTCCGCCCGTCTCAAGTGCCAGCGACTGCAGATCTTCCCTGGCATGGGAGGCTTCCTCCTTGCTCAGGTCCTCGTAGAGCAGCCCAATCGTGTAGACCACGGGGCCTTCTAGATCGCGGATGCGATGCACCGCCTGCTCCAGGTTCAGCCGCGATGCGTTGTCCAGGCCGTCCGTAATGATCAGCAGCACCTGCTTTTGCTGCTTGGCATGGCGGGACATCTCATTCGCCGAGGCAACGACCGCGTCGTAAAGCGCGGTGCCGCCGCGCGAGTCGACGTGCGATAGCCCCTTCTCCAGGTCACTGATGTTCGAAGTGAAGCCCTGATCGAGGATGGCGCGGTCTGAAAAGTTGACCACGAAGGCAGAGTCGGCGGCGTTCGACGCCTTCACCAGATGCAGCGCTGCATCGTTGACCGCAGCCCGCTTGTCGCGCATGGAGCCGGAGTTGTCGATGAGAATGCCCAGCGATACAGGTACATCGCGGTGCGTGAAAGAGGTGATGGTCTGCGCAACATTATCTTCCCAGACGTGGAAGTTGTTACGGTCCAGGTCTGTCACCAGCCTGCCCTTGTCGTCGACCACGGTGCAGTTCAGCAGCACCTCTTCTACGTCCGCCCGCAGCACAAAGCCGCTGCCCTGTTTTTCCAGATTGCGGTCGCCCTGTTGAATATTGCTGGGCGTGGGCGGCGGTGGGATGAACTCCGGGTCGGGAGAGAGGATGGGGTCTCGATCAATGGTCAGGCTGGGCTGCGCCTGCGGCCGGGTCAGATCGCGATGGATCACAGCCGGAGCGGGAGTACTGGCTGCGGGTGCCTGCGCAGCCGAGGCAGTGGTCTGAGTCGGCGACTGGGTCTGACTTGGAGGGGTGGAGGTGGCGGTCGGCTGTGTCTGCGCCTGCGCCAGGAGATTGTGGCTGCTGGCGACACACAGAGTGAGTGCAACCGCGGCGCTCCAGCAGAGCAGGCGAGCCCTCGGACGAGCCGTGGATAGCGCGTTGGCGTGAGCGGCGGTCGTGTGGTCCACGTGCGCCATCATGCCTGGCTCTCAATCTGCGGCATCGACAACTCCAGAGAGAAGTGCTGCTGGTTGGGAGTGTTGGCGTAGACCCAGAGTCCATGGAAGGCCTGCTTCCACTCCGGGTGCAATGCGATCAGCGCCTTCATCAACGCGACGGTACGGGCACGGGCCGCCACCGGGTCGCTGACGTCTGCGGCGTTGTAGCTCACCACCAGGTCATAGCCGCCAAGGCTGCTGTCTGTGTGCAGGTTGGTGATCTGAACCGGTGTCCCGCCGACATTCACCGTCATCGGCTGCTCACCCGGCAGACCGGGCGGCACGGCGGCCTGCTGCTCCTGCACCAGCTTGTCGAAGTTGTTGCTGTCGACGAAGTCAGCCGGCAGCAGAAGGTAGATAGCCGTCTGGTAGTAGAAGTAGGCGTTCCACGGCTGGCCCTCCTTATTGAAGGCGCGTGCACGCTCCCAGTACCAGACACCGTCATGTCCGTCGCTGAGCAGCGGACGCGGGAAGAAGCCAGCCAACTGCCAAGGACCCGCTGATGAAGTTCCGCTGGTCTCAAGCAGCATGGAGAGGCGCTGCGGATTCTTCACCCCGCTCGCTTCGACGATCGCGAAGGCAAAGTGACCTGCGGGCAGGCCGGGAATATTGAGGATAACGTGTGCGCCGTTCGCCGCCTCACCGCAGAAGAATTGTACGGTCTGGTCGCCGGGCGCAACATCCTTGGCCTGCAGATCGTAAAGCGAGGTGACTGCGAGTGAGGCTCCGGACAGATTCGGCGCCACCGCTTGGATAGTCGACGCAATGCCGTCGAAATTGCTGGCGACCGACGGGATGGTGGCGGCCTTGACTCCGTTTACATCCGTAGCCTGCACCTTGGTCGCAATCAGGCGAGCTGCGTCAGCGATCGCCATGCGATCCGGCTGCTTCATCTCTGCCTGAGTCGTGCACGTCACGGCGTAGGCGCTCCCGCAAAGAGGGAAGGAGAGAGCGAGCAGACCCAGCGGACGAAGAAGCGAGGGGGCTGAATGCTTCGAGGAAGTAAGACAAGTCGATTGAAAGAATCTAGGCAACATACCCACCGCAACTAGCTCCAGTTCATCACGAATTCACCCGCCTGTCCAAGGCAAACGCTGCTCTGGAAGACGCGCAGTAACCGTCCGCGCAGCACTCGCAAATCCTGCGTTCGAATCTCGCGGGCAACCCTCACGATGCAGTGTGCGCGAATGGTGAGATGCGCCTTCGAGCAATCCCACGAACCGGGAAAAGAGCGTCGCGGCGGGTTACGCCTGGAACGCTTGAGATCGGGGCGACTCGCAAGAACGGCGCAAGCTGAACTCTCGGCATGCGCGAGCTCGCTTGCAGAACACCCGCTCCCCCCAAAAGCCGATGAGTGGCTCTGCTGTCCGAAGCCGGTAATCATGCGCCCCTGCTCGCGTCTGGAAGGCTAACTCGTGAGGTTGTTTGAGAAAACAGCAGAAAAAGCGGCGGCTGCGCCCTTACTCGCTGTCAAGATGCCTTTCGTAGAATTCGCTGCCTTGTAAGTGGAATGCCATTTCGGAACTTAAAGCATTACAAACGATCTCACTTTCCCCCATGGCGCAAAAGACGCCGCTTTAGTCCCGATTGCTTGCGGCACTTGTTTGCAGTTCTTGTCCCAGTTTGTCCCGTAGATACGCGTTGATGGCTGGCCTGTAGTGCGCACGCTCCTAGTTGCGCCAGGGCTGGCTATGACCTTGCGATCTGAGGACTTATACCGTGCGCATATCTTGGCATTCTTTTACCGGCGCAACCTTGAGCACTATTTTCGTGCTTCTACTGACAGCCTGCGGCCTCAGCGTCAAGAACGGCACGCCGACCTCCTTTCTCACGGGTGGTGACCCGGGCTCCTCATCGTCGCAACTTACCGTCGCGATCAGCGGAGCCAGTTCGGTGGCACTGGGCGCGCAGTCGCAATACGCCGCCAGTGTGGCCGGCAGCACCAACCAGGCGGTGACCTGGAGCCTGCACGGAAGCAGCGGCACTGCCGCGCTGGGCACTATCAGCGCCTCCGGGCTCTATACGGCTCCCGCGACCGCCCCCTCCTCGAGTACTGTGACCATCAGCGCGACCAGTGCGGCAGACCCCAGTGTGTCGCAGAGTGTGGCCGTGGCGCTGACCGCGCCGGCTGCCAACATCGCGCTGAGCCTGAGCGGCGCCGCCAGCGTCACCCTTGGAACCTCGGCCCAGTACACGGCCAGCGTCAGCGGGGCCAGCAATACAGCCGTCGCCTGGAGCGTGAATGGAATCGCCGGCGGCAACGCCATGGTCGGAGCCATCTCCGCCGCCGGACTGTACACCGCGCCAGTAACGATGCCCGCGTCCCCGACGGTGATGATCACGGTGACGAGCGCGGCCGATCCGTCGACTTCCAAGAGCATCGCGGCCACGCTGGTGCCCATCCCGGCGGCGACTGCTCCCACTCCGGTCCCGCCCACTCCGACACCGAATCCCACACCAACTCCAACTCCAATTTTTATTATAAGGCGTGCACCGAGTTCTACACCGGTACCGACACCAACTCCAACACCGGTACCGACTCCAACACCTGCGCCAACTCCTACTCCAACACCTAAGCCAACTCCGGCACCGACTCCCACCCCAAAACCAACCCCGACACCGACACCAACACCCACACCGAACCCCACGCCTCCCCCGACCCCCAACCCCAC
>CAXUMX010000018.1:33776-53623 GCA_964252395.1 uncultured Acidobacteriaceae bacterium | reverse complement strand
CATCATCGGAGTGGGCTCCATCCCCATCGTCATACTGACCGGATTCTTCACCGGGGCAGTGCTGGCGCTGCAGTCTTCCTCCTCGCTGGCTACCTTTGGCGCCACTGCGCTGACCGGCACGCTGGTCTCGCTCTCCATGATCAAAGAACTGGGGCCGGTGCTGACGTCGCTGATGATCTCTGGACGCAACGCCTCTGGCATGGCATCCGAGCTGGGCTCGATGGTGGTCACCGAGCAGATCGATGCCATGCGCGCACTGGGCACCGATCCCATGAAGAAGCTGATCGTGCCACGCGTGGTTGCGACGATCTTCATGAATTTCTTCCTCACCATCATCTCGGATACGGTGGGAACGCTGGGCGGCGCATTCGTGGCGGTCTTTCTGCTGGGGCAGAGCGGCTCCCAGTACTTTCATACGGCGTACCAGTCGCTGACCTATCCGGACGTGCTGCAGGGGCTGGTGAAGCCGGTCTTCTTCGGCTTCATCATCGCGTCTGTGGGCTGTTACTTTGGCATGTCGACGCGTGGCGGCACGCAGGGTGTGGGCCGCTCTACGACGCAGGCCGTGGTCGTGGCGTCGGTGCTCATTATCGTCATCGACTTCATCATCAGCCGCTTCATGATCGGAATTTTCGGACGCTGATGCCGACTGCGACGAGTCCGGACATATACGCTGACCGCTACCGGCCCAAGGCCGATGCGATGCCGGTGGTCTTCGACGATGTCTCGATCGGCTTTGACCGGAACGAGGTCCTGAAGCACGTCTCCTTTCAGGTGAAGCCGGGTGAGAATCGCATCCTGCTGGGACCTGCGGGGGGCGGCAAGAGCGTGCTGATGAAGCTGGCCAACGGCCTCATTCGCCCCGACAGTGGCCGCATCTTCATCTTCGGGCATGAGATCACCGCCATGCACGAGGACGAGATCTTTGAGCTTCGCTCCGTAATCGGCATGGTCTTCCAGGAGGGCGCGCTCTTCGATTCGATGAACGTGCGCGACAACGTCGGCTTCCGCCTGATGGAGCACCACCTGCCGGAAGAGGAGGTGACGCAGCGGGTGCGAGAGGCGCTGCGATTCGTGGAGCTGGAACACACCATCGATAAGCTGCCGTCCCAGCTCTCCGGCGGCATGCGGCGCCGTGTCGCTATTGCCCGCGCCATCATCTCGAAGCCCAGCCTTCTGCTCTACGACTCACCAACCGGCGGTCTCGACCCCATCACGTCTACCAACATCATCGAGCTGATCATGAAGCAGCGCGATGTCTACCACACCAGCTCCATCCTGATCACGCACCGACTGCAGGACGCCTTCACCATGGCGACGCATTTCTTCAACACGGAGACGAATCACATGGAGGCGCTGCCGCAGGGACAGGCCGACCGCGATACCAGCTTCCTGGTACTGCACGAAGGCAAGCTGGTGTTTGACGGCAGCACCCATCAGCTGGTGCACTCGGAAGATCCGTTCCTCAAGGAATACCTCTCCTGAAATTTACGGGGGCGCGGTCGGCCTAGCCCTCGACAAACAGCACTGCCACAGGCGCGCCCAGCGTGTATGTGCGACCAGTGGCGGTTAGACGTCCGGTACGCGGGTCGCGAGCAAACACTACGATGTTCTGCGAGTCCTGATTCGCAACTACCAGCCATCGGCCGGTCGGATCGAGCGCGAAGTCGCGCGGCGTCTTGCCTCCGCTGGCAACTCGCTCAACCAGGGACAGCGCGCCCGTGCTTCCGTCGATACGTAATACAGTCAGCATGTCGTCACCGCGATCCGACGCGTAGAGGTAGCGACCCTTCGCGTCTACGGCAACCTGCGCGGCCTTGGTGACACCATCGAAGTGCGGCGCGCGAATGCGTGCGACCGATTGCAACGTGAGCGTACCCGTCTCGGCATCCCACGCCAGCACGTCGATCGTCGAGAGCAGCTCATTGATGGAGTAGACCCACTTGCCGTTAGGGTGAAAGACACAGTGCCGCGGTCCTGACCCAGGCCTGGCGTCATAGGGGGCTCCAGTGTCTTTCAGCGCCGCGGTGGCCTGGTCGACATGGAAGACCATGATGCGGTCAATGCCAAGATCGTTGACCAGCAGGAAGCGCTCGTCGGGGGAGAGCGTCACGCCATGGGTATGCGGCGCCTCCTGCCGATCTCTGTTGGGACCATGGCCATGGAAGGCGATGCGCGCCACGGGGCCGCTGAGCCCATGCTTGCCTGCACGAAATGAGGTGAGCGTGCCGCTCGAGTAGTTGGCCACAAACACGTTGCGCCCGCTGCGATCGACAGTGATGTGTGCGGGATCGCTGCCACCTGAAGGGACGCGGTTGCGCTCGGTCAGCGCGCCACTCACCGGGTCGCGGCGAAAGGCGCTGACCGCGCCACCCTTGCTGCCATCCTTCTGCGGGATGTCCTCAGCCTCGTTGACTGCGTAGAGCACCGCCCCGTTGGGCGGGATCGCCAGAAACGATGGATCGGTGCTCGCTACCGCGCGCCGCAGTTGCGCCAAGGTGCCGGCCGCGGGGTCCCAATCCGCGACGTAGATACCATCGGCCTTTCCACCCGGTCCCATGTCATGCGTGTACGTGCCGATGTACACGTGCATGCTGCTGGTTTTGGCGTGGGCAGTGATCGCAGCATGGGCGGCGAAGGGGACCAGCGGAGCAGCCGCCAGCACGTCGCGGCGAGAGAGTCGAGTCATGCCGCCCATCCTATTGCATTTCGCTCGCATCTCGCGGAACAGCGCTTCACCGGCAACATCCGGAGTGTGGCCGGCCGAAGCACTGACTACCCTCAGCACATGATCACTGTTACCAATCCCGCCATCCTCTACTTCGGCACGCCGGTCGTGCTGGTCAGTTCCATCAATCCCGATGGCACCGCCAATCTGGCTCCGATGTCCTCTGCCTGGTGGCTGGGACGACGATGCATGTTAGGCTTCGGCGCTCGCTCCTGCACACCGCAGAACATCCTACGTACTGGGGAGTGCGTGCTGAACCTTCCGTCCGCGGCCATGGCTTCGTACGTAGACAGACTGGCGCTCACCACGGCCAGCGATCCCGTGCCAGAGTTCAAGCAGCGGCGCGGGTACCGCCACGAATCCCGCAAGTTCGAGCGAGCGGGCCTGACGCCGATTGCCTCGGAGCTGGTCACACCGCCGCGCGCAGCGGAGTGCCCAATCCAGCTCGAGGCACGGCTGGCCGGTTATCACCCCATCGCCGAGGACGACGCTGCAGCTCGCGGTACGCTCATCTCGCTTGAGGTTGAGATTGTGCGGGTGCACGCCGATGATGCCGTGCTGGCCGCTGGCGATCCGAACCGTATCGACCCGGATCGCTGGCGCCCCCTCATCATGAGCTTCCAGCACTTCTACGGGCTTAGCCCACGGCTGCAGGAGTCCACGCTCGCCACCATTCCGGAGTCGGCGTACCGTCCCGCGCCTGCTCCCGTGGCAGTGCCGGCTTAATGATCCTGTGAGACTCCGGTGGCCGAAACGCGCTACAGTGCGGGCATGCCCACCCACCTGCGCTCCTGCGGCCTGGCCGCTCTCTTGCTCGTCTCCGCGTCATCAGCGGCTCTGCTGGCCCAGCAGCCCGGCGAGGCGTCCATTCCGGTCAACGCCGGGTTCGTCTCCACCCGGGCCACGGCGCATCGGCGCGTCGCCAACACTGTCGTCGATGTCTCGGTCGGGATCCAGACGGAGGGCGCCAATGCGGACACGGTCGCCCGCGAGCTGGCACAACGTTCGCAGTCATTGCTGGGGTGGCTGCGCAGCCAAGGCGCGGAGCGGCTGGGCACAGAGCAGGTCTCCTTCAACCCGCAGACTCACGTGGACAAGGAAGGCAAGCAGTCCATTACCGGCTACAGCGGCAGCACCTCGGTTAGCTTCCGCACCACGCCGGAGAAGATCGGCGCTTTGCTCTCCGGCGTGCTGGAGCACGGCGCCAACAATATCCAGCAGACCACCTGGGGACCCACGGAGCAGGAGGCAGACAAGGTGCGCAGCGAGTTGGCTCAGGAGGCGACCCGCACAGCGCTGGCGCAGGCAGAAGCAGTGGCTGCGGCGGCGGGCACCCGCGTGCTCGGCGTGCGAGAGGTGGCCATCGAGCCGGCCAACGAGTTCCGGCCCATGCCGATGCGCATGATGGCCAAGTCGACGGAGTCTATGCCGGCCGTTGCTACGGAGGCGGGCGAACAGGAGCTGTCCGTCAACGTCTCCGTGCGGCTGACGGTCACGCGCTAGAGACGCATGAGCAAGCCGCGGCGATTTCGTGCTGTGCTGGAGCCGGACGGCACTAATCTGCGCTGGACTGTCGCCAAGGTGCCGTTTGACCCGGCCAAGGTCTGGCCGACGCGCCAGGGAATGCGTGTAAAGGGCACGATCAACGGCTTTGCCTTTCGAACGTCTCTGTTCGGATCGAAGTCCGATGGCTACGTACTGCTGGTCAACAAAGTCATGCAGAAGGCCGGCGGTGTTCAGACGGGCGACATGGCAGAGATCACGCTGGAGCCGGATCTGGCCGAGCGGCCCGCCGAGGTGCCACCGGAGCTGGCCGGCTATATGAAGCGCGACCGCAGCCTGGCCCGCTTCTTCACCGAGCTTAGCCCGTCGGCCCGTCGCGACATTTGCCAGACGGTCAGCGAGCCCAAGAGCGCAGAGTCGCGCAAACGCCGTGCCCAGCAGGCGGCAGAGCGCATGTTGCTGGCGATGGAAGGTGAGACCATCCTGCCGCCGCTGTTGCAGGTCGCGTTCCGGCGTGCTCCCCGCGCGCAGCAGGGCTGGCTGGCGATGACGCCGACCCAGCGACGCAGCCACCTGCTAGGCATCTTCTACTACCAAAGCCCGGAGGCCCGGAATCGGCGGGCGCAGAAGTGCGTCGAAGACGCGTTGCGTATCGCCGATTCAGCCGGGTAACCCTGCGCTCTCAGCGGCCAGAATCTCCTTCGCCTGCTCCAGAACACGCGTCCGCAGTGTGGCGGGGGCGATCACACTCACCTGTCCACCCAGGCCCATCAGCATGAAGATCGCCTGCTCCTCGCTTTCGAAGTCCACCTGCAGCTGCTGGTAGCCGGGTGGAGCCGCTCCCGCTTCCGGCCGGGCGCCGCACCAGCGAACCAGCGACTGGGTGGCTCGTGTGTTGGCGACCAGGGTGGTCGCGAAGTGGCTGCGCCTTCCCGTCAGCTCCGCCGTGCTCTGCTTCCAGTACGCTGCCAGGTCGAAACGCGCCGGACGCTCAAAACGCACCTCCAGCGGCGTCACAGCGCGCATGCGTGAGACGCGATAGGTGCGCATGCCGCGCGCCGTGCGCGCCACCAGGTACCAGCCTGCTCCCTTGACGACCAGTCCCAAGGGATCGACAGTACGCGGACCGCTCTCGCCATCGGCGCGCGTGTAATCGAAGCTGAGCCGGCAGTCGCGCGCCACCGCATCCTGCACCACAGCCAACATGGAGAGGTCCTCCTCCACGGGCCGCCACTCGGTCACATCCACATACAAACGCTGCCTCGCGTGGGCCGCCTGTTGCTGCATGCCGGCAGGTAGCGCGGCCAGCAGCTTCTGCAGCGCGCGCTCTGCCGCTGCAGCCAGTCGCGGATTGCTGAGGGCGCGCGGCTGCACCATCAGCAGGGCCCGCAGCTCCGCAGAGCTGAGCCCGGGCACCTGAGTGCGCCAGCCCTTATCCAACTGCCACCCACCCTGGGCACCCCGCAGTGCCGTGACCGGGACGCCGGACGCGCTCAGCGACTCCATATCGCGATGCATGGTGCGCTCCGAAACCTCCAGTCGCTCCGCAAGCGCGCGCCCGCTCATGCGTCCATGCGCTTGCAACAGCAACAATGCGGAGAGCAGCCGGTCTGCCTTCATGCTGACCCTTTCACAACAGAGCTCAGACTATTTCCTTCATACATGACAGAGGCTGTCATATATGGAGTTCTAGTCTCTCCTCCGTGGCACAAATGGTCTACAAAAAGGAGCAACCGACATGGAGCTGAAGAGCCTCTTCCTGGCGCAACTGGATCGTGAAGCAGCGCTGAGCCGCCGAACCCTAGAACGGGTTCCCGAAGGCATGAACACCTGGAAGCCGCATGAGAAGTCAATGGAGATGGGCTACCTGGCGGCGCTGGTCGCCGCGATGCATGGGTGGCCGGCGCTGATCATCGAACGGGATGAACTGAACTTCGATGAGCCGGCCAGCGCAGCCTTCCAAGTAAAGGCTGCGGATAGCCGGGCCGCGCTGCTGCAGCTCTTGGATGAAAGTGCGGCCAAGGGCCGGCGTGCCATCGCTGGTGCCGACGACTATCACCTCCAGCAGAAGTGGCGTGTCGTCTCCGGCGGCAGGTTGCGGGTCGAGGAGCCGCGGCACATCATGCTTACCGACTCGACCTTCAGCCATCTCGCCCATCATCGCGGGCAGTTGACGGTGTACCTGCGGCTGAACAACGCCGCGGTACCCGCCATCTACGGCGGTTCCGCAGACGAGAAGTAAAGCAGCGGGCGAAGGCGTTACTGAAGGCAGCGCGCGCACGGTAGTGTTGAACAGACAGGGACCGGTGGATGCTCCAACAGCGAATCGATGATGTAAGTGCCTTCTGCCCCAGCAGCTTGTCTTCCATCACCAGAACCATCCGGCCGGAGTAGCCGATCTGCCGTTGCGGAGCCGTCTGCACGGCGGTGTGATGGGAGCGATTGAAGCGGACAGAAAAGAACTTGAGTGTACGCTCCACGGCCGGTCTACCGGTGAGTCGATAAGCCGATCTACCTCTCTGCTCGAGGATTCTTTTGAGTAACGAGTCAGGCGCGGCTCAGGCAACGCTGCTAATACTTACTCAGTTATCAAGTCACTACCTCGATGACAATTTAGCGCGACGATCGCTTGTTTGCTCTCGTTTGTATCAGACAAACGATTGACAGAAACCCGTGAGTTAGCCAACTATGCTGCAGGCGGGTTCCAGTTGAGCCAGTAGTGCAGGCATAGAGTTCTCGTCACCCCCGCAAGAAAAGGAACGACCTTGATCTCCCAGAGCACCGCGCCAACCCATCGCTCACGTCGTCGACTCCGCTTCACCGCAACGTTAACGGCCATGTCCTCCGCGCTCACGCTCGGGGGCGGCCCGCTTGCACTCGGGCAACAGGATCCAGGCCCCCGCGCCGGTGCCATCGGAGCAGGTGGGCCATTACCGCTCTCTACCTCTGACGAGATCCGCTTCTTCCAAACCTCCATGATCACGTTTCAGGAGGTGGATTCTGTAAGCGGCACCATTCCTGGCGAGAGCGGCCGCGGGCTCGGTCCCGCATTCAATGCGAACAGCTGTGCCTCCTGCCACGCCGAGCCGACCGTCGGCGGCAGCAGTCCAGGGCTCAACAGTCCGCATAATCCGGTACAGAATCCACAGCTCACACTGGCCACACTGGACGGTGCAACGAATACTGTACCCTCGTTCATTACAGCTGCGGGGCCGATGCGCGAGGCTCGATTCCTCTCAGACGGCGGTGTACACGACCTGTTTACGATCAAAGGACGCAGCGATGCTGGCACCTGCGGACTGAACCAGCCCAACTTCGCGCAAGCGCTCGCGAATAATAACGTCTCCTTCCGCATACCAACTCCGCTGTTTGGACTGGGGCTGGTGGAGAACACATCGGATTCCGAGCTTACCTATGCATTGGCTCGCGACCAGACGTTGAAGGCGCAGTACGGCATCGGCGGAACTTTCAACACGAGCGGCAACGATGGGACCATCACGCGCTTCGGCTGGAAGGCGCAGAATAAATCGCTGATCGTCTTCGCCGGCGAGGCATACAACGTGGAGCAGGGCGTCACCAACGAACTCTTTCCGAATGAGCGGAACGGCATACCCGGCTGCCGTTTCAACACAAGCCCTGAGGATCTGTTGAACGCCAGCAGCCTTACTCCCGGCGACACGTCATTCTTCGCCGGCTTCATGCGCTTAAGCGCGCCTCCGTCACCCGGCCCCAGTTCCTCTTCGACGCAGAATGGTCAGCAGCTCTTCTCAAGCCTCGGTTGCGCCCTGTGCCATCACACCACCTTCAACACGGGCCCGTCGCCGTACGCCGGACTGAACAACGTGAGCTACAACCCGTACTCCGATTTTGCATTGCATCACATGGGCACGGGCCTGGCTGACGGCATAACTCAGGGCAACGCAGGGCCGGACCAGTTCCGCACTGCACCTCTCTGGGGTGTGGGCCAGCGGCTTTTCTTTCTTCATGACGGTCGCACCACTGACCTGCTCGCGGCGATTGAGGCGCATGCCAGCTCGCAGTCCGAGGCCAACGCGGTTATCTCCAACTTCAACGCACTGAACAGCTCGCAGAAGCAGGACGTGCTCAACTTCCTGCGCATGTTGTAGCCAGTCGCGCGCGGACTGCGCTGATTGGCCCGGCCTTCGTGGGCCGTGCCAATCGGCGCGGTCGCGTGACGAACGGGCGCACGGCGGAGGCTCATGAAAGCCAGCTTGAGGGGCAGAAAGACTGCCACCCCGGGCTCTGCTACTCTTTAGGGTTTGCACCTCTCTAAAGAAGGAAGTGGCAGGTATGGCTTTCAAGTTCAAAGGCGTGGATTTCATCGGCTTCGACACTATGCTTTCGGAAGACGAGCGCATGGTGCGCGAGACAGCGCGCCGCTTTATCGAAGACAACCTGATCCCGATCATCGAGGAGTGCAATCGTGAGGGCCGCTTCCCGCGCGAACTGGTGAAGCCGATGGGGGCCATGGGCTTCTTCGGAGCCAACCTGCATGGTTATGGCTGCGCCGGGATGTCGAATGTCGAGTACGGCCTGGTGACGCAGGAGCTGGAACGGGGCGACTCCGGCATCCGTTCCTTCGTCAGCGTGCAGTCTGCTCTGGTGATGTACCCCATCTATACCTTCGGCAGCGAGGAACAGAAGAACGAGTGGCTGCCGCAACTGGTTACTGGAGACAAGCTTGGCTGCTTCGGCCTGACCGAGCCTGACTTTGGCTCCAACCCCGGCGGCATGCGCACCCGAGCCACGCGCAACGGCAGCGACTACATCCTGAACGGCGAAAAGATGTGGATCACCTCCGGGTCCCTGGCGGACGTGGCCATCATCTGGGCCAAGGTGGAGGATGAGAACGACCGCGTACGCGGCTTCGTGGTTCCGACCAAGACTCCGGGCTTCCGTGCCTACGACGTCCACGGAAAGTGGTCGCTGCGCGCCTCGGTGACCTCCGGGCTGGCCCTCCAGGACGTTCGCCTGCCCGCCTCTGCGCTGCTGCCAGGATCGGGGGGGCTAAAGTCGCCGCTGATGTGCCTCAACCAGGCGCGTTATGGCATCGGCTGGGGAGCGCTGGGCGCCGCGATGTCCTGCTACGACACAGCGCTGCAGTACTCGCTTATGCGCAAGCAATTTCGTGACTCACCCATCGCCAGCCACCAGCTGGTGCAGGAGAAGCTCTCCTGGATGATTACGGAGATCACCAAAGGCCAGTTGCTCTCCCTGCAGGTCGGGCGGCTGAAGGATGCCGGCAAGGTAAGCCATGAACACATCTCCATGTCCAAACGCAACAACGTAGCCATCGCCATTGAGTGCGCGCGTATGGCGCGGGACATCCTGGGCGGCAACGGCATCACCGACGACTACCCGGTCATGCGCCACATGATGAACTTGGAGTCGGTGAAGACGTATGAAGGCACACAGGATATCCACACCCTGATCATCGGGCAGTCCATCACCGGAATTTCCGCCTTTTAAATCGGGCCAGTGCCATGAATCCGCAGCAACTTGGGCCCTGAAATGTCGTCTAAGGCTTAGGAGATGGCCTGCCTTTGCCACTAAGCACCAAGTCCGTAGCTGTTGTGAAGAGCCTGAAGCTGCCGCGCCGCCCGGAGTTCGATGCGCTGCGGGGTCTGTTTCTGGTGTGGATGACATTGACGCATCTGCCCACGCACTTCAGCGATTTGGTCAACCAGCCGTTCGGATTCGTCTCTTCCGCAGAGGGTTTTGTTTTTCTCTCCGCGCTCCTGGTCGGCCGCGTCTACATGCGGCAGGCGGTCGAGGACGCGGGTGCTCTGCGCAGCAGGTTGTGGAAGCGGGCGCTGCGCGTCTACGCGTACCACCTGATTCTTCTGCTGTTGGCCTTCACCTTCGCTGCCGCGTTCGCTGTGTTGTCACACCGCGCGGCCCTGCATAATCTGCTGGACTTCTATCTTGCCCACCCGGCCGTCGCCATTGTGGGGTCGCTGCTGCTGATCTACTGCCCGCCTCTGCTGGACATACTGCCTATGTATGTCCTCTTTCTGCTGGCGTCGCCGTTCGTGCTTTCGATCGCTGTCAAGCGCGGCTGGACCGTGCTGCTGGGCGCTAGCACGCTGGTCTGGCTGCTGGCGCAGTTCCATCTGCGGGCCATGGCGCACGCCGCGGTAGTACACGTGACGCATCTGCCCATTCCGCTCCAGGAGTCTGGCGCGTTCGATCTGTTTGCCTGGCAATTGGTATGGATCGTTGGCATGTGGCTGGGCGCGCGCTCCATTGAGGGCGAGCTGCCGCTGCGCGTCATACCAAGATGGGCGCTTGGCATCTTTGCCGTCGTCTGCGGCTTTTTCGTCGGCGTGCGCCACGGATGGTGGGGTCCGCAGCTGGACCAGCAGGCGTTTGGCATGTGGCTGGACAAGTGGCAGATCGGCCCGCTGCGCATGCTGAATCTGATTGCGTTTGTCTGCGTCCTTTACGGGCTCCGCAATGGGGTACGCTGGCTGATTGCGCGCGAGCCCTTCATCACCCTCGGCCGGGCATCGCTGGAGGTCTTCTGCGCCCATCTGGTGTTTGTGTTCGTGGGACTTGCGCTGCTCTACGGAGAGATGCCGCAGTTGCACGGGCCCTACGCCCTGGCGTTGCTCGCGGCTACCTTCCTGGGCATGATCTATGTGGCGCAGCGGCAGGTGAGAAAGAAGCAGGCAGAGCGCGTGACTGCGATGCGAAGCTCGCCGCGAGTCATCGACAACGCGGCATAGCAGGCGCTACTTGCCTACTGCGGCTCGCGCGGAGGGCGGCGGTACCTTGACCGACCGCATGCCTGCGGCGGTAGCGGCCTGGATGCCGAGATCCGTATCCTCAAAGACGAGGCAATCCTGCGGTGGAACACCCAGCCGCTCTGCTGCCATCAGAAAGGCCTGCGGGTCCGGCTTGGCACGCTCATAGTCTCCCGCGCAGACCATGGTCTCGAAACGATCAAGCAGACCCAGCTTTTCGAGCGACGCGGTCACGGACTCCCGCGTGGAACCGGAGACGACTGCGAATGGAATGCTGCCGTGGCGGGCATGAATGTGCTCCAGCACCTCAGGGACGCCTTGCAGTCGCGCGAATGCCGCATAGTAGAGCTCCTCTTTGCGGCGCGCTACCTCCTCCACCGGCATCTCGAGCCCGTGCATCTGGTTCAGAGTGGCGATGATATCGGCCACGGGCCGACCGCCCCACGCATAAAACAGCTCCTCATCGAATGGACAGTCCCACTCCGCGAGCGCCTCTGTCCAAGCCTCCAGATGAAGCGGCATGGAATCAACGATGGTGCCATCGCAGTCGAACAGGTAGGCGGCATACTCGCCCCGAGGCAGGTCAAGCTTCAGCAAATCATGCTCCTTCCATTCTGGTGACGGCAGAGACTCGCCGCGCTATACGGCGACCGTAAAGCTCTGCTCTGTGCGGATGACGGGCCGATAGAGAGTGTCCCGCTCAAACGGCTCGCGGCCGGCCTCGCGGATGAGGCGGATCAGGTCGCTGCGACGCATTCCCTGTGGTGTGCTCGCGCCAGCATCGTGGTAGATCTTCTCTTCGATCACCGTGCCATCGATGTCGTCCGCGCCGAAGCGCAGCGCCACCTGCGCTATGCCGGCAGTCATCATCTGCCAGTAGGCCTTGATATGCGGGAAATTATCCAGCAGCAACCGGCCTACGGCAATCTGCCGCAGGTCCGTAAAGCCGGTCGTGCGCGGCAGATGCTGCAGCATTGTGTTGTCCGGATGGAACGCAAGCGGGATGAATGTCTGGAATCCGCCGGTATCGTCCTGTACCTCGCGCAGCCGCAGCATGTGATCCACACGGTCCTCGTCGTTCTCCACATGACCGTAGAGCATGGTCGCATTGGAACGCAGGCCAAGCTTGTGCGCGGAACGTGCGGTCTCCAGCCACTCCCCGCCATCGATCTTGTGATCGCAGATGATATGCCGCACACGATTTGAGAAGATCTCCGCGCCGCCACCCGGCATGGAATCGACGCCCGCCTCCTTCAGCTTGACCAGGACTTCCGGAATGGTCAGTTTGGCGCGCCGCGCCAGGAAGGAGACCTCTACCATGGTGAAGGCCTTCACGTGGACCTTAGGAAAGCGCTGTTTGAGCCCGCGCACCAGCTCGAGGAAGTACTCGAGCGGCAGGTCCGGATGCAAGCCGCCAACGATGTGGAACTCCGTGACTGCCTCGTGGTATCCGGAAGCCGCAGCCGTCCACGCCTCCTCGAGAGCCATGGTGTACGCGCCCGCATCGTCCTTCTTGCGTCCGAAGGCGCAGAGCCGGCACGCCGCGACGCAGACGTTGGTCGGGTTGATATGCCGGTTCACATTGAAATAAGTCGTATCGCCGTGCAGCGACTCACGAACCCAGTTCGCCAGCCAACCAACCGCAAGGATGTCAGTGCTGCGATAGAGCGCCACACCCTCATCGAAGTTGAGTCGCTCTCCCGCAAACACCTTATCCGCGATTGGCTTCAGGACGGGGTCGTGGGTGCGAAAGCTATGCGGCGTGCCAGCTGTTCTCTGTATCTCGCTCACATCCTTATGATAGCGCGCGGCCAACAGAGATTCAGAGGCTGAATAGCGGCTTCTTGTCCGGTCGCAATCAACGGGTGCGGCTGCTGTTACCATCCGGAGACGGCAGCGCAGTCGTACATGAATTAGAGGAAGGCGAGGGGGGTTGAATTGAGACAGAAACCTCGCTGCACTCGACGCGCCGCGGTCCTGGCTTGGCTGCTGTTTGCGCTTGCTGTGGCTGCTTCTCCTGGCGCGCAATCTACGGCGTCTACCGCGTTCCCCAAGGTCAGCGCCTATAACCTGGAGAAGGCGCACATCACGCTGCCGGACGACCTGCGTGGCGACCGCAATCTGTTAGTGCTCTACTTCAAGCTGGACCAGGAGCCGGATGTAAAGGCCTGGAACACAATTGCGGACCAGTGGCACGGCCAGAACCCGTCACTCGTGGCGTATGACTGCCTGGTATCTCCGCGGAGCAACTTCATCTCGCGCTGGTGGCAGAACTCCTCGTTGCGCAGCGACCTGCAGGACACCCGCCGCTGGAGCACGACGATCCCGCTCTACGTAGACAAGATGCAGTTTCTGCATGCGCTTCGCATCACCGGGGAGAAGCAGGTTGCCGTTCTGCTTGTCGATCGCTCAGGTCACGTGCTGAAGAAGGTAGCAGGGCCACCGACCGAACAAAACCTCATGGAGATCCGCAGCGTTCTGGCTGGCCCGTAAGTTGACTCGGGACTGCGCTGCTTTCCTTGCTGGGCTAACTCGGATTGACTTCGTCAGACGAAAGCGCCCGGCGCATCACCAGCGCCTCGGTTCCATCGGCGTAGTAACCCGGGATGCGCCCGGTTGAGTGATACCCCATCCGGTGATAGAAGGCCTGGGCGGAGAGATTGCTCATGCCAACCTCCAGCATCACCGAGGTACAACCGCCGGACGCCAGATGCTGTTCGGCGGTCTGCATCAGCAGTCGGCCCAGCCCGGCGCGGCGATGTTCCGGGGCCACATCGATGGTGATAAAGTGGCCGACGCGCACTCCGGCCTCCAGTTTCCAGTCCACAATGCAAAAGCCGGCGATAGTGCCGCCGGCCTCTGCGATGAAACTGTTGCTGCGTGGATGATGCAGGAAGTAGTGAAGCTCCGCCCGCGAGTATGCGATGGCCGGCGTGAAGCAGCGTTGATCCAGGGCGACCAGCTCCTTCAGATCCTCCTTGCGGAAGCTGCGAACCTGGAACGCCGGCGCGTTTACCGCGTCCCCCCGGAGGCGGCTCCGGCGCGCGCTGTGTCCGAAGGCGGCTGCACCACGACGCCGTTATAGAGCGAGGCAGCCAGCAGCCGTCCGCCGTTGGAACGCACTCCGCGAACATGCCAGCCCGCGTCCCACCACTTCCAGCTACGGTCGGCCTCGTTCACCGCCATGACCCATGTGGAGCTCCAGGAGGTGATGACGATCCGCTGCAGCCCGCGCTCATACTCGATGCCACTGATGTCAGAGAACGGCAGGGTAGACATGAAGCTCCAGTTGGCGCCCTTGTCAGTGCTGGAGTACACGCCCTCCCGGCCACCGATCCACATGCTGCCGCCAGGCGCGATGGTACTGGTGCGGACGGTCGTCAACTTGGCCGGAAGCGCGACCGATTGCCAAGTCTTCCCATTGTCTTCCGATACCGCGACGCCGGTGCGATGGGTTGCCAGCACCACCGCTCCGTTCGAGTGAACACTCAGGTAGTCTTTCTGCCCCAGCACCGGTCCACCAATCCAGACCTTGCCGCCATCAGTGCTCTGATAGACGCCGCTGGAGGTGGCAGCGTACCAGGTGTTCTGGCTCAGATCCAGGCTGTTGACGCGCCCTTCGATGGTGCCGTCCGGCACGGGAACAGACTTGGTGGTGCGCACGCGCTTGCCCTTGACCCGCGTGAATTCCGCCTTCTCGGTCATCTTCACGACCTTGCCATCCGGCTGCCAACGGCCATCGTTCCACTCAAAGATGCCGTGGCTGGTGCCAGCCAGCAAGCGCCCATCCTGGCTCTCCGCTAGTGCAAAGACGTCGCGACCGTCCAGCCCCTGACTCTGCTGCTGCCAACTCTTGCCGCCGTCGGGGGAGGTGAAGACGCCACCGTAGCCCTTGTCATTGACCACCCCGGCGTAGATCCGGTTGGGCTCGCGCATATCTGTAGTCAGTGCGGCGACTTGGCGCTGCGAGAAGCCGGCGTTCGACTGCGCGAACGAGGCACCCTGGTCATTGCTCAGCAGCACGCCGCTGCGGTCGGTCGCCAGCAGAACATGCTTCGGGTTCTTGGGGTCAACGTAGACGTCGTTGACGATGACATCCGGACCGGTGATGCGGGACCAGTTGGTGCCGGCGCTGGTGGTGCGGTACAGGCCTTCCGTGGTTCCGGCGTACACGGTCGCGTGATCTACCGGATCCTGCATCAGCACGCGGGTACGGCGCGCGGTGGACGGGATGCCCTGGATCTTGTGGTAGAGTTCGCCGCCATTCTCGCTCTTGTAGATACCAGAGCAGGCGCTGGTGTAGACCGTCTGCGGAGCCGTGGGGTCGATGATGATCGAGAACACGTCCGAGTCATCGATTAGACCCTGCTTAATGTTGTGCCAGGTGGTGCCGCCATCCGTAGTTTTCCAGGGAAGGTGCCAGGTGCCGGCGTAGATGGTCTGCGGGTCCTTGGGGTCAATGGCGATCGACTCCACCTCATGTAACTCGTTGTTGCTGGCCGGGCTGATCTGCTGCCACTGCGCGCCGCCATCCTGGCTGCGGAATACGCCCTTCAGTGTGCCGGCCACGAGCAGCTTCGGATTTGAGGCAGACTGCGCGAGCGCGCGGATCGACTGGCCATCCATCGCCGGAACCTTGGCCCAGGTACGGCCGGCATCGTGGCTGATGAAGAGGCCACCATCGGGATGGTCCACCACCCAGGCTGCGACAAACAACGTCTTGGGGTCAGACTCGTCCACCGTGATGTTGTCCAGGATCAAGTCGTCCTTGGGTGAGAGCTTGGTAAGCCGGTGCCAGCTGCTGCCGCTGTCCTGACTCTCATAGAGCCAGCTATTCGTGCTGCCCAAGTAGAGGTGCCTGCTGTCCGTGGGATCGGCCGCAAATGCACGTGCGTCTCCCCCGTCCGGACCCACCGGCACCCAGGCTGCAGGGGCCGGGTTGGCATTGCTGGGAGCCTGAGGCGTGGCCGCGGCGAGAGGCAGTGCGGCGGCAGACAGCAGAAGCATGGAGGCGAAGCGGGGGTTAATCAATGTGTTACTTCCTCGTGACGAGACTGTTGTTTTCAGGGTAGCGGGGTCGGTGGCCTTGTTGCAATGACACGAAGGGGTCCGTACCAAGCTCGGCATCCCGCCCGCGCGACCCGCAAAGCAAAAGGGCTGACCGGATATCCGGTCAGCCCCTTTGGGGTGATGAGGACGCTTACTGGGCGGCCTTCTTGTGGCGTGCGTGGTGCCGTGCGGCGGCAGCGCGAGTCTGTGGCTTCACGCTGTTCTCGTCGATCGGCTGTGTGCCCTGGACGTCGTTCTCGAAGTTCGCGCCGGCAGGGACCAGATAGTTCTGAGCCTGCTTGCCCGTCTCGGAGCCCGAACGAATCTGGATGCGGGAGGCGTCAATGCCCTTCTCCTTCACCAGATAGTCCTTGGTATTCACTGCACGCTGTGCTGCCAGCTTCGGACCGCTCTTCTCGCCGGTTGCCGAGTCTCCAACCACGACGGCAGTCGCATCCGACTGACGCTGCAGGTTGAGGGCTACGTCATCCAGGCAGGCCTTGGCTTCGTTGTCCACGCGGGCCGGACGCTTCTTGTCGCGATCGAAGTTGATCGAGCACAGGGTCTGCGTCTTTGGCTGCGGTGGCGGTGGCGGCTGCTCCACGTTCACAGTAGTGGTGCTGGAGGCAGTCTGACCCTTGTCGTCTGCGACGTTGCAGGTCACGGTGATCGGACCAGCCGGGGCACCCGCAGTGTTGAGTGTCGCGGTCTTGTCCGTACCGTTGATCTGTCCGGCCGAGGCGGTGTAGGTGTAGGTCAGCGGACGGTTCTGCGGGCTGACACCCTGAGCAGTGATGGTCGAGCTGTCGCCCGGCTTCACAGTGGAAGGATCAGCCGAGCAGCTGATGGTCGGCGGCTCAAACTGCTTGACCTCGAAGTTCGCGGTGCAGTCTGCGAACTGACCCGGCTTCTGGCCCTCGGACACATGACCCGTAACGGTGTAGCTGCCCGGGTTGAGGCCGTTGGTGTCGATGTTGCCAGTGGTGTTGTCGCCTGTCACCTTGACGCCGTTATTGCCGGTCCAGGAGTAGGTGGCGGTCTTCTTCGGATTCAGGTTGGTCGGAGTGCCGGTAACTGTGACTGGATCGCCAGGATAGACCGAGGTGGGGCTTACAGCGCACTGATAGGTGACCGGTGGCGGTGGGGTGATGCTGCCCAGACGGTATACCAGGCCGGTGCTAAGCCGGACTGCGTCCACGTTTGCCCGTCCGCCAGTGGGATAGGGGAACTGCGGACCGAAGTTCACGTGATAGTACTGATAGTCGGCCTGGAATACGCGGATTGCGAAGTGCTTAGTTACGCCGTAATCAAGGCCGCCACCAGCGGTGAGGGCCGGGCCCCAGGTGTACGGCTGTTTGAACGGGCCGCCGAGACGGACTGCGCCAGCTTCCGCATGAATGAAGGGCGTAATGTCCTGGGTCGGATAACGGAAGACGATGCCGCCGGAGGCAATCTGCGCTCCGTCGTTGTTGCCGTCCGGGTGATCGCTGAACTCCGCCTGCGCGCCCACATACCGGTTGAAGTAGTAGGTGCCGCTGCCGATGGCGCCAAGATCGATCGAGGAGTACTTGACCGGTCCGGGGAGTCCCACTGCCTCGCCGCCAGGGATGGTGACGGAGCCGTGAGGCGCCAGATAAGAGTAGCCGGCGAAGATGTCCACGCGCGAGGCATAAGGAGCCTGCGGTGCACTCGGCGCCGGGGTCGGTGCAGCCGCTGGTGCGCTGCTTGAGGTGGAATCCTGTGTGGACTGAGGCGGAGCCTGCGTTGAATTCGGAGCCGGAGTGGCGGACGAATTCGGAGTATCCTGCGCAAACAGACCAGTTGTCCCCAGGCCTACCGCGCAGCTTACCAGCAGAATCCGGCTCAGAGAATGCAACGGACGTGAATGCATGCGTCTATCCTCCGCAACCGTACTGAAAGTCATACAGATTAATTACGAATGGCATCGAGAAGTTCCGTTCGAAATGGAACAACCCGCGCCCTCCGGGAATGCAAAAGCAGGCAGCGCAAGGAACACTACCATGCGTTGACTAGGTTAGTGCACATTTTAACGGGTGAGTTGCCCAGAATTTTCAATGGTTTAAGCCAAGCATCACCAGAGTAACCCATTCAGACTTCAGGCTCCTCGGTCCTTCCATGCATACGAACCAGCGTGTGAAACGAACTGCACCATCCTACGGCACAAATTCCAAAACAGGCACCGAAAACGAGCAGCGGAGCGAAAATCAACTCAGGTTGAGCGTTCGCTTCAGAGATCCCCGCTCCCGCTGAATCTTCTCCTGCAATAGCGTAATGGCATAAATTAACTGCTCCGGCCGCGGGGGGCAGCCTGGCACATACACATCCACCGGGATGATCTGGTTCACACCCTGGACCAGTGCGTAGTTGTTAAACACGCCGCCCGAGGTGGCACATGCACCCATGGAGATAACCCACTTAGGCTCCGGCATCTGCTCCCACAACCGGCGGATCACCGGGGCCATCTTCTGCGAGACCCGTCCCGCGATCACCATTAGGTCGGACTGACGGGGCGAGGGACGAAAGACCTCTGCGCCGAACCGTGCGATGTCGTACCGGGACGCGCCCATCGACATCATCTCGATCGCGCAGCACGCCAGACCAAAGGTCATCGGCCATACAGAGCTCTTGCGGATCCAGTTCACTGCAAAGTCCAGTGAGGTGAGGATGATGCCCTCCGGCTGCTCCTCGCCGAAGCTGGCCTCCTGAACCTTCATCTGATTCTTGGCGCTGCTCTCAAGCGAGCCGAAGAGATAGCGATCGGTAGGCGCGGAACTCATAGACCAAGTATAGCCCGGTCGGTTAGTGGATCGGCGCGGCGTGGGACACACCTGTCGCGCGGCGAGGCTCCGGCCGGCCAGGCAGCGCTGACTCAGCTGTCTGCGTGTTGTTCAGGACGATCACCTGGTCAGGGCGGGTATAGCGCAGCCGCGTGTGCGCCTCGTACTCGATTGCATCGGGATCGTTCTTCAGATGATCCACGTGCATCTTCAACCGGCTGTTCTGCTGCCTCAACTGCTCCAGCTGGACAGCCAGCGTACGGTCTTCCTGCCGCTTTGCATTGTAGGCAGATAGGCCATTCGCACCGAAGAAGGCATGATAGCCGAGCAAGCCGGCGATGCAGATCGCGAAGATAGTGGCGATGCGGCGACGCTCTGTGCGTCCGGCCGTCGCCACCGTGAATCGGCGCGCCAGTCTTCCCCGCTGGGTGTTTGGTTGCGGATTCGACTGTCCTGCGGTCTCCACGTCGTCTACCTCTTCTGTTACTGCAACGCCCAGTCCTTCGCTGCCTGCGTAAGGCTGGCGCTCTCCTTCTGATCGCGGGCCTCGGTGTAAATACGAACCACCGGCTCGGTTCCCGAGAGCCGATAGCAGACCCAAGAGCCATCTTTGAAGATCAGCTTCAGACCATCCGTACGCACCACGTGCGCCACTTTCTGCCCAGCCAGATCGGATGGATCTTTCTTTATCTTCTCAGTGAACTTCTGCTTTCCGTCGTCGGTCAAGCGGAAGTTCTCACGCACCGGGTAGAAGGAACCATACTTGGTAAACAGCTGCTTCAGCTGCTCACCAATGCTCTTTCCGCGGCGCGCGACCATCTCGGCCATTAGCAGCCCGGCGATGACGCCGTCCTTTTCCGGCACGTGACCGCGGATGGTGAGCCCGGCGCTCTCCTCCCCGCCGACGGCGATGGCGTCTTTCAGGATCAGCTCCCCGATGTACTTGAAGCCGACCGGGGTCTCGTGCAACGCAATTCCCTGCTTCTCCGCAATGGCGTTGAT
>CAXUMX010000018.1:0-33766 GCA_964252395.1 uncultured Acidobacteriaceae bacterium | reverse complement strand
CGACCGACTTGGCCACCCCGTTCCTCCAGCCGCGCGTGTCGATCAGATACTCAAACAGCAGCGCGATGACGTAGTTCGGCTGGATGAAGGTGCCGTCCGCATCCAGGATGCCGAAGCGGTCCGCGTCGCCATCGGTTGCAATCCCCAGGTGTGCACCGACCTCCTTCATCTTCGCCTTCGAGTCGCCCAGCAGATGGTCGTCCGGCTCGGGCGCATGGCCGCCGAACAGGACGTCGCGGTAGTCGTGCACCGTGTGCACATCGATGCCGTGGTCGCGCAGAAGATCAGAGGTGTAGCCGCGGGCAGCGCCCCAGAAGGGATCAAAAACCACCTTCAGCTTCGCGCCCTCGATCGCCTTCAGGTCGACCAGCTCGGTCAGCCGCTTCAGGTATGACGGCTTCACGTCGATCTGCTCTGTCCGCTCGAGCGCTTTGCCCTGGGGCACGGGCTGCTCACCAAGGCCGCGGATGTTCGCCTCGATCTGGTGGGTGGTCTCGGGCAAGGCCGGAGCGCCGTCCGGAGTAGAGAACTTGATGCCGTTGTATTCCGGCGGATTGTGCGATGCGGTGAAGTTGATGCCGCCGCTCGCCTTGTGCTCGCGAATGGCATACGCGATGGCCGGTGTAGGCGCGGCCTTTGGAATCACCACCGGCGTGATGCCATGCTGCGCCAGCAGGCGCGCCGCCTCATCGACGAAGCTCTCACCAAGGAAGCGGGGATCGCGGCCGACCAGCACGCGATGTGTGCCCGGCTGGCTGGCCACATACGCCGCGATGCCGGTGACCGCGCGACGAATGTTGGCGAGCGTAAACTCATCGGCGACGATCGCGCGCCAGCCGGATGTGCCAAACTTGATCTCGGTAGCCATCTCTCTCCTGTCGTTCTCGGGCATGCCGTGCCGTCGTGACATCGGCCCCTGGCTGCTTGTGTAGGATGCGGGCCGCTCCCGCCGGTCATAACGGACTGAATTGTATGGCACGCCGCGCCTGCTCCGCATCAGAAGCTGCTGAGACCACCGAGGAATGGATGACGAGCACTTCAGAAAGCAGCGGAACCACGAGCAGAAGTGACGCCCGGCTGGTGATGACAACGGTGGCAAGCCGCGAGGAGGCCCATCGCATTGCCGAGGCCCTGGTGGCAGAGCGGCTGGCTGGATGCGTACAGCTGATCGCGAATGTTCACTCCGTCTATCGCTGGGAGGGCGCAGTCGAGTCCGCGGACGAGGTGCAGCTGATTATCAAGACGCGCCTGCCGGCGCTGGATGCAGTACGCCGGCGTGTTCACGAACTGCACAGCTATGTAGTCCCGGAGTTTCTGGTTCTGGAGGCGCGGTGCGGAAGTGAGGCGTACCAGCAGTGGCTGATGGAGAGCGTGAGTTAAGCGAGGCGCGCTCTCGTGCTCCCCGGGTGCAAAGGCGTTCGCGCCTGGTCCATAACGGCACCGTGGCTGCAGCGCACAGTTTGTTATCCTGAGCAAGGTTTTGTCGCGATGCGCTGGCTATTTGCCGTCTTCCTTCTGAGTCTCTGCGCACTGCTGTGGGCCGTCTTCGCTATCGCCCGACACATCCGCCGCGCGTCGCAGAAGCTGCCCGGAGACCCAGCCGCCGCTCTACCCAGAACGCGGCTGGCTGATGAAGAGGAAGCCAGAGTGGCGCAGGACATTCACTAGTTCGATTGAGAGCAGGAGCCGAAGCGATGATCCAGCAGTCCGCAGTTCAGCAGCACACCCCCGCGGCCAGCAATGCGCGCAGCGTCGCCCGGAAGGCGGCCGTCGCCGTCTCTGCCACCGCGCTGATCGCGCTTTGCGCGCATATCGCAGTGCCGCTTGGCTTCACTCCGGTCCCGGTCACCTTGCAGCCGTTCGCGGTGCTGCTGCTGGGCATGCTGCTGTCCCCCGGCTTGGGCTTCGCAACCCTGGTGCTCTACCTGATGGAAGGCGCTGCCGGCCTGCCGGTCTTCAACCCCCACGGGCCCGGCGGGGTGGCCCAGTTGTTCGGCCCCACCGGCGGATACCTGATCGCGGCGCCGTTTGCGGCCGCCCTGGCTGGAACGCTGTTTCGTGCGGGCAGGCGCTCGACCGTAGCGGCCTTCGCCGGCGCGGCGGCGGGCGACTTGGTGCTGCTCGCCTGCGGCGCTCTGTGGCTGGGCGTACTTGCCCACACGCAGTTCGCCACGTTGATGCGCATCTCTGTGGTGCCCTTCCTGGGGGGTGACCTGGCGCAGCTGATCGCTGCCGCCACCTGCGCATTGATCTTTCAGGCGCTCAGCAGGACACAGCGCTAGCACGACATCATCCGGGCCGCTCTCCTGAACAGGCCCGGCGCATGAAAGGAAGTTCGAGCGTGAGCAGCACATCTTTGGAACACCCTCCTACCGGAATCCGCGAGATCACCATCGCGCACAGTCCTGACTCGGACGACGCCTTCATGTTCTATGGTCTGGCTACCAACAAGGTGCGCGTGCCAGGATTTAAATTTACCCACACCCTGACTGACATCGAGACACTGAACCAGAAGGCGATCCACGAGGCCTTCTACGATGTGACCGCGATCTCCTTCCACGCCTACCCCTACATGCAGGACACCTACACGCTGATGGCGTGCGGCGGCAGCGTGGGCGAAGGCTACGGGCCGATGATTGTCGCCAGCCGGCGCTTCTCGCTCGACGAGATCAAGAACATCCGGATCGCGATTCCGGGAACCCTGACCACGGCCGCACTTTCATTGCAGCTCTTTGCCCCCGGCATCAACACAACCGTTGTGCCGTTCGATCAGATCATTCCTCAGGTACTGGCCGGTAAGTATGAGGCCGGACTGATCATCCACGAAGGACAGCTCACCTACTCCACGAATGGCCTCTACAAGGTGCTGGATCTGGGACAGTGGTGGCGGGAGCAGACCGGATTACCGCTGCCGCTGGGTGGCAATGCCATACGCCGCAGCCTTGGCGAGGACACCATGCGGGTGGTCACCAAGGCGCTGCGCCAGAGCATCCAGCATGCACTGGATCACCGGGAAGAGGCGCTGGCCTACGCCATGCAGTTTGCCCGTGACCTGGACGCGCAGATGGCCAATCGCTTCGTCAGCATGTACGTGAATCAGCGCACGCTGGACTACGGCGAGGATGGGAAGACCGCCATCCGCATGCTGCTGCAGATGGGCCACGACCGCGGCATCATCCCGCATCCGGTGAACGTCGACTTCGTCGGCTAGAGTTGTGCAGCCGGTCCTCCAACGCGAGTGACCGGCTGCGAATCAAGTCAGTCGTCGTCATCCTTGCGGTGCTTCGACGCACGCAGTGCCGCCGGCAAAGGGGTATCCCCTTTCGCATCCCGCCACAGGATGACATTCAGCTTCTGCGGATCAGCACGGTCCTCATGGCGGAAGTCCATGCGTGAGGACTGCTTCGCGCCCGGGGCACCGGCGGCATTTGCGGTGTAGATCAGGCCGTTGTCGCGGTTGCGGTAGTCCGCGTCGAACGCAGGCTGATCGCCCGCGCCGGTGAACAGCGGTGCGATGGGGGGAGCCAACGCGTCGTTATTGTTCATGGGGGGCACCCCCAGCAGATCCTCCATGGACCGCACCATGCTGACTGTCGTGTAGAAGTGGTGATCGACGACTGGCGCGGCCTGGCGCGGCGCATACTTACTGACCACCAGAGCAGTGCTGCGATGCGCGTCCACATGGTCTCCGCCGTTTTGTGCGTCATCTTCCAGGATGAAGAACGCAGTGTCCTCCCAATACGCACTGTGTGAGATCGCCTCCACCGCACGCCCCACGGCAAGATCGTTGTCGGCCACCGAGGCCCTTGGCGTCGCGTGCCCGGCGCGTGTGCCGCCCGTGTGGTCGTTGGAGAAGCGGAGCATCACGAAGGCCGGCATCTCGTCACTACCGCTGTTGCGTTTTTCCACCCAGCCCTTCAACTTACCGGCAAACTCCTCGAACCGCATCTGATCGGGAAAGTCGAGCTCGAAGTCAGGGTAGAGCGGATCATAGTGATCGACCAGCTCCGGCTTGGTCGCCTGATTTTCCGCGATCAGCGGGATAGTCCAGGGGTACGGGCTCTTGCCGCCGCCGTAGTTCGTGGGGATGGCTGCGCCCAACGGCACATATCCGTTCTCGCAGAGCTTCGGCTCTGGCTCCGGCGTGCCCTCAAGCGGACCTTTGCGGGGGGCATCCTTCCCCCCACAGAAGCGGGTCGCGATGAACTCGCCGAAGTGATAGTAGGTCTTGCCATGCCGCGCCAGGTTGGTCCACAGATAGCTCGACGCCGGCTCGTTCACGTCCGGAATCTTCTCGGTCAACGGCACGCCGTTCTCGACGACGCCTTCGTAGTCGTAGATGCGCTCGCGTCCGCGATAGCTCTGCTGCCAGGTTCGCTCGGTGTAGTCGCTGGTGATGGCTGCAGTTGACCAGACGTGTCCATCGCCGGAGACCTCGCCCGAGTCGTAGAAGTTGTCGAGAATACCGAACTGCTCTGCCAGCTTGTGCTGGTTGGGCGTGATATCCCGGCCATACATGGTCAGGCTGCGATCGCCGTTGCCGGCGGCCAGGTCACCGAAGATCTGATCGTAGGTGCGATTCTCCTTAATGATGTAGATCACGTGCTTGATCGGATTGCGGCCGCCCTGAAACTGGATGTGGGTGGCCGCGGCAGTCTGCATATTGCTGACGACGGATTGCCGCGTGAGCTGTGGAAGCTGGGCATCAAGCTTGCCCAGGTCGAGTGTCGCTACCGAACCATAAAGCAGGGTTGCGATGTAGGTGAATGGCCGGCCGTGACTTGCGTCCGGCTTGCCGTTGGGACCCGTGCCCTTGCCCTTCCCGGTAGCGATGTAAAGATGATTTCCCGTGACAGCGAGAGCGGTCGGCATCCACTCGGTGGGAATGAAGCCATCGGCACGCTTGACAGTCCCGGCGCGCAGGCCGCGGGTGTGAAAGACAGCAACTGCGTCGGTGGCCAGATTCGCCGCATAGAGCCGATCGCCGCTGGGCGAAAGGGCAAGGGCATTCGGCTCTGCGCCGAAGTAGGTCTGACCCGGCAGCCGGGTATCGAAGCTGCCGGCCAGCTTCATGCTTCCGCCGCGCAGTACGATTGCGGCGACTGCATCCCGATTGGCCAGGGCCACGTACAGCACGGACTCATCCGGAGAGAAAGCCAGCGCTGCGGGATGCGAGCCCGGAGACACTGCGTCCGCGGCAGGCGAGAGCGGCAGCGTGCCGGCTACGCGGCCGCCGCGCAGGTCGAGCTCAGCGACAGCAGAACCGTTCCACAGCGCCACGAATCCGCGCCGTCCATCGCGCGTTGCTGTCACCACGAACGGATAGGCAGAGGGCACCACGGGGCCAGTAGAAAGATCGAAGCGCTGGCGGACCGCCCCGGTACTCGCATCGAGGAGCAGTACATCGTCGGAGAGATTGTCAGCCACCAGCAGTTGCTCGGCTCCGTCGCTTGCCTTGAGCACTGCCAGACCAGCTGGTGAGGGCACTGCCTTCCCTTGAGGTATGGGGACGTTGAAGCGGTTCTGCGTCCGCCCGGGCGCCAGTGTCTGCAGCGGAATGGGGATGAGTCGCTCGGGCGTGACTCGTCCACCGGCAACGGAGTAGACCGCGATTGCGTTGCCGGTCTGGTCAGGCTTGCCACCCTCGGGCGCAGAGAGCGAGTCGAAGGAGGCGTAGAGATGCTTGCCATCCGTACTGAAGGCGATGCCCTGATAGAGGGTCTGCGGGGAGTGCGGCGCAGTGCGTGGCTCAGGGAAGTCGGTCAGCTTGCCGGTGGTGGTATCGACCAGGGCGATGGACTGCTGTGCATGCGCCTCGTAGGTGCCGTAGCCGGCGTTCAGGATAGCGAGGTAACGTCCATCCGGCGAAGTGGCTACCCCCATTGGGAGGCCGTTGCTGCGCTGCGGCGAGCCCGGTACCGGCAGCAGCTGCTTGCTGGTCGGCAGATTGATTCCGGGTTGTGCGTTGGCGCAGGAGCCCAGGGCGGCCGCTATCGCGACCGAATACGCGAGTGCTTTCAATCTCATGCATTCCCTCATACCTTCTTTTGTCTCATGCGGACTATGGTGCTCCCATTACAAAACTGTTACGGGAGGGTGCGGTGTGCACTGATAGTTTCGAAATCAGACGTCGAAGCTGTCGACGGAAGGTTTGCCACTCATGCTGGTTGATGCTCCACTCGCTCCCTCAACTGTCGATGCTCCTGCGGCGTACAAGCGCGTACAACCGGAGGTGCCGAAGCTGGGCCGTGCCGGCCAGGACTTCAAGCGCAACTGGGTGACCACGCTGTTCATGGTCGCTTTCCATATCGGTGCGGTGGCTGCCCTGTTCTTCTTCACCTGGAAGGGGCTGGCGGCTGCTGTCGTGCTCTGGATCATGTCGATCAACATGGGCATTGGCATGTGCTATCACCGGCTGCTGACGCATCGCGGCTACAAGGTGCCGAAGTGGGTGGAGTACGGCCTGACGCTCTGCGCCACGCTCGCGTTGGAAGGCGGGCCGATCTTCTGGGTGGCGACCCACCGGGTTCACCACCAGCTCAGCGACCATGAAGGCGACCCGCATACGCCACACGACGGCGGCTGGTGGGCACACGTGGACTGGATCATGAAGGGCGATGCCCTGCACCACGAGACGGCGCTGCTGGCACGCTATGCGCCGGACCTGGCAAAGGACCCGGTGCACCGCTTCCTCAGCCGCTACCACTGGCTCCCGATCGTGGCAGCCGGCCTGATCCTGCTCGCCATCGGCGGCTGGCCATGCGTGCTGTGGGGCATCTTCCTGCGCACCACGCTGGGCCTGCACGCGACCTGGCTGGTGAACTCCGCCACACACATGTGGGGCTCGCGTCGCTTTGAGACTCGCGACGAGTCGCGCAATCTGTGGTGGGTGGCGCTGCTGACCGGCGGCGAAGGCTGGCATAACAATCACCATGCGCATCCCGTCTCCGCACGGCACGGCCTGGCCTGGTATGAGTTCGACCCCAACTACTACGGCATCTGGCTATTGAAGAAGCTGGGCCTGGCGCAGCAGGTCAAGATCGCGCAGTACGATCCTGCCAACCCCCGCCCGGCGGGTGCCGCCTAACCTCTCTGCTCCTGTCTGACACACAGCGGCGCCCTGCGGGGCGCCGCTATACTTTTGGGGGCGCCAGCCTCACACTCACCCATATGCGGATCACGCGCCGAGGACGGGCCATCTTCTTCTTCATCGCGCTCGGCGTCTGCCTGGTTGGGGTGGCCGTGACCCTGCAAGCGACCTGGATCATCCTGAACTGGCGGCGGATCGCGCCACTGGTGATCGGCATACCGTTCTTCGCGCTGCTGATCGCCGGATTGATCCTGAACACAATTTTTCTAGTGCGCGAGGTCCGCCGGAATGAGCGGCAGGACAGCTTCCTGAATGCCGTCACGCATGAGTTGAAGACGCCGATTACCTCCATTCGCCTATACGTCGACACCATGCGACGTCGCGAGGTCTCCCGCGAACAGCAGCAGGAATTCCTCAGCATCATGGCCGACGACACAGAACGGCTAATGGCAACTGTCGAGCAGGTCCTGAAAGCCGGCGAGGTCGGCCAGCGGGCGCGTACCCAGGGCCGTATCCCGGTGGACATGGAGGAGCTGGTCCGCACCGCGGCCGCCACCGCCATCCTGCGCTACCACCTGGACGAGAGCGCGATCAGCATCGAGACGCGCGCATTGCAGCAGGGCTGCGCCTTCTCGGTCGCCGGCAACCCGGATGAGCTGCGCACGGCTGTCTCAAACATCCTGGACAATGCCGTGAAGTACTCACCTGAGGGCGCTCAACTCCACATTGTGTTATCGGTCGAGAGCGATGCGTGGGTGATGGTCAGCATCGCGGACAAGGGCCTGGGCATTGCGCAGCCGCAGTTGAAGCACATCTTCAAACGCTTTTACCGCGTGCCTCATCGCAACATCCTGCGGGTGAAGGGCACCGGGCTAGGCCTGTTCCTGGTGCGCTCCATCGCCCGGCAGCATGGCGGAGATGCCTTTGCGGAGAGCGCGGGCGAGGGCCAGGGAGCTACCATTCATCTGCAGCTGCCGCGCCTGCTCTCCCCGGATGGAGCGGCCACCGTATGAGCGGACGTGCCCACATCCTCGTCGTCGAAGATGAGGAGCATCTGGCGCAGGGCCTGAAGTTCAACCTGGAGGCTGAGGGGTTTCGCGTCAGCATCGCGCGCGATGGCGAAACGGCACTGGAGCTGACCGCGAAGCCGGAGGCTGGCGTCGATGCCATCCTGCTGGACGTCATGCTTCCCGGCTGCGACGGCTTTGTTGTGGTGGAGCAGCTGCGCCAGCGCGATGACCGCACCCCGGTACTAATGCTGACAGCGCGCGGCCGGTCCGAAGATGTGCTGCGGGGCTTTGCCGCGGGCGCCGACGACTATCTTCCCAAGCCCTTTGACCTCTCGATACTCCTGGCCCGCCTGCATGGGCTGCTGCGGCGCTGGGCATGGCAGCGGCGGGAGGCAAATGCACATAGCATCACGGAATCCGAGACGCCGTTTGCGTTCGCCGGACGAACGGTCGACTTTGCAGCGCTCGAGCTGCGCCTGCCAGACCCGCTCGCGCCCACCATCCGCCTGACCGTCATGGAAGCCGACCTGCTTCGCTACCTGGTGCGGCACCAGGGTCGCGTCATCCCGCGTAAGGAGCTGCTGGAGCAAGTGTGGCGCCTACGCGAGGACACGGATACGCGCGCCATTGATAACTTCATTGTGCGCCTGCGCCGGTATCTGGAGGACGACCCCGCGAACCCCGTCTTTCTGCGCACGGTGCGCGGGGTGGGCTACCGCTTCGACCCCGGAGCCTGAAGACCATCCCCGCGAAGCCTGATTTGCATCGCCGACGCCCTTGGTGCATTTTATAACTGTATAGGGGGTGGGGGTATATGGCGGAGCTGATTCTTCAGATCGACGGCATGCACTGCGGAGCGTGCGTGCAGCGCGTCACCCGCGTACTGAGCCAGGTTCCCGGAACCGAGGTGCAAGAAGTGCGAGTTGGCGGGGCGCGCTTCCTTGCGCCCTCGGCAGATCCGGAGCCCTACCTGGCTGCGGTCCGCAAGATCGGCTTCGAGGCACACCTTGCCAGCTGACGTCGGAGTCGTGAAGACAGCAGGCGCAACCGGCGCCGCTGCAGAGGCGGATCCCGCTGAGACCATCCTGCTGCCGATCCGCGGCATGAGCTGCGCTGCCTGCCAGGCGCACGTGGAGAAGTCCCTGCGCGCCGCACCGGGTGTTCTGGACGCAAACGTGAACCTGTTGGCGCACCGGGCGCGCATCATCTATCGGCCCGACCAGGCATCGCCTCTGACGCTGGCTCAGGTGGTCGACGAGGCGGGGTACGAGGCGGTGCTGACGCCGCCGGAACCCGCGACCGATGATGCCGGACAGGCTGTGTCAGCAGAGCACGCGTTGTCAGTCGGGGAGCGGCGCCTGCTTTTCACTTCTGTAGCCACCATCGCCGCGGGTGTAGTTGCCATGCTCGCCGGCATGTCGTCGATGGCGGGCATGATTCCGGGATTCCATCACATTCCAGCGCAAACGTTAGGGTGTCTGCTGGGCGCTGTCACCCTGGCCGCAATGGTGACCGCCGGTGGGCCGGTGTACGCGCGCGCGTGGCGTGCGGCGCGGCACCGCACCACCAACATGTACACTCTGGTAGCCTTGGGCACGCTGGCGGCCTTCCTCTACTCGGGCGCAGTTACACTGTCGCCAGCCTTCTTCCAGCAGCGCCATCTTGCAGCAGACTTTTACTACGACTCGGTCCTGTTCATCTTGGGATTTCTGCTGCTGGGAGACTGGCTCAACCTGAGGGCACGCAAGCGCGCGCTCGACGCTGTTCGTGCCTTCGCGGAGCTAGCACCGGCCTGCGCCAACATCCTGCGCGAAGGAAAAGAGCTAAGCCTCCCGACCAGCGCTGTACTGCCGAACGATGTCGTCGTCCTGCGTCCGGGTGAGCGGGTGCCTGTAGACGGCACAGTTCTGACCGGCTCCAGCAGCGTAGATGAGTCGCTGTTGACGGGTGAGTCGCAGCCGGTGGCGAAAACTGCGGGCGATGCGCTGATCGCGGGCTCGCTGAACTACGACGGCGCACTGGAGTATCGCGCGACTGCAGTCGGCGCGGACAGCCGACTGGGGCAGATCCTTCGGCTGGTAGAGCAGGCTCAGTCGTCGCGCGCCCCGATGCAGCAACTGGCAGACCGCGTCAGCAGCATCTTCGTTCCAGCGGTGATCGGGATCGCGCTGGCGACGTTCGCCCTGTGGTCCTCCGCCGACGTAGGCCGCGCCGTCGCCGTGGCGGTCGCGGTGCTGGTGGTGGCCTGTCCCTGCGCCATGGGCCTGGCGGTGCCGGCCGCTTTGACCGTCGCCATCGGCCGAGGAGCGCAGCTGGGCGTGCTGTTCAAGGGTGGCGAAGCCCTGGAGCGGCTGGCCAGCATCGACACGGTGCTGCTGGACAAAACTGGCACCCTGACAGCGGGCCGTCCTGCGGTGGTTTCGGTTCATTCAGCTGCAGGTGTAACGGACCGAGAACTGCTGATGCTGGCCGCTTCGGCCGAACAGCGATCCGAGCATCCATTGGCCCGTGCAGTGCTGGACGCAGCAAACGAGCGAGCGCTTGAGCTGAGACCGCTCGCCTCGTTTACGGCGCGTCCGGGGCTTGGCATCGAGGCCCAGGTTGACGGGCGTTCTGTGCTGGCGGGCAACGATGCGCTGATGCGCGAGCGGGGAGTCGCAATCCCTCCCCTGAGAAGTGCGCCTGGAACAACGGTGCTGCACGTCGCCAGGGATGGTGCGTACTCCGGCAGCCTGGTGTGCACTGATACGCTGCGCCCCGGAGCCGTAGAGGCTCTGGATCACCTGCGCCGGCTCGGCATGAGGCTCGTAATCCTGACCGGGGATTCAGCTACAGCGGCCCAGCCCCTGGCGGATGCGCTCGGTATCGCGGAGGTCTACGCGTCGCTTTCACCAGAGCAGAAGCTAGCGCGCATCCAGGACTTGCAGAAGCATGGTGCGCGCGTGCTGATGGTCGGCGATGGCATCAACGATGCTGCGGCGATCGCACAGGCGGATGCCGGCGTGGGCATGGGGACAGGAACCGATCTGGCCCGCGAGGCCGGAGATGCGATCCTGCTGCACGGCGAACTCGGCGCAATAGCCACAGCGGTAGAGCTGGCCCGGGCGACGCGCCGCGTCATGAAGCAGAACCTGGGCTGGGCTGCAGGGTACAACCTGCTGGCGATCCCGGTTGCAGCAGGTTTGCTCTTCCCACTCTTTGGCCTGTTGTTGTCCCCTGCGCTGGCCGCGGCGGCCATGGCTCTGAGCTCCCTGAGCGTGCTTGCCAATAGCCTGCGGCTGCGCCGCTGGAGGCTGGCATGAAGACTGCCGCGAAGCGCTCGCAGAAACCCGACGCAGAGGCCGATTTGCCGAGCACCTGTTCGTCCGCAAAGGACACTCCGCGGCACGCGGTGGCCGTCGATGGTGAGCGCAAAGCGGCCGCAGTGCGCCGGCTGCGACGCATCGCGGGACAGATCCGGGGCCTGGAGGCGATGGTCGCGGACGAACGGTACTGTGCCGACATCCTGGTGCAGATCGCCTCTGTGCAGGAGGCGCTACGCGGGCTCAGCCGGCTGCTGATGCGCAATCACCTGGAGCACTGCGCCACTTCGGCCATACAAAAGGGCGGCGAAGATGCGACTGCCATGTACGACGAGTTGCTGGATCTGGTCTATCGACACGCACGCTGATGTCGCCCGTGGCGGCAAGCGCGCTGACCTCAAGCGCCTTGTAGACTAAGCGCAGGCGTGCGGCTCTCGTGGATATGGAGGAAGGGCCGCCGCGGGCTCCACAGGAGAGTTGCTCGAGTGCGCATCCTCACCCGATATATCCTCAGCGAGGTGACCTCCTACGCCTTGATCGGCGGCGCGCTGTTCACCTTCGTGCTATTCATGCGCGACCTGGGCGATATCCTGAAGCTGATCGTGCGGGAGAGTGCATCGCTCCTCCATGCCCTAGAAATCTTCCTATATGCGCTGCCAAATACCTTCACGCTAACGATCCCCATGGCGGTGCTGGTGGGCGTTCTGCTGGGACTCAGCCGGCTCTCCGCGGACAGCGAGATCACGGCAATGCGCGCAGCAGGTATTGGTGTGTGGCGGTTCGTTCGCATCGTCTCCATCGTCGGTCTGCTGGGCTGGGGAATCGCGCTGCTGAATTCGTTGTACCTGGCGCCAAAGGCAGCCGAGGCGCTGCTGGAGCTGGAGAATGCTCTCAAGAGCTCGCAGGCCTCATTTGAAATCCAACCACGCGTCTTCTACGAAGATTTTAAGAACTACGTGCTCTACGTGCAGGACGTGCGCGCATCGGCCGGCGCCTCGCAGTGGCGCCGTGTCTTCCTCGCCGATCTCAGCAATCCGACATCGCCGCGCATCATTACCGCCGCGCAGGCCACGGTGGTCAGCGGTGGTGAGGGTGAGTTGCGCATGCGGCTGCGCAACGGTACGCAGCATGAGTTCGTGGGCAACGACCCAAACCAATATTCCGTATCCACCTTCGCAGAGGCCGATCTGCCGCTGCAGGTCGGCAGTCAGGAGAACGCGCGCATTGGACATGCGGACACACCGGCGCTGGCCAAGTCTGCGGGCGAGCTGTATCGGCGATCGCTCGGCCCCGGCGGCCGCTGGTATCGCATCGAGTTCTACAAGCGGCTGGCCTTTCCTACCTCCTGTCTGGTCCTGATGCTGGTTGGTGTGCCGTTGGGGCTGGCTTCCCGCCGCGGCGGCAAGAGTGCCGGCTTCGTGATCACCATCGTGCTGGTGTTCGTCTACTACTTCCTCTCGCTCACCGGCGTCTCGCTGGCCCGCCAAGGCAAGATCAGCCCCTTCCTTGGGGTCTGGGCAGCGAACTTCATCTTCGGCGCGCTCGGGCTGGTGCTGCTGGAACATCTGAGCCGCGGCGGCTCGGCGCCGTTTGTCTTTGACTGGAGCGGCACACGAGCCGGCGCCCCACCAAAGCAGGCACCGCGCCATACGGAGGCAGAGCCGCGCCAGCGTTCTGGCCGGCGCAGCTTTCCGCTCATCCTGGACGACTACGTGCTGCGCGAGTTCCTGACCACCTTCGCGCTGGTGATCGTCAGCTTTGTGATGCTGATGCTGGTCTTCACCTTCTTTGAGCGGCTGGGCGATATCATCCGCAACCGCACGGCGCTGGTCACCGTCGGTGCGTACCTGTTCAATCTGATTCCGAGCATGATCTATACGCTAATGCCGCTCGCCATGCTGGTGGCGGTGCTGGTGACGTTCGGCGTGCTCAATCGCTCAAGCGAACTCACGGCGATGAAGGCGACTGGTATCAGCATCTATCGCGTGATTGTGCCAGTGCTGGCTATCGCCGCGGTCTTCGCCGTCAGCCTGTTCCTGTTCGACGAGAGCTACCTGCCCGGAGCTAACCGGCGCCAGGAGGCGCTGCTGAGCGTGATCAAGGGCAAGCCGGCGCAGACCTTCCTGCGCCCCGATCAGCAGTGGATCTTTGGACGGCAGGAGCCGGGCAAGCCGGGCCGCATCTACTACTACCAATTCTTCGATCCTGACCACGATCGTTTCGCGAACCTCTCCGTATTCGAGTTCGACCCAGAGAACTTCGCCCTGACCCGGCGCATCTTTGCCGACACCGCGCACTGGGATCAGCATCTTGACCAGTGGATCTTCGAGGATGGGTGGGACCGGCACTTCCAGGGTGAAGCGGTCAGCAGCTATGACCGCTTCTCGGTCAGCACCTTCAGCGCGCTGGTAGAGGAACCCTCATACTTCAAGAAGGAAAATCATCAGTCCTCAGAGATGAGCTTCCTGGAACTCTCCCGCTACATACATGACCTGCGGCAGAGCGGCTTCGACACCATGCGGCTGCGCGTCCAGTTGCAGAAGAAGGTCGCCTACCCGCTGATCACGCTGATCATGGCTGTTCTGGGGGTGCCGTTCGCGCTCTCCATGGGCCGCCGCGGGTCGCTGACCGGCGTGGCCGCCGCGCTGGGGATGGCGATCGCTTACTGGGTCATCGCCGGCATCTTCGATGCTATGGGGAACGTCAACCTGCTGCCGGCGTTTCTGGCGGCCTGGTCTCCAGACCTGCTCTTTGGACTGGCAGGCGGTTACCTGCTGCTGAAGACGCCCACATAAGAAAAGCGGCAGGTGGGCGATGAAGATACCGCCCCGCCTGCCGCTTCCCATTCTCGCGTCTGGGTTCCTCTGCTGTCGGCCTGCCCTCTACTTCACGGCGTCTGAGTGCGCTTCCGTATGTCTGGGAAATCCGACGGGCGGCACCAGCATGTCTTCCTTGCGATAGATCAGGTTGGTCGCATTCAGCGTCGCCAGCTCAAAGCCGTGGCCGTGGGTGATGGCATCCGTAGGGCAGGCCTCGACGCAGTAGCCGCAGAAAATGCAGCGGTTGTAGTCGATGTTGTAGACCTTGGCGTAGCGTTCCGCGCTTGAGATGCGCTTCTCTTCCGTGTTCTCCGCAGCCTCAATGTAGATGCAATTCGAGGGGCAGGCGGCCGCGCACAGGAAGCAGGCCACGCACTTTTCCAAGCCATTTTCATCCCGTTGCAGAACGTGCGCGCCACGGAAGCGATCCTGGAAGTGCGCGCCGCGGTTTGGACCGGGGCCGTCAGGATAGTTCTCCACTTCGGTCGGCTTGAACATCTCTCCAAAGGTGATCGACATGCCCTTAGCCACACCGGCTATGTTGCGCACGATAGACATACTTAAATTATACGCGGCCCCGCCTCGGCGGTTGAACCGGCGCGTGCGGTCGGTTCACTCTTATATGTCGTGATACGATATATCTATGAGCGGCCGTGAGAGCAATCTCCTGATCGAACGATTGGCCGAGTTCCGATACCAGCTGCGCAGCTTCCTTCTGTTCAGCGAGCAGGCAGCCGCGGCCGCCGGGCTGAGCCCTCAACAGCATCAGCTGCTACTGCAGGTCGCCGGGGCTCCGGCAGCGGCGACCCCCACGATCGCGTATGCGGCGGAGCGCCTGGGTTTGCGGCACAACAGTGTCGTCGAACTGGTGGACCGATCCGTCGAGCAGGCCCTGCTGGAACGGACCACCGATCCGACCGATGCCCGGCGTGTGCTGCTGCGCGTGACGCCCAAGGGAGAGCGCATCCTCAGCCGCCTGTCCACGCACCATCGCGACGAGCTGAACGTGATGGGCCCGGCTCTAATTGCGACCCTTACCGGCCTGCGCAAGCTCGACTCCCATGCGGCCGGACGGAGCAGCCGATGAGTAGCGAGGTCCACGCCTCTCCCTTGCGCGACTTCACCGTCGACCGGCGGGTGTGGTTGCTCTCCCTGTTGGCCGTGGTGGTGGGTTGCGGCGGAGCAGCACTGGCGGTGCTGCTTCTGCGAGGCATAGCGCTTGCGACCAATCTTTTCTACTACCATCGCTTCAGCCTGGCGGTAGCCTCGCCAGGAGGCAGCCCCCTGGGCTACGGGATGGTGTTGGTCCCAGTGGTGGGCGGCTTGATTGTCGGCGTGATGGCGAGGTATGGCTCGGAAAAAATTCGCGGCCACGGCATACCGGAGGCAATCGAGTCCATCCTGCTGCGCGGCGCGCGGGTGGAGCCACGGGTGGCGATCCTGAAGCCGATCTCTGCGGCGATTGCTAGCGGCTCTGGCGGCCCCTTCGGCGCTGAGGGTCCCATCATTATGACGGGCGGGGCTTTCGGTTCCCTGCTTGCACAGTTGGTGAAGCTGACCGACGCCGAACGCACAACGCTGTTGGTGGCGGGCGCAGCAGCCGGTATGTCCGCCACGTTTGCCGCGCCGTTTGCCGCAGTGCTGCTGGCGGTGGAACTACTGCTGTTTGAATGGAGGCCGCGGTCGCTGGTTCCGGTTGCTTTTGCCAGTGCTGCCGCCGCGGTGCTGCGCGTGGTCTGGCTGGGTGCGGGGCCCATCTTTCCGCTGTCCCTGACGGCAATTCCGATGGGAGCGCGCTTCGCCATCCTTTCTGCAGTGCTAGGAGCGCTTGTAGGTCTGGCCGCTGCTGCGCTGAGTCGCATGATGTACGGCTTTGAAGATCTATTCAGCAGGCTGCCGCTGCACTGGATGTGGTGGCCCGCGCTGGGTGGCCTGGGAGTCGGAGTCGGCGGCCTGTTCTTCCCCCGCGGACTCGGCGTGGGATACGACAACATCGCGGAGCTGCTGGCCGGCCACGCCACACTTGCGCTGGTCCTGGGCGTACTGCTCTTCAAGTCGCTGATGTGGGCCTTCTCGCTGGGATCGGGAACCTCGGGTGGAGTGCTCGCCCCCTTGCTGATGATCGGTGCTTCGCTGGGCGCTTTAACCTCGCACCTTCTGGGCTTGCCGGCCTCGCCGCTGGCGCTGCTGGCGATGTGCGCCATGCTGGCGGGCGCGCTGGGGGCGCCGCTTACCGCGATCGTCTTCTCCTTGGAGTTGACTCACGCCCTGCCGGCGCTGCTGCCGCTGGTACTGGCCGCCACGTCTGCCTACGCGGTCACGTCACTGGTGATGCCGCGTTCCATCCTCACGGAGAAGCTGAGCCGCCGGGGCTACCATTTGACCCGTGAGTATGGTGTGGATCCACTGGAGATGGTCAGCGTCCGCGATGCAATGACGGAGGAGTCCTTACCCGGTGAGCCGGCCACGACATTTCCGGCATTCTTCACTTTTGCCGACGCGAGTTGCCGCAGCGCGGCGGAGCGCATGGCCACCACTGGGCAGATGCGGTTGCCAGTGCTGGAACGCCAGACTCTGCAGCCGATTGGGTACGTATCGCTGCAGGATTTGTTGCTGGGCCGGCGGCGGCGCGTGGAACGGGAAGAAGCGCGGGAGCCGGTCTTCCGGCTGGTGGCTGCGTCCGCCTCCGACCCGGAGAGTCACGTAACTTAGCCCCGCTACGCTCCCCCTCAGAATTCGGGCCGCAGCAGCCTTGCGGGAAAGACGAAACAGGCTCGTCCTCCGGACGAGCCTGTTTGCGCGAGCTGCGAGCGAACGGCTTACTTGACTGCCACGGTTAAGGTGTTGCTCACCGACGCCGTTCCGCTGGTAGCGGTGACGGTCACGACGTAGGTGCCGGAGGACGTGTTGCCTCCCCCGCCGCTGCCGCCCCCACCGTTGTTGCTGCTACTGCCGCCGCCGCAACCTGCGAACCCAATTGCGAAGACGATCACCAGGAGGCTCAGCATGCTCTGCCATGCACGGCGCCGGCGCGGCAGGCCCAGCAGCAGCAGACCGGCAAGGGTTGCTCCACCCGCGGCGTACCAGGGACGGCGCGCCGGTAAATCGGGGAGATGAAGCGAAGCAGTACTGGAAGCAGAGACAGTCAGCACGTCGACAGCGGGTCCGCCGTTCACCGTGAAGCTGGGCTGAGACAGCGAGCAGGTCGGGGTCGTGCCGCTGCCCTTGCCCACTGAGCAGGAGACATTCACCGTCCCGGAGAAGCCGGACTGCGGCGTGATGCTGATCAGCGCACTCGCCGAGGAGCTGCGTGCCACGGCAAAGTTGCCGGCAGGCAGGCACAACGCAAGTTGGCCCAGGGCGCAGTTGATGCCGGTGGGCGCGTTGTAATTGCCGTCGCCGCTATAGCTGATACCGATGTTCGTGCTGCCCTGGGGGACGGAGACGGTGGCCTGAGCAGTGCTCGATCCGTCGGAGAAGGTCACCTGCTTCAGTGTGCCGGTGCCAATGGTGGTGCCGCTACTGTTGGTGATGTTGACCGTACCGCTGGGGACGAGCGCGCCACCCGCGGTGAAGAACTGCTGATTGTTCGGGTCAACTTCCACCGTGAACGACCCGCTGCCCGAGGCGGGGAATGCGGCCAGGCTGGAGAACGTATCAGCCTTTGTCACGGTAAATGTCTGCGCCGGCGCACTGCTGGCGGAGAAGCTGGGATCGCCCGGATAACTCGCCGAGACCGAGTAAGTACCGGGTGGATAGGCGAGGTTGACTTGATTGGCGATCTCGGCAAAGCCGTTGCTGTTGATGGGGTCGGTCTGATTCAGCAGACTGGCGGTGCTGTTGAAGATCACCACCCCGCTAGCGAGGGCGACCGGGTTCTTGCTGTTCAGCTGCGCGGTGGAGATAGGCTGGGCCGCGACCGAGATGTAGCTGCCGTACGGGATGTTGGTGGCGCCGTTCGCGCTGCTGCCGGCGCCGTTGCCACTCGCCGGGAAGTCCTGGACGACCAGGTCCAGCGTGCTGGCCTCAGGCGTCACGGTGACATTGATGGGGTTCGACATACTCGCACCGAAGGTGCCGTCGCCCTGATAGTTGGCGCGGACTGTGTAGCTGCCGCCCGGCAGGAAGGCGTAGTTCCCGCTCGCCGTTCCGTTTGCCAGCGTGAAGACGGAGGGCGACGGAGTCGTGCTCTGCACCGCCGCTACGACCGCGCTGCTGTTATTGATCAGCACTGCATTGCCGACCGGAGTGCCGCCACTTCCGGACACAGTGATGGAGACCGGAACCGCGCTTCCGTGGGTGATGGTGAGCGGAGTAGTTGAGCCATTCAGCGCAAGCGTGGTGGTGGTTCCCTTGAACGTGACCGCGTTCCAGCTCTGTACCATCTGCGTGACATTCACGCTGCCCAGACCGCTGGCCATATCGTAGCCGGGAGTGGCATCGTATCCGGTCAGGAAGCCATTGGCGCCGCAATTCGGTGTACCGGCGAAGCACACCGGAGAGTTGTTTCCAGTGGTCACATCATGGAAGGCCGCCGGATTCTGCCGCGATAGAGGGTAGAGGGTGACATCGGCCTGCCCGAGACGCGCTCCACCGAGCGATTGGCTGACCAGCGCCAGCATGCCGGCAAAGACGGGTGACGAGGCAGAGGTACCGCCCACTGCCTGAAAGCCGAACTTGCCGTCCGACGGGTTGGGAAGGCAGTCCTGATCGGTAGGTGCATCCCCGCCCAGGCCTGACGCGCACAGCAGATATGCAGCCTGATGGCCGCCATTGGCCGCAAAGAGGGAGACGTCCGGAAGCTCACGGGCGCCGCCAGAGCCGAAGCCGGATTGGAATCCGGGCTGCGCGTACGCGCCTGAGCAGCTGACGATGTTGCCGTTGTTGTCGAGCGATGCGTTCAGGCAACCGCTGATACCGCCACCGGCTCCATCGATGCGAGTATTGCCGCTGCTGTCCCTGGTCGCGACGTTGCTGGCCAGCCCGCCGACAGTGGTGGTTGCGTTGTTCCACGGAATCTCGGGGATAGGGCCGAGCGCCGACGCGAAGATGGTGTTGTTGGTTGTGCTCCAAAACTGGGAGGCGTTCGCCGGGGTCTGGTTGAAGTCGGTTCCGCCCACGGCGATGTTGTAGGGCGTCGAGGCGAGTGCGTTGACCTGCAGACCCTGCGCGGCGGCAGTCGCATCGGCGCTGTCGCAGGTGGATGCATCGCTGTCGCCGGTCGAAACCGTGACCGAGATGCCCTGAGCCGCGGCCTGCTGCCAGAAGTTGAGAACTTCCTGGTTGCCGGCCTGGGTCTGGAACGCTTCGCAGCCACCGAAGCTGACGTTCAGAATGCTGACGGTGTTGTCGTCCAGCGCGCGCTGGATAGCCAGGAACAGACCCTGCTGGAAGGTGGTGTCCTGCGCGATGTAGAGCGTGGTGGCCGCATTCGGTGCTACCGCGCTCACTTGTTCAAGGTCCAGGAGCGCTTCAACGGAGTTGTCGCCGTCGATGCCAGGGTCGTTGCCGTCCACGGTGACCGTCGGAGTGATCCCAGCCAGGCCAAACAGTGCGCGATACCGCGCTACGTCCGTGAGGTTCACATTCGAGACGCCGGCGATGCCGATGCTGACGCCGCTGCCATCCAAGGTGGTGGTCGCCTTCGAGTTGAGCGCCTGATTCGGGATGTTGTAGATGGTCGCAAGGTCACCTGGAGTGACGTAGAAGGATTCGGTGCCATTCGAATTGGGAACGGTCAGCTCCGGCTGCACGCCGGCCGCCGACGATGCCACCGAGCGTACGGACATGGCACGAGGGTTGGCGCTGGTCGGCGCGGACTCTGCCAGTCGGGGCCACGGAGCACTGTGCATCGGCTTCAGACGGAAGTTATTTAACGGCGAAAGACCGGCCACGACCGGCGCCAATGCGGCGGGAATTTGCGGGTCGGTGATGTTGCTGACGTGGGTCTCGGTACCAACCTGGAAGGAGTGGATCTGCGTAGAGAAGGCGCGCTCGATCTGTCCGGCGGTGCCGCTGAACTCAATCGATGTCCTGGCCGGGCTGACGCGCGTGACAGCGAAGCCCTGGCTCTGCAGCCAGGCTACAACCGCCTGCACATCGGAGGGATTGGGGCCGAACTCGTTGCCAAACTGAGCCGGCGTCATCCACTTGTGATACATCGCGCTTCCGGGGGTCTGAACATCGGCCAGGAACTGCGTCAGCGCGGCCTCACTGGCGGCGGGCCGCCTGAGCAGCAGTTGCACACGCTGCGCGGGCATGTTTGCCGGCACTGCTCCAAGATCGCTGGCATGCGCAGGCCGAGGACGCACGTTCCCATGCAGCGTCACGCGCTGCTGGTTGTTAATAGGGCGTGTGATGAGCGCAGCCGGCACTGCTGCGTAGCTGGAGCTGGCGGCGGCCAGCATTGCAACAGCCAAAGACATTACGAATCGAGGCAAACGTGCAGAGATGGCCATATCCAGAAATCCTTCTAAACTGCGTGCGACTGCGAGGCTGAACGGGTACTGAGGTGTTCGACGTGGTGCGACCGGCACTTGTCTACGCAAATTCTTAGAGCGGGCTGGCGCTGCAATTATGTCAATTACAAACCTCGATCCGCTACGGAAGTTGCCGCATATTTATTACGTATTTTCGTGAGGGGACTTCCAGTAGTACCGTGCGTTTGACTTCGCCAACCCACCCCGATAGCTTCAAGACAGCTTCTAAGAGAACCCGTCGCCGCCTGTTGCTTAGGGGTGCGGAGGTGCCGTTGCCCAAGCTGTCCACTTCACTCCGCCGGTCTGCGCACTACCTGCTCGCTCTTCCACTTACAGCCCTTGCGCTTGGCGTTCCGTGTACGGCTCAGGGCTCCGCACAACCACGGGCGCAGAGCATCCCGGCGCCGACCACGGCCGCCAGTAAGGCGAGTGCGCAGAGCAGCCCTCCCGATTTGGCACAAGAGGAGTTGGCCCGTTTTGAAAAACGGGTCACCACGAAAGTCCTGCCGAACGGCCTGACCGTTTTGGTGATCGAACGACCGGAGGCACCGGTCTTCTCCTACTTCACGCTGGTGGACGCCGGCGACGCCAACGATCCATCCGGGCAATCCGGGATCGCGCACATGTTCGAACATCTTGCATTCAAGGGCACGGAGCAGATAGGCACCACAAACTGGCCGGCGGAGAAGGTCGCGCTTGCAAAGGTGGAGAGCACCTACGCTGCTTATGACGCCGAGTACCGCAAGCGCGTCGGCCAGGATCCAGCCCGGCTGAGTCAGCTGAAGCAGGCCTGGGAGGCCGCGCTGAAAGACGCGCAGCAGTACGTGGTGCCTAACCAGTTCACCGCGATCGCGGAAGAGAACGGCGCCACCGGCCTGAATGCCTCCACGAGTATGGATTCGACGGAGTTCTTCTGGAGCATGCCGGCCAACCGATTCGAGTTGTGGGCCTACTTGGAGAGCAGCCGTATCGCCCATCCGGTGCCGCGCGAGTTCTATAAGGAGCGCGATGTGGTGCTGGAGGAGCGGCGCATGCGCGTCGACTCGAACCCCATCGGCCGCATGGTGGAACAATTTGTGGCCACCGCCTACGTCGCTCATCCTTACCAGCGCCCCGGAGTTGGCTGGGAGTCGGAGCTTTCCCAGATCAACGCTACCGAAGCAGCCGCCTTCCATCAGGCCTACTACGTGCCGGCAAACCTGGTAGTCGCCGTGGCCGGAGACGTCAAGCCGGAGACAGCGCTGCCTGTGCTCGAGAAGTACTTCGGTCCGATTCCGGCCGGTCCGCTGCCCGAGGCGATGACGACCGTCGAGCCGCCCCAGAATGCAGAGAAGTCGGTGGTGATCCGGGAGGCGACCCAGCCTTTCTATGTCGAGGGCTACCATCGCAGCGACTACCGCGACCCAGACGATCAGGTGTATGACGCCATCAGCGACATCCTGTCGAACGGACGTGTGTCGCGCCTCTATCGCTCGCTGGTGCGGGATCAGCAAATTGCGGCCGTCGCCGAGGGCTTCGGCGGCTTCCCCGGAACCAAATACCCCGGCCTGTTCGCCTTCTACGCGGTTCCGCTACCGGGACATACGCCGCAGCAGATGCGGGTCGCTATCCATAAGGAGATCGAGAAGCTGAAGAACGCGGATGTCACGGATGAGGAGCTGGCCATGTTCAAGACCAGGGCGCGCGTCGACCTGTTGCGCTCCCTGGGCAATAACCAAGGACTGGCAGAGAGCCTGGCCACCTACCAGCAGCGATACGGCGACTGGCGTGAGCTCTTCCGGCAACTGTCAAAGATCGACAAAGTGTCAAAGGCGGATATCCGGCGTGTGGCAAACAAGGTCTTTGTAGAGAGCAATCGTACCTACGCGATGATCGAGACAGTCGAGGAGAAGCCTGCCACCCCGGGTGCAACGCAAAAGGACGGTGCACAGTGAGCCGCTCCCCTTCCCTTCTGCTGGCGGCCAGTCTCCTGATCTCTGCTGGAACCCTGCGGGCGCAGACGGCGTCTCCGGCTCAGCAGGCACAGCCCTGGAAGCAGATTCTGATTCCGGTGCTGCCGGCCTTCCATCCGCAGCAGCCCAAGCGCATTGAATTGGAGAACGGCATCGTGATCTTCCTCGAGGAGGATCATGAACTGCCCTTCATCAACGGCTTCATCGAGCTGCGCGGCGGCAGCCGGAACCTCCCCGCGCCCAAAGATGCGTTAGTCGAACTGTATGGCGAGACATGGCGCACCAGCGGCACCGCGAAATTGTCTGGCGATGCGATGGACGACTTGCTGGAGGCAAAAGCGGCGAAGGTTGAAACGGGTGGAGACATCGACTCGACCAGCCTGAGCTGGACCTGCCTGAAGACGGATTTCGACACAGTTTTCGGCATCTCCGAAGACCTGCTGCTGCACCCCAGGTTCGACGCCCAGAAGCTGCAACTGGCCAAGCAGCAGCTGGCCGCCGCCATTGTGCGCCGCAACGATGACGCGAGCGAGCTGGCGGAGCGTGAAGCCGCCAAGCTGGTCTACGGCAAGGAGAGTCCTTACAGCCGCACGCCGGAGCTGGCCCCCATGCTTGCCATCCAGGTCGCGGATCTGGAGAAGTTCCATCAGCAGACCGTGATCCCGAACGGGATGATCATCGGAGTCGCCGGCGACTTCGACTCCGCCGCCATGGAACAGAAGCTGCGCGCAGCCTTCGGCAGCCTGGCCAAAGGCACTGCGCTGCCGCCCGACAAGGAGAGCTTTCCTGGCCCAACGCCGGGCGTCTACTCCGTCGATAAGAACGATGTGAACCAGAGCAACATCTGGATCGTGGGGCTGGGCACGGAGCGCTCCAATCCGGACTTCTACGCGCTCAGCGTGATGAACCAGATCTTCAGCGGCGGCTTTGGGTCGCGCCTTTTCCAGAACGTTCGCACGCGGCTGGGGCTGGCATACTCCGTCGGCGGAGCGTATGGGGCTTCATACGATCACCCGGGCATGTTCCACACAGTGGCCGCTACGAAGAGTGCTACGACGGTCGAAGCCACCAAGGCGATGCTCGACCAGATCGATGAGCTAAAGACGAAGCCATTCACCGAAGATGAGCTGCGTCGTGCCAAGGACGAGCTGCTGAACTCGTTCATCTTCCGCTACGACACACCGGCGAAGGTGCTGACCGAGCGAGCGACACTCGAATTCTTCGGCTACCCAGCGGACTACCTCGAGAAGTACCGCGCTGCGATCGAAACCGTGACGGCGGCCGACCTCTCCCGGGTAGCCAACAAATACATCGACCGCTCGAAACTAGCGGTTCTGGTTGTCGGCAATCAGCAGCAGATTACTGCTGGCAAGCCGCTGACCGAGCTAGGCCCGGTGCATCCGGTCGACATCACCATACCCATTCCGCCCGGCATGCAGGGCGCGGGTAGCGGCCCCGCCGGCGGCGACAGCAATTAGCCAAGGCACAGGAAGGCTCCATGCATATCGCTATCGTCATCATGGCTGCGGGCAAAGGCACCCGGCTCAAGTCGCGTCGTCCCAAGGTCCTGCACCAGATTGGCGGCCGCGCATTGGTGGAGCACGTCGTATCTGCAGCCGCGCAGGTAGTCGAGCCCAAAGACATCTACGTCATCATCGGTCATGAAGCAGAGCAGGTACGGGCTGCACTCAGTGCAAATGGCGTCCGTTTCGTGGTGCAGGCGGAGCAGCGCGGGACCGGTCACGCCATCCAGACAGTCCGGCCCGACGTGGAAGGCTACGAGCACCTGATCGTCCTCTCTGGCGACGCCCCGCTGATCACTACCGACACGATCCTGCGCTTGCGTGACTTCCACCTGGAGCAACGCGCGGTCATGACCATCTTGACGGCGCGCCCCGCGGACCCAACCGGGTATGGCCGGGTGCTGCGCAAGCAAGCGGCTGCACCCGAGGTGACCGCCATCGTGGAGCAGAAGGCGCTGACGACCGAACAGAAGAGCGCACCGGAGATCAACTCCGGCATCTACGCGTTTCGCACCGCGCCGCTGTTCCGCCATATCGGCGAACTCTCTACCGAGAACGCGCACGGCGAGTACTACCTGACTGACATGGCCGCCCTGCTGGTGAAGGATGGCGAGCGCGTTGTGGCGCTTGAGACGCCAGAGGTCGCGCAGGTGCTGGGTGCGAACACCATTGCCGAGATGATGCATCTGGACGAGGCTATGCGCACGCGGAAGGCAGACGAGCTGATGGGCGCAGGCGTCACAATCTTTCAGCCGCAAAGCTCGGTGATCGACAGCACGGTCCACGTCGGCGCCGATACCATCGTCGAACCGTTCGTTCAGTTGCTGGGCAGCACGACCATTGGGAGCGGCTGCCGCATTCGCTCCTACTCGGTGATTGAGAACTCCACCATTGGCGATGATGTGCTGGTGCGCCACGGTTCCATCATTCTGGATTCGACCGTGGCACACCGCGCGCAGATCGGCCCGTACGCCCACCTGAGGCCCGAATCCGATATCGGCGAGGGCGCGCATGTCGGCAATTTTGTAGAGACCAAGAAAGCCCGGCTCGGTGCTGGCGCGAAGGCAAACCACCTCAGCTACCTGGGGGACGCAGAGATCGGTAGCGGCACCAATGTTGGCGCCGGCACGATCACCTGCAACTACGATGGCAAAGGCAAGCACCGCACCACCATCGGCGCGAATGCCTTCATCGGCAGCGACTCCACGCTGGTTGCGCCGATTTCGATCGGCGAGGGCAGCTACGTAGCGGCGGGGTCGACCATCACGGAAGACGTACCGGCCGATGCGCTGGCGCTGGGACGCGCCCGGCAGACTATCAAGGAAGACTGGGCGAAGAAGATGCGGTCGCGCAAGAGCTGAGCTGACCTGACCTCGAGCCAGCCGGTCGTGAGCTCTAGGCAGCGGCGGCGGGGCGGGCCATGGACGACAGCGTGTTGCGCATGCGGATGCGGGCTGAGAAGAGCGTGCGCTCCACCTGCTGACGTGTCAGTTGCAGCAGCCCGGCGACGCGGTCCGCGTCGTAGCCTTCGACATCGCGCAGCAGGAATACCATGCGCTCGTTCGGGGGCAACTCACGGAGCGCTTCTTCCATATCGGTGCGCTTAACATTGCGCCGGCTCAGATCATCCGTGGCCAAAGGGGTAGCCACCGGCGCCTGCTCATCCAGCGCCATACGTTCCCGCAGCTCCTGGACCATCGCACAGTCGACGCAGGTGCCGTCCGGCTCCTCTGCCTGCTGGAAGGCACGGACGAAGGTCTTCTCCGTCACCTGTTCTGCCTCCAGCTCATCACCCGTCATATAGAAAGCGACGGCGTAGGCATGGTGCTTGTGTGTCTCGTATACGTCGCGCTGGCGATGGCCTATGGACCGCTCAGCCGCCTGGCTTTGGACAACCCGGCACAAACCAAGCGAAAACAGCTCTCGATCAAAGTTCAACGGATGCCCTCAGTCTGCGCAGCATGGGAGAGGAGTCACGCTCAAGCCGGGGTGGAAGAAGCGACTCTTTGCTTCTGTAAGGATGAAGTCCGGCGCGCCTGTTCGTCAAGGGTGGAGCGATCCGGCGGAGAACCCGGTCGTGAAGCATTGTGGTTTCGATAGTACTGGGTACCACACGTGAAAAGGTCTGCGGCTCTGTCGTGATCAGTTCTTTCCGATATGATCAAGCAGAAGTTCGATAGGGTACGCTCGAAAACGCAGGACGACTCCTGGATGGCCGGCTCTCAAATTCTGATTGTCGACGATGACGCTTCGCTGCGTTCTATCGTCTCTGCCATGCTCCGCCCGGCAGGCTACGAACCGACCCTAACAGGCTCCGCTGAGGAGGCAATCGATTTACTGCAGAAGGGCTGTCGGCCTGAGCTCATCCTGTCCGATATCGTGATGACGGGGATGAGCGGTCTCGGGCTGCTGGAGCATGTCCGGCAAAATCATGCCGACATCCCTATCGTGATGGTCAGCGGCATCAGCGATGTTTCGGTTGCGATTGAAGCGCTGCGCAATGGCGCCTATGACTACCTGCTAAAACCGTTTGAGCGTGAGCAGCTGCTGAGCACCGTGCTTCGCGCACTGGAGTACCGGGCCCTGGTGGAGCAAAACAACATTTATCGTTCTCAGTTGGAAGAGCTGGTAGCCGCGCGTACGGAGATGTTGAATAACGCGGTGGCGGACCTTGAACGCTCCTACGACATCACCCTTGAGGCGCTGGGCGATGCACTGGATTTGAAGGATACGGAGACCGAAGGCCACTCTCGCCGGGTTACCGCCTACACCATCGCTCTGGCGCGCGCCATGCACCTGCCGGCAGAAGAGATTCGGACGATTGCACGGGGCGCCTTCCTGCACGATGTGGGCAAGATGGCGATTCCTGACGCGATTCTGCTGAAGCCCGGACGCCTCACGGCGGAGGAGCAATCCACGATGCGGGAGCATTGCGCACGCGGATACCAGATGCTGCGCAAGATCCCCTACCTGCGCGACGCAGCAGAGATTGTCTACAGCCACCAGGAGCACTTCAACGGCTCCGGCTACCCGCGCGGACTGCGAGGTGAGCAGATTCCGCTGGGTGCACGCATCTTCGCTGTGGCTGACGCGCTGGATGCCATCACGTCAGACCGTCCCTACCGCCGCGCCAGCAGCTTCGCGACCGCCCGCAAGGAGATCCTGAAGTGCATCGGCACGCAATTCGACCCGCGGGTGATCGAGATCTACCTGCAGATGTCCGATCGCGTCTGGGAAGATCTGCGGAACGAGATCCTGGGTGAGGCGCAAAAGTTTAATCCTTTCTCCCTCAGCGCGGTCAAGCATCTGCTTCCTCGCAAGGACGCAGCTCCGGCGAAGCCGGGTACACTGGCCGGTATGAATGGAAACTCGGAACACGCACCGCTGAGCACGGCTGAGTTGGAGAAGGCTCTCGACACGCTTGGTGGCTGGCAGGTGGAGAACGGCATGCTGACTCGCACTCACGCCTTTCCGGGATTTGTGGACGCCCTGGCATTTGTGCAATCGATCGGCGTCGAGGCGGAACGACTGGCCCATCATCCGGACCTGGATATTCGCTACAGCAAGGTGCGAGTGGCGCTGACGACGCACGACGCCGGCGGCATCACCGGCAAGGATGTCGAGCTCGCGCACTCCGCAGACCGCATCGCAAGCTCCCTGCACGGACGGTAGACTTTTCCCCCGATCTCCATGCGAAGCAGCCTCCTGAGCTCCTCTTGACAGGAGTGCATTGGACGGCGCTAATTGCCGGTCATGCTGTGGAAGCCTCTCACATGTCCGGAAGGGGCAAGTTTTCACAGAAAATTCGAAGCAAGCGCAACCTCCTGAGAGCAGTTGCGTCTATGGTTATAGGACGCGGGGATGAACTCCTCCCGGCCGACAGTTCAGTACAAGTTGCGTCACTGGCCTCCCGGCACGAACATTTCGGTGTTCGTGCCGTCTTTTTTGCTTTCGCTCGCTCCGAGGCGTGACGTGGCATCCGTCTGCCAATCTGTTCCAAACGATCTCGCGGATACCACTGTTCTATTGATCTAAACTCTGTGTATGCGATCTGCCCTGCTTGCCATCCCTGTTGCTGTGCTCTCGCTTGCTGCATCCGCACAATGGGCCGTCCCGGCAGACGACGTTCCTGCATACCATGCGCAGGCGCCCACTGCGCATGAGGCGCTACCCCCTATTCTCACGACCGCTCAACTGCAATCGGCTGGCTTGCGGCAGCCCTGGCAGGCTAAGGTATACGCGATCGCGGCGAGGGTTCCGCGTGTGCTCTACCAATTGCCTTGCAACTGTCGTTGCGATCGCGCCCTGGGGCATACCAGCCTGCATAGCTGCTTCTCCGGTACGCATGGCGCGGAGTGCAGCACGTGCGCCCAAGAGGGCGTTTACGCCTATCGCATGACGAAGCTGGGTAAGACGCCGGCGCAGATTCGCCAGGGCATTGCCGCGCATGAGTATCAGACGATCGATCTGAGCAGCCCAGGGCTCTAGTTGTAGCTCGCGCCGGAACGGGCGGTCAGCTGTTGGCGTACAGGGCCCAACCCCCGGACTACTGCGCGGCCTCTTTCAAAGTATGGAGAAAAGCCGCCGCGCACCGATTGTAGGCGGCTGGCCCGCTGCGACGCCTGACGTAAGCGCAGGCAGAGTCGATGCCGGCTCGATCTTCGTCGGAAAGCTCCGACAGGTCCGGGCGCGCCGGTTCCGCCCTTAAACCGGCGAGCTGGGCATTCGCGCAGCGGTTGTAGGCCCTTAATCCAGAGGTCCGACCCGAGTCGCCGCAAAGACTCTCGATCGACGCACGCTCGGAAGGATCCAAAGCGCTCAGGTCAGGCGTGCTCGTAGGGTCGGTCATGGTCAGAAGCTGTGCCTTCAGGCAGGCTCGATACGCCTCCGGCTCCTGTTTCTGCCTGGAGCACAGGCCGAGGATGCGGTTTGTATCTGCAGCCGACAACGAGCGGATGTTGTGGCCGTGCGAGGCAGGCTTGGATGAGGTACTGGTCCCCGTAAGGCGGCCGGAAGCGAACTTCCCTGCTTCCGCATGCGCCTTTACCGGCTGTGGCGAGACCGCTGGGCTCAACGCTTCGCTCGACGAACTGGCAGGAGGCGGCGCCGTCTGCTGGAAGCCGTGCCCGATGGCGAAGTAACTTGCCAGCAGGATCAGCAGCACGACGGTCCCGCCCAAAAACCAGCGAAACTCTAGGCCAAGATTCATTCCCTCGTATCGGTCCTGCGGGGTTCGCGATGCGGGGACGCGGACACCAGCGCGTGAAGGCTGGACTGGAGGCGACGCCGGAAACGGTATGTTCGAATGGACCTGCAGGATGCGATACGCTTCGTTGATCTGCGCAAGCTGCAGTTCGGCCTTGCGGCGCAGGCGGGAGTCATTGCCGAAGCGGTCCGGATGCCAGACCTTTACCAGATCTCGGTATGCTTCCTTGATCTCAGAAGCAGTCGCGCCCGGCGTCAACGCCAGCACGCCAAGGGCCTGATCTCTCGACAAGAAGCCGGTCCTCATCATCTCCCTCTTCGAATCGGCCGCGCAGGAGTTGGCGTTTGACGCATGATACCCCGGGGACTGCGCAACTCCGGACTTCTCTACGGCAGTGGACGCAGCTTCCGTTCCCGGTCGGGAACCTGGCCACGATATACTAGTGATGCCGACGGTTGAGAGTAACCATCGGTCCACCCGGATGGGGGCGTCACGGTTTCGACGGGATTGATTGCGGTACGAGAGGCATGCCGGGGTGTAGGCACCCGTAATCGCTTACAACAACAATGATTGCCAACAACAATCTTGCACTTGCTGCTTAATTAAATAAGTAGCCGTCCTCCGGGGCTTCGCCTATGGGCCACGGTCAGGACGTCACACAGTAGGCTGGCCTTCACCATTCGGTCCGTATGGGGAAGGCGAGATCATCGGACTAGTGGCGTGCGTATCTTGTCCGTTCTGAGCGCACGTTGCGAACCCATCGGAACGCGACTACGCATGGAGACTCTCGGCTGACAGCGATTTCGGACGCGGGTTCGACTCCCGCCGCCTCCACCATCACACAATCAGCAGGTTGTATCGAGCAGCTTCTCGCACTCTTCGCATGTAAGGTGGTCGGCCAGCCCCTGCGCGGAGGGAGCCGGCCCGTCGATATCTCTTGAATCATCTGTTGGCCGTGAACCGGCTACCAGGGTTCCCGTTTGATTCTGCTATTCGTTTGAGGACCCGCCCGTCACGGCTCAACGTCGATAGCGATGCCCGACGCCGTCGCGCCATTCCAGCTTGAGTCGCCAGAGTAGTTGGCCGTAATCACGTGCCGTCCAGTAGAGAACACTGGAGCGATCGTGGCCAGGATCACTCCACCGTTCCCGTTGTTGAGAGCCTGCGCAGTTCCCAGTGGCGTTCCGTTGTCATAGAACTGCACGGTGCCGGTGGGTGGGTCGGCGACGGTGTTCGCAAGCCCCGATGTCAGCACCGCGGTGATGCTGGTCTGCGCGCCACTCTTCACCACCAGAGAACGAGCCTGCAGTGCCAGCGAGGGCGTCGCTTTCGTGATGGTGATGTGAACGATGCGGCTTACGCTACTGGAGAAGTTCGCGTCTCCGTTGTACGTCGCATACAGCGAAACTGTCCCCGCGCTGTTCCAGGGGAGAAATGTATTGAGATGGCCGCCGATTAAATTTTCGGGCGCAGTCTGCTCGCCTTCAATGGTATGGAAGGTCACAGTGCCGGTCGGCAGGGCGGTGGCGCCAGGCGCCGCCGCAACAGCGATGTCAAATCCAGTGCGCCCACCGATCGTGGCGGTGGTAGAGCTGGCGCGGATACTGACCGTGGTCCCGGCCAGGCTGGAGGTCGCAATGTTGAAGTAAAAGCGAGCGGAGCCATTGCTGTAATTCGCGTCACCGGAGTAGGCGGGGAACACACCGTACTGACCGGCGGGCGCGGCGAAGGAGATGATCGCCTCTCCATTCTTCCCAACCAGGCCGCTGCCCAGCACTGCATTGGTGTCGGTGCGTGTCAGCGTTACCCGGCCTGTCGGAGTGACGGCAGGATCGGAGTAGAAGAAGACGGTCGCAATCACGGTCGCACCCACGTGCGGTGTTTGCGTATTCAGGATCTCCGCGTAATTGAGGACGCCCTGCTGCACCTCGAAGGGGATCGTCACGCTGCTGGCATGGAAGCTGTCATCGCCGGAGTACTTGGCGACGAACGTGTATTTTCCGCGCGGTAGATCGCAAATAGTATTCGGACCACAGGGCACATAGATTGACCCGTCCCGATCCAGGGGGAAGTTGCCGATCAATCGTGCTCCTTCCGACAGGGCAATGGAGCCGGTCGCCACCCCTGCACCGGAGACGCCGGCTACCTGCACCTGGATGAAGAAGTTGTTCCCCAGGCCGGTAAACGACGCACCCACGATTGGCCGCCTGCCCCGTATGAAGAATGGTGCTGGTGCGAAGGTATGCGCCGTGAGTGTGCTTGGCTCGCGGGCAATCGTCACAGCCACTGGCTCAGACGTACTTCCGCTGTAGGTGCCGTCCCCGCCATACTGCGCGGTCAGGTTGTAGGTGCCCCCGGCAGACTGTTGACTGACTGCGCCAGTTTTCCGGCGACCAGCGAGCCTGTCACCAGCGGGCCGGGGGGAACACCCGTTGCGTCCGCTTTCAACGTGAGCTCGCCCGTAGGCGTGCCGCCGCCCGTGGCTGGCAACACCTGCGCTGCCATCTGCACCGCCGTTCCGTGCACGAATTTGGTATTGGAAAGTGTCAGGCTGGTCACCGTTTTCTTAGAGGCCAGCGTGCCCCATGCGCGGACCAGATTCGCGACATCCACCGACCCTAGGCCGGTCGCCTGGTCATAACCCGCGGTCGCCGCGTATCCAGGCAGCAGGCCGAAGGGAGAGTTGGGATCCACCTGCACCGTGCAGTCGGTGCGACCAAAGTCGCAGCTCAGCGCATTCGTGCCCGCAGTGATGTCATGAAAGACGCATGCCGTGCCCGTGGCTGGATCAGTCTGGCTGCTGGAATTGCAGGCGCCGCTATTCCTCTGCCGCGCCGCAAGTTGGTAGAACTTGTCATTGGCCTGTCCCTGGAAGGCGCCGTTCTTCTGTTCCAGCAGCGCCATCACGCCAGCCATGGAAGGCGAAGACGCGGACGTACCGCCGATGATCGATGCCTGGGACAGGGTCAGCGTACCGTCGCTGTTCTTTGTCCACTGGCAGGACCCGTTGTAGCAGATCAAGAATCCATCATGCCCACCCGCCGCGGCCAGTGACACGTCAGGAACATCGCGCGCCCCATCCTGCGGCACGCCGGGACCGGCCTGCCAGCTTGGCTTAAGATAACCGCTGTCGCATTGGTACAGTCCGGTGAACAGATTCGGAACACTGCCCGCCACATGCACGGAACAGTTGCTGGGTCCGCCGCCGCCCGCAAATGTGCTTTGATGGTTCGGGTTGAAGTAGCAATTATCAGGACCCACGGGAAGGTTCGGATTGCAGCTCTCGTTCCATACCGCTTCCGGCACATAGCCCTTCGCAGAAGAGAGATCCTTGCCCAGGGTCGTACTCCAGTAGGTATTCAGATCCGTATCTGCGAACTGTGTTCCACCTACCGCAACGTTGTAAGCAGTGGATGCGAGTGCACTCACACCCAGGCCATAGGGCGTGGCCAAATATCTGGATGGAATATCGCAGCTGCTGGAACCGGAATCGCCGGAAGACACCAGCACCGTGATGCCCTCGGCAACCGCCTGCTGCCACAGGTCGCGATAGAAGTCGATCCCATCCTGGCTCACCTGCTGTTCGCACTCGCCGAAGCTCACGGACATGATCGGCGCTACGACGTGATCCACAATGTAGGACGCGGCGATGTCGACGCCGTCGGTCGTGAACGTGCTGCCGCCGACGACATACTTGATCTTGGCGCGCGGAGCCACCGCGCCCGACCACTCCACATCCAGGATGGCCTCTTCATCGTCACCAGGAACCACCCCTGGGTCCGCGTTCGCGTGGATCACCGTGGGATCGTTAAAGGGCAGCGAGAACACGGTGCGGAAGGCTTCCACATCGGAAAGGCTGATGTCGGAGCGCCCTACGATCGCGATCGAGATCCCGCGGCCATCATTGCCGGCGCGCAGCAGCGGCGTCGTGTCGTAGATTTTGGCGAAGTCGCCGGGCGCGAGGAACACCTGCTCCGGAAAGCCGGGTGCGGTGAAGTCCGGTTGAGCCAGCAGCGCGGCGTCCCTGGCGTCAGTGAAGCTGCTGTCGGCACCTTGCGATGGAGGAACGGAGCGAACCAGCTTGCCGGCATCGTTCCGCGCCACGCTGGCGACCTTCGTATGCTGCGGAGCCTTCTCGAAGTTGTTGAGGCTCACAAGACCAGAGACCGCCGGCGCGAGCGCTGCCGGAATCGAGATTGCCGTCGCATTGGCGTAGCGAGCTTTACCACCGGCTGCGTAAGTATGGATCTGTGTGGCGAAGGCATGCTCAACCTGCGCCGAAGTTCCGGAGAAGCGGATCCAGCGCTTCCCTTGCGCGACCTCGTCAATGCGAAAGCCGCTACCCTCCAGCCAGCCTCTCACCTGCTCCAGGTCCGCATCCGCCC
>CAXUMX010000017.1:6953-55112 GCA_964252395.1 uncultured Acidobacteriaceae bacterium | reverse complement strand
CATTCGGCTGTTAACCGAAGGGTTGTAGGTTCGAGTCCTACCTGAGGAGCCAATCAACCCGTTCATTCTGTTGATGCTTGCCAGCATCGCTCACCCGTCCAAGTGTGTTGCATTCGGCGACTGTGCCGTAAACTGTGCCGCTACTGAATCACTTCAGTGTTCGATGCAAGGCCGCTTCGCTGCGCACGATTCCGCGCATTGATCGCCTCCCGCAGGTTGTCCAGCTCGGGATGCTGGTATGGCTCCATGGACCGAATGTTCGCGTGCCCCATCGACTCGCGAAGTGTGAATGGATCCCGAGTCTCCTTCATGCCGTATGTCGCGAAAGTGTGACGCGCGCAGTACGGCACGATCTTGCGATCGACGCCGGCCCGCTCGCGCAATGACTGAAAGCCTTTCGCGATCCCTTCAATGTGCCCGCTCTTCGAGCGCGTTGAAGGAAACGCCCAGCCTTCCTTGCGACCATCGACGCGACGCAACAACGCCTCGCGCATCCGGTCGCTCATCACGCACCAGCGACGCGCCTTGTCCGACTTCCCGTATGGATTCCAGATCTGCCCGCCGATCCAGTCGATGTGCTCGATGCGGATACGAAAGACTTCCCCAGGTCGCATGCCGGAGTCTTGCAAACAGATGAGCACGTCGCGCAGCTGCTCGCGCATGGCGCGCGTGCGGCGATGCTTGATGGGCTCAGCTAAGGCAAGAGCGAGCTTGCTCTCGACCTCGGGCTTCATCAGCGCACTGCGCTTCAGCACCTTGCGCAACGAGATAGTGGGAACATCCCGCAGGTAGCCCCACTCTTTCGCCTTACTGAGCATGCGCTGCAAAGTAGTCAGCGCCTGATTCGCGTAGCGAGGAGAGTAGAAGACTGTCTCCGTCTCACTCTCACTTCGGACGAAGCGCAATGCCCCGGCCACGTCCTTTGTGATCAGCGAAAGGCGGAGGTTTTTGACCAAAGCTCGCGTGCCACTCACCCTGATCTGGCTGAGCAGCCGCCAACCATAGATGTAGTAGCTCTTGGTGTTGGGTTCCAGGCCCTCGGAGTTCCTGACCCATTCGAGGAAGCGTCCCGAGATCTCTTCAAGGGTCGGCACACGATAGGCGCGCACCGGCACTGAACCACGTTCCTGAGCCTGAACGATCAGAGCCGCCTCGCGCGCTTTCGCTTCGGTGAGTTTTGCTGTTTTGGTTGAGCCGCGAAACCGCCTGCCATCGACGGTGAAGTCGTAGAAGTAGTTGCGCGAGCCAGGCCGCTTAAGTAGTGCCATTCGCTTCCTCCATGAATGCCCGCACGGATGGATAGCGTCTGTGCTGATCGATGTACTCGCTCAGCTGAACGCCATCGTAACGGACGGGGGCATGCCTGGAGGGGCCAAATTTGATGTAAGGCGGACCAAGACCGGCGACGCGCCAGTTCTGCAGCGTCTTCCGCTTGATCCCGGTGATTTCCTCGACCTGCGCCTCGGTCAAGAGCTGCGGCATCAGCCGCTGCATCTGCTGCTGTTGTGACATCTAAGCCCTTCCTTTGTCACACCCATCTCTGCCGCGAGATGCTGAACAAATCCAGCATTGACTAAGCCAATCATCCTCGCTACAGTCGTTCTGTCACACCAAAGATATGACAACTGTTGTCACAACACAACCGGCAAAGACGCGAGCAGCCCGCTACCAGAGGCTCACGCCGCGGCAGATTTCCCTTCTTGGGACGGTTCGGGCGCTGACCAGGGCGAGTGGAGTTCCGCCCTCTCCCAGCCAGATTGCCGATGCTTTTGGAGCGACACTCTCGACGGTGCGGACGCACGTTCGCAGGCTCTCCGAGCGCGGCTACCTCTATCAAAATGATGGCCACCGCGGGATCTCGCTCACGGCCAAAGGCCTCCGCGAATGCTGACGAAGCAGGAGTTCGAGAGGCGTTGCGATCGACTCTTCGATCAGCAGCGCGCGCGATCCCGCCCCCGCTATTGGAAGAGCGGGAAGCGCGCCGGCACCGTCAGAACGCCCGGTCGCGAGCTGACGTTTGACCGCTACGACATGCGCGCATTCATGGCCCGCGAGATCGGGTTGCAGGCAAAGCCCTGTCCGTTTTGCAGCCGTCCGATCGACATACTCAGCCTCGAGCTCGACCACGTTGTGCCGCTGGCCCGCGGCGGAGACTCGGGACTGAGCAATCTCAGTCCCTGCTGTGAAGCCTGCAATCGGGAGAAGGGCGAGCTTACCGCAGAGGAGTTTCGCGCACTGCGCGAGTTCCTGCGGGAGCTACCTCCGCCGGCCCGGTCCGACGTGCAGAAGCGCTTACGCGGCAGCAGCCGTTTCCTGCCGAAGTACCAGAAGAAGGACGACCAGCCCGAGACGCTTCAAGCTCCCCGCACGACCCGCTACCGCTCGCCGCAACTGCAGCTCGAAGACCCGTTTTAAGGAGACCCCTGACCGCTGCCGCGCTCGCACAGCATGGTCACAAGCGTGGACAGAAGGCGACGTTGAGCCGGCAGCAGCTAGAGCAGCGGAAGAGGAGCGCTCGCCGCAGCTTCAGCTTGCAGCAGGCAGCGGACCTCGCGCGCCAGCTGATCAACGCGACCGCATGGTCGCTGAACGACATTCCACCGAGAAGGAGCACGTAGTTCCGGAGTCGAAACACCGCCAGGAGTGCGCCCCCAAGGTACGTTGCGGGGGACTGCCGCCAGTACGGGGCCGAGCGAGCCATCGCTCGAGAAACAGCTAAGACGTACGGCGGCGAGTAGAGGTCAGCACCGGAGTGTTCCGCATGAGCGCACGACCCCGGGGGCGATATGGCAGCCTCCGGGTAAAAACCACAACACGGAGACGGCGATGAGCAAGCTGGTGAAGGAGACGGAGCTGTTCGGCGGCAATCGCCGTAAGGCCGAGTTGGACGCATTCCACGTACTGCGCAGCAAGGCTGGAGAGAAGCGGTTGAAGCTGGCCATGCGCATGCCACTGTCAGGCGAGAGCCTGGTCGCCATGCCGGACTGGATCGGCACCACCTATGAAGCCATGCACAAGGACGACTCCGCGATGCGGCGCACCGTTCTCGATCGCATGCTGAAGGCATGACGCTCGATATCTTCTCGACCGAAAAGAACCGCAGCCGCGCACTGTCGCTCACTGGTGTCACGGTCACCAACCTTTGCGTTGAGCGCAGCGGCGACGATGAGAAGGCAGAGGTATATCTGCTCTTCAATCTCTACTCGCCTGGGAACGTTCAGGGTCGTGATTGGGCGTGGGACCACATCGGCGCCACCTTCTGGGCGGCGTTCGAGTATTCGCAGACGGAGATGGACTTCAGCGGGGATGAGGCCGACGACCATGACGGCGATCCCGCCTACTCCGGCGAGAACGCGAACACCATGGATCCGTCGCGCGACGCAGAGTTCGCGTCGCCGGGTACGAAGAAGAACCGCGGCGCGAAAGGTTCGGTGGCGCTGCAGTAAGGGCGCTGCGAAGGGATGGGGCAGGGAATGCGCGGTCGGAACCAGGCGCGCGTAGCCATGAGGGGTCGGTGTGCGCTGGCTGCCAGCTGGCTCCTCAGTGGCTCGACCCTGCCCCAGCAGTGAGTAATCAGGAGGATGCGATGTACACGACGAACAAGGCACAGGGATCCGGGCACCAGTTGGCTGCGGGTCCGGCGCAGACCGTGAAGCAAACCACCATGCTGGATCACCTGGCATACGCCGAAGTCGCCCTCGACGAGACGGATAAGACGATTCAACAGCTGGGCGTCATCCTGCTCGGTCCAGAGATTGCGAGTCAACCGGAGAATCCCGTAAACCAGGACGACAGCTTGCTTGGCCGCGCGGCGCGAATCCGGGCACGGACATCCGCGCTGCCGGGCGAGCTAGGCCGCTTGCTCAGCGCCCTCCAATGAGGGCAGGAGACGCGATGCAGGAAGACGACGACATCAGTGTCAGCGTGACGATCGAGCCGGACTGGGCGACCACCGGCTGGATCGTCGTCGCCACTACCAGCGATGGCACACGCCAGACCACGCGTGCGTTTCCTACTGAAGCCCAGGCGGCCGAGCACGCGCATCGACTTACGCGCCGCATCCTGGAGTCCTGCCCCGAAGCGGACATCGAACTGTGAACCGGTTCACGAACAGCGTGCCACGCATCGCCATCCGATGATGTCACACGCCGCCGTTCATGAATTCCGTCGTTCAGATTGAGGTGTACGGCCAACGCATCGTGCGCGAGCCGAGCATTGAATTGGAGTGCATGAGGCGCCGTGCTCGCATTTTGGCAGATGCCATGGGCGTACACGTCGTGCCTGAGTTAGACCGCTGGTATCGGTACGGGCGGCGCACTTTTCGCAGGCGCGCGCTATCCTGGCAGCGCGATTCGCAGGCGGGATTAGCGTCGCCTCCCGAACCGCCCAGCGCCTCGCCGGCGTCCAAAGGTTAGCCGCACCGGCTCTTCCTCCGCTTCGGCCTCCTCCCGTACGCGGTTCGCCTGAATGAGCGCGTTGGTCATGTCGCCGCGCTCGACCAGCGGTCTCACTGCCTCTTGGATACGCTGCTCGACCGTCCGGTCCGTGGGCTCGGGGCGCGACATCACCACGTACTTCATGGCGTCGTGCAGGTGGTTGTTCTTGTCGACGATGGCTTCGGAAGGATTGCGCAGCATCAGCTGTGTCGCCGTGAACTGCACGCGCCGGATGTTGGCCATCTCCCATAGCAGATTCGGACAGCCGCGCGGATGCAGGCCGTAGGACGGCCGGTCCGGCAGCTCGGTGATGCCGGGGCACACGATGCGCACGGTCGGCTCCCGCACATCGAGATTCGCCCAGTGCATCTTGAGCCGCTGCTCAAAAGCGACGTCCGAGCGGTTTCCGAGGAACGGTCGCAGGTTGTCGATGCCTTCCTGCTCATACAGATCCGCGATCGCCACTGCCTGGCCGTTCCGCTGTTGCATCGTCTTGTCGAAGATGGATGGGTCGGCCATCACATCTTCGGCTGTGGCAAAGCCCGGCAGCTCCGCCAGCTGCGGCGCATGCTGCCACACCTCTAACCCTGGCTGGTAGTACTCGCCGCAGAAGTAGATGACGCCGTCATGATCGATGTAAGCAGGGAGTGCGCCCGTGGGGTTCGTCTTGCCGTGGTCAAAGCCCGGCAAACGGGCCCAGCTCGATCCGGGCCGCCAGTTCTGGTCGGTGATGACGATCTTGTGGAAGTACTTGGTCAGGATCTCGGCATAGAGGCGCTCGCCGCCGCCGGCCTCGTCGATGATCTCCTGCTCGCGATCCCAGTCCGCCTGCGAGGTGTATTTCGCGCGCTCCGCGGTGTACCACTCCGGGCTGCGACGTGTCGGGTCCGCTTTGTAGCCGAGCGTGAGCACCGGGACGCCGTTGCTCTTGCGGCGGAGTTGCACGCCGGTGGAGACATCGACCTTGGTCTGCGGCGGCAGCGTCTTCAGCCGTTCGAGCGCCTCCTGAAGCTTCGCGATCGCGCTCACTGCTGGATGTCCTTCCGATAGGCCGAGTACCAGCCGACATTGGCCGTCGAATTGAGCACGATCTTCTGCACGCCCGAGCCGAGCGCCGTGTTGAAGCTCTCGCCGGCCATCGGCTGGAAGCCCGTCTCGTCTGAGAACAGCCCCCAGGGGTGATAGGAGCGCACCGCCTCCGGGTCGCTCGAGATGGCGAAGATGTGCGAGTTGTTGGCCAGCCTGAATTGGTCCGTCGCCTGGCGGATTACCCGCTTGTCGACGGGAAAGGCCTCCTGCAGCCACGGCTCCTGCAGCTTGTAGAGCGTCTTGCAGTACTCGACCATCTGGCAGGCCTTCTCGAAGGTTTCGGACTGCACAATGACCTCGCACTCCGGCCTGAGCATCATCTGCAGCGTGAAGTAGCCGCAGGTCAGCCAGCTCGCCATCAGCGTGCGCGACTTCTCGATTGCGACGACGGGCTCACGCTCCATGAGGTGGAGCGCGACCTCGATGTACTCGTAATCGGGGAATGCCTCGTGCGGGCTCGGGCGGCCCTGCTCCAGCCATTGCTTGTTGAAGGTGCGGGTGTGGTGGCGCAGCCAGTGCCACGTGCTCTTGGTGGCCTCGCGGACGCGCGCCTCGGAGCTGCGCTGGGAGACGGCGGACTCGATCTGCCGCGCCCGCGCGATCTCCTCGTTACGGCGCTCGAGCACCCGCCGGGCGTGCGCCCGCTGCAGCAGCTCTGCATGCGTCTTCGGCGGCCGGACGATCGCCGGCATCTCGGAGAGAGCTGCCATGGCTAATTGGGCGCCGGCACGTCAAAGCTGCCGTAGGCGAGATAGTTGGCTACCTGCTCGTCCGACTTGCCCTTGAAGAAGTCGTCTAGGTTGCGCGGCTGGATCTTGTACCCGAGCATGTCGGCGATCTTGTCGACGGCCGCTACCTGGCCATCGATCGAACCGCGGGTGCGCTCAGGCACCGTGTTGGCGAGCATCCACAGGCGCTGCACCAGCGCGTTGCGATCGATGCCGATTGCCGCCGCGGCGTCGAGCTCACGTGAGGCAAGCATGAAGGCGAACTGCTCGCGATAGAGCCGGATGTACTCCTGGATGCGCGGCTTCAGGCGCAGCTTGCGCGCGTCGGTGCGTGCGAAACCGGCCTGCTCGGCGCACTCGGCGTCAGTGCGGTCGCCTTTGATCAGGAGGTGCGCGAAGACGCACTCTTTGTCAGAGATGGGGGTTAGGGATGTTCCGGGCTTGCGTTTGGGGGCTGGCATGACTGCGCTCCGTCTCGTTCTGTGAGCCAGGCGCGCCGTAGATGCTCGGCGTGCTGGTCAACAGTGGAAGACTGGACGCGCTGTGCCTGCGGCTTCATGCGCAGTTCACGGGTGCGCGCCTCGCGGCGCAGCCTTTGCGGGCTGAAATAGACGGTACGTTCTCTCATGTTTCGTCGAGTGCTCGAACGTCGAGATCGCGCATGAATGGATTTGGCGGGATAGGAAACTCAGACACATCGATAATTTCGAATTGGCTGTATCCCGCCACCAGCAACTCACTTTGGAATTGGCCGTCGATCATTAGATTCCCGTTCCGGACCGACGTAAAGTCTTCCGAAATCTCGAAAATCTCGTGGGTGGCATGTTCGGCAAGCGGGGCTCGCCTCGCCCGGTCCCAAAATCCGCTATACGGCCCGTACCCGCAATCCCAGCGAGTCTTGCATGTCGCGCAAACGATCTCGGTATGGCATCCCATGGCGCGATTCTACTTCTTACCGGTCATCGCCTTGAAGCGCCGCATCTTCGCGGCGTCTGTGGCGCTCGGCATAGCGGTGCCCATGGGGCCGGGCTTCATTCCCGGGTTCGCCGCCATCATCTCGCTCTTGGTCATATCCGGCATGTCTTCAGGCATCTGCTTCATCATCTGCATGCGCTTTGCGCGGCTCATCATCATGGGACTGGCGGTGTTCATCATCGGCTTGACTCTCCTATTCATCGCTTCAAGTTGCAACGGTTGATCCATTTCTTGCCTCCCGCTTTCGCCGCTCCCTGCATCTGAAGCAAACACCGTGGCACGCATGAGGGCTCGTGGCCAGATTGCAGACGGCACAACTCTTGTGGTCCCGCGACCACTGGCCTTCAGGTTTACGGATACTCGCATACCATTCCGGGCGCCTCTTGCTACCCAAGCGGTGATGGCGCATGTGATCCGACGCATCCAGGACTTCTAAATTCTCCAGGCGGTTATCCAGCGTGTCGCCATTCTTGTGATGGACGTGTTCGCGCCTGTCCAGCCTTCTGCCGAGTGCCACCTCCATGAGGTGCCGGTGCTCGTATCGCGGCCCATTCAGTGTCACAACTACCCAGTAAGGTCGGCGGCCTTTGCCAGTGCGGCTTATCCACTTATTCCCTAACGCGCGCTCCCGCAACCGCTGGTGATGACTCTTTTGTTTCTCCGAAAGTGGCTTGATCGACATATGAGATAGATACGATTTTACGTGCGGCTAACTAAGCTAACCCAGCCGTTTCTCGAGGCTTGTTTCCACGTTGTTTGTCCTCGACTCCGACGATCTGGGAATGGCGCACCGTCAGATTTTTCCCGTCCTGCGCCTTGATCCGCGCGATGCGCATCGAGGGAGAAACGTGCTGGATGGTGCCGCGCGTGCCGTTGGCCAGATGCACCACTTGCCCCTTGGCCAGCATGGCGCCGAAGCTTCCGGGCTTCTTCGGTTTCTCTTCGGATGGAGCCGCCTTCGGCTCTGGCGCAGCTTTCTTGTCGGGCTCAGCAGCGGTGACCGGTTCCGCTTTCTTGACATCGACGGATGTTGAAGAAGTGGAATCTGGACTCGGTTTCTCTTCTCCCGGTTTCACCGCATGCGGCCTGACGATCGGCAAGTGAGTGCTTTCATCAAACCCCACTACCTGACCCTTCCCCTGGTAGCTGTCCTTGCGCTTCATCCCTGCGCTCAGGTCGAGAGGCTTCTTAGCCGACTTCTCACCTGGCGCGGGGTCACCCCTTTTGTAGACCTCTTTTGCCGGCAGCATGCCAGGAACATCGGTCGACGGAAGCATAGGTGCGCGGGGATGCGTGTTGATCTCCTTCGCGTCCGGAGCAGTGGGATCAACAGTCGAAAGTGCGGTATCGTTCATGTCGTTCATGTAGGGCTCGATCACGTCGCGCACCTCTTTCGGCGCCTTGTCTTTCCCGCCCTGGGCGTCATACCACTGACCCATCGCACTCGCCTGTTCACGCGGCAGAGTTGCCAAGGTCCCGCCGGCTGCGCGGTGCGCCCTCAGCCCGGCGAGCCCGCCGAAGTTGTAGGGATCGTTAGGATTGTCCGCCGGAATCTTGGCCTGGATTGCAGGCGGCAGATTGTTCTGCCAGAGGTGAATCGATTCATGCGTCGCTAGCTGCGTCGGACTCTTCTTGAAGGCGCCCTCGTCGACTACGTTGATGGTGTCCGGACTCCCCGGCACGACGCCGGCCAGGACGCTTCCGCCAGAGTTCTTTAAGCCTGCGACAGCGCTCACGGGACCTTGTTCTGAGCGGAATTTGACCTGCGTCCCGGTGAGCGCACGGCGCAAACGCGGATCCGCCTGATCGAGCGCAGCGTTGCCGCGCGCCTGCAGTGAGGCTGCACGATCCATCAGTCTGCGCTTCAATTCGTCGCTTACCGGCATCTCTGTTCCCCCAAATAGAAGAGGCCCTCCGAAGAGGACCTCTGTTTCACCGCAGCGCAGTTGTGACAACTTATGTGACACACGGGGGCCATCCCTTAGGGAGTTCCTAAAGGCCCGGATAGGCCATTACGAGTACACCAGGCTCTTGGATCTCCGCGCCTGTTCCAACGGACAATGCTGCCCGCTCCCTATGCGACCTGGACGCTGCCCCCGCTGGCCGGATCAAGTACCGGCTCGTTGCCAGGATTTGCGGCTTGGTGATCCATCAGTGCTTCTGTCTGTAGCCTTTGCTGCCTCGGGCCGTTGTTTTTGGAGAAGGTGTCCCGTGAACCAACCGCCCGTGGCACGACCGGGCTCCAGTACTCGTGAGCAAAATCACGGATTAAAGTTGACACAACTGCGGGCGACTTGCAATATCAAACGGGGGATCGGCTAGACCTCGCTGCCCGAGATCGAATCTTCGCGGCGACCCTATGCGCTGCGATTTTACCGATCCCCTGCGAATCCTTCTTAAGACCTGTAGCGTGACAACTGGCGACACCTAGGGGCTCGCAACTGTAACGCGTTACAAACTTGTTTCGCTAGAGCGTTACCGCCTGCTTTACCGAGTTGCTGCCCGCCAGAAACATTAAACCGGCAAGCCACCTCAACTCTTCGAGATCGGTGCTCTTCGGCATGGCAGCCGCAGCTGCGTTGTAGGCTGCCGAGGCCTCCAGCCAGCCCACGATATCGGTGTAGGTGGCGTCGTAGTTTGGCTTGGTGTCGAGGAGATGTTGCGTGAGCTGAATCGAAGAATCGATCGGTGATTCGTAGAATTCCTGTGCCATCGGGATGCTCTCTTTCGATAGAGTCTTCCCGCCCAGCCCTTTTGAGAGGTTGAGCGGGCCGGAGGTCAAAACACGTCGAAAGCCGTGCCGGGGTCCTTACGGATACCCGCCTCCGGCCCATGTTGATGGGCACAGAAAAACCACCCTGACGTGGGCGGCGCAACGCTTTCGAACAGGAGTTTTGAGCTCCGTTGAACTGCGATGAGGTTAGCACGATCTTGGTTGGTGTCAATGCCGTTCGGTTCCTTGCTCTATTACTTCGGTGTGACAGCCCTGACCGGGGCGGGGAAGTGTGATCACTTCCAATCCGGCCTACTCTCGCTCATGGCTCTGTACCTGCTCAGCTACGACATCACCGCGAAGAACGACGATTATGAGTCACTGTGGACTTGGCTGAACGGACTCAAGGCCAAACGTGTCCTCTACTCTCAGTTTTTGGTCCCCTGGACTCCCACCGGTCCCGAACCGGCACTCGACCTTGTCAACCAAGCCCTGACCCATTTGCTCCAGGGTGACAGACTCTTTTGCTGTGAGATCTTCAGCAATGGCGTCGGCACGATGGCGTGGACCACCAACCTTCTGATTAAGGAGGAAGCGTTTCTCGATCTGCTCAGTAGTCACGCGCGTAGGCTCAGTTGAGACGAGTGGCCCAGTCACACCACCGAACGAGGGCTCGGCCGGAATGATCGGATCCCGTCGTGGGTCTACCTTCACGCTGTCCATGAGGAGCATCAGCGCATCGTATTCCGCTTCGGTTTCAGGCTGCACATAGACGCCGTTGAAAATGCACGAGATCTTCATGATCAATCCTCCCGAGGTGATGAGATGAGAACAACTCTGCTACTTATATCGTTGCTCGCGGTGCCGGCATTCGCATCGCCTGTGCACGTCCGGAGCCACGTGACAAAGCGCGGCACCTACGTCCAGCCGCATGTCCGCACCTCGCCAGACCACTCGCGGCAGAACAACTGGTCGACGCGTGGCAACACCAATCCTTACACCGGCAAGCGCGGCTCAAAACGGAGCTATTAGGCCACAATCTCGTAGCCCAGCCGTTCCGCTTCGGCACGTGCGTCCTCGTGGTTACCACCAGGGTTTGCTGCCAGCCATGCGGCAGGGCTAAACTGATGCGTCTCAGGCGTGTATAACTCCGCCTCCGGCTGGGGTGTTTCTTGATCGACGGTCTGATCGCTGGGCTCGCTGTCGGGTTTTGCTACTTGGTCTGGCTTATCGTGTCCAGCAGCCTCTCCGCCAGATCCGACCGTCGGCATGCTGCCCGCATGCGTAGAATCACCGGACGCTAGCTCGACTGTTGGCCCCTGATACGTATTAGGCCCGGTCTGAGTAACTTTGAGATCATCCTCTTCTTTCTTGGGTGCAGCCGCTGCTCCGGCTAGGCTTTCTGCAACTGCATCTGGGACCTTTTGGGCAATCTTTCCAGCGCCCTCGGCCAACTCGCCCCCGCCATGAAGGAGCGCTGCGGCTGTTGTCTTGACGGGCACAGAATCAGCGGCCAAAGCAGCGGCGCCACCCAATGCGCCCATCGGGCCACCGTGCAGTTCCGCCCCAGCCGCTGAGCCGATACCGCCTACGACCACCTTCCGCCCAATCTCAGATAGTGGGTTCTGACCCGTAGCGGCTCGTTCCGCAGCGCGTCCGTAGAGTGCGACCTGGTTTTGATAAGCCTGATTGAGTGGTGCCGTCTCTGGGACATGCTTCTCCAACAGGCCGCCGAGCGCCCCCGATGTGCGCTGCTGGACCTGCTTCATCCCGGCCTTCGTGGCATCGGTCCAGGCCACATGATCGTCGATATTGCGACGAATCTTCCACAGTTCGCTCGGCGTGAATCCACCCTTTTGTTCTGCGGCTTGGAGCGCAGGCTCGAACGTTGCCTCGAAGCGGCTCAAGCCGTCAATATCCCCGGCACCGCCCGGTTCCTGCATTGCCGTCTTCGCTCCGCCTACCGTGGATTGCAAAGCTTGGCGTACTTCCGCAGCCGGGATAAGAGTTCCGTTAGCGTCCGCCGCCTTGTAGGCCTTATTCAGCGCTTGTCCGGTGACAGCCTTCGCAGCCCCCGCGCGGTTCGCGATGCCCTTCATGGAAAGTGAAGGCACACGACTGCTTACCGGATCTCCTTCGAAATAGCCCTTTCCGGGGTTTGCACCTCGACGCGTGTCCTTTACGCGCGCCCCCACAATGCCTTTAGTTACAAGGTCCTCGGCGGCAGTCTGTGCGCCTTTTCCCGCACCTTTCAGAAGCTCGCCAGCGGCCGGTACCGCCGCCGCTACCCCTGGTATGGCTGCTCCCGCTGCCTCCACGGCATCTCCCGTCGGCGCACCCTGTTGCTTGAGTTTGTACGCGTCGTAAAGCTGTTTGAAGGCCTGCCCGACACCAGCGCCGGCACTGCCCGCGCGGATCAGGCCCGCGGCGACTGGCACTCCCTCGGCCAAGCCGCCAGTCACCGCGATGCCCGCGCCGGTCGCGAGCGCGGGCGCGGATGTCATCTGCCCTACGCCTTTCAGCACCCCCTTGCCGATCTGCCCGGCCGTGCTGGTGGGATTGCCGGGCACTGCTGCCTCCGGCGCGATCAGTTGCTCACCCTGGCGGTCGTACTCCGGCCCGTACGCAGTCGTAGGGTGCAGGTTCAACGCATCCGCGACTTTCGGCAGAGCCGACTCGACAGCATGTCCCGCCGCCGAGTTCGCCACCACTCGGCGAAACCGGTCGTAGACACTCGGCGAAGGTGCGGCGCTGATGTTCACGCCATGCGTGTCGATCGGTTTACGGGCAGCAATAGGTGTGGTCGAGACGACGTTCCAGCCGTCGCCCGCGGACACTGGTGCCGTCGACACCACATCCCATGCACCTGGCTTCTTGGCGGCCACTTACTTAATCCTCACTGGCTTGCCGTTCTGCTTTGTCCACACCTGGCCATTGCCGAAGGTGTGCTGTACGCCTTCCTGAAGTTGCGCAGCTGCTGCCGCGGGAATCTGAGAGGCAGCCGGGGTTGCATTCTCTTGGGGAGTATCAGACCCGCGGACTCGCCGTCCGCCATGCACGTTGGGCAAGCCTTGTCCAAGCCGATTGGCCGTGGCACGAATTTGGCCAGTCTGGCGGAGTGCATAGTCCAGATCAGGCGTCGATGCGTTCGGAAGCAGGCTGAGCAGCTGGTGCACCTGCGTATCGGAGACGCCGCCGCCTACTGATGACCGAAGCGCCATCAGATTCTCGTGTGCAGCGGCATTCGCAACGACGTAGTCGCGCTCTGCCGGCGTCAGCTGCCCCTTCGCTACTAGCCCCTGCAGGTACTGCGAGGACGTGCTCTTCGGATCAGCCAATGCTGCCACCACTCCGGGCGAATTCAGCTTGCCGCCAGACTTAACCAGCGCCTTCGCGGAATTCTCGAGCGAATCGAGCGCTCCATGCACATCGTTGAACTGCGCGACCTTCGGCTGCTGCTTATTCACTGTAGGAGCGAACGCGGTCCCAACCGGCGTACCGTCGGGAAGCTCAGTAGCGCCGGGAAGCGTGTTCCCCTGAAGATCCGTGCCATGCGCATGCAACTGGTAGTTGCCCCACCGCGCCTGCGCCGCCAGCGTGGCCGCCTGGTGCCCCGCCATCGCTACCTGCAGACGTTGCTGCGCTTGCTTAAAGGATGGAGAGTTCGGATCGTTCTTCGCGTTCTCCACCGCCGTCTGCGCCTGCTTCAACTCCTCAGTGGTCTGCCGGAGTTCGTTCAGCGTTTTCTTGTCTTTGAACGCCTCGGAGTTCTCGTCGTCAACGATGCTTTTGTTCCCCTGGCCGTCGTCCACCTCTTTGAGCCCGTTCTTCGCGAGCAACGCCAGTCGCGCGGCCTCCTTCGTGCTGGCCGTCACATCGTTCTTATCCGCTTTGACGGCTTCTCCAGCGGCCTGCCGCTGGCGGTTATAAGCATCGAGCCGATCCTTGAAGTTCGACTGCACATCGGCGAGCTGTGCCTGGTCCTGCCCAAGCCGTGCCTGCCGCGCTTGGTCGTCTATGCTGAATTGTCTATTTGGCGCGTTGTAATTCGACAGTAGCGCGCCGGGGATGCCTTCCGCGAAGAAGGCCGCAACCCCGCGGCGGATCTTCGTTCCGACTCCCGGCCTGTACTGCTGCGCGTTCGGATTCAGCGGCGTCGCATCGGTGTTGCGCTGCTGCTGCAACTGCTCAATCTTTGCCGTGTCGAGCTGCGGAGCGCTTCCCAGCGCCGCCAGTGCTGCACGGCCGCCAGACACAGCTGGCACAGTGCCGGGCTTTAGGACGCTGGCAGGGGCCGACGATCCGGTCGTTGCTCCTCCGCCGCCCGATGCCGCTGCGCCGGACGCAGACCCTCCCTGCAACAGAGAAGCGGCATCCACGGGAGACATCAGCTTCGCCATCTGCTGGGCCGGCGTCAGATCTTCGTCGCTTATGCTGTACGGAGTATCCGATGGGGTGTACGCGCTGGTCTGAATCATGCATCACTCCTGTCACCAAATGGCAGCGGCCCCGTCTCCGGAGCCGCTGCTCACTGCCCACCGTGTTCTCTAGAATTGATGCTGAAGGCCGACGCTGACATTGCCGCCGCCAGCTGTCTTACCCAGGGCGCCCGCGAACGAACTGCCGAGAGTGTCCCAGAAGGAGGGCGTTTGCGCCGCCTGCGCGGCGGTGCCCAGCGCACTGTTCGCAGCGCCGCTGCTCGTGCCGTAGAGCTGGCCTTCTGCGGAAATCGGCTCTGTTGCGGCCTGCAAACCCGTTTGCTTGTAAGCCGTATCTCCAGCGATGCGGTTTTGCTCTGCCGTCGCTTCGTCGCCGGACAACTGCCGCTGGTTCTGCCGCGCATACTCGGCCGCCGTTGCGGCATCAGCAGCGCTGTTCTGACCAGTGCGCAGAGCTTGCGACTGCAGGGCGCCTCTCAGCGAGTTCGAACCTGCATCGGACATGTTGGCCAACCCGGTGTTGATGGTCTGGTCGTACTCGCCGCCCTTCGTGTAAGGGTTCGAGGACATGAAGTCGCCCAGCTGCTTGCGGTAGTCGGCGATATCGGACTGCGTGGCGCCGTAGCTAGACTGAGCATTTGACTGATCAGTCGCCGAATTTTTGCTCGCGGTGCTTTCGACACTGCTGCTCTGTCCTCTACTCATCGTTGCTCTCCATGGTTTCCAGTCTCAAATCTCGCGTGAAATGCGACAGCTCTTCGTCTTTGTTCTCGAAGCCGGCGGCCATCAACGGCTTGCCGATCGACGCTGCCAATTGCCTTGGTACGAAACATTCAAGCCACCGGTATCCCTGCATCCGCAGCAGAAACGCGAGGCCATCGATCTCCCGGCGCGCGATCGCGGTGGCTTGCGGATCGGTGCCCACGAATCGCATTTCTGCGATGCGCTCGACATAGACCACGTTCTGGACTTCGTCACTTTCGTCGACGGTTACCAGTACGACTGCCACAGCATGGGCATGCCTGCCGAATAGTTCCGGAAGTTCGTAGTTCGTGCCCTGCAGCTTCTGTTGTTCTTGATGGCGCGCTACGATTGCCGGCCAGTCTGCCCGCGTTGCGACTCGCAGCGAGAGAGACTTCACCTGATCGGGACCCCATGCTTCTCGGCATAGTCCAGCATCGCGCGGTGGCTCGCTTCCAGGTCCGCTATGACTCGCTCGACGACTGCCTGAGGATCGATGTCGCGACCCTCGGAGTGTTGCACGGCGCCGCACGCGGGGCAGCCGGTGTGGCCGATGAACACCTGCACCAGGTGCTCATGGCCTGCTTCGTTGCGCAGCTTCACGACGTGCATGCCGCTGCGCGTGTCGATGTACTCTTCGTGCTTCTCAAACACTCGTCAACCTCCCGCCGTTCCCGCCGATTGCCCCACCGCCGCCCGCGTTGCCAGCGCTCACGCCGCCTGACGGTGTAACGGTCGGCCCGGAGGAGTATCCAGAGCCCACATTGCCTGGGATCACCTGCGTCACCTGGCCACCCTGGATGACGGTCGTTGCGGTAGCGTTCACGCCGGTGGGATCAGTGATCGTCAGCACTGGCGGGGCCGTCAGGCCATTCCCGGGATTGACGATCTGGTATCCGAGAATTGAACCCGACACTACCACTGCATGAATGACCGGCAGCACCAGGCCGCCCCCATTCGAGATGATCGACACTTTACCGACAGGCTCCCATGTGTCCGGCAGCGCCGCGGCCAGCGTCGGCACGGTCTGGAATTGCGATCCGTCATACATGACGAAGCGATCGGAGCCATACGGCAGACCGGTGATGGTGGCGCTGGGCCTACCGATCGCTGCAGCCCCAATCTGCCGCATGTAACCCGAACCAACACCCCCGGGTCCATAGACTCGGACGCTTGCAGTCGCTCCGTTTGGAATTGAATCGACGGTGGCGAAATTGGTTTGGTTGAGCGGCACGTTCGGCGTTGTGATGTCGGACCCGACCAATCCGGCGTAAACGGCGGAGCTTTGAACCTGGTACGCATTCCACGTCACACCGTCGTAGCTAGAGCGGAGCCGCCAGTAGAGCGTTACGCCGGGCTGGGAAATGTTGGTGTGCGTGTTGCTGGTCACGGGATATGTCACCACGCCAGAAGCAAATGTGGGGACCGGCGACGACGATATCTCGTGATACAAAGCTGCGTTGGTAGAGTTCTTTGCCACGCCGACCTGCGACGCCGTCAGCGGCGACACATCCTGCGGATTAACAATCGCCACCGCGAACACACCGTGAGCCGCCGTCACCGAGAATTGCGCAGCGGTGGGGACTTTGATCAGCGTCGGAGTGTTGGCATCCACCTTCTGCAAGGGTGCACGGCCGACGTGAGCATTGATCGCGCTCACTTCATTGAGCACGCCCGTCAGTACTTCCCGGAGCGCGTTTCCACCCTGCGCTGCTGCCGCGTTCACCTGGGCCTGAGAAAGTACGATCGCCATCAGCTTCCACTCCGGGCGCCGAAAAGAGGGCGCGTGTAGAGACTGGCCGACTTCACGCTGAAGTAGTGATCTGGACGCTTCCCATTCGTGAATCGCAATCTGAAGCGCTCGTTCTGACCGCGGGCTGCGGCAGCGTAATCGGCGAATTTGTCTGGAGTCAGCCCGCAAGGCGATAGGCGGATCTCGTTGGTCTGCTGCTCGGGTCCGAAGCGGCCTTGGCCAGCCGAAACCTTCAGAGTGCGGCCTACCATCACGGACACGTCCATCTGGCCTTTACCTGCCGCATTGATGACTGCGCCCCCAAGCATCTGCACATCCATCAAGGGATTAGGGCAGGCAGTCTCATACTCCGCCTGGATGCCACCGCCATTGTCGTTGTAGACGCCCGGCGTGATGGCTTGCACGGTGCCGTCCGGCGAAGAGCTGCAGAGGAGTATCTGTGATTGGCGGTAGCTTCCGAACCGCGAAGCATTCGCGGGCAGAGCCCGCTCGCACCTGAAAGCCAGGTTCGCGGCAAGGTCATCAATTGACCACTTGCGGGTCTGGGTTGGCGCGGTCTCCGTCCCCTGATAAGCCGTGAAGCGAATCGGTGAATTGGTGCCCTCGCGGTAGTTCATTGTCAGCACCTGATTGGGAACCGTCACGCCGTCTCCCACGGGGAGACCGATGCGGATCTCTTTCAATTCCTCATCTACGAAGACCCAGATGGTGTGCTGCGCGTCCCAATTGACCAGAGAGAAGTACTGCGGGATTTCGTCGGTCACGCATTCGGGGTTGCCGGATGCGTCGACGATCCAAATCCCACTTCGGTGAACGAAGATCATGAAGTTGGCGGATACTGCGACTGCGCGTGGTCCGCAAGGCCCTACGGACGACCAGCGCTGCTGCACGGCCCAACTAGAGGGGTCCGTGGCTGCCGGGGTGATCGCGTAGCCCGAGCGCTCTTTGAACGAATACAGGGTGCCCTGGAACTCTCTGGCGCAGATCGTTCGCTGACCATCTCCATTGCCTACCTGCAGTGCTCCGGTGTCGCCATAGAACGACTCGGAATCGGCGGCGAGCGAGATGAGATGACCGCTGCCGATGCCGTCCGTCCCCGTGAGAACGACTCTGTCCAGTGAAGGCGAATAGTAAACATCCACTGCCGGCGGCGGGGCGATCACTCGGAATCGGTCAGTGAGGGTCGTGGATGTATTCGAGAGCAGGAACTGATCCGTAAAGTTGACGGTCGCTGAAGTCGTTGCATTATCCGGGACGACCGAAGAACTCATCGCAATGCCGGCGGAGACCACGGCGGACGGCATGTAGAAGAACGGTCCCGCATTCGTGCCGGTCGCGACCGATATGCCGATGATCCGCGCGGTGACGTTCGGAGGCCCGGTCGGTAGGTTGTCAAACTGCAGCTGAGATCCAGCAGCAGGTATCTGGATGGCGAGCACTGCCCCTTGCGTGATCCCGCTGATGTTGCCGTTTCGATTCTGAAAGGCGATGACGGCGTACCGGGTAGAGCCAGCAGGGTTGGGATCGACATTCCCGCCGCCGACTGCGGTTACGCTGGGCGTGCTCTCCTGCCAGATGACCCCGCCATCGTTGACGGTCCCGCCCGGCACAAGCGGCCATATCGGTTCGGCCGCTCCGGTAGCTCCCGCCTGGATGCAGCGGTAGAGGTGGCCGTTCCCGGCGGGCGCGGCAGGGGTGCAGTACTCGCCCACCAAGCAGCTGGTGCTCTTCTGCCAGTTGAAGCCGAGGGGCTTCTGTCCGAAAGGGTCCAGCACCCCGCCGCTCAATCCATAGACCGCCAGTGGGCCTAGAGGCTGCTTGAGGTCGCTGAAGGCCAAGGCGGCGCGATTGTAGGCCTGGGCGCCTGTCATGTGGGCGTGAGCGGGAGGCGTTACGTTCGGCCCGACGACCGGAATAAGTCGTCCGCTCCCTACCGGCTTCTCGATGAGGATCGCGCCGGTGGCGTCAAAGATCATGGGCTGTTGAAAGAACGTCTCCCCGGGATTTTCCGCCGTATAGATCAGCGACAGCCCGCCAGTCACCTGGGCATCTTGGTTTGGGCTCTGCATCGCCAGCTGGATGCCATAGCGAGTCTCAACAGAGGTCAGGGCAAAACGGCAGTTCCTGCAAACAGGCGCAGCTCCCATGGGGAGCGATGTGGCGTCCTCTACGTCTACAAAACCCCCAAATCGTGCGAACTGCGTGGGGGTGTATCCGGCGAAGTTAATTGAGCGCCCTTTCGGCGGGAAAGTTGAGGACTGCCTTGCTTCCTAGCAGCCGAATGGCTGCCTGGTCATAGGCGAGAGCAGCTTCTCTTGGATCGGAATAGCCGCCGAGCTTGTATGTCTTGCCATCGTGGTAGATCTGAGCCGCGTATTTGCTACTCTTGGACACGCGGCAAACCCCTCGGAACCCGGTCGCGTTGTTTCGGCCTACGCTCTGCACTTCGCGCTGAGGGCGAAATTCCTGCGTCGGCGCGGTTAGATCGTTCAGCCTGGCGAATGGGCCGAAGTGCCTGGTCGCCGCGTCGTTGTACGCGCGGGCGGCATCCACTTCCTTGCTGAAGCAGCCGAGGTACTTCAACTGTTTGTCGATGCGGATGTATGCGCCCCAGTAGCCCTGGCGCCGGTTCCACGAAACACCTTTGAAGCGTGAGCTGGACGGCGCCACCTTGCTGCGGTTTCGGCCATTGGTGATCGGTGTGCATGCTCTCAGGTTCGAGCGGCAGTTGTTCAGCGTGTTCCCATCGATGTGATCCACCATGCGCACGGCGTCGCCCATAATCATCCGGTGCATGCGGATGCCGCGCTGGCGGCCGTCTGCTTCGGTGACGTTTGTTCGCGCTGACCACTGCTTCTTGCGGGGGTTCCAATCCGCGTGCCACTTCCATTGGCTCAGCCAGTCGAAGTCGCCGGCATCGACGATGGCGAACTGACCTTGCGTCAGCGGGATAAGCCGGGTAGGCTCGCGTTGCGGCATCACAACCTGCTCCAACAGGTCGGACATAAGCATCTCCAAGTGCTGTGTGCGGTGTGATGCCGCACTCGAATTGTGCCCAGATTCTAGCACTTCAGTGCTTGCGCTCCCTCTTGGTGAACGGGTGCTTGCCGCGCACCTGGTCGTTGTAGAACTTGCCGGCGCTCTCCGCCTTCAGAAGTGCTGCGTACTTTTCGGCAGAGACTCCGGTGTGGTGATACTCCGTGCCGGAGTGGAAGCGGATCGCCAGCACGCCGGCCGAGGGATCGAAGCCGGCGTGCGAGATCATCGTGGAGTTGATCGGCTTAAGGTCCATCTGCCTACACCGCCCGCCGTGTGGCCAGCAGCACGATCGAATTTGCCGCGGTCAGGTTCACGGATGCGTAGGTGACCGCACCCAGCTCGGCGCCGCCAGGGGCAAAGATCTTGATCTTGTACGCGGATAGCGTTGCGCCCGGGATGATCTGCGCGTAGTAGCCGCCGAGATTTTCGAAGAACAAGCCGATGCTCTGAGGGTTCTCGAAGAAGCCTTCGAAGTCTTCGCCGTTCGTGTTGGTGACCTTGGTGAGATCAAGCGTGTCACCACCCACCACGTAGCTGCCGGAGAGTGTGAGCGCAATAAAGGCGAGGATCGACTTGAATGTTTTTGTTGCTTCCTGAACGTTCGCTGCAATGGCCATGGCTGTTCCTTCCTCAGTAGTTGCTGCTGTAACGTCCGCGCGTCCGATTGCAGCGCGTCATCCGGCCCACCCGGCGCACCTTGCCCTGGTCGGCCCGCACCAGCTGCGCTTCGATCTCATCCATGGCGACGATTGCCTGGTCGCCGTAGTTCTTCACCCACTCGGAGTTGCCACGCACGGCCGCAGCCAGCGCAGCGACGCGATAGCCGATCGCATAGCCGATTCGTTTGTGGAGTGTCAGCTGATCGTCATCCGAGCGCAGGATTGGCACGCCGAACTCGCCGCGCACACGGAGGTCCACGTCAGCAGTCGCCGGCGTGATGTAGATGATCTCCGCGCGCCACTCCCAGCCGATGGGGCACTGGTCCGGCCGCGTATCCGGAAGCATGTCCATGGGGCCGCGCAACTTGCGATAGAACCAGCTCGGCTGCCCAGCCACCTTCCAGTCGATCCGCTCGGGGTTGACCAGCGTTTCGAGAGGTTTCCCTGCGGCTTGGTATGCCGAAAGGTCAGAGGTCCCGGCAGTTACGCCGGGAACCTCTACCACCATCTCGTCGAAGGGGCTGAGCGTGCCTGCAAGTTCGCTGGCGGCCGCCTCATACTCCTGCTGGATCAATGGATCGAGGAACGCGTCGTCGAGGTACGATCCCTGCACATCGTCGAGCAGCGATCGTACCTTTGCCTTCACGTCCCCGCGCGTCGAGAACACGTTAGTTCGCCGCCTTGGTGCGCTGTTCCTTGATGCGCTCGCGGCGCTTGTGAATCTTCTGGATCTCGGACCACTCCGCGTCCGTGGCATCCGCCATCGACCGGTGCTCGATCTCGATCACTCCGGCGCGGAAGGCCTTCACGCGGTCGAAGACATAGTCGCCGCAGGTGATGCAGACCGCGGCGCCCGGGTTTGGCACCGCGCCGCAAGCGGGGCAGGGATCCGGCTTCTTCTCGGCATGCAGCATCGCATTGTTGAGCACCCAGCGCGGCCGGTCCTCAGGCTTCAGGATGCCGCGATACTCGGCCAGGCGCACGTATTCGCGGTCGTTATCCGTGATGTACTTGCGCATCTCCGGATCTTCATAGAAGGTGTTGGCCTCTTCGATGCGCTTCAGGATTTGCGCATTCTGCTTGGCCAGCGTCTCCTCCCAGTACTGCTTCAAGTTGCGCTTGATGATGGTGGTGTAGCTCGGCCCATCGCCGCCCGGCGTGTGCTGCGGGATGTCTACCTCGACGTCCAGGTCCTCGGGAACGCCGTCTCCCATGAACACCAGCACGCCCCCCGTCTGCCGCTCCTGCACGTACTCGCGCACGTATTCCGGAGCGAGTACCGCCGGAACGTAAGGAATCGGGTCGAACTGCTCCACATCGTCGAGGGTGCAGCCCTTGTCCGCTGCCTGCCAACGTACCTCATGAAGGACGCGGGCTGAATATGGCGTGCCCACCGGGCAGGCCGCCACGCCGTCTTTGAACAGCATGCCGCCGCTCACGCGGAGGGCGAACGGGTTGAAGTTGACGACCACCGCGGGCCGCGCCTTGCCCGTATCGCGTAGCATCGCTTCCTTCTCGGCGCGTTGGGCGCGGCTCCAGCGAAGCCCCTGCTCTGCCTTCGAGTTCTTGCGGTTGCGCGACTCAAAGGGATTCGAGCCGAAGTGGTTTTCGATCACCTGCAGCTGCTGGTCGGTTGTGATGAGAGGTGCGCTTGCCATCGTGATATCTCCTTCAGCCCTTCAGTAGGCCGATGTGTTCGGTCTGGCCGCAGCGCGCCGCAAGCTCCTGGCGCACGCGACTCATCCCGAGGGATCCGTTTGTGGCAATCGATGTCCAAATGTTTGCCATCATGTACTGGTACTCGGCTCGCCGGCGCAACCACTGCTCCCGCTCCCGATCCATCTCTCGCTGCGCATACTCGAGCGCGCGCGACTCCGGCGTGCCGCTCTGCTTTATCTCTTCGCGCTGCCGCGCATAGTGCGAGATCCATAGCTGCAGCTGCCCGATCGCCGGCACCCGGGGGAAGGGGCCGTAGATCATCTCGTAGTCGCCCTCGTGCGGGAAAGGGCCGAGCATCGGCGTGATGCCGTCGGCTGCGCGGTAGCTGTACCACTCCTCCGGCGAGCCATACCTCAAAGCAGGGAACCACTTCTCGACGATCCAGCCCTTGATGCCGGGGTAGCGCGGGTTGTCGCGCGTCTCCGTCACCGTGCGCAAGGGCCGATTCTCATAGCGCAGCGCGGCCCAGTTCGGCTGCTCGCCCAGCTCTGCGAAATCGCGGCCGTTGATGCGCGCCATCGCCTGCTCTTCGGTCTGCTGGAAGTTGAATCCGCCGCGCTCGGCGATCGAGAGGTTCTCGTCCCAGTCGCGGTAGACGCCTGCTTCGCGCACGAAGACGTCCGAGGCTACGACGATGCGCCACTGCGGGCGGCCGTACGGGTTCTTTCCGCCGAAGCGGGTCAGGGCACCCTGGATGTGTGTAGGGATGGGGTTTTTTTCGATGATGAAGCTCATAGGCTCTCTGGGTGCTGCGCAAAAAGAAGGGACCGCCGATGAAGGCGGCCCCTTTCAGGAGGTAGACCGGGCTAGTTGAAGACCGGGATCTTGCAGTTGGTCACAGACGAGATCGCCTGCGGATTGTCGACTGCGTACTGCCGCGCGTCGTAGTAGGCGCACAGCTCGTTCGCGGTCGGGTTGCCGCTCGACGGGTCCATCACCTGAAACACCCACTGGCCGCTCTTGTTCTTGAACCACTGCGGAGTGTTTCCCCAAACGACCTTCAGCCAGGCTCCCGGATCGATCAGATCCCAGCGCGTCACGTCTGCGTGGTTGTTCTGCATGACGCGGCGGCCGGCGACCATGATGTCGGACATGTTCTTCGTCAGGCCGTCGAAGCCTGGCATCTTGCCGTCCGCCATGGTGATCTGCTGCTTGGCGAAGCCCATCTCCTCATAGGCCTGCGCCTGCGAGTAGTGGGTATGCCAGAACTGACCGCCCAGCGCCTTCGCGCCCAAGGACTGCATCACCCGGTTCTGTGCAGCGCGCAGTGCAGGCAGCGTAATGACGGCGCCGTTGGCGTTGACGCCATTCGCCACCACGTAGCTGTTGGCACGCGAGATGCCCAGATAGGTGCCCGAGGTCGAGGTGTTGTGGAAGTACGGGATGCCGAACAGGAAGTTCGGAGTGCCCGCCGCCACACCGGCCACCATGATGAAGTCGCCAGCCACCGTACCGGCCGGGACTGCATCGACCGTGATCGACTGAACGCCGCCCAGCTTGTTTGCGACGCCGATGACGGTGCAAGTGCCGCGAAGCGCATACGACGGAGACATCACCTGCACCACCTGCTGCGGAGAGATCAGGCGAGCGCCGAATGCGCCACCCCCAAACCCCTGTGCGGCCGGGTTGTTGGCCAGCAGGATGGGGTTGGCGCCGCCGCCAGCGTATGCCGCGTCGACAGTCGCGATGTGACCGTCCCCGGAAGTCTGCAGGAACTGGTCGCGCGCGATCGCCATCTGCAGCGCTACGTCAGTCAGCGTGGTGTCCACCGGATTCTCGGTGGCAACCGAGGGGCCGCTCGACCCGATGATGTCGGTCAGGCGCGAGTACTCGACCGGGAAGATGTACGCGAGCGGAGTCAGGAGGCCCTGATCCCACTGGCTCAGCCCGCCCGACGGAATGGTGCCGCCGTCCAGGTTGAACATCGAGACCGCGCCAGGCAGCGCAGTCTTGAAGCGCACGCGGAAGCTACGCAGCGAGACCTTGGTAACTGTGCCGCGCTCGCTGATCTCGTTATCGAGCGTCGACTCTTCGTTGATCAGGTGACGAATCACCTTGTTGACAGCCTCGAGCTGAAGCTGCTGGGTATTCTGGGCAGTTCCGATTGCCATGATGTCCTCGTTTAGAAACGGGCAGGTATTGCTTGGTCGGTGCGCGCTAGATCTGCTGGCCGGTCATCAGCTTGGTAGCCAGGCTCGCGATGCGTCCCTTTGCATCGCGGTCGATAGGCTTGCCAGGGTTCGCTTTTTGCCAGTGGGCTTCGGCCTTGCTCATCGCCGTTGCGACATCGAGCGGCTGTGAGTTCGGCGCGGCACCCGCGACAGAGCCCTTTGGCTCCGAGCGAGAGGCTGTCGTCTGCGCGTCAATCTTGTTGCGTCGCTGGGCTTGGGTCGAGAGAACCTGCACCCCCGCTTGCTTCAGCAGCGTGCGGGCGATGGCTGGAAGGTGGGTCTGCACCGCCTTGTCCAACAGAGCAAGGCGGCGACTGCGTACATCGGCGCTCATCGGCAGGCGTTGCAGATCCGCCATCGCCGCTTTCAGCGCCGGGTCCTTCGCGACCGTCTTTATCAGCTCGCTGCCGATCACATTTGGCAGCGTCTCTTTCAAGAAAGGCGCAATCACCGCGCCCTGCTTTGTCAGACTGTCGAAAATTCGATTGATCGCGCCAGTGACGCGCGACTGAGACTCCTTCACCAGCTCCGATTCGAAGCGCTGGCGCTCGGAGACCTTCTCCCTCTGCGAGTGCTGCTGCAGCTCCTGCTCGCGACGGTCGAGCTCCGCCGCACGCTGCCGCAACTCTTCGGGCATCGATGCTGCGCTGGTCTCCGCGCTGGGATGGTAGTAGTCCTTCAGCACGTCGAGAGCGGCGGCGACGACCTCATCCCGCTGCTTCTCGTCCTCATTCGCGTAGCGGTTGGCCTTCAGGCGCTCCGCAATCTCCTGCCGGTCGTGCTCGATTCCCAGATCGCGCGAGTGATCCAGGAAGCCGTAGAAGTCGTCGCCGATCTTCGGCTGCTTCGTTACCGGATCGATGATCGGATTGCCCTGCTCATCCCGCTCGATCGAGAGCTCGGCCAGCTTGTCGAGCGTTGCTTGCGTGCCCTCGGGTGTGGTCGAGCGCATGAAGGTATCCCGCACATCCACAAAGGTGCCGGCGTTCGCATGCGCGAACTTCGCACTCTCCACATCCGGGAAGAGCTCGCGGTATGGCTTCAGCTCTGCGGCCTCGCGCGCCGTCTTGAAGAGCACACCCTTCAGTTCGGGGTCGGCATCGAGCAGCCGCCCAAACTCTTCGTTTTCAGTTGCGAGCCGGGAGATGATCTCGGGGTCGGCGGCCGGCGTCTCTTCGTCCAGGCTGAAGTCGAGCTCGTCCTCAGCGGGCTTCGTCTCATCGTCTGCCGGCTTCGTCTCCGCAGCGGCCGGATCCGTCTCAGTCGTCTCCGCAGCAGCATCTGCCGGCTTTTCTACAGCGGGTTCCGCATCGGGTGCGGCGATCTCAGCTGTAGCCGGGATCTTCGCCAGTTCTGCATCAAGCAGCGCCTTCGAATACTGCTCCTGGCTCTGAAAGTCCTCGCGCTTGACGGGCGCGGACGCGGCAGCGGCTGCGGGGGCAGCGCCAGAACCTGCTGCCGGCGTTCCTGTCGCCGGGGAAGAGGATGCGGGCGCAGGACTGGCCGCAGGCGACGGCGAGGCGGAGGGTGTAGACGCGGGTGCGCTTGCCGCTGGTGCGGCTGCAGGAGTTTCGGCTGGCATGGGAGGCCTTTCGGGGTCCGCAGACGCTCGAAGGCATTCAGGAACTCAGCGCCGGTTCAGTAACGCCGCACCGGCAATCGCGAGGTATTCAGGACTTGAGGCTGACCGCTGCGGTCAGGTGAGAGCCCGTCAGCGGATGCGGCAGCCGTACTTCAATCAGCTTGCCGCACCCGCTCTTCGAGCATTTCGTTTCGATCCACACCTCGCCTTCGCTCATGCGCAAGCGCATCAGCTTCCGGCGGCAGGCGGGACATTCGATCCACTGCACTCGTTAGCCGACCTTGGCCGCGGTAGCCGTGGAGGTGGATACGCCGGCGCCCGAGGGCTGCGAACCCGGCTGTGCGGCCTTCGGGGGCTCGGCTCCGGAAGCAGGCGTCGCGCCGGGGACCGGGCCGGCTGCGGCCTTGCCCTCGACCTTCTCGATCGCATCTGCCTTCTGAGGTGGCAGCTCGTGCTGCTCCGCAATCGACATGGGCGAAGACGCCGGGACAGTTCCGGTGGATGTGCCGCCATCCTCTTTGGCCAACAGTGTGGTCGGTGCGACAGCGCCGAAGCCGGCACGCAGCTCGGCAAGCTCCTGCTCCAGCTTTGCGAGCCTGTCTTCCGGCGTCTCGGTCGGCGCCACCGGGTAGGTGTACGTTGTGTCGTTATAGCCGAAGGTGTAGAGATCCTCGCCGGCCAGGAACGGCACGTCGTGAGCTACCCGCACCGAATCCATCAGGTCGCCGCGAAGCGGACCGCTCGGAGCCGAACGCGGATCAAGATACGCCAAGGTGATGGTGGGCTCACCGTCCGGGCCAACCGTCACGCCGGAATCAGAGCGCGTGCCGAGCACCAGTGCGTTGAACTGGCCGCCGCGCCCGTCGTGGAACACTGCGGTATCGCCGTACTTCTTCAGACTCGCTGCCATATGCATTCTCCTGTTACTGCGTCAGTGCTTCGCCGATCTTTGCGAGCTGCGCGGCCGCACTTACCTGCCCGCCGATGGTGTCCTTCGTCTGCGCCGGATCGAGATCCATGAGCGCATTCAGCCGCCCGACAACGTGGTTCATCTCATCCGGTGGGATCTGAGGCTTCTCCGGCTGCGGAGGAGGCGGGGGCATCCCGGCACGCGCAATCTGCGCCTTCGACTGTTCCTGTGCAGCCTGCCATTGCGTCTGCATCGCAACCGCGGCCGTCAGATACGCAAGTACATTCGCCCAGCCTTCCGGGTTCTTGGTCTTCAGGTCCGCATTCTCCTGGCAGTACAGGCGCACGATCTTGCGCAACGTCTCAAAGTCATCGATGTCCCGGTCAGGCTGGATCGACGGCGTCACGCCGCCCGTCGGCTGACCGTCCGGGCCGATCTCAGGCAGGGGCGAGGACTGCGAGAGCTCCTGCAGGTTCTGCAGCACTTTTGCGCGCATCGCCGAGCCTGGCACCACCATTCCCGGAACGCCGACTGCGGTGGCCGCCTGCTCCTGATTGGTCGGCTCGTCGAAGATCGCGGTCGCGAACGCATTGCCGCTGCCGGCGGCTTCAAGCAACGAATTCCAGCGATCGCGCAGCTCGCTCGGAGACATCGGGAAGCCCTGGTCGGGGTCCGGATGGGTCGTCACTCCGCCCTGAATCGAATCCAGCCGCACGTAGTTGTTGCGATACTCCGAGCCCTTCTGCTGCACCACCTGGCGCAGGTCGTCCGTCAGATTCTGGCTCGCGCACTTGACCGACAGGCCGTAGGCCTCGGCGTTCTCTTCGCGGATGTTCTCCCAGTAGATGTTGAGCCGGCCGAGCGCCACATCCAGCTGCTGCTCCTGACCGCCCTTCGTCTCGATGTGCGGATCGCCGGCACCGCCATAGACCTGCGCTGGCACGCCAGCGAACATCTGCGCGTTGTAGACCAGCTTCTCCAGATACTCAAAGGCCATCTGCTCGAGGTGAAACTCGAATTGGAAGAGTGCATCGCGAATGCTCTGGCCGGGCCCGGTACGCTTCAGCTTGATGCCGTTGATCACGCCCGGCAGCAGCGGCTTGCCGCTCAGACTCTTGTTATCGAGGATCGATGTGTCGCCCAGCGTCAGGCCCGCCGAGCAGCGGTCCATGTATTCGTCGATGATGGCGCATTGGTTGTTGTAGCGCTTCTGAAACGGCGTCACCACATCGCCGGGAGCCGGCGGGTAGAGGCCCAAGCCCTCGTGCGTGGCCGCCCATGTCCACTCATCGAGCAGCTTCGCCTCGCGCGCCTCGAGGAACGTACTTCCGGTCGAAACCAGCAGCACGCCCTTTGGAAAGCTCTTCTTCATCCGCTGCGCGAAGCCCTCGTCGTCATCGATGGCAAATGCCCACGGCTGTATCCAGGTGCGGTCCAGTGTCGGCCGCATCTCCTGCATCTGGCCGGCGCCCTGCATGGCCTGCGACCGCACCGTCTGGCGCGCGATCCGGTCGAGCGAGTCCGACTCGCCGGTCAGGGTCGTGCTCGTGGCCGTGATCTGCGCATACATCTCCGGGTAGGAAGAGCGCAGCGCTCCGAGGTGCACTTCGACCGACAGGCTCAGGATCGGGGTCTCGCGCAAATCTTTCGCCCGCGGATCGGCATCAACTTCAAGCGGTGAGTAGATGGTCCATGCCACCATGCCATTCGGCAGTTCTTCCTCACCTACCTGGGTGACGACCGGCGCCGTCTCTGCCGGGTAGAGCGACTCCGGGCCCAGGGGTGCACCGCAGTTCTTGCACGCGCGCGACACCATGCCAGCCATCGAATCGGTCGGCGTCTCCGCGCCGCAGGCGAAGCAGTGGTAGCGCTCCGGCATGATCTGTTGCATGGTGATCGCGTACTCAGGTTCCTTACGCGTGCCAGCACGATCAGCGTCGACTACATAGCGGGTGTGCCGAAACGTCGCGCCGCAGTTGTAGAGATAGAACAGCTGCTGCTTCAGCCGGGATTTGGCCTTGTTCTGGCGCTCGATGATCTCGATCAGTGTCTGCGCCGCCTTGGCCGTGGTGACATCGGTCAGGTTCTCGGCGTCTTCGGGGAGAAACGTCGCCTTCGGCAGCTGTGGGCTGAGCGCAGCCACAAACCCGGTGCAGAGCATCTGGTAGAAGTTGTTGCAGTATTGATAGAGGTCGGTGTCGTCCGAATCTTCGCCGTGCGCATCCGAGTAGTAGTTCAGCGCGTCGAAGAACTGGAAGTTCTGCGGGTCGAAGCTGATGTACTGGTTGCCCTTGAAGAACTCGAGGTTCTCCATGCACCGCTCGACCAGCGCGATGCGATCCTGGCTCCACTGATTCTTGTAGTCGCGGATCAGCTGCATCAGCTTGTCCTGATCTTCCTTGCTCAGGCCGTTAGAGTTCTGCTCATCATCCGCGGTGCCCGCCATCGGATTCGACGGGGTGTGCTCCTGCGGGCTGGTCTCAAGCGAGGAATCGGGCGCGGCGCTACCGGGCTGCTGCTGGTCAGTCATCGGTGACGGCATTGCGAAGGTGCTCATGCCTGGCGGCGCCTCCCGGCGGCTTCCGCGGAATCCAGATCGTCGTCAACCATCTTGCGTATGTGTCCGCCGCGGGCATCGCTGCTGGCCTCGTGCCGACGATTCCGCCGTATCTGGCGAGTGACCGCAGCCGCCAGTGCGGACGGGCGGCGGCGCAGTGCTTCGAGTCGCCGATCCTCTAGGGCTTCCGCGTCTTCGATCTCCTCGATCGCGGACTGAGGCGCAGCTTCTACCGGCTCGGAGAAGAAGGCGCCGCCGAGTCCTGCTGCACCCAAGCGGTCGAGGTAGGTCCTGCGCTCCTGCTCGGCGCGATCGAGCTGCTCGCGCATCAGCCGGACGACTTCATCGTGGTGAGCGCGTGTCACGAAAGGGAAGCGCATCAGGCCGCCTGCTCCGCGTTGCCGCTCAGCAGCTCGCACACGAAGATGTAGCGCTCCGCCTCTTCGCGGGAGTGGAAGGGATAGCAGTGGATGTGGCTCTCCTCTGTGGCGACAGCGAAACGGCCATTGTGTTCGAAGACCTGAAGGCGTTCCATGTGTGGGTTTGTGAAACGAAGAAGGGCGGCCTCGTCAGCCGCCCCGCTTCGTGCTCTGGCGATTTCTCCGCGACCCCCTTTCCTCAGAGTGGTACTGCTTACTTCGCCGACGCCGGCAGCGCCGCGGGCACGGGTGTTCCGTCCTGCGCCTGCTTCAGGAAGGCCGACTTCAGCTTCTCGAGGTCCACTTCATACGTCTTGTAGAGCGCGATTAGCTGCTGCAAGGCTTCGGTGCGCACCGTGACCTGGGTGAATTCGGGTGCCTCGGCCACCACTTCGTGCAGCGTGGTCTTCGACGCGTCAAATGCCTCAGTGAGAGCTCCGAGCGCGGTGAACGCGCCGGTGATGATCTCCTTCGCCACCAGACCGGCGGCCGGGTTAACCAGCGAGCCCACCTGCACGGCCATGAGCAGATCCGGCTCTACCTTCTGTGCGTCGGTGACGACTTCGCCCTCGATCTTGGCCGCGTCGCTTGCGCCGGTGGCGATGCCATGCCACACGATGCCGAAGAAGTGCTTGATCTTGCTGAAGACTCCGGGGTCTGGAGTGTTGGAAGATGCGGGAACTGTCGATGTCGTGCTCATGATGCCCTCGATTCGCTGGAGTTTGGGTGCTGCGTAAAGTGGCTGAAGCTATTCGGTCTGGTTGGTCGACACCGTGGTGCTGTTCGTCACTGTGACCGAGCTGGATGGCAGTGGCGACTGCTTCAGATAGGCGGCCGCCGCGAGGACTGCCGGGACAAGCGTGAGCTTGGCCACGTTCGCCAAGCCGTCATGCGAGAAGTTGAAGACCGTGGGGAGTGTCGCCATCCCCGAGATCCCGCCAGCGAATGCCGAGATCACTGCCGCAAGCAGTCCCTGCAACCATGCCTTTGTGTTCATGCCGTCTCCTTCATGACTGCCGAGTCCTGAGCCCTGCGCAGCCAGCCTTTGAGGTTAGCCTTCAACTCCGGCTTCTCGTCCGCGCGCTGGCGGTAGTGCGCCTCTGCGTCGAGCGAGAGACAGCGCAGCACCTCGGTCGACTTTGCGTTCCACGCGGCCAGCGTCTCTGGGCCTACCTGGCCATCGACGTGCACCTCAGCGCACTCCTGCGCCCAGCGGATCACCCGCACCATGCCGAGATTCACGCCGATCGACAGCATCTTGTTGGCGAGCGGCTGCCAACTCATGCCCGCCCCGTTCATCAGGCGCCAGTCGCCGCGCTCATAGGTGTCGCGCGCCATCATCAGCGCTTCCGCAGTCGGCAGGTAATCGAAGAAACCGATGGCGACCAACTCCGGATGGAACCGCTGGGCAATTCCGAACCGGGTGCGGCCACCGTCGTCCTCGGTGATCTTGCCGGTGAGGCCTTCGTCTTCCCACTGCATGAGGTATTGAAAGGCTTGATCGAAGTTGGCCATGGTCTCTTTCGCGCAACAGAAAGGCCGCCCCTCGGGCGGCCTGAGTTCTTGCATTCGCTGGTTGTCGAGGACGTTTAGTCCCACTCCGTGACGCGGACGACTGTTCCGGTCGCAGTCAGCGAGCGCAACCTGCAGAGCAGTGTCGCCGGCGTGCTCGAACCTCCGGAGCTCTGCGCCGGGATGCCGACCACCGGTCCGAACGCATTGCCCTCGGCAATCGAATCTCCAATGCGGAGCGGCTCATTCGCCGGCGCGATCTCGTAGATAGCGGTGAAGGCCGGCACCTGGCCATCGTCGTACTGGTAGGCCAACCCCTGGGCGACACCAGCGGCGCCAGATGCGTCCTCGACGATGTCCACGCGCCGGCAGATCTGCGTCGCCGAGATTGGTGTGAAGGCGCCCCCGCTGCCGTTGATTGCTACCAGTCTGGTCTTCATAGAGCTCCTTTACCTGCGATCGACCTTCGGCGCGTCGTGCGAGTAGATGCAGACGTCTATCGGCGGCTGCTGATTCGGGAACACATAGCTGAGCGCTTCATTGCGGCATGCCCGGAGAACCCTCTCTGCATCCGATCGCTCCGCCTGCGCCTGGATGTACGGCACCGCCGTCTGGATGATCTCCAGGTCGTCGTAGTTCACGGCCGTCATGTTCATCGTCCGGAGTTCGTGCTTGTTGGCCTTGTACCGCGCATGCGCCAGATCGACATCCGCCTGCGGGATCTTCCTGCACTCGTCCAGGTAGTACGCCATCACCAGGGCCGCCCGGTTTGCCTCATGCGTGCGCGCCGTACCCTGAAAGTGGGCAAGGTGAATCGCCGCTTCCGCAAAGGCCTTGGTGCGAACGCCGCTCTTCGAGAAGTCTTCGGCCACCGTGTCTGCGGTGCGGATTGCGTTGAACGCCTGAATGCCTTGTGCCAACTCTTCGCCCGTCAGCAGCCGCGGGTTTTTGGAGCGGTCATACACGTGCCAGGCATACCCCAGCATTGCCATGCACACCCCTAGGAAGATCAGCATCGCTATCCGAGGGAACAGGTAGTTCAAGTCGACCAGGAACGCATAGATGCCACGTACCTTGTGTTCAAACTCCTCAGCCGGCGTCCTGCCCGACTTCAGCACTGCCTTGGCCCGCGCGGTCATCGACTCCGCTTCATCGCCGATTCTTCGAGGCGCTGCACTCGATAGGTGAGCTTGTCGATCGCCTCGGCCACGTTGCGCAGCTGGTTGTCCGTCCCGGAGAATCGCGCATTGACCGCCTCGGCCGAGATCATCTGACTCGCCATCGTCTTCTGCGTCGACTCGATCGAGTTCAGGCGCGCCGTCTGCTCGCCCGAAATGTAGAGCACCGAGCAGGCCTGCGCGACGACAAACAATACGGCAAAGCCGTATCGCTCAAACCAGCTTCGTTCACGCACGCGTGCCATCGCCTGTGACACTGCGCTGTCTACCATCGCATCTACCTCTGACTTCGTGAAGCTAGGCTTACGCGGAGTTGGGGTCATCTCGAGAACTGCTTCCATGTGGGCACCTGACTTCTTTGATTCGGCTCGGCCCATAATCTATGCTCTGTTCCTTTGCTGCGAACCATCGCATCCACTACCAGTGGATGAGGTCCAAGCCGTGTATCCAGTCTTCCATGACGCCGCCGCCATCGTTGGCGCCGTCCAGCTGGTACTGGATCTGCCGCAGTCCCGCAGGCCAGCCGAGGCGCTGCGCAGCCTTGCCGGCCGAGAAGTCGACGCGGGTCAGCACGTTGTTAACGCAGACCCAATCGCACCAGTAGTTTTCCTGCGCGTTGCGGTGCACTCCGATGTAGATGTCGTAGATGACATTTGGCTGGAAAGCCTTCCGCGGATCAAAGCCCGTCGCCTTGGACGGCTTCCAGAGCGTCCCCGCGGCGGCGGTGTCGGGGTCGCTTACCGTGCCAACCTCGACTGTGTTCGAAGCGCCCGAGAACTGTGTCGCCAGGATGACCGTGTCGCCGTTGAGCAGCACGTGATTGTGATCAAGCTCAAAGTTGATCACCTGCGACGGGTCCGGCCGCTCCATCTGGACGTGGTAGACCATGTGCGTGTCATCCGTATCCGCGGCCTTGGTGAGCCACGCGACGGAAGCACGCGCGCCGCGCCACTTGCCGGGATAGCTCGCCTTCACCTGGCGAACGGTATCGCCCTTCGGCGTGGTGAACGGATAGATGGTCGTGCCGTGCGTATCTCCTGCGGCTGGATTGCCGGTCGCCGCGTCCGACATGATCTTCCAGCTCTGCAGCTTGTGCACGTCCTTGGTGATCAGAGCATTCGCTGGGATCAAAGCCGAAATCGCCGAAGGGAAACCGCGCGGATCGACGGGCACCGGCGGAGGCGCGGGGACCGGGTTTGGGTGAGGAACTGGCACTGGCGGAGGTGGAGGCGGCGGAGGCGGCGGCGCGATGATCGTTACGGGCGCATCGACGACGCTCACGGTCGATATCGAGCCGTCAGGGTTCTTGATGCTCACGGTTACAGATGCTGTGCTCATGCCGGGTGCTCTCCTGTTCGGTGTGGCCTACGGTATCGGTACGAAGCTGAGCGCACTTGGTGCGCACTGTGGCAAGCTAGTCTGGCCTCTTCCAACCCTCTTTGAGTAGCTGTTCGGCCCACACCTTTTCATCCTCGCGATCCATCATCGTTGCCTCTAGATACGACTTGCTGATGGAGGGCCGCTTCCAGCCTTGCTGCTGAAAATGGTGCTCCCAGACGTGCCGCTCGGTGGGGTCCGCCAAACTACGTTTCAACCACTCACGTTCAAACTCCTCGGTCCATTTCTTCATTCGGTCTGTCATTGGGGTTCCTCCTATTCGTCTATGGAAGGGCCGCGAAGGTGATCGGGCCAAACATCCAGTGGTTGTCGGAATCGCAGTAGTAGATCCCGCCGGTGCTTGCCGTCGGGTCGATGATGGTCTGGCCGCGGCGGCAGAAGTTCGCGCCGTGCGTCGGATGCGTTGCCGTGCTCTCAAACGCCCCTGTGAAGTTCACATGGATGTTGTAGCTGGCAATGGTGGTCGTATTGATCGGCGGGTTGTTCGTGACGAAATACTGCACACCCGTGTAATGTCCCGGCGAAGGTCCAGATGTGCCGGTTCCGACTAAGCCGATGTTTGTGTAGCTGGGGTCTGTGGTGGAGTTAAGGTACACTTCCCATTTCGTCCAGCCAGCGGGCAGGAAGAAATCCACTCCGAACTTCTGCAAACCGCTGCTGGTTACCGGGGGAGTGTGCGGGTCGCAGATCAGGTTTGAGGTCTGGATGCCCGCGCCCAGCCACATCTTCACCACGGCGCAGTAGGTGAACGACGTTAATCCGTTGGGGCCAATCTCGATGATCGGGTCCGCGATAAACGGCACCGGCCTGGCCTGAATGTCGCCTACCGCGTCAACAGCAGCTACCGTCTCAATCGACGGCGGTGTGCCCAACGCGCCCTGATTGATCTGGAGCGAGGAGAGGTCAACGGGCCGCGATACCTCTTGAAGTTCTGCCGGCCCGCCGCCATCGGTCCCGGATATCACGGTGAAGATGTAGAAGCCAGGATGGTTCAGAACCACGTTCTGCCCGTCGGCTGAGTGCCAGTGACCGCCATTGGCGGGCGAGAGCAGCGTATCGAAGACAGTTGCGCCTTCAGGCACCGCGAACACGTAGGTGTGCCCGATGTAGGCGTTTGGCAGCGTCGGGCAGTTCGTGGGACTGGTGTCCTGCAGGATGAAGTGGTCAGCAAGTTCACCATTGAGCGCCGCACAGCTCTGCGTATAGAAGCCCGGTGACCACTCACGATCTATGCCCTGACCGCGCTGATTGCCGCCCACCACTTGATACTGCGGTAGCCCGTCCGCGTTCTTGAAGTTCATCTGGCGGAAGCTCCCGCCCGCAACCGGATATACCTGACCGGTCAGGTGAGGAGCGCCGCCGAACCCGGCGTCCGTCAACTGCATGTTGGTAAAGAAGCTGCCGTTACCTCGCTGATCGATGTTGGTGCAGTACCCTCCCATGTCGGCAATCGCGTTGGCCGCAAGACAGCTTCCGTCGATAAACCCGTTCTGGTATGAGATCGAGTTATCTCTGATCTGCAGACCTACCAGACGCGAGAAGTCAATGCGGAAGTCACTCGCCCGCGCAAACTCCCCCGAGTTGAAGGGACGGCAGTAGCCGATTTCTCCGAGCTGGAGGAAGAAGTTTGAAACGGAACTGTTGCCGCCGCCATGCACCAGAAGGCACACGTGGCCAGATTCGGTTCCAGGTTCGTTGCCAGTGCCGTAGATTTCCAGGTCCCACGCGCGCGCATCAAGATTTTCGAAGTCGAAATCTCCATGCTGGCCATCGGTGGTAGGGTCATAGGTCTGGCCGGGTACATTATGGCCAAACAGATACCACTCGTTGTTCAACACGGCGAAGTAGCCGTGGAAGGTGCTGTCCAAACCCGCCCAGTTCAGGCCCGTACCTCCATTGTGGAAGGCGGCTACGTCATGACCTACCGCGTGGCTGTCATAGATCGAGATGCCGGTCTGTCCGGGTCCGCCGTTCGGGTGGTCGGCGGTATCGCCGGGGATGTTGTTGCAACCTCCCTGTCCGCATCCTGTCTCAGAGAAGTTGCCCCACTCCCCACCATCCAGACCAACCGTAACCGTGGTGCCATGGCAGGTCACGCTCAGCGGAGAGATGATGACGGCGGGTACGTTGTTGAATGTGCCCTGGAAGTTCGTTCCCGCCCCTCGCGGGTTGCCGGTGCCCAAGTAGTAGCCACCGCTGGCAAAATGCAGCGAAGGCGCATCGGACGTGCCCACTCGAAAGCTGCCGCTAGGAATGGTCGTTCGCGCGGGCTCGTTCGTGTCGTGCATGTAGCAAGCCATGGCGTTGGCCATGGACTGGAGCGCCGCGCCCGGTGTGGGACCGTAGAGACCGCCTGCGTACTTAGGATTCCGCGCGTCGAAGATACCAGCCGAGTAGTCCTCGTCCCAAGCAACAAAGTCTTGTGACCCGTCGAACGTGGTGCCCTTTTCTGGCATGTTCGCCAGATTGCCTTGGCCGTCGCCGCCAAACACCGTCTGCCCCACCCCGATGAAGTAGCAGTAACCATCCGGGCTCAGGAAGCCGAGACCCACAGGGCACGATGTATGAATGGTTCGCATGCCCGCAGTCACTTTCAAGCTATTGACGACAAGCGGTCCGCCGTTTTCGAGCGTGACCCCAATCTTGGTAGCCGTCGCGGGCCGCGTGCTGGTCAGGGTTACCGGGGTATGCACACCGTCGTTGAAGGTGTAGCTGGTGCCGGATGTGGTGACGGTGAAATTGGCTGAGCTGAACCCTCCCAGATCGCCCAGGGAAACCACCGCGCCGCCGATGTAGTCGAAGACCTGAGCAGTTCCATTGTCGATGTTCATGAACGTCAGGTTCAGTTCGTCCTGATACCGCAGCATCAGCATGGAGTAGCCGCCTGCAGGGGCAAACGACGCTTGCACCACGTAGTCCGCGACACCCACATCGATAAAGGGGCCGCCTGTCGGATTGGTGCTTTGCGAGGGCAGAACCATCCCGCCGCCCGAGTTGAAGTTGGCCACCGTGCTCGAATCGCCAAACTGCCAAGTGCCGGTTCCCCGAAATACCGCTGGAACCGTGCCTGCGATCGTGCTGCCAGCAGTGCCTTCGTTGAAGGTCGTATTCAGCACGACGTTAGGGATGGTCTGCGTCGTCTTGAACGGCTCCACCACATCGGCAGGCAGTGCTGCTGTTGCCGGATTCCCTGGTCCGTTGCCCTTCACCAGCGCGTCGGGCAGCGTGCCATCCCCGCCGACGGAGACCTTGGTGTACTGCGTACCGCTCCAGGTGTACCAATCGTAGGGCGCCTTGGTGATGTCGACTAAGTTCAGCGAGGTCGAGCCCTGCGCCGCAGCGATTACGTCCGCGCTGCCGCCGGCGTTGTACCATTCGGCGGTCAGCACAACCGTGTTCAGATTCGGCGCACCGAGGTTCGCGTTCAAGGCCTCCTGCAGCCCTGCAGTCGCCGAACCCAGCCGGAAGGAGCTGTGCGTATGAGCGGGCGCGATGGTGACCGTGCAGCCCTGGTTGTTGGCCTCGACCGCGGTCGGCGTCACCACTTCGTTCTGCGAGGGGTCCGCATCGAAGATCTTCACCGGCGTCCCTACCGCAAAGGCGGTGAATGTCTGGCGACCAGCCTGCTGCGAGCACGATTGCGCAACAAACTTGTACGTGTCCGTGCGCTGGCCTTCGACGCGCCACCCCGCATACTGGGCCGCGATGATCTGGCCTTCGATGTTCTGCGCATGCACCACGGGCGCGAAGCCACTCAGCAGCAAAGCGATCAGACACGGGCGAAGAGCTTTGATCATTGCAGGGCGGCGCAGGTAAACAGCACGGTGTGGCCGGATGCCGCGTCGTGGATGTTTGAGATGTAGTAGCCGAAGGTGGTCGACGTGGTGGAGTTCAAGCCGAAGGTCGTCTGCGATATCCCAGTCGCATCTGCCGAACCGCTCGTGAACCCAGTGTTGATCGTGCAGACCGTGGTGTAGCTACCGGTGATCGCATTGCTCCAGGTGGCTGTGCCCGCGCAGGAATGATCCGTCGAGCCCCACGTGATTAGCGCGCAGCTCGTGAAGTTCGCCGTCGCCACGACGCCGTGCCCGGTGGTCGAGCAGGGTTGCGCCGACGCTGTGATCCCACCGCTGCCATCCCACACCGCGCAGTTCGTACTGGTGGCAACCGAGCCCGTCTCTGTGGGCACCGCAGTCCCGCTGCCCGAGGCCGCAATGCTCAGATCGGTGCGGCCTGCTCCCGCGTTATCCGCGGCCTGCAGCGGAGCCAGCAGGTTGATCTGGCCGCGCTGCGGCAATGCACCACCATGCGTCTCTACCGTCTGATAGAAGAGCGGCGGCGGCGTTACCGTCGGTGTGCCGGGCTTGAACGATGTGCCATCGGACACCAGCGCCTGCCCCGCGGTGCCGCCGCTGCCGTTGTAGAGATAGCCGGCAGAGCTGTTGGCCAAGCCCACCACATCGAGCGGGAAGGCAGGCTGCGCCGTGCCAATGCCCAGCGCGCCCACGTTAAACAGGTTGTAGCTGGAGAGACTCAGCGGGCCGCTGATCGACTGCGGCCCGTGGTTCAATGGCTGCGCAACGATCGGCTGGGGATAGATCACCACACCGTTCCAAAGTGGAGCACCCTGGCTCACGTTCACTGTGCCATTCGCGCCGCCATTCAACTGCCACTGCTGCGGGAAGCCGGGGTAGGCCTGCCCGGTGCTTGAGAGCAGTGAGACCTTGTACCCCGCATGGGGGATGATCGTGTCGTTGAAGGCGATCGAGCAGACCGTGCTATTGGTGGTCGGTGGCATCGCTCCCGTCACCAGAGCAGTGTTTTGTGTAGCGACCACTCCGCCCGTCACTGCGGACTGCAGTGTTTCCGTGCCGCTGGTGGCACTCACGTACAGCTTCACACCCTGCGTGTTGCTCGGGATCGGATCGAGGTAGGTCAGCGAAAATGAGCCGCCGGACGGCAGCGGGATCACTACCTCCGGGGATGGCAGCGTTTCATGCCCATCCGTGGTGTAGGCAGTCAGCTTCGCGTAGTACGTGCCAGGAGGCAGCCCGCCGCCAGCGGTGCTGATACGCGGCTGCACCAGGGGATTGGCGGCCTCAACGATCGAGCCGTCGGTCGACGTGTAGCAGGTGCTGATCACTGGGACGACTGCGCCCGTGCCGATCGACAGGCCTGCCTGCGATAGCGAGAAGGTCAGCGTCGCATTCTTGAGCGGGGTGCCGTTCGGCGTGGTCAGCGTGCCCGTCACCGTTCCAGCGAAGAGCCTCACGGCCGAGAACGCGAGCCACAGCGCCCAGAAGAGCTGGCGCTTACGCAAGCTGGGCCGCCTCAAGGTGCGCCTGAAAGGTCTCAAGCGCCCAGCGCATCTGCTGCACGTTGCAGATGCCTTCTGTGTGATCCTCGACGTGTGTCAGCAGCTTGTTATCGCGGCAGCGAAAGCCCAGCACGAAGACGCGCTTGACTGCCTTGCCGCGCACGCAGGCCTGTGGCTCATCCGTCAGCAGGACGATGGTCGGCGGCAGGATCTGATCCGCCGCGATGCGCAGCGTCGGGCGACGCCGGCGAGCATCGATCTCTTCCTCAAGCCGGCTCCAGCTGCTGCGGTGGCTCATCGGGCGCCCACCAGCGCGGACACGGCAATCTGCTTCACGCGTCCAGCGCGGCCGTTCGACTCGCGCCGCGTCGGCGTCAGCAGCAGCGCTGCCCGGTCCGCCACCAGCTGCATCGTGCAGTAGAGCGTCTCGCCGGCGCCGTTGCGCTGGTACTCCTTCGCCCAGCTCGCCGCGGCGAGGAACTTGATCCGCCGCTTGTGGCGGCCCACCCAAGCCGCTTCGCCCTTGTCCACCAGCTCTTGCGCGCGTCGGCGGCTGTAGTGGTGGTGCGAGCCGGAGGTGCACCGGTGTTCGATGCCGTGGTGCTCCAGCTGCTTGGCCTCAGAGTCGAGCAGTACGCAGATGCGCATGAGTTTTAGGGATGGATCGGGTGTGATGTCCGGGGCACTTGGTCGAGGTGGTGCCGGCGCTCGACGCGCGGACTGGCTGGAAGTTGCCCGGGTGCTCAGCAGCCAGTCTGTTGCTCTTGACTGTCAGGCCAGCACATCTGGCCGTGTTCACATCGCAGCCAGAGCGTAGCAAGCACCTCGGGTTGTGCAAAGCGGATTGTGCCGATGCGTTCGGGTGCTGTCGCGCATGCCCGGTTTTACAGGTGTTTTCGCCGGGTTCTCTGTTTCGAGCACATGCCTGCACATGCATGCACATGCAGCGACGTGCGATAACACCGCCATGACCACGCGGGAAGTCATCGTCTGCTTCGGCCCCAACACCAAGCGCGAGCGTGGCATGCGCTTCAACACGCTGGCCGCTACCGGGGAACTCATCGGCGGCATCCGTACCGTCGAAAGTTTGCCCACGTTCCGCCGCATGCTGACCTACCTCGGCGCGACTCCAGAGCAGCTCGACGACCTGGACGACCAGATGCGCCGATGGGGGCAGGGAAGCGTGCACGTCAGGCTTGAGGCTGGGCGGAAGAATCTTCTCGGGCTTCGCTGACTCTGTGAAGACGCTTAGAGATATACACACGCGCGCCATAGCGCTGCGTAACAGCGGCGATCCCGCTCGCCCTCAGCAGCTTGCCCACGCGCTTTTGGAACAACCGCGAATGCACCTCGCCCTCAAATGCGACCTCAACGGCCTCATCTGGCTGCAGCTCTCGCAGCATCTTCAGGATCACAGAGTTTGCCCCACTAAGTCGATTCGACGCCGGCATGTCGGACTGACGCACGACGCGCATGTGAAGTGGACTTGCCGCGCTGCCTTTAGGCATAGGAACATCCTCTTTCTTGGCCGGTATAGGCATTTCGCACTTCATTGCGATTACCGGCCCTTCGCTCAAGCACTTCGTTTCGATTGGGACCGAGACCTCGATCGGCGCTGCCGCTTCGACCGGTGCAGGCGTCGCCTTCGCCACCAGCCTCGCGTTCCCTGCACACTGGCCACGGTGGGACGGCTTGCCGCACCCTCTGCTGCAGATCGCAACTGCTCGCGATCCCTGGGCCTTGCCGAAATAGCGGCGCGTGGCTGTTGCCGCTGTTGCGGCCGCTGGGGGTGGAACCGACCGGCCGCTGCGTCGCGCGGGTTCGCACAGAGCTCCGTCGAGGCAGGAGACGCATACCGGCAGATTATTGTCGTCGTAGTCGTAGGCCTGGCAGAAGTGGCCAGCCAGGTTGCATGGTGCGCAACGCGCGCCAGGTGCGAATTCTCCGCTCATTCCGCTGTCACCCTCCCCAATCGAAACCGCCGCTTCGCCGGCTGCTCGCGATCAATCCCGCGATACAACCGCATCCCGTTGCGCAGCGCACGCCGCCGCAGCGCGACTGTGGCCCGCCTTGCCTCTTCCACGCTGGCGAAGACGTGCGCCACCACCATGGTGGGCGGCGCTGCCAGCAATCGCTGCCACAGCTCGTCGTAGCGATACTGCCGGCCGTCGCGTAGATCCGCGCCCTCTGCCGGCTCAAGCGTGGTCTTCGACTCAGCCGCCTGCGGTGCCGTCGCCCGCTCATCGCAATCCCAGCACAGCCAGTCCCGGCCCGCTTGCACTGCCGCCGGCAGCCGCTTGCAGTCAGCGCATATCTCTCCATTCGGCGGCTGCGTCATCGGCCTCCGGGTCCCTCGCCGGCGCTGCATCGCCCTGCGGTCGCTGTGACACAGGTAACGCTCAGCAGTGCGTTACGCGGATATCCCGCCTCAGCGGTCATAGAGCCCTCGCTCCGGCGTCACGTAGTGCATGGTGTTCGGGTCGTACTCGATCGCGCAGATCCCCGTGCGTCCTCCGCGATTTTTCGCAACAGTGAGCTCGCCGGCACGCTTCAACTCGGCAAGATCCTCCTCGTATTCGCGATGTAGCAGCGCGGCCACATGCGCGTGGAACTTGATGTCTCCGCAATCGCGGAAGTCGTGCATGGTCGGCGGGATGTTGTAGTTCTTCTTATCGTTCTCCGTCAGCGAGGAGAGCATCAGGCCGGCAATGCGCTCCCCTTTGAGCAGCGCTGCGAACCGCCGTAGGAAGTCGTCGATCAGGCCGCTGCGGTCACGCCGCTGCCCGCCGTACTCGAGCTTCTGCAGGTAGTCCACCACGATCAGGCCGGTGTTCTTCTGCCGCTTGACCACGCGGGCCCGGGCGAGCAGTTGGTCGGGCGTAAGCACGTCGCTCTCGTCGATCTGCAGCGGCCACTGCGAGACGCGCAGCATGGCCTCGGTAAGCCGCTCCATCTCGGAATCTGACAGATGCGTTGGATCCTGCAACTTCCAGAACGGGACATCGGCCTCGGAAGCCCAAAGCCTGCGCAGCATCTCGCCCGACGTCATCTCGACCGCGAAGACATGCGTAGGGATCCCGCGCTGGCAGCAGCGCTGGGCAATCTGCTCGGCCAAAGCACTCTTGCCGACGCCGGGACGGCCGCCGAGCACGGTCAGCTGACCGATCCGGATGCCGCCCGTGAGCATGTCGAAGGCCTCGATCCCGGTCGAATACGCCGGGTAGCTCTCCCGCTTGCGCTGGCTCTTGATGACTTCGAACTCGCGCAGGCTCTGCGCCTCGATGCTGTCTTCGATCAAGCTTTGCTCGGCCGTGATGTCGAGCAGCTCGCGGTCCGCCTCCGCGATCAGCGCATCCGCAGTCTCGCTCTGGTCGAGTGCCCGGTTTGCGATCGCGCTGCACAGGACGATCGTGCGGCGCAGCTGCGACTTCTCTCGGACGATTCCCACGTACTCGGCAATCGAGAGCCTGCGCGGCAACCCTTCCGTAAGCGAGGCGATATAGGCGACGCCGCCGACTGACTCGACCTCCTTCCGCCGCGCCAGCTCTTCGACCAGCGTCACCAAGTCGACAGCGCGCCCCTCGCCGATCAGCGCATTCATGCGCGCGAAGATGCGCCGGTGAGAGTCAAGCGCGAAGTCTTCGGGCGTCAGCCGTTTCTCTGCGGCTTCGTGGTGGTGCGCGTTCTCGAGCAGAATGGCACCCAAAATCGACCGCTCCGCATCCGGGCTGGCGGGCATGCCACGCTCAAGGATCAAGTCTGGGTAGGTGCTCACTCGCGCTCTCTCCGAAACGCTTCGATGTCCACGTAGCGGCGCCCTGGCCGACTTGCCAGCCGACGCAACTCCGGCGTCTTCGGAAATCGGTTCATGTCCTCCGGGTCGTCCAGCTGCAGAACGCCTCGCCTCCAGCCGACGATCACTTCAAGCACGCGCGCGACAGGCAGGTCCTCAAGATCGCTGCCCATCAGCTCGAACCGCTCCTCGGTGATCTCAATGCCCAGAGACAACGCCAGGTCTCCCAAGGCGAGGACGATCTGCGAGGCGTTGCACAGCCCGCTCCGCAGCGCTGAGTGTGTTCGTGCGAGCCTGTTGGGCGAAGGTGTCTCTTCCATGGGGTCTCCCGTTTGCGGTGGCCGGCAGTTTGAATCGGTCTGTAGGGCTGGCGAAGCTGGTGATGTTGCGGATCCAGACGCGTACGCGGTCGCCATGGTTCACCTCGGACCGTGAGCGATTGAAGAGCAGCTGCTTGAAGCTCTCGAGCGTGAGTTGCGGACTGGCCTTCAGCAGCTCCGCAAGGGCCTTGGCTTCGCTCGCGTCCCACAGCATCTCGATCCCGTCATCCCGATGCACATACCGCCAGTAGGCTTCGAGTGCCTCGCGGAACGGGGTGTGTCGTGCGTCCCCACCCTTCCCGCGTCTGACCGGCAACGTCGGGGAACTCAGTACCAGCGGACTCTCCTCTGCCAGAAGATGGTCGTTCCTGGTCGTTCTATGGTCGTTACTCCTATAAGGGGTTCTAGGGGTTTGGACTGAGAGTCCGCTATTTACCGGGCGGAGAGTCCGGTTTTGTGGGACTGAGAGTCCGCTATCTGCCGGAGAGATACCGGGCGCAGAGTCCGCTATCTGCGGGTCGGCGTCCAGCGCAATGCCGGACTCAGAGTCCGGTAATTCGGCCGATGGAGTGGATGGCAGGTAGTCGGCCGCCCCCTGCGTCAGTCGGGCCAGGTTGATCTGGTAGGAGCGGCGGCGGGCGTCTCTTTCGAAGCGCTGGACCGCCACCCAACCTTCCGCCTCCAGCCGATCGAGAGCTCGCCGTATGGTCTTCTCGTTCATGCGCGTCTCCGCTGCCATGGTCGAGACCTTGGGGAAGGCCGCGCCGCGGTCGTCGGCGTTATCGGCCAGCTTGAGCAGCGTGAACTGCAGAACGTGGTCCCGAGGCCCGTTCGCCCACACGAGGCGCGTCACCTTGAGGCTCACCGCGCAGCTTTCTGCGCCGCTGCACTCAGGGGGAAGACTGTTCGGTCGGCGTCGTGGTCGATCGTCAAGAGCTAAGCCTCACTGCTAAGCCGATGTACTCGCGAGGGGGAATTGCTGGGGAGATGACGGACTTAGACGCCATCTCCCCAAGCCCGCCGGGAGCGACCCGGGGACACACTCAGCGGCCTGAGCATTCGCAGATTGTCTGGTAAGCGGCAGTGATCCGCAAGAGCAAAGTTGTCGTAACTTGCGCCACAACAACTCACACTTCTGTGGGAATTCTGAGCAGAACGTGTCACTTGCGTGGATGACGGGAATCAGGCTTCGCAACAGAACGCAGCAGCGCCTCGCGAGCGCGTGAGTCAATCCCGGGACGCATCCAGGCAGTGAGCAGTGCCGTATTCTCGGCGACTCTCTTGGTGAGGGTCGCCGAGGCCCGCGCATCCAGCTGATCGATCGGCATGCCGACAGACTGCTTGGCCTGCAGATCGAGCCGGGGCAGCCCTGCCAGGCGGTCGCGGCGCACAAGGAAATAGCCATTCCGCGCGTCTTTCGGCACCGCGAATCGTAGGCGATCCACCCAGCCGTCAGCTTCAAGCTGGCGCAGCGCGGCGAAGCAGCGGTGAAGCGATCCCCGCGTCTTCATGGCCATCGACCGGCCGGTCGCATGCACCACGTCGCATTCGTTGGCTCCAAGCGCCAAATGCAACAGGACGCGGTACGGATATCCGGTCAGCGGCGCCCGCGACTCGACCAGATGCGCCAATTCGGTACTCAAGTCATCCCCTCAGCAGGCCTGTTGAAAGATAGCGCTTGACGCCATAGTTGTCATAACTCATGATGCAGTTGTCACATCTGAGGCTAAGCAGATGTGCGGAGGCGCCGGTGACTTCTCGGTATCTGACTCTTTCCCTCATCCTGTCGCGTCGCAACACCCCGCATCGTCGTGCGGACCGCATCGCGCAGCACGCCGCCAACCTCTCGGCCAACGCGGATTTCAACGACGCGTCCCGGCAGCACTGGCTCACCACCTATCGCAACGTGCACGAGGCCGTGTTGCAGGACGCGCTCAATCGGGATCTCTCCCCGCTCTGGGCTGCCAGCTTGCTCTTTGTTGCGGGTCTGGTCGCCGGGCTCATGATCAATCCCGGGACGCATCCAGGCAGTGAGCAGTGCCGTATTCTCGGCGACTCTCTTGGTGAGGGTCGCCGAGGCCCGCGCATCCAGCTGATCGATCGGCATGCCGACAGACTGCTTGGCCTGCAGATCGAGCCGGGGCAGCCCTGCCAGGCGGTCGCGGCGCACAAGGAAATAGCCATTCCGCGCGTCTTTCGGCACCGCGAATCGTAGGCGATCCACCCAGCCGTCAGCTTCAAGCTGGCGCAGCGCGGCGAAGCAGCGGTGAAGCGATCCCCGCGTCTTCATGGCCATCGACCGGCCGGTCGCATGCACCACGTCGCATTCGTTGGCTCCAAGCGCCAAATGCAACAGGACGCGGTACGGATATCCGGTCAGCGGCGCCCGCGACTCGACCAGATGCGCCAATTCGGTACTCAAGTCATCCCCTCAGCAGGCCTGTTGAAAGATAGCGCTTGACGCCATAGTTGTCATAACTCATGATGCAGTTGTCACATCTGAGGCTAAGCAGATGTGCGGAGGCGCCGGTGACTTCTCGGTATCTGACTCTTTCCCTCATCCTGTCGCGTCGCAACACCCCGCATCGTCGTGCGGACCGCATCGCGCAGCACGCCGCCAACCTCTCGGCCAACGCGGATTTCAACGACGCGTCCCGGCAGCACTGGCTCACCACCTATCGCAACGTGCACGAGGCCGTGTTGCAGGACGCGCTCAATCGGGATCTCTCCCCGCTCTGGGCTGCCAGCTTGCTCTTTGTTGCGGGTCTGGTCGCCGGGCTCATGATCGGCGGTGTCAAGTGAGCGCGGCCCTGGCAATCGCAGTGGTCTTTCTCGCGTTTGCAACGCGTGCTCCCCGGCAGAACATGCCCACGCACTTCCACACCGACTGCTGCGGTTGCAGCATCCCTGGCGCTGTCGGGCTTAGCGAGGACGCGCTATGAGCCAGGCTCGCTACCGCGCATCCACCGATTCGATGAACGTGTGCGCCATCTGCCAGACGGAGGTGGAGTATCTGGGCGATGGCTACTACCGCTACGCGCGCAGCGGCAGGCAGGCGGACGCCAGCACCCCCGGCCAAGCATTCGTCTGCTCCAAGGCGTGCCGCTCTCAGTTCGTCTACAACTGTGCAACTCCGAAGGAGCAGCAGGCGCTGCGCGCCCTGGCCATCCTCTGCGAGTTGAACGGCAGCGTCCTGCCACTCGCGATGCGGCGCAAGGAAGAGTCGAATCGCGGGCTGGTCACCTACCGCAACGTGCCTAACGAAGAGACGAGCTACGCCCGCTACTTCGACCCAGGCGACCTCTTCGACATGTGGACTGCGGTCGAGAAGGTCTCGGCCAACATGTGCGGCGACATCTCGACCGATCCTCCCGCATGGTACGTCGATGCCATCGATTGCCTCGGGCGGCATGAGCAGGTGGCGCGATGAAGCGCGGGGCATTGGTACTTCTCGCTGCGGCGGTCTCGCTGTTGCCGACCGCCGCGTCCGCCTCACCGCGTAACGCGTACGTCGCCGAGGTCAACCACGAACTCCGGCAGGCCGCGCATCACCTGGGCACCTGCCCCGTCGCCAACGAAGCCGGTTCGCTCTACGTCACCCGCGGCGAGCTCGACATCATGCTGGTGCGCGCTGCGCTGCGCCGCTACCAGCACGGACATGCGTTGCAGCAGGCCGTTGCCGCGTTGCTTCGTCAGCTGTCACGCGATATCGAAGATGTGCCCACGGCGAAGGTTGCGGGAGGCGCACGATGAGCGAGCCCCTTCCCGTGGTTCGCATGCACACCACCCACTGCACGGAACCGCGTGCCCGGCACGAAGCTTGCCGCGGCACTGCCGAGAGTGACGGCGTGCGCTTCGTCTGTGTGTGCCTGTGCCACCAGCAGCCCGCGCTCTTCCCGGCGACCGAGAGTGCAGAGGTGTCCTCTTGAGCGCGAGCGCGATCCTTGGTCCCTGCGCTCCGGTGGTCTCGATCCCCATCGCGCGCGCCGTGGCTTGCGAGCATTGCCTGCACATCTCGTACTCGGTCCGTGGCCCGGCGGGGCTCTGCCCGCACTGTCAGGCGCACCGCCCGCAGGAGTTGGCCCCGATATTGCGAGGAGCCTTCTACGGGCCGGTCCGCGCGCCACACTTCCACCACTTCGACAGCCAGGTGGGCTTTCGCATGCACCGCACGGGCGGCATCTCGCTCGCGTGCAGCTGCGGCGAAACCAGGCACTTCCCGGAGCGGCCATGAGCAAAGCTGCCACCGCCCGCACCCGCAATCTCTTTAGGAGTCAGGAACCCATGAGCAGCACCGCCCTGCAAGTACATGACGCGCGAGCCCACGTCAGCATCGCGCCTCGCGCAACCCTCGAACCTACCAACCTGAAAGACGCTTGGGAGTTTTCCGAGATCATCGCGCGCAGCGACCTGGCACCGAAGGATTACCGCGGCAAACCGGCGAACGTGCTGGTCGCCATTCAGTTCGGCAAAGAGCTCGGTGTACCGCCCATGCAGGCGCTGCAAGGCATCGCCGTGGTGAATGGCCGGCCCGCGGTGTGGGGCGACCTGATGTGGGCGCTTGTCACCAACCATCCCGAATTCGAGGATGCCGAAGAAACTGTGACGGACGATAAGGCGACCTGCACGCTCAAGCGGCGCGGCCGCTCGCCTGTGACAGATACCTTCACTCTCGCCGACGCGCAGAAAGCGGGCTTGCTGCCCAAGGATT
>CAXUMX010000017.1:0-6943 GCA_964252395.1 uncultured Acidobacteriaceae bacterium | reverse complement strand
GACCTATCCCAAGCGCATGTTGATGTGGCGCGCCCGCACCTTTGCCGCCCGCACGCTCTTTCCCGATGCGCTCAAGGGTATGACCTCGGCCGAAGAGGCGGGCGATATGTCGGACTACCAAGGCCAGACGATCGCAGCGACTTCTTCTGATGCTCACGCGTCCGCGGCATTGAACGAGCCTGCGATTACGCAGGATCAGGCGCGCGAGTGGGGCAGAGCCTATAAAGCTGCCGGCTACACCATCGAAGAAGCCAAGGCCTGGCTGAAGGGCGCGCTCGGTATCGATTCGTCGCTGAAGATTCCCGCCAATCGCTACCAGGAAGCCATGACCTGGGCGAGTACGGTGAAGCAGCAGCCCGCGGCCTCTGACGCCCCGGCCGCCCCCTCTCCAGAGGAGAAGCTCGCGCGCGAAGCCTTCACCCATCTGGGCTGGACGCCGCAGGAGCAGGCGGATTGCATTCAGCACTTCAACGGGAATTGGCCGGAGATCGCGCGGCACGCCGGTGCCGAGCTTGACAAGAGGGATGCATAGGGCCCGGGATGATCGCCATGGGAGAGCGCGTGCAAATACCGGTGGGTATGTGCCAATGCGGCTGCGGAAAGCGCACTGCTTTGGTCACGCAGACCGCCAACAAGCTTGGGCTGAAGAAGGGTGAGCCGCGCCGTTTCATCAACAATCACGCACGTCACGCGCTGGCCAAAGCTATCGACCCGCCGAATCCGTCGGGAATATGCATGTGTGGATGCGGTGAGCTCACGCCAATCGCTAAACGCTCATACGTAAAGTCCGGAATCGTTAAGGGCCAGCACCTCAAGTACATCGCGAATCACGGCTTGAAGCGGACTGATCTTTATCACGAGGAAGACCGGGGCTATAAGACGCCGTGCTGGATATGGAATGGCCACAAAACGACAGACGGCTATGGGACCACGCATATCACCGGGACACGAGAGAAGGCGCACCGCGTGTTCTATCGGCGATACGTAGGTGCAATCCCCGACGGCCTGGAAATCGATCATCTGTGCTTTGTCCCTTCCTGCGTGAACCCGGGACACCTCGAAGCTGTCACGGCTGCCGAAAACAAGCGCCGCATGCGACACCGCAAAAAGGAGGAGCAATGACCGCGGAACTCCCCGAGATAGACGCCTTCTGCTACGAGGAAGACACGCACACCTACCGCAATGCGGCGGGATTGAAGCGTCCCAGTGTGACCCAGTGCCTGCACGCCTGCGGACTGTACGATTTTTCCAAAGTCAATCCGGATGTGCTGGAGCGCAAGCGGCGCATCGGAGCCAGCACGCATCGCGCCACGGCCGAGTATGACCGCGAAGGCTGGGTCGACGAGACCTGGCTGGCCGACGATGAGCTGCCGTACTTCGCCGCCTGGAAGCTCTTCCGTCTGGACTTCCCCGAGATGGAGTGGGTGCTCATCGAGGAGCCGATGCTGCGCGAGGTCTGCGGCATGGAGATCGGCGGCACTCCGGATCGCGTCGGGATCTGGCGCGGCGTGCGCTGGGTGGTCGATATCAAGTGCGCAGCCGCGGCGCATCCGGCATGGCGGCTACAGCTCGCGGATTACGAAATGATGCTGACCGGCCGCACCCGCTGCGGCGACGTCGGACGCATGACCGTGCAACTGCTGGCGACAGGTAATTACCGGCCGCCGCTTATCTACGACGATCCCACCGATGCCGTGGGTGCGCTCGCCGCCCTGCAGCTTACCACCTGGCGCATGAATGCCGGGCTACTCGCAGCCTGATTGGAAAGAGAGACGACGGATGCAACAGCAACTCACGCCGGTCAAGAGCAGCAAGTTCCTGGCCATGGGCTATGACGAGGACACCTTCGAGCTCTTTCTGCAGTTTCACCCCACCCGGGCTGACGCCGCAGGAGCAATCTACCGCTATCAGAACGTGTCGCCGGAGCTGTTCGACGACCTGCAAAAGGCCGAGTCCTTGGGCAAGTTCTTCAATGAGCGGATCCTGCGCAACCCTGACCATCCTGCATCGCGGCTGCCCTCCGGAGACGCAGAACAGGCGCAGGCGCCAGAAGCTTCGACGGCGGAGCAAGCCGTCGAGCCCGAGCCGCAGCCAGCCGAGACCTTCCGTGATCCCGAAGATGCGATCGCGACTGCGGTTGTGGTGGCGAAGCAGGCGCGCGCGATCGTCATCTCGACGCCGGAAGCGTACGGGCTTGCAGGCCGGGAGCTCGTACGCATCGCCGGCGAGATCCGGCGCCGCCGCGAGTTCTTCGCGCCAATGAAAGAGGCCGCGTTCCGGGCGCACCGCGCCATCTGCTCCCGGGAGACGGAGGCGCTGCAGCCGCTCGAGCAGGCCGAGCGCGCGCTCACCGGCGGCATCTCGCAGTACCGCCAGGCAGAGGAGCAGCGGCGCCGCGCGGAGCAGGATCGCATCGATGCGGAGCGTCGCCGCCTCGCCCAGATCGAAGCGGATGAGCGCGCAAAGCAGGCAGCCGAAGAGCAGGCGCGCCAGCTTGAGGCCAAGGGTCAGGCGGAGAAGGCGGCGCAGGTGCGTGCCAACCCCGCGCCCGTCGCGCCAGCCTACGTCGCCCCGGCGATCGTGCAGAAGGACGTGCCCAAGGTCGAAGGATTGAGCTTCGCCAAGGTCTGGGACTTCGAGATCACCGACGCGACGCAGGTGCCGCTCTCGCACGAGTACTACACGCTTGACGAATCGAAGATCCGCGCGAAGGTGAAGGCCTTGCAGGGTCACACCAACATCCCTGGCGTGCGCGTGTTCGCCAGCGAGCGCGCAAGGAAGAAGTCAACCGCATGAAGTACCGGATCTTCTCTGCCTACCGCGCCCTGCTTCGGCTCATCAGTCCGCGTCGCCGGCGCGCCGATCAGGGCTACCGCGCGCTTCAGGGTGTGTGGGTCTACCTCTGCAAGACCCTGCACGAGGCGCCGTCGCCGCGCGATCCGGAGACGCACGCCCGGTTCGACGCTCTGCAGATCATCAACGTTGCGTTTGCGCGCGTCTCTCGGGAGCTGTGACTTGGAAGACATGGATCAGGAAGAAATCGAAATTCGGCGGCAACTCGAAAACCTGCACAAGGCATTTGAGGCGTCGCTCGGCATGCAGCTTCTTCACGAGAAGCCTTCGGTGGGAGCTTACTTTCGCACGGTCCTTCACCTGGACTCACTTTTTCCGGCGTACGCGTCCACGGAACGCCGGCTGCTGATCTTCCTTGGGCTGGAAGTGCTCGGCCTGCGACATCAACTCACAACCATTCTCGAAAGGCTTCAACAAATGACAGCAGTCACGCAGGAGCAGCACGATCAGATTCTCGCGTCCCTGGTCGCCATCTCGACCGAGATCGGCGGCCTCAACGGCAAACTCGGCACCATCTCCAACACCGCAGATGATCTTGAAGCCCAGATCAAGCAGTTGCAGACGGCGAACCCAAGCATTGACTTCACGGACGTCCTCGCCGCAGTCGGCACGGTGCAGACCAACGCCGACGCAGCCAGCCAGCACGCAGACGCCATCATCGCCCGCGTTCCGGATCCAGGGCCGCCGCCGGCGTCCACTGGAGCAGCCTTAGGTTCCACCAGCTCAAGCACTGGCTCGACGGCCGACAGCGGCTCCAATCCCACTGCTGGCAGCAACGCCGGGACCGATCCCGCCGCGGGCAGCGCGCCGGCTACCTCCTAAGCTCTCCCACCGCAACCGCAGTCTGTACGGCAGATGGGGAGGGCACCACGCCCTCCCCGATTTTAAAAGGACGACAGTGACGCTCACCCCCAAAGTCGTGCGGCTCGCCGAGCGGCTCAAGAAACAGGCAGAGAACTGCAGCACGCGCCAAGTGATGCGCGTGAATCCCGCGGACCTGCTGGCTCTCGCCACCGCAGTTCTGGGCCGCAAGCAAGAGACCGAAAGGACCACCGACCGATGAACGCTTCCGATCTGGTGTTGTCGCCCACAACCCGCCTGCCGGTCGAGGCCGTGACCTCGACGATCGCCGTGCTGGGCAAGAAGGGTTCGGGGAAGACGTACACCTCGAAGAAGCTGACCGAGCTCATGCTGCACTCGGGCTTTCAAGTCGTCATTCTGGATATCGTCGGCGTCTGGTGGGGGCTGAAGGCCTCGGCCGACGGGAAGTCTGCCGGCTTCGCGATCCCCATCCTCGGAGGCGAGCACGCAGATGTTCCGCTGCATGCGAATGCCGGCGAGGCCACGGCGCGCACCATCGTTGAGGCCGGCTTCTCCTGCATTCTCGACCTAAAGCTCTTCGGCAAGGCAGAGGCACACCGCTTTGCCGGGCCATTCCTCGAGACGCTGTACAAGCTGAACCGCAATGCGATGCACCTGGTTGTCGACGAAGCCGACTTTTACGCGCCCCAGGGCGCACGCATGGGCGGCCCGGAGATCGTCACCCTCGGCGCCATGGACACGCTGGTGCGGCGCGGCCGGGCGCGCGGCATCGGCATCTCGATGATCACGCAGCGCGCACAGGTGCTGAACAAGGATGTGCTGACCTCGACCGACATCCTCTTCGCGCTGCGCGTGAACCACAACCTCGATATCAAGGCCGTGCGCGAGTGGGTGAACACGAAGGCAGATCCCGCCGAAGCGAAGCAGATGATCGACGAGCTGCCGTCGTTGCCGACCGGCGACTTCTACTGCTGGGCACCAGAGCTCGACATCTTCCGCCGCGATCACGCCGATCGCTGTGAGACCTTCGACTCCTCCGCCACCCCCAAGCCCGGCAAGGCACGCGTGCAGCCGAAGGTGCTGGCCGAGATCGATCTTCAGAAGCTCGGCGCGCAGATCGCCGCCACCGTCGAAGAGCAGAAAGCCAACGATCCGGCCGCGCTGAAGGCGCGCATCCGTGAGCTGGAGAAGGAGCTCGCACAGCGACCAAAGGAAGCTGCCGATCACAGCGCATGCGAGCAGCGTATCCAACTTGTCAGCAATCGATACGAGGCGGCTCTGGCCGCTTTAAAGGCGACACACGAGCGCGCTCGCGTCCTTCACCTTCGCATGGAGGAAGGAGCCGAGAAAGCGCGCCAGGCTGTTGAGGACTTTGGGATAGAGTTCGCCGGCCTGCGAAAGATGCTCGATCCGGAAGACCTGCAAACAAGCGGCAGCAGTCACCGGCCGCTTGTAATCCGATTACAGCCGCAGCGTAAGGAAATTACGCAAGAACCGACAAAAGCCGCGCCAAACGGCTTCACGCCCAACGCACCGCAGCAGAAGATCCTCGACGCAATCGCCACCTTTGAAGCGGCTGGCGTGCCCGCCCGCCCGCAACACATCGCTGGGTTCTGCGGCACGACCAAGCGTTCGCGCGGCTTCGAGGAGAATGTGCGCCAGCTGCGCTCGGCTGGGATGCTGCAGTCCGAGGATGGCTTGCTCCGCATGACCGCGGCGTACGGCACCGCTGGGCTTATGACCCGCGGCATGGACGCGCTCGAAGCAGTGCTGAGCGGACCGCAGATCCAGATGCTTCGGCTGGTGCGCAAGCATGGCAGCGCTTCGACCGAAGAGCTGGCGAACCTGATGAATACGACCATGCGCTCCAGGGGCTTCGAGGAGAATCTGCGCCGGCTTCGCTCCGACGAGCTCCTGATCGGCAGCAAGGACGCGCTGCGCGTCGCGGAGTGGCTGCAATGAGCGAGTTCTCGTACATGGAGCGCTGGGAGATAGAGCTAGAGGCGATGAGTTTGCAATGCGAAGTGGTTGTCGCGGAGCCGCACGAATTACAGTTCGACATCGACGACTCTCATGCGAGCGAGCGCTTCTGGGCGTGGCATAGAAGAGCTAGTTTTCGCTACGAGTATGACCTCCCGGTCACCGAGTGGAGAAGTCGGAGCGGAAATATTCATCGCGTCGTCTGCGTGCCGCCAGTAGGCACGATTGAAGAGAGGGTTGCTCTTCAGGCGATGGGTGGAAGTGACCCAGGTCGCGAGTGGGCCGCTCTCCAGTGTCATCATGCCGGCAGTCCACACCCGATCCTTCTTTATCGCCCGCTGCCTAAGAGATTGGGAGACGGGAGGAGACCAGCTCCTGAGATAGGCACATATCGGGGGTTATTCGGAGAAGAACGCAAGATCCTCGCGATCGACCAGTGGGGCTTCGTCACGTTTGAATGCTGGGTCGACGGTAAGCGCGAGTTCTGGCGGCCGACGCGAGATGTGACTGTCGAGGCATTTCAGCGATGGCTGAACAACGAAGAATACGTCTTGACCGACACCACCGCGCCAGCGCGAAAGGCGGTGAGCTGATGCCTTGCGAATGGCTCAAGACGGCAGATGGCGCGGTCATCCACATCAACCGCGGACGCAGCCGCAAAAAGCTGCAGTGCAAGTTCTGCCGCGTGACCTACACCGAAGGGAAGCTTTGCGACTTCCCGGTTGGACAGGGCAAGACCTGCGATGCGCAGATGTGCGATCGCTGCGCAAGCACCATCGGCCGCCAAAGCACTGACGTGGGAAACGGCATGCGGAAGCTAAACGACACGATTGACGTCTGCCCGATCCACCGCGGCAAAGAGTTCCCAAAGCAGGAGGTACGCTGATGCCGTTTCCGCAGACATTCGACGGCATGAAGGCTGCCGGCTACAAGTTCGACGCGCACGCGCGCTGCCGCGGGTGCGGCCAGGAGATTGAGTTTTGGCTCACGCCGCGAGGGAAGAAGATCCCGATGGACCTGATGCCGAATGGCGACAGCAAGGCAGTCAGCCACTTCGCCACCTGCCCCGACGCGCCGCTGTTTCGGAAGGACGCCTGATGCCAGCCTACAACTTCAAGCCACAGTTCCGAGAGCCGATCCTGAGCGGTCGCAAGAATCACACCATCCGCGCGAAGCGCGCTCGGCAGACGGTACCCGGGGACCGCCTCTACCTCTACTGCGGCATGCGTACGAAGTCATGCGAGAAGCTTCTGGACGCGGTCTGCACTCGCGTTCAAGACATCGAGAT
>CAXUMX010000016.1:0-58495 GCA_964252395.1 uncultured Acidobacteriaceae bacterium | reverse complement strand
CAGGATCTTAGAGTGCAGTGCATGCAGTCTCGGTAAGTCTGGGTTAAGTTGATCTGTCCAGCAGTTGACCAGCGGCAATGGCCTCACTTTTGGTGAGGCCATTGCCGTATCGCTGAGACCGGGAACCGAAGCTGTTCTGAGTCACGCGGCGAGTCCCCCGAAAAGCCAGCGGAGGACTCGCCACAACTGGAGGAGTTACCAGCCGATGGCTACCAGGACCGTCTTAGGACTCTGGCAGCTTACGTCGGCCGAATAGCCACCCGCATCGTCGAACGGGAAACCGTATTGCTGGGCGTTGATTGCGTTGGCATGGAGGAACTGCGCGTAGTACATGGCCGGAGATGTCCTGTAGAAGTTGGTTGGATCACCCCAAAGCGATTTCTGCTTTAGAGTTCCATCCGGATTGAAGGTACCCGGCGTGCCGCCGACATGGCGGTAGATGGCCGCGGAGAGATCCGGGTAATTACCCAGGCCATCGCCATTCGGTATGGCCAGCGGAATGGTGATCCCATTGGCCGCCCACAACTGGCTGATCCAATCGTTGTAGTACGTCTCGTAGGCACCGCCCTTATCGAATCCTCCCGATCCGGGTGAGACGATTCGATATGGCGCCTGAAGCTGGGCCAGCGTCTGGAAGTTTGCTGGGACGGCGTTCAGGTAGCGCTGGAAGGTGCTGGCCCTATCTTCTGCAAAGGTACCCGCAGTCTCGCCGATTGCGATGTTTGTGCCGTCACCACAGGTCAGCTTGAACGCATACTTTAGACCAAATGCGTCCACTCTGGTGGCATTCATGTTGATGAAGTTAGTCCCCAGAGTGTATTCCAGGAAATCCCAGTAGTTATTCGTTTTCTGGTTGACGGCGCCGAGATAGAAATACACACGTCCTGAAGCGTTTGCCGGCATGGAAAAGAACGGTTGAGCCGCAATCGAGTTTGTTGTTGTGACCCCACCGATGTTGACACTCCAGAAGACCTGGCTGTCGGGATACTGACCATTCGTTCTGTTGAGGAACTTGAGCGTGATCACATCGCCGGCGGGCGTGGCTGGAATGTTGCTCGCATCCCAGAAGGGAGGCGTATTCGGTGGTTGGGCCAAGGTGGTTGCGCCGACCGGACCGCCTACGGTCGTCGTGCCTGTGGGGCTGCTTGCCTGCACGATGTAGTAGTAGGTGGTTGACGGCGCGAGCAGCACGTCGTTGTAGAAATTGGATTTGGAACCACCCACCCGGTTGCTGGCTGATGGCGTGAAGTTGGGCGAGGTGCTTCGATAGAACGAGTATTGCACCGGAGCAGCCGCCGTACTGGCAGGGAAGCTCAGGTCTATCTCGTTCGACGAGGAGGCCGCTGCCATGAGACTGCTGGGTGGGTTCAGCGTGGTTGCGGTTGTCACGTCGGAGGTAACCGGTGACGCGCCATCCTCATCCACCGCCTGCACTCTGTAGAAATAGTTGGTTGTGGGAGTGAGGCCGGTGTTGAAAAATGTCGTGCTCGTCAATCCGCGAGCAATCTGGTTGCTGAGCGACGGAGTGAAGTCGCGGGCCGGACTCCCGTAGACGTTGTAGGTCACATTGGTGCAGAAGGCAGGTGGCGTGATGGGTGCCCAGCTCACTTCTATGGTGCTCGAGGTGGACCCGCTTGCGAGCAGTCCTCCGGGAGCGGTTGCGGGTACCGCCGCGCATGAGGTGGCGGAATGCGTCTGTGCGCTCGCCTGCTGAGAGGGTGCAGATGCACCGAAGCCATCTGTCGCTTGAACCGCATAGTAGTAGATGGTGGATGGTGTGAGCCCGCTGTCAGAAAAGGCCGTTGCCTTCAGCCCGCTGGCAATCTGGTTGGCGGCGGACGGCGTGAAAGCACTACTCGTGCTGCGGTAAACGTTGTAGGAGATGGAGCAGTTGGGAGGGGCCGTAACTCCGGTCCAGTTCAATCCGATGATGCTGGGCGAGGAAGCTACTGCTGTAAGCGAGGATGGTGTGGCGGCTGGCGCAAGTGTGCACGCGCTTGGATTGCCACGCACTTCGATGCCGTCAATCTTGGGAAAGTTCGCGCTTCCCTGGGTGAACTTGATAGCGATTCGTCCGAGTGAGTCGGCATTGGTCTGAATGGTCTTGACCAGCGCGTGGCTGCCACCCACCTCGGCGAAGATGTCCAGATTCGCTATGGTCGGAGTGGTCGTGGTGTTGTTCACAAATACGTTGAAGACGCGATCGCCCGCGGCCGGGAAATAAGTCTCGGCGAAGTGCAGGAGGACGGTATATGCGGCAGTCGGCTGCAGTCCGGGGATGGTGTAGGTAAAGCTGCTGCCGTTGCGCTCTGTCTCGTACACAGCTTGCGGCGCTGCGTCTGTCACTCCACTGGTGTCCACTGCCTTTGTCGTCTGGGACGTGCCCCCACCCGCAAAGTAAGCGTCGGCGCTGAAGGGTACGTCCCCGCCTGCGACATTGCTGACCGCGTCACCGCCAGCATGAATGGCGACGATCTCCGAGGTGCCGGGGGAGCCTCCACCCGCACCTGCGCTCTGCGTCGTCGCAGTCTGCTGGGCGGACGCCAACGAAGTTCCGGCTGCATCGACCGCCTGCACCGCATAGTAGTAGGGCGTTGAGGCCGCGAGACCCGTATTCAAGAAGCTGGTGTTGGGTGTATTGATCAGCAGGTTGCTTGCGGACGGGGTGAACCCGCTGGTTGCGCTGCCGTACAGGTTATAAGAAACGCTGCAGTTGGCCGGCGACGTCACTCCCGCCCACGTCACAGAGATAGAGCTTGACGACGTTGCAGTCGGCGTAAGCCCTGAGGGGACAGCCGGTACAGTGGCACAGCTGGACGTTCCGGAGGAAGTGAGTACCTCCAGTCCATTCATCATCGGCTGATTTACCATGCCTTTGGTGAAACTGACCGTGATCTGGCCGCCTGTTGCGACGACGTTCGGAACAGTCTCCACCACGGCGGTGAATCTGGCGTTGTTGGCTGCCGCGTAGATATCGAAATTCTGAAGGCCCGGGACTGGATTGTTGTTGATGGCGACATTGAACTCGCGTTTGCCTGCGGCCTGAAAGTACAACTCCGCGAAGTGCAGCACGACAGTGTACGTGTTGCCGGGTACAAGCCCTCCGACTACGTAGCTAAGCGGCCCCTGGCATGCAGTTTCGTATACCTTTTCCGGAGCCGCAATGCTGCTGATAGCAGATGGGATGGTGACCGCCTGGCCGGGAGCGTAACTCTGGCCTGCAGGGCAGACAGTGTCGGCGACGTAGGAGCCCACCGCGCTGGGGCTGCCGAGATCGATAGAACTGACCGCGGTCTGCGCGCGAGCGGAGTTGCCGGCTACGCCAGCGATACAAACGGTGCACCCTGCAACGAATGCGGGTATGAGCCTCTTGAGGCGAAGAGTGGGGGAGGTGCTGAGCATTTCGTCTCTCCTGTATGTTCCGCCGCCACCATCCGGATGGAACGGAGGATGGGCTTACGCTTCGCTGGCGATACTATCGGGTATCGCGAAGTGAAGCGCTGCGCTGACGTATGTGCCGAGCGCAGCATGTGTCATCCGGTGTTCTCATTGGACAGACAATGCCGTTGATCATGGTTGATCAACCGACCCATAGAGACGCTGACCGTGATCTGCCTGTTGAACGCCCGAGCTTCTGGAATGGGTGAAGCATACAACACGCGCTCGGAATCGAGTCAACCAACAAAACGTTTATCTACTGGCATGTTGCGCGATCTTCATAACGGCGCAAGATGCTTGTCGTTACCCTGTTGGTTAACCATCTCCCACTTCTACGGTTACCTTGCTTGCAGGTACAGCGAAGATGCAGCAGGGTTCTGCGTCGTACTTCTGGCGTAGGGTGCAGTATTGGTGCGGATCGCGATTACATTTCACCAAGTGCTCCTGGGCAGGCTGCCTCCCGGCGCTTCGGCCCTGGCTCCTTGCGGGGCAAAGGGCCTCGCCGCACTGCCAGTTTTGGATCTGGAGCTGCTGCAACGGACGCGGTAAGCAAAACGGCCCCACCCCGCAGGGTGAGGCCGTTCTGGTTCAGGTTGCGATGCGTGTCTAGTTGACGGTCACCGTGACTGCGGTAGTTGCCACGGTCGAGCCGCTGGTGCCGGTGACGGTCAAGGTGTAGTTGCCCTTGGTCGGACCGCCGGTGGTGGTGATCGTCTTACTGGACGCAGAGCCGCAGCCGGATGCCATACCCGCGACTGTGGCGAAGAGCAGCAGGCTGCACAGCAGCTTCCAGCCGCGCCGGCGGACGGGCACGAAGAAGAGCAGGGCTGCAAGCGCTCCGCTGCCACCGAGACTGAGCATCTTCTCGAATGGAAGATGCAGCGCGCCGGAGGTAGCCGCGGTCGCAGTGAAGGTCAGCGTCGCCGTCACCGGCTTGCCATCGACGATGGCCGGGGCTGCGGTAGCTGAGCAGCTGGGTCCAGCGGCCGCCCCTGCCGGGCTGCCAGTGATGGCGCAGGTCAGGGAGACGTTGCCGGTAAACCCGCCAGCGGGCGTGATGGTGAGTGTGGAGCTGCCACTGGTAGCAGGTGAGGTGATCGTGATTGCCGGAGCGGAGAGCGTGAAGTTTGCGCTCGCGCCAGAGAGAGTGCTGACGGATACCGGCACGGCGGTGGTGGCAGAGACACTGCCCGATGTTCCCGTCACTGTGATCGTGTAGGCACCAGGCGTGGTGGCTGCCTGGGTCGAGACGGTGAGGGTGCTGGTCACGGACCCCGAGCCCGAGATGGCGGCGGGCGCAGTGACTGCACAGGTGGGTGCGCTGGCCGCATTCGCCGGTGCAGCAGTGACCGCACAGGTGAGTGCGACATTTCCGGTGAAGCCACCGTTCGGCGTGATGGTGATGGTGGAGTTGACAGCCGCGCCCGGGGTGACCGCAGTCGGGGCCGTGCTGCTCAGCGCGAAGCCAGCGCTCGGTGCTGGCGCCGTTCCCTGGATGACATAGGTGGCGCTGGCTACCGCGCTGTTGCCTGCCGCCGCGGTGACAGCGATTGCCTGAATGGTGTGGGTACCGGCGCCCACCATGATCGGACCGTTGTAGAGGGTCGAGCTGGTGGTGGGGGTCGATCCGTCGGTGGTGTAGTAGATGACCGCGCCCAGGGTCGTGGTCGAGAGCATGACCATCTGCGGCGCGTTATATGTACCTGCCGCGGGCGCGAATGTGGGCGCGACGGTATTCGCGTTTGCCACTCCCGCCTGGTAGGTCCAGGTAAGCAGCTTCTGGCTTGCGCTCAGGCCGCCGGTCCCGCCGGTGAATCCGACGAAGCCTGCATTCCCGCCCAGCAGCTGCGGAATGTTCACCGTCTGCGGGGGCAGCATGAACGTCTTGCCCGACGCCTGATCGGTGAGCTTCATGTTGAGCGTCGTGCCGTCGTAGTAGACGTGCGCCGCAATCGTATCGCCGCTGGACAGCACGATCCCGCTGGGGGTCAAGTCGATCGCGGGGAGTGTCGGCACTGCGCCATTGACGTACAAGCCGGTGGAGTTGTTGCCCTCTCCGGCATTGCTGTAGAAGTCGAACTTGATGGCAGCGCTCTTGGCAATGCCTGCGTAACCGAGACCGGCCCCGTTTGCACCCACCGTCGTCACGCCCGTGTTCTGGAGAGTGAAGGTGAAGCCATCTCCCTGTGCCGACGAGAGTTGGAACTGGAAGTCGGTGGTGAAGGACTGCACGTTGATCGGCGTGTTCCAGTACACGCTCCCTGTCTCCTGCAATCCGCCATCCGTCAACTGCAGCCGCGTGTCGTCGGTTGCACGGGCGCTTCCATTCAACTGCAGGCCGTCCGTCGTCGAGAAGCCGCTACTAAAGTCGACCGTGGTGGATGCGAGTTGGATGACGTAAGCGGCTGTTCCCACATTGCTGTTGCGCAGCGCGGGATCAATCGCGATGGCCCGCAGAGTCATGGTCGTGTTGACAAGGATGGGGCCGGTATAGGGTGTCGATGCGGACGTGGGCTGCGAGCCATCGGTCGTGTAGTAGATCTTGGCCGCATTATCCGGGTCTGAGAGGGTGACGGACTGCACGGTCTTGTAGTTGCCCCCGGCCGGGGTGAACTTGATGGGAGGGGTTTGGTCAGAGAAGTTGAAGACCGCCGTGCTTACCGCGCTCTGGCTATACCCGTTCGCGCTGGCAAGCGCGCGCACGGTGGCGTCTGTATCGATCTGAATCGGGCCGGTGTACTGCTGCGATGCCACCGAAGGAACGGAGCCATCCAGTGTGTAGAAGATCGTAGCGTTGGGCGTAGTATCCGTCATGGTGACGGTCTGAGTGGTGCCGAAGGTTCCGCCTTGCGGTGTGATGACCGGTGCGGCTGCCACCTGCACACTGCCGAGCAGTCCGTAAACGTCCACCGCTGTCCGGCCGGACACATACACCTTGCCGTTGGTCACGACAGGGATGGCGAACTTGTTGGCAGCGACTGCGGAGTCACGCGCCGCGTTGGTGTCGCTCGAGTAGAGCTGCGTACCCAGGTTGGTTGCATCCCAGGCGTACAACACCCCGGGCGCGTGGCTGTCGAATCCATCCGTCTTCACAGCCCACGCGATGCCATCCTGGTTGCCGTTTGAGGAGATCGAGAACGACGCTCCCGGAAAGTCGGAGGTGACTGACCCTTGGCTGGACGGGGTGGCATTCAGCTGCCCGGCGCCGTTGAACTGGAAGAGCTTGGGGGTGTCCTGCTCGCCCCACATATAGACGTTTCCATTCCAGTACGCAGGCGTGCTCCACAGTCCTTGAACCGCCTGGGGAAGGTCCTGCAGTGCATTCGGATTGGAGGTGGACCCGGCGGGCGCGATGCCGCCCAAGTTGTCCCGGTTCAGGACCAGGATGCGTCCTTCTTTACCGACCTGCACTGCCACGTGCGGGGCGGCGCCTGGCTGCGCATCCGGGACGAACAGTACGCCACCCGCGCCCTGATCCAGGTCATAGGTATTCAGCGTCTTCCAGTTGTACGAAGTGAATCCATCGATCGGCGTAAGCCCCCCATTCGAGAGGTCGATAGCCATGGTGGTTTCGCCGAATTCGGTGTTCTGGTCGAAGGGAGGAAAGTCTGTACGGCTGCCATTTCCAGTGGTCACAAACATACGACCGTTGGCGATGCTCGTATCAATCGGCATGCCCGCCCCCGACTCCCAGACGCCAGCGCCGGTCCCATTGGGAGACAGGCACAGCACTCCAGTCTGCTGCAGCGTCTTTCCGTCATAGGCGAAGATCCAGCCATGCCAGGGCGCGATGTCGCCGTGCGCGCCGTAGGCAAAGTACACATGGCCGTTGTAGTAGTTCAGGGCGCTGCGCTGATTCTGCCGCAGGGCGCTGAAGGCGAGTTGGCCGCCGGAACTGCCGTCACCCGTACCAGCGACCGCAGCCTCGACCACTACCGGGCTGTTCGCCTGCTCCGCCCCGGTGACGAGGTTCAGCGCATGCAGCCGGGAGACATACTGCCCGTTTTCCTTACTGTTGGCGACCACCCAGAGCGTGTTGCTGGCTGTGTCGAGGGCGTGCGTGCCGGTGATACCGATCTCGGGCGCTACGTCGGGAGAATCGGCGTCCAGGTAGGACACCGTGGTCGCGCCTGCCGCGGCGCCGTACGCGGTGCTTATCAGACTTGCATGCCATAGCGGCGTCGCATTCTTGCCGCCATTCGAATCCGCGTCAAAGGCGTAGACCGAGTCGTGCTCGGTGGCCACAAAGAGCACGTTATGCGGCTGGCCGTCCGCCATCGTCAGCCCAGGTACATACAGCGGCTGCGCGTACACCAGCCCATCGACCGGCAGGCTGAAGAGCTTGCCAAAGGTCGTCGGGTTCACGTTGGCCGGGGTCAGCGCCGTCTCGTGCGTATTCTGGCCCGCATGCGTCAAGTCGTAGCGCCAGGTAGGAACCGGAACTGCGGTGAACGTCTGCGCCGTTGCCCTTGCGCCGGACGCCAGGAGCAGGATCGCCAGTGACAGGGTGAGTACAGCCACACGGGCGGAGGTCACAGTGTGGGCGCGGAGAGAACGGATAGTAGAGCCGAAAGAGCCCGTGACACAGAGCATACGAAAGACCTTCCCTTGGGGTGGGGTTCAGGACTACTTGTCCACCGAGGTGGAACAAGTTCGACCTTGCGCAAACTCTGGCACTCACCTTCGGGGGCAGGTGCATCGCTTACGCCACAAACTCAACAGACAGCCAGTCCCAGTCCTGATTGGGTGCAAAAGACTACAAGTGCAGCAGAAAACGACAAGCCAACACTACACGATGTCCATTAGGTCGCAGTGCGTGATTTCCTTGAATCAACGATGCAAATGGTAATCTTTGCCAGTGAATCGGTAATACTTGCTTGGTTTATGCCAACGATCAGCGATCCAGGCAACTTCCTTTATTGCCACCGCATCGGTGCGTCTTGGGATGCGCACGTAGTCCCGAAGGATTGCTGCGCTTGCTTCGATGTGCTGAATGCGGCAAGCTTCGGGAGCATGGTTTCCCTCTCCCGTTCCTGCATGATTCTCGGCAGATATGCCTGCGCCCTCTTGGGCCTCCTTTTGGTTCTCTTGCCTGCCCCGCTCTCTGCGCAAAAGGGCGGCGACCCTGCCGGTATCGCATGGCGGGTTCAAGGCGGCTGGAGCGTGGGGACATCCCCTGCCCTTCGGGGCGGGGACCCGGTGGTGCCCGGATCGCTGCTGCAGCCGCTTGGCGACCCAGCGAACCACTCCATCACGCTGCTCATGCCGGACGGCCAACGCTTCCTCTATGAGTGCTTCACTGAAACCGCGTGCGCGCGAGGCTTCCGTGTCCCTGCGCTCTACCGCAAGCCAGACCCGTTCGCGCTGGACATGCTGACCCGCATCGAGCGGGTACTTGCCACCGGCAACTCGGATCTCTCCGGAGGTCTCGGTCTGGACAGGACAGGTCAGCTACCCCGGGAGGAGGTGCTGGCCGCACTGGGCGCCGACCACACTGTGCGCATCACCGGTCTGGCTTCGCGGCTCGGGAACGGCCGTTACAACTGTGAGCTCCGCACTGTCCGCGGTGCAGGAGAACCATCGCAGCACCTCTCGCTCGAGAAGACTGAGGCGGCTGTTACCCTTCCCCTGCCCGCGCCCGGGCTCTATGTGATCACCATCGCCGACCAGCGCAACACGCCGCGCATCCAACTGTTCATCGCTGCGGTGGATCCGGCAAAGGCCGCTGCCTCGGAAGGCTCCTTCCATAAAGCGCAGGCCATGATGAAGGAGTGGAACCAATCTTACTTCGGCTGGCCCGTGCATGAGTTTCAGTGGGCTTACCTGGCCTGGTTGACATTCGGCGACCGGGTGGTGGCTCCGAAGGTGGCAGCGCGAGCTCCGCAAGCGACGAGCGCGGCGCAGGCAGTAGCCTCCAAGCGACGGCCAGCCGGGACAACTCCGGAGCCGTCCTTCACGCCTCTGGCGGGCGTCTTCGATGCGGATACGGAGGTGACCCTGCACTGTGCAGCGCCGGGGGCGGTCATCCATTACACCGTCGATGGATCCGAGCCGAGTGAGTCCTCCTTCGTCTACCACGCGCCCATCGTGGTGAAGGCAACCGAGCTTACGGTGAAGGCGTTCGCCAGCATGCCCGGCAGAGCCGATAGTCCTGTGGTCACCGGCATCTACCGCATCCAGGACCAATGAAGCGGATGCGGCTGGGCGTACTTGCATCGCGCACCCCCGCATCTCCCTTCCTTTATCTCTCCTGCACCATTCGTAGTCTTCAGCGGACCCCGGCGGCCGGGTTACGGTAGAGGACGAGGGCTGCAGGTACAGGACCATTTGCCGCGAACAAACAGACATGCGATTGCCGGATGGTGCCTGGCGCTCTGCCTTCTGGCGAATGTGCGCCTCTCTGCCCAGAGCAATAGCGGCGAACTCCACTTCAGCGTCAGCGACAGCTCTGGCCAGGGCATCAAGGCCTCTATCCATATACTGAGCGCGGCCAATCACTACGACTCCGTGCTGGAGACAGATGAGCACGGCACCCTGGACGTGCAGCAGCTTCCCTACGGCAACTACCAGGTGGAGATCCAAACGCCGGGCTTCGCGCCCATGTCTGAAGCGATCGTTGTCCACTCCTCCCTGCCGAAGAGCTACCGGTTCGAGTTGAAGCTACCGACCTACCAGCAATCCGTGACCGTAACCGCAGCGAGCACCCTGATCGACACCAGCCAGGCGGGCTCTGTCAGCCATATCGGTTCGGAGCTGATCGAGCGACGGCTCAGTGCGACTCCCGGCCGATCGCTGCAAGACCTGGTGAACTCGCAGCCGGGCTGGCTCTACGAAGGCAACGCGGTGCTGCATCCGCGCGGCGCTGAGAATCAGACACAGTTCGTTGTGGATGGTGTTCCACTCACCGAGAACCGTTCGCCCAGCCTGGGCCCGGAGCTGGAGGCAGACGAGGTACAGTCGCTGAGCATCTACACGGCCGGCATCCCCGCCGAGTATGGCCGCAAGCTGGGCGGCGTCATCGAGGTCAACACGCTTACGGATCCGCAGCCCGGATTGCACGGCACGGTGGCGCTCTCCGGCGGCAGCTTCGACACAGCCGGCGGCTTCGCAAAGGCGCAGTACGCTGCCGGCGCCAACAGCTTCGCGGGAAGCGCCAGTGGAGCCCGCAGCGACCGGTATCTGAATCCCGTTGTGCCGCAAAACTTCTCGAACACCGGCACGGTTGGCGACTTCTCCGGGCGCTACCAGCGCAGCTTCGGTCAGGCCGACCGGCTGGACCTGACCATTCGCCATGGGCTGTCCCGCCACGATATACCGAATGAGCAGGTACAGCAGGCCGCCGGCCAGCGGCAGACCGCAGACAACCTCGATACCTTCGGAGCCGCCTCCTACCAGCACGTCTTCTCGGCCGAGGCACTGGCCGACCTGCGCGGCATGGTGCGCGATAACGCAACCGACTTCGAGTCCAACCCGGCTTCCACCCCAATCCTGCTCTTTCAGCACAACCGCTTCCGCGAAGGGTACGCAAAGGCAACTGTCACTGCGTCCCATGGCCGGCAGGAGTGGAAATTCGGCGTGGAGACGGACAACGTGTCACTCCATGAGCATCTGAACTACACCATTACCGATCCTTCGCAGTTTGACCCCGGCATGGCCAGGCAGTTCGCCTTCACCGGCGCACGTCTGGATCTGGAGCAGTCCGCCTTTGTACAGGACCTGATTCGAGCTGGGTACTGGACCATCAACGCGGGGCTGCGCTGGGATCACTATCAGTTGCTGCTGAACCGGCAGGCTGTCGGACCCAGGCTGGCGGTCTCGCGCTACTTCCCCTCCGCCGACCTGGTCCTCCACTTTTCGTACGATCGCGTCTTCCAGACACCGACCTTTCAGAACATCCTTCTCTCAAGCTCGGCTGAGGCCGCGTCTCTCGAATCCAATGGCGCAGTACGGCTTCCGGTGCGGCCTTCTGAGGGGGACTACTACGAGGCAGGGTTCACCAAGGGGCTTGCAGGAAAGCTCAACCTGAGCGTGAACTACTTCCGCCGCTTTCTTAAAAATGCGCCAGATGACGATCAGATCCAGAACACCACTGTCAGCATCCCGGTCGCCTTCCGGAAAGCAATCGTGTACGGCGCCGAAGCGAAGCTGGATATGCCGCAGTGGCGACGCTTCTCCGGATTTCTGAGCTACTCCTACACGGTTGGCAACGCCTGGTTCCCTGTGCTCGGCGGCCTGTTCCTGGGCGCGAACGGCGGAGAGACACAGACCACCGGCCATGTGCCGGACTCGCAGGATCAGCGAAACATTGTGCGAGCACGCGTTCACTACCAGGCGACGACGCGGCTGTGGCTAGCCACCGGGCTGCAGTACGATAGCGGACTGCCCTTCGCGTTTGACGGCGACCCGGCGACGGTTCTCGCCCAGTATGGCCAGCCGGTGCTCGACCGAATCAACTTTGATCGCGGGCGCATCCGTCCTGCATTTCTGCTGAGCGCCTCTGCGGGCGCGGATCTGTACCGCTCCGATCGCGTCAAGACTTCGCTGCAGCTCGATGGCGAGAACCTGACCGATGTTCTGGATGTCATGGACTTCGCCGGAATGTTCTCTGGCAATGCGATCGGGCCGCCCCGCAGCTTTGCTCTTCGGCTGACCACCCGCTTCTAGTGTCTCCGCGAGGTACGGTTGTGACCGCACAACGGCTGTGACATAGAAGATCCTCGCGGGACATCGCCGCACGCGCCTCATTTCCAGGCGGCTGCATGAAGGCAACGTACAAATTTCTGCCAATCCACTCACCTCGAAAAAGAAGCGGCATCTCACTGAGGGAGTCCGCGCAGTCGTTCTGCGGTCGCCGGCTTCGCGGATGAGGCACGCTGCTGTCATCGGTACGCTCTCTGCTCGTACTACCTGCCGCGGTACATGCGCCATTGATGGTGAGCTGCTCGGCCTTGCTCATCCCTCGCTCAAACCCTGCAAAGAGGAGTCCCCGTATGCCTGACAAGAATCAGTCTTCCTCGTCGCACAGCGTCTCGCACTTTGGCCTGATCGCAGGCGCCAGTGCATTGGTCCTATACGGACTTTCGCGCCGCAACAAGGCTGGCGTCGCCCTAGCGACCGCCGGCGGCCTGCTTGCCTATCAGCAGGCACGCTCAACCAGCAACGGCTCTCGCGACTCGGTATCCCGCGCCGCGTTCCGCGTCAATAAGTCGGCGGCAGAGGCGTATCAGCTGTGGCATGACTTCGCTCGCCTCCCCCGCTTCATGTCGCATCTGGAGTCCGTCCGCGTTCTGGACGATCGCCACTCCGAGTGGGTTGCCCAAGGACCGATGAAGTCGCGCGTGCGCTGGACGGCCGAGATCACAGACGACCAGCCGAACCGCCGCATTGCCTGGCGTTCGATTCCCGGCTCGGAGATCAACACCAGCGGTTCGGTCGAGTTCCAGGATGAACCGTTCGGCCGCGGCTCGATGGTACGGGCAGAGGTGGAGTACACCAACCCGGCCGGTCCCGTTGCGCGAGGCCTGTTGTCCGTTATGGGCAAGCATCCGGATTTCGTGGTGAAGGAGGACGTGCGCCGGTTCAAGGCCCTGCTTGAAGCAGGCGAGGCGCCGACCACCAGGGGCCAGTCGCATGGTCCGCGCGGTCTGCATGGACGGACCGAAGAGGTGCTGTTCCGCGAAACCAGCAATCATCCTCTGCCGCAGGCGAGCTGAACTCCGCACCGCGGCCGCTTGGCGCACAAGCACCACAACCTTCTTCCACGGAAAGGAAGCGTTTCACATGAAAGCACTCTGCTGGATGGGCAAGGAAAAGGTACAGGTCTACGACGTTCCAGACCCGAAGATACTGAATCCGCGTGACGCTATTGTTCGCATTACCACCACGTGCATCTGCGGCTCTGACCTGCACCTCTATGACGGCTACGTACCCACGCTGGAGCAGGGCGACATTCTTGGCCACGAATTTATGGGCGAGGTGGTCGAGGTCGGCTCCGGCATCAACCGCGACAAGCTGAAGGTAGGCGACCGGGTCGTGGTTCCCTTCACCATCGCCTGCGGCAGCTGTTTCTTCTGCCAGGAACAGCTCTGGTCCTGCTGCGATAACTCCAACCCCAATGCCTGGATCCCGGAGAAGATGATGGGCTACTCGCCCTCCGGCCTCTTCGGCTACACGCACATGATGGGCGGCTACGCCGGTGGCCAGGCCCAGTACGCGCGCGTTCCCTTCGCCGATGTAGGACCGATCAAAATTCCGGACGGACTGAGCGATGAGAAGGTCGTGTTCTTGTCGGATATCTTTCCGACCGGTTACATGGGCGCGGAGAACTGCAACATCCGCCCCGGCGATACGGTCGCGATCTGGGGCTGCGGTCCGGTCGGTCAGTTTGCGATCCGCAGCAGCTTCATGCTGGGCGCCGGTCGGGTCATCGCGATCGACCGGGTTCCGGAGCGCCTGGCTATGGCGCGCGATGGCGGAGCTGAGACCCTGAACTTCGACGAGGTGGATGTGGTCGAAGCGCTGCATGAACTGACCGGCAACCAAGGTCCGGACTCCTGCATGGACAGCGTTGGCATGGAGGCCTCAGGCCATGGACTGTTATTTGCCATGGATCGCACCAAGCAGGCTGCCCGCCTGCAGATGGACCGACCCATCGTTCTGCGCCAGGCGATCATGGCGTGCAGAAAGGGCGGCACTGTCTCCGTCCCTGGCGTATACGCCAGCTTTATCGACAAGGTGCCGATGGGCGCGTTCATGAACAAGGGGCTGACCATGAAGACCGGCCAGACTCACATGATGCGATACATGGAGCCGTTGCTGCAGCGTGTGCAGGAAGGCGAGATCGACCCGACCTTTGTGATCAGCCACACCTTGCCGTTGGCGCAGGCGCCGGAAGGCTACCGCATCTTCCGCGACAAGCAGGATCAATGCACCAAGGTCGTCCTGAAGCCGTGGGATCAGCCGAAGGCCGCCTGATACGCACGCAATCCCTGACACGCAATCGAGGAGCGGTGGGGGGCCTTGGGCACAGCAGCCTCCCACCGTAGCCGTAACAGCCCACGAAAGGATGATCCGATGTCTGTCTTCGATATAGGGATGAGAACCGCAGTCAAGTCAGGAACCGAAGCACTGGAGACCAAGGTTCCGAAGCTGATCAGCCCCACTGCCCACGGCATCATCGACTATGCGCATGCCGCGTTCTTCCTGACCATGGGCATCGTATACAGCCGGTCGGGGAGACGTAGCTCCCGACGGGCAGCCACCGCGGCCTTCGCCACCGGCGGCTTCGTCCTGGTGCAGTCTCTTCTGACGGCGTACCGCTGGGGTGCAAAGCCCGTGATCTCGTTTGAGACCCACGGCAAGATGGACTCGGTGTTCGCCAGCAGCTCCTGGATGATTCCGGCGCTCTTCGGCTTTCGGGGAACTCCGGCAGCACGCATCTTCGAGGCGAACTCCATAGTTGAGACGAGCGTCGTGGCTATGACCGACTGGAGCAGCCAGCGGGCGATCCGGGAGCGGGAGCAGGCTGCCGCCTGAGGGGCGCCTGACAACCCGGGATGAGGGGCGGCCCGGGAAGAGCTGAGTCAGCCCCCTTCCCATACCCTTCGAACGCGCTTGCTTCCTCGCTAACTAATCATTTAGTTTTGCGTCCAAAGCCACAGACGCATGCCTCCCAAACCGTCCATCACGTTGACCGCTGCAGAGCTCCGACTGATGAAGCTCCTCTGGCAGCACGGCGAATCGAGCGTTGCCCGGCTGGTCTCTGCTCTTGATGAAGACCTGGCCTATACCTCGGTTCTGACCACCCTCCGCGTGCTTGAGACCAAAGGCTACGTCGCCCACCGACAACATGGCCGCGCCTTCCTGTACTCCGCCGCCATCCCAGAGCAGGAGGCCAGCCGCTCCGAGCTGAAGCACCTGCTCAGCCGATTTTTCGGCAACTCCCGCGAGCGGCTTCTGCTGTCGCTGCTTGGGGACGGAGAGATGGATCCAGAGGAGCTTCGCCGACTGAAGCAGTCGGTCGCAGAGGCACCGGAGGACGCGGCGCCGGAGAGCATCTCCAAACGCAAGCCGCGGAAGGCGTCCGAACCGGAGGCCTCCCGATGAGCACGCTCGCCGTACTCGCAGCAGGCTCCTTTGTCTCCGCGTTGTGGCAGGGGGCTTTGCTCACGGCAGTCGTGGCCATCCTGCTGCGACTCGTCCCGGGCATCTCCGCCGCCGCGCGCTCCGCACTCTGGGGCAGCGTCTTCCTCCTGGTCATCGGTCTGCACTTCGTTCCTGCCCGCGGGACACCAGCCATGCACCACGCTCGCCCGGCATGGTCACTGGCAGTGGCCGGCCTGTGGCTCGCCTGCTCCGTACTGCGCGGCAGCCAGTTGATACTCGGAGCGATTCACCTGCGAGCGCTGGCGCATCGCGCGGTGCCGGTCGAGCCTCCGCGTTCGATCAGTGCCGGCCCGCTTCGCCGGGCAGCGGTCCTCTGCACATCGGCGGAGGTGGATCGTCCAAGCGTGATCGGCTTTTTCTTCCCGCGGATCGTACTTCCCCCGCGCCTCTCCAGCACTCTTGCTCCGCAGGAGCTGGAGCAGGTCCTGCTGCATGAGGCAGGCCATCTCCAACGGGGGGATGACTGGACCAACCTGCTGCAGAAGGTAGCGCTGGTTCTGTTTCCGTTGAACCCGGCATTGCACTGGGTGGAGCGTCGGCTCTGCCAGGAGCGGGAGCTGGCCTGCGATGATCGCGTGCTCGCGGCCACCCACATGCCGAAGGCGTACGCACTGTGCCTGACCTCGCTCGCGGAGTATGCGGCGCGTCACCGCACACTCTCCCTCGCACTGGGCGCATGGCAGCGGCAGTCTGAGCTGACGGCGCGCATCCATCGCATCCTCAGCCGGCCCGGCTCTTCCCTCACCCGCACCCAGACCATCGCCGTCACGAGCGCGGTGCTTTGCGCGCTTGCCGGTGGAGCCTGCACCCTGGCCCGCAGCCCGCAACTGCTCTCGTTTGCTCCAGAGCCGCAAGCGGTCGCATCGGCGATCCACCTGCCTGCCTTGGGAACTCCGGGTGCGCTGCCCACCGCTGCTGTCGCCATGGAAAGGCAGTCGCCGCCCCGGCCGGTGCTGGCACGGGTGGTGGTGCCCGTTCGTCAGACGAGGTTGAGCCGGATCAGCAGCTCCGTGCGACCACTCCAGACTGCGCAGGCCGTACGCCGCCGCCGGCTGATGCAGGAGCCGAAGGCCGTTCCGATTGCGCTTACCGAACCGCGTACACCCAGCCAGCGGCCCACGCTGGGCTTCGTGCTGACGCGGACCATTCTCAGCTCAGACACCTATCCCGAAAGCCCAGCCTTCGTCCCCCCGGCGCTCGCAGTGCGGGTACCGGAAGGCTGGCTGGTCATTCAACTCTAACCAGCACTCACTTGCTATGAGGAACAATGCCATGCCCGCAACTACTAATAAATTAGCTGCAAACGCCCGCAGGTTCGCCCTGCCCGCCTGCCTTGCCGGCTCGCTCGCGCTTGGCTCTGCCTTCTACTTCAATGCAGGCCACGCACATGTGCACGCCTCCGCATACGGGTCGCCGATCGATGACAACTCGATCTCCGCGCTGACCTCGCTCGACAAGGCGATGGAGACGGTCACGTCGCGCGTTACACCGGCCATCGTCAACATCGCGGTCACCTCCCGCGGCGGTGAGCATGAAACCGCGCAGGCCGGCGATGACGGCGATGACCAGGGTGGCGATGGCGGCGGTATGCCTGGACTGCCACCCGGCTTCTCACAATTCTTCGGTCATGGCGGAGGACGCCTGGTGCCATCGCAGCCGCAGCTGGAGCGCGGCATCGGCTCCGGTGTCATCATCTCGCCCGACGGCTACATCGTGACGAATAACCACGTCGTGGACGGAGCCGTGAACATCAAAGTGACGCTGAACGACCGGCGCATCTTGAACGGAAAAGTAATCGGCACGGACAAGCTGACCGATCTGGCGGTCATCAAGGTCGACGCCACCAGCCTGCCGACGGTCGCCTGGGGTGACTCGACACAGCTTCATCCCGGCCAGACGGTGCTCGCGTTCGGCAGTCCCTTCGGCGCGCTCCAGTTTTCTGTGACGCGCGGCATCATCAGCGCCCTGAACCGGCCGAACTCGTTCTCGAACGATCCGCGCTCTCCCGGCGCGCTGATCCAGACCGACGCGGCCATCAATCCGGGAAACTCAGGCGGTGCGCTGGTGAACGCGCATGGTGAGCTGATCGGTATCAACAAAGGCATCTTCACCGGGTCAGGATCCTTTGCCGGTGCAGGCTTCGCAATCCCGTCGCAGATCGTGCACGCAACTGTCGATCAGCTGATCGCCCATGGCAAGGTGGACCATGGTTACCTTGGCATCAGCATGAACGATGTCACCCCAGCGAACGCGCACTTCTTCAAGCTCAGCAACGCGGAAGGCCTGATCGTTGCGCAGGTGTCACCGGACTCGCCTGCCAGCCGCGGGGGCATCAAGCAGGGCGACGTGATCGCGAAGCTCAACGGACAACCGGTCGTAAATGGCAGCGCCTTCCAGGTCGCAGTCAGCGAGATGACGCCGGGAACCAAGCTGGAGCTGGGTGTTCTGCGCAATGGAGAACCCGTGAAGCTGAACCTGACCGTCGGCTCCTTCCACCCCAACACGGAGAGCGCGAGCAATGGCGGCGACGACCAAGGAGGCGGCACTGGGAGAGCCAAAACAGGCAAGCTGGGGCTGGGGTTGGCGGACCTCTCCGGCGATGCGCGTCAGCAGTTGCAGGCGCCGAGCGATCTACACGGAGCGCTGGTAGAGACGGTGCGGCCCGGCTCCCCGGCCGAGGATGCCGGTCTGCAACCCGGTGACGTCATCACCGAGGTGGATCGCAAGCCGGCAGCATCGGCCAGCGACTTCGTCTCGCAGGTGCATAATGCGCCGGATGGCAAAGACATCCTCCTGCTGGTCTGGTCGCACGGTAATTCCAGCTACCGTGTGCTGCGTCCGGCGGAGGATGGAGCTAGCCAGAAATCTGGCGCGTAAGTCACACACAATTCACAATCGGTGGGCTGCTATGACACCGCAGCCCGCCGATTGTCTGTTGCCTCATCGCTGGGTGAAGAACTCCGACATCGACGGAGCGTAGGCTCCGGCACCCGGAGCAGTGCCAAGATTCAACAGTCCTACCACGGTTCGCAGCAGGCTCTGTTGCTGATAAACGGTGCTCGAACTCTGCTGGTAGCCGGCTCGCACAGTCGGCCCCCAGAAGACGGTGGCCACGTGTCCTCCACCATGGGTGGTGTCACTGTCCGCAGCCTCATCGAAGCCCACGATCAAGACGCCGTCTCCTCCAGCGTGGAAGGCGGAGACGTTCGACAGCGGATGAACGACATTCGTCTCCAGCCATGCATCCGCCCGCTCTGCTGAGGCGCTGTGGGCATCGTCATCTTCGTTCGGAACGATGAAGGAGAAGTCGGGCAGCCGGCCCTCAGCCGCGTCTGCAGCAAACTGAGAGAAGGGCCAGATCACCTGGTCTGCGACCGTGTCGTTGTCGGCGATGTCAGAGAGATGAACGAAGGGATTGTGCCGCGCCAGGTATAGCCCCGTGTTGCCGCCCGTATAGCCCTGGGAGATACCCTCGGCATAGATGCGGAAGGAGACACCCGCCTTCAACATGCGCCGCGCCAGGTTATCGACATTCCAGATGGTGCTGGAGCTGTCGTTGTTGGTCAGGATCTGCCCCGTGGTCAGCATGAAGTAGTTGCCGATCGACGGATGTGTGTTGGCATAGAAGTGGGTGGCGAGTGCGCCATTGGCGATAAGGTGGTTCAAGTTCGGCCACCCGCTGGTGTTGCGCACAACGGTCGAGTAGCTCTGATTCTCTTCAACCACCATGACGACGTGCCGGCTCCGCGTGCTGAGCAGCGTGACCGCCACCTGGGACTGCCCGGACTTGGTTTGATCCGCAGCACTCGTCGCCATCACCGTTACATCCATATCCGAGTCTGGAGCGGTGAACAATCCGTTGGCATCGATGCTGCCGGCACTGGCCGTCCAGGTGACCCCGGGGTTGTAACCGCCCGTGCCCTGTACCACCGCGCTGCACTGGGTGCTGCCGCTTGCTTCGACGTTGGAGGAGTCGCAGCTCACGGAGACTGCGCTGATAGCCGGCGGAGCAGGCTGTGTGGGGGCAGAGGGTGGTGACGCGGGGGCCTGAACAACGATCCCGGCTGCTCCGGACCTGCTGGTGTCTTCCATACTCGTCGCCGTCACTGTTACTGTCCCGGCAGCAGCAGCCGCGGTAAAGTTGCCGGATGCGTTGATCGTGCCTGCGCTCGCCTGCCAGTTGACCGCCGGGTTGTAGCTACCTGTGCCCTGCACTGCCGCATTGCATTGGGCGGTTGCGCCCGCTACCACGGTGGAGGGGCTGCAGGCGACCGAGACGGCCGAGACAGCAGAAACAGCGGACACGGAAGTTGCAGCTTGCTGCGGTGCGCTGCCACAGCCGGCGAGCGCTGCCAGCATAGTGCACATCAGGATGGCGGATGGGACCCGGACCTTCATAACACTCCCCCTTCACAGTTCGGTGAGGTGAGCGGCAAACAGGAGGCGCCAGACGGCGGAGCTTCTGGCCGTCGCTTTCGAATTGCAGAAAAGGCTAGCGCAGCGCGGGTGCCGCTGGCCACCCGTCCCACCGCTCAGACGAAGAAAAGCAGCCCTTAGTCGGGTACGTACTTACCTTGGCCGATGCCGAAGTGTCCCCAGATCCAGCCAAGCAGGAGCCAGATGCAGAGTGGCTCTATGTTCTCCCCATCAAAGGGTCGGGGTCACGGTGATGCATTCGGGACTATTTGCGTGTGACGCTGCCATGCTACTCATATTCAGGGATGCAGTGCGGAGCTATGGTCGGCGTGCCTGTACTCCGCCGAGCCTTCCCGGAGTCACACCAGACATCAGCGAGATAAGGTGGCCGTGCATGCAGGAGACTGTCAGCAAAGATCGGAAGCAGGCGGAGGCAGAGCCCATCTTTCTCGATCGCAAGCACCCGCTCGCCATACGCTGGATGCACTGGGTCAACTTCCCCGTGCTGTTTCTGATGATCTGGAGCGGGCTGCTGATCTACTGGAACGACTCGGACAATGCCTACAAACACCCGCACGCCGTCTACCGGGTCGGCATCGGAAGCTGGACATTGTTTCGCTTCTTTCCGGAGTGGTTCTGGAAGCTGATTGACGCGCCGTACCATGTGACGCGGGCGCTGGGGCCACACTCCTTGTTCATGTGGATCTTCGCGGCGAACTGCGTTGCATATGTTCTGTTTCTTGCCCTTTCGGGTGAATGGCGCTTCCTCGTTCCGCAACGGGGCAGCATCAGGGATGCTATCCAGGTCACCCTGGTCGACCTTCATCTGCGTAAGGGTCTGCCGCCCCAGACCAAGTACAACGGAGCGCAGCGGATCGCCTACTCTGCGGTGATTGTGATGGGACTGGGCATGCTGCTGACCGGCCTCGCCATCTACAAACCCACGCAGCTGCACTGGCTGACCACGGCGCTGGGCGGCTACGAGATGGCCCGGTTGGAGCATTTCTGGATCACTCTCGGCTTTGTCGGCTTCTTTCTCATCCACGTCGGGCAGGTGATCCTGGCGGGCTGGAACAACTTCCGCAGCATGGTCAGCGGCCTGGAGATCAAGCGCGCGAGCGAGACATCGCTCGAGAAGGAACGGAGGTCCTGGTGATACAGCCGCCCGCGAACGATCCGAAGCTCCAGGCAGCGCCGGATGAACAGAAGCCGGCGGACGACGGGCCTAGCACTTCGCCCCTTTCGCCAGAGGAGCAGCCCACTCATGTCCAGGCAACGGAAGCGGCAGCCTCCTCCTCCCAGCCTTTGCCCGCAACCGCTGCCCCAGGGCTCAGCCTTCCCGCAGGAGATCCGGCCCCAGAACCTGACCAGTCCGATGCCGCCGGTGCCGCTGCAGGCGAGGAGCCTGCCCCCGGGCAGACGCCCGCGGAGCGTGAGGCAGTGCTGGCTGCGTCGCGCCGGCACACCCGTCGCTCGTTCGTCGTGGGCGGTGCTGCGGCCGTGGCCGGTTACCTGGGGTATGAGTGGCTGGAGAAGAGCCCGGCCCGTGACATGCAGCCTGCGCCCTATCGCGAAGCATTCCAGGCGAATGCGAATCTGTCTCGCCGGCTGTTCCGGGATCGCGCCCTGGCCCCAACCTATCCCCTCAGTCGGGCCGAGGAGTTGCGCGTCAACGGCGTGTATGGACTAAAACGGATGCTGGATCCGGCCAGCTATCGGCTGCAGCTGGTGGGCATGCGCGATGCTGCCGTCCACCCGGAGTACGTGGCCGATGTCACTGCCTGGCAGTACCGCTACCTCGATGGGCAAACCAAAGAGGACCAGGGGCACGATACCAAGACCGCTCCCAGGGCTTCATCCGCCGCACCACCCCCGGCCGCCGATACGGCGGAGAAGATGGCACCCGAACCGATGGTCGAGACGGAGAAGCGGAGGGAGGTGCGTGCCGGCCGCATGCCGCGCGGACGCGAGGAGGCCGGGGAGAGCCGCTCCACGCTGACCGAGGGGACGCCCGGGCTGCTGCTGACCATGGCCGATATCCAGAAGCTGCCCCGGCACGAACTCGTCACCCAGTTCAAATGCATTGAGGGGTGGAGCCAAGTGGTGCACTGGGCCGGAGTGCGGATGGCAGATTTTCTGGAGGCATACCCGCCCGCGACGATCAGTGGCGCGGAACCGCGCTACGTCTACATGGAGACCCCGGACGGCGACTATTATGTGGGCTACGACATGGAGGTATGCCGCCATCCGCAGACCCTCCTGGTCACAGAGATGATGGGGGCGCCGCTCACTCAGTTTCATGGCGCTCCGCTGCGGGTTCACATGCCGACGAGGTACGGCTACAAACAGATCAAGCGCGTCGGACTCATCAGCTATACCGACATTCAACCGGATGATTACTGGACCAAACTCGGCTATGACTGGTACGCCGGACTGTAGAGTGGAGTTGGTATAAAGCGGTGAACGGAAGATGCCATGAACGTACCCTCAATTGACATATGTCCTGGCTGTCCTGAGAGTGTCTTCGAGCGATGTTCGTGGTTTTATGCGCTCTGCCGCGAACGCCTTTTCGCCGATCACACTCTTGAAATCGCAAAATCCATGCGGCCCCTGTTGAGCGAAGGGCGCAGGCCGCTCCTCCTCGAGGTCGGCTGCGGTCCCGGCTTTTACTCCTCCCGCCTCGCTGCACTCTTCCCGCAATTCGATGTCGTCGGCGTCGACCCCTCAGACCGGCTGCTGGACCGCGCACGAAGCCGGGCCCGCATGCAGGGCCTCAGCAATTGCAGATTTATCCGGGCACGCGCGCAGCAGCTCTCCGACTTTCCCGCCGTCGTGGACTTCGTCATCGCCTCGCGACTGTTCCTTATCCTTCCCAACCGTCGCTCAGCTCTGGAGGCGATCTACGTCTCGCTGCGACCGAAGGGAATGCTGTTCATCGCGGAGCCGCTTTCCCCACTGCGCGCTGCCATTCCGCTGGTCGTGATGCGGGGCATGCAGGCTATCAGCGGAGCGCATTCGCACAGAGCAGAGACAGCGAGCTGTCGCGTCCTGAACCGGATGCAGTTTGAGGATTTTGTCGCCTCGCAACCGTGGTGTCACGTGCGCCACTGGTCTGACCATCGCTACCAGTACGCACTGTGTGAGAAGTCGGCCTGATGAGCAGCCGATACAGCATGGTTCGGCCGGAGCAACGCCTGCCGCAGCACGCAGGTAAATGCGCGCTGGTAGTCATGGCCAAGGTGCCCCGCGTGGGCCGCGTCAAGACGCGCCTCTCTCCTCCACTCAGCGCAGCCGAGGCGGCCGAGTTAAACATCGCCTTCCTGAAGGACACGCTCTGCTGCCTGCAGCAGGTGAGCGATGTCACACATTCGTTGCCGGTCGTCTCCTACACGCCGGCGGGTGAAGAAGATGGGTTCATTGGCATTGTTCCGGAGCAGCTTCCGCAGGTCCTTCAACGCGGTGAACGCTTTGGTGAGCGGCTGCAGGCAACCCCCGACGATCTGTTCGCGGCTGGCTTCGGCTCCGTATGCCTGATCGATTCCGATAGCCCGACGGTGCCGCTGGCGGCGTATGTAGAGGCGGTACAGCGCCTGCAGACCGGCGAAGACTGCGCCGTGCTGGGGGCGTCCGATGACGGCGGCTACTACCTGCTCGGCACCAACCGCAGCCATCCACGGCTGTTTGAGGAGATCACCTGGAGCACCGACATGGTGGCGGAGCAGACCCGGCAGCGTGCCCGTGAGATCAAGCTGCCGCTCTATGCTCTGCCCACCTGGTTCGATGTGGACGATCGCCGCACCTTGACTCGTCTATGCGACGAACTGATCTACGCAGCCGGGCCGCCGGGCTTTCCGGCAGCGCACACGCGGACGGCGGTGCCGTACACCTGCACGCCACGGCTGCTGCGGTCGAGGATGTGCTGCCATGAGGCTGCCCTGCAGCGTAGGCCGTCTTGCGCCAGCGATCACCAACATCGGCCTGCTCGTGCTCGGATTGGTTTACATCCAGTACTGCCGAGACGGCGTCCGTGAGTTCCACCACTTCATCCACGGCTACAGCATGGATGTGCTCTGCCAGATCGGCCTCTATCTTGCGGCGCTGCTTATACTGCTGGCGGGACGCACCAACCGGTGGACGCTGCGCATCATCCTCGCCGTCGCCGTTGCCACCCGGCTGGTGGGCGTCTTCACGCCGGAGTTCCTCTCCTCTGATCTGTATCGGTATGTGTGGGACGGCAAGGTGCAGGCGGCCGGCATCAATCCCTATCGCTACATCCCGGCAGATGAGCACCTGAAGTTTCTGCGCGACGAGCAGATCTACCCGAAGATCAACCGCAAGGAGTACGCCCACACCATCTATCCACCGGGTGCGCAGCTGCTCTTCCTCGGCATCACCCGCATCGGCGAGAGCGAAGCAGCGATGAAGGCTGCCATGCTCGGCTTCGAGGCGCTGGCCGGCTTGGCACTGCTTGAGATATTCGCGATGCAGGGCCGCCCTCGTGAGCAGATCCTGCTGTACGCGTGGCATCCTCTCTGCGTCTGGGAGATCGGGTCAAGCGGCCACCTGGACGCGGTCGCCGTGGGCCTGCTCTCCTGCGCAGCGCTCGCATTGCTGCGCGGCAGAGCTCTGCGGTCTTCCCTGTGGATCACGCTCGCGGCCATGGTCAAGATGTACCCGGCTGTTCTGGTTCTTGCGCTGGGGCGCCGCATCCACCCGCGCATGGTCGCCATGTGCGCCGCCATCGTTGCCGGTGGCTACGCCATCTACGCAAGCGTCGGCGCGGGAGTGCTCGGCTTCCTTGGACCGTATACGCATGAGGAGGGGCTGGACACGGGGGCGCGCTACTTCCTTCTGGCCTGGGCCAATCGATACCTGCATGTGCCGCTATCGACCGCCATGTATCTGGCCTGCTCTGCGCTCCTGATCCTGGCTGTCGGCGCCTGGGCGTTCCGCCAAGAGCGCACTGCTCGGCAGACCCTGTGGGGGATGCTGACCCTCAGCATCATCGTTACCGTGCTCTTTTCTCCGCACTATCCCTGGTACTTTCTGTGGATCGTGCCGTTCACGGTGATGCTTGGTTACATACCCGGCTTCGTGCTGACGTTGGGAGCCGTCTACTGGTTCTCCACAAGCCTCGCGATCCCCGGGCCGAAGATGTTCCGCATGAACGAATACCTGTACGGAGCCTTCTTCGCCGCCGTACTGGTTGACCTTCTAACCCGCAGGCTGAGATCCCGCAGCAACGGAGAGGGTGTCTCCGTCAGCGCCCGTATTCGCAACCGCCCAATGCAGGTTCCTGCATCCACCGTCTGAGAGGCCTTCCTATGAGCAGCACCGCTACCCAACCCAACCAGTTGCAGCCCATGCGCCGTTACTTCGAGAAGCCCGAAGACGAGTTGCGCGCACGCGCCGATGCGGAGCCGATCTGCCTCTATCTGGAGACGACCAACCGTTGCAATCTGCTATGCACCACCTGCCCCCGCACCTATGAGCAGCTGGAGCCGGAGGCAGACATGTCCTGGGAACTGTTCACCAGCATCGTCAGCCAGTTCGACAGTATCAAGCGCGTCGTGCTGCATGGGGTGGGAGAGCCCATGCTGGTCAAGGATCTGCCGGAGCGGATCCAATACCTGAAGCAGCGCGGGATCTATGTGCTCTTCAATACCAATGGCACGCTACTGACTGAGGCCAATGGAGAGCGGCTCCTGAACAGCGGGCTCGATGAGCTGCGCGTCTCCCTCGACGCGGCGGAGAGTTCGGCCTTCCAGATGGTGCGCGGCAAGGACATGTTCGACCGCATCGTCAGCAACCTGACTGCCTTCCGCAAGCGTCAGCGCGAGCTGGGCATGGAGCTGCCGCGCGTCTCACTGTGGCTGACGGGCCTGCGCGAGACCATCGGCCAGCTCGAGGCATTCGTGCGGCTCGCCCATAGGATGGATGTGCCGGAGGTCTACCTGCAGCGGCTGGTCTTCTTTGACGACAATCCCATCGGCCTGGCTCGCGCAGAGAGCGCACTGTTCGAAAAGACCTCGGCACAGGAAGAGGAGACGATCCGCCGCGCGGAGGAGCTGGCGCGCAGCCTGGGCGTCAGCTTCAGCGCATCCGGCGCCACCGAGCCAATGGAGAGCATCAAGCAGCACCGGGAGGACCAGCCCTGGTCGCTATGCCGGCGGCCGTGGTCGCTGATGTACTTTACCGCGACTGGCCGCGCACTGCCCTGCTGCATCGCGCCGTTCTCCATGCACGGCTATGACAGCTTCACCCTCGGCGACGCTACACAACAGTCGTTGCGCGATATTTGGAACGGTGACAAGTACGTGGACTTCCGCAGCAAGCTGATGAGCCCGGCTCCGCCCCGGGCCTGTGCCAACTGCGGCCTGCGCTGGAGCCTGTAGCGTGCCTGGGCTCTCCGGCATCAGCCTCATTATCCCTGCGCTCAACGAGGCCGAGGCCATACAGCCAACCCTGCAGGAGCTGCCCTGGGACCTGCTGGCCGAGTGCATCGTGGTCGACAACGGCAGCACGGATGACACGGCAGCAGTGGCTGCGCGCAACGGCGCACGCGTGATCTCCGAGCCTCGGCGCGGCTATGGACGCGCCTGCTACGCCGGGTGCAATGCTGCCGCTCCATCCAGCGAGGCGCTCGCCTTTATGGATGGCGATGGAAGCGACATATCATCCGACCTGCGAACGCTGGCTGCTCCGGTGCTTCGCGGCGAGGCCGACTTCGTTATCGGCTCCCGCCTCCGCGGCCGTCGCGAACCGGGGAGCATGCAGTTCTCACAGGTCTTCGCCGGTTGGTTTGCCGGCAGGCTGATGCAGTGGCGCTTCGGCGTCACCTACACCGACATGGGACCCATGCGGGTGATCTCGCGCGCCGCGTACGATCGACTGCAGATGTCAGAGATGACCTACGGCTGGAATATCGAGATGCAGATACGCGCAGCCCAACTGAAGCTGCGCATCCTGGAGCTGCCCACGGGGTGCCGTCGCCGGCGCGGTGGTGTCTCGAAAGTCTCGGGGTCGCTAACTGCTTCCGCGCGCGCCGCCATGCGCATCTTTGGCGCAGTCTACCGGCTGGCCCGCACCTCGCCCGCGGTTTGAACAACCGCGCCGCGTCAGCCTTCGCTTTGCAGCGGCTTCGAGACTGATTCCAGCGACTTGCGAGCAGCTTCGACACCGATCTTGTACTCGCAGAATGCGCCCGCCAGCATCAGTACCGCGCCGATAGCGTAGCCACAGGCGACATACACCTTGGAGCCGGAAGCGATGAACACGCCGAACAGGTAGGGTGCACCCACCCCGCCGATCAACGTGCCGATGGCGTAGAAGATCGCGATGGCCAGCGCGCGAATCTCCAGCGGGAAGATCTCGCTGACCGTGAGGTATGCTGCGCTGGCAGCAGACGATGCCACGAAGAAGATGATCGCGAAGCAGATACCCATGCCTTTAGGGCCGATGTTCCCCATCGCAAACGGCACCGCGATGGCGGCCAGCAGCGCACCGGCGATTCCGTAGGTCGCCGTAATCATCGGCTTTCTGCCTACACTGTCAAAGAGCCTGCCCAGCAGGATCGGCCCGAAGAAGCTGGCCACCGCAAACGGCAACAGGTGAAGCGGCAACTGGTCATCCGGCACATGGAAGAACGTCTTAACGATCAGTCCATAGGTGAAGAAGACGGCATTGAAGAAGAAGGATTGGCCGATCATTAGGGTGAAGGCCAGCAGGGAGCGCTGCCGGTTGTCCACCCACATGCTCCTGAAGATCTCCTTCAATGGTGTGTGGCTGCGCACCCGCAGCCGCAGCTTCTCGCCTTCCGGCGTCGCCAGCTTTTCTCTGCTCTTCTCGACTTCTGCTTCGATCTTGCTGACGATGCTCTTGGCCTCCTGCTCCCGCCCGCGGAGCATCAGCCAGCGCGGGCTTTCGGGCACGTACAGCCGCAGCACGAGCACAGCTGCGCCCAGCGTTCCGCCCACTCCGAAGGCATAGCGCCATCCGCTCTGTTGCGGTAGCAGATGCCCGCGCAACAGTGCCAGCGTGGCAAGCGAACCCACCGTAGCGCCCACCCAGAAGGTCGCGTTCACTATCAGGTCCACGGTGCCTCGCACCTTGCTCGGGATCAGTTCGTCGACCGCAGAGTTGATAGCGGCGTATTCGCCTCCGATGCCGAGTCCGGTGAAGAAGCGGAAGATGCCGAAGGTGAGAAAGCCGCCGGAGAATGCTGTGGCCACCGTGGCGGCTGAGTAGGTCGCGAGTGTCACCAGGAAGAGCCGCCTGCGCCCGAGCCGATCCGTCAGGTAGCCAAAGAACAGGGCGCCAAGCACCGCGCCGGCAAGGTAGATCGTCGCTGCACCGGTGACTTGATGATCGCTCAGGGACAATCCCTGCTTGCTCTGCAAGACACCTGCAAGGGAACCGGTGAGCGTCACCTCCAGGCCGTCCAGCAACCATGAGGTGCCCAGCGCAATGAGGATCCGGAGATGCCAGCGCGACCACGGCAGGCGATCCATGCGGGCCGGTACATCCGTCTGCACGCTGCGCGGGCCGCCCGTCTTCACCAGCCGCGGTGACATTGAGCTCATCTGCGGCTGCACTCCCAAGTGACCCACTGGCTTCTTCATGGCTCCGCCTTGATGACACTGATGGCCCCGTTTCGCTCCAGCACGGCGTAGCGCACCTGTTCCAGCGAGGTCAGACCCGTGCTGCGAGCCGCCGCCATCACATCCTCCCGGTCCAGGTGCATGCCTTCCATCACCTCGCCGCGCCACTCACCGCGATCGAACAGCAGCAGCGGCGATCCGTCGATGATCTTTCCAAGGCGCGGCGATTGCAGCTTCAGCCAGGAGACGAACCGGTGCATCAACCCGACGGTGATGATTCCCATTGCACAGTTGGTGATGGAGCGATCCTTGCCGACGGTCGAGAGGATGATGATGCCGCCGATGAGGAAGACGATGACGAACTCGAACAACGTCAGCTGCGCCCCGGGCCGGCGCGTGAGCACGCGCACCACCAGCAGGAGAAAGAGATAGCCGAAGACCGCGTGAAGGATAGTAGGCATGGGCGGCGCTCCTCAGGGCATCACGACGACTTTGGCATGAACCGGCTGCGCGCCGGGAACCTGAACCATGAAGTGGAAGACGCCTGGGGCATTGGGCTGCAGGGCGAGCTGCACCTTTGCCGGTGGCGACGACGCGGGAAAGCGGTACGTCAAGCCATCCTTGCCGATCTCTGTCTGCAGCGGAGCAGGGATGATGCGTTGCACTCCGAGGTCCCGGACGAAGCTTTCGCTCAGAAACAGCTCTGCCTGCCCGTTGTGGATCGCAGATGGGCCGAAGTCGACAGTCACCATGGACGGAGTCTCCGTCCGTTCTACGCGCTCATACTGGATGCGCATTGATCCGTCGGAGGCCTGGCGATGCGCCTTTGCCAGCGGGCCCTGGCCAAAGACCCCGCACAGGTCCAGCACGATGACGCAGGCGAAGAAGATCCAGACCGCATGCTCGAACTTCCACCAGCGCCGCTGGAAGTCAAGGTCCTCGCCGACTGATAGCTCTTCATTAACCTGGCTGGTGGAGTCTTTCGCCGGGGTGGTTTCACCTACAAATGACATTACTGCTCCTGCTCTGGTCGCTTGATCTCGAGAGTGAACGGATTACTTCTGCTTGCTGGAGAGGCTGATCTCGCCGTTGCGCTCCAGCACTGCGGTGTCGATACCGGAGATGGTCTTCATGCCCTTGGCGCGGGCGGACGCGATCACATCGTCTGGAGACACCCGCATCTGCTGCATAGTCGTTGTTCTCCAACGACCCTTCTCCAGCAGCACCAGCGGCGTTCCATCCGTCAACCGCGCAAAGCGGGAGGACCGGCAGCGCAGCCACGTGATGGCGTAGTGGCCAGCGGCCACGCTGATGATCTGACACAAAGCGTTGGTGAAGGAGACCTCATTGCCAACCATCGCTGTCAGCGTCAGGCCGCCGATGAAGAAGATCAAAACGAATTCCACTGGCGTGATCTGGTTACCCGGGCGCCTGCCTGCCACGCGCACCAGAAATACCAGAAAGAAGTAGCCGGCAAAGGCCCGTAGCACTGCAACCATAGGTAAGAGTCCCGCGGGCAAGAAGCAACCGCACTTACTCCCTTGGAGTGCCTGCAGGCGAGCGAGGTTTGCCGAACCTGCGTATTGTTCTCCGCGCGTTGCCGAGAATTCGTTCCTGCCTTCGGATGGAATGCCGCAGGCGCATGCACGCGCATCCCAATGCGGAGGTGGCTGATTATGAACACGCTCACAATTCCCGACGAACACGTTCTGCCGCTGGAAGATGTGGCCCTGGGCGTGCGCGGGCTGCGCATCGCCTTCGTCAATGTATTCGCTATATCGCACCTGGATGGCTCCTGGGTGCTGGTGGACGCAGCTTTGCCGTACACCGCGCCCATCATTCGCGTCTGGACAGATCGCCATTTCAGCCAGCCGCCGCAGGCCATCGTGCTTACCCATGGTCACTTCGATCACGTCAGCGCAGCGGCTGTGCTGGCCGATGAATGGGACGTGCCTATCTACGCGCACCCCCTGGAATTTCCGTACCTAACTGGACGCGAGGAGTATCCAGCGCCCAACGTGAAGGCCGGGGGCGGCCTGATGACGGCGCTCTCCCCGCTCTACCCGCGCGGGCCGGTGGATCTGGGACGGCGTCTGCAACCATACCCCGCCGTGGACTCATTGGGGCCCGCCAACTCTCAGTCGCAGCCGTTGCTGGATGGTTGGACAGTGCTGCACACACCCGGCCACACACCGGGTCACGTCTCCTACTTCCGCAAGAGAGACAGTGTCCTGCTGGCCGGCGATGCGTTTTGCACCACCAAGCCGGAGTCTTTCTTCGACGCGGCGGTCACGCAGTCACCTGAGCTGCACGGGCCCCCCGCTTACTTCACCTCAGACTGGCAGGCCGCGCAACGGTCGGTCCGCAAGCTCGCCGATCTTGAGCCGTCGGTGGTCGCCCCAGGGCACGGCAAACCGCTTGCCGGGCATGACGTCAAGGATGCGCTGCATCGGCTGGCTGCAGAGTTCCCGCACCTTGCTGTTCCGGAGAACAAGCTGCGCGACATAGGCGCGGCATAGACTCGAGCGGTGGCAGACGCAATGGGCTGCAGATGAATTGCCTCCGCAGCCCATTTGCACTCGGCTTGCCTGCGCTCAGGCGGACTTCTTCTCGTCCGCTGGCTTCGCCATCTTCTCGTGCATGGCGCTCTTCACCGCGTCAGGAACAAAGTTGGCAGTTGCGCCCTCGATCTTGGTCTTCAGGCTGGCCGCATAGACGTGCTTTTCACCGCGCATCAGCGCGTCGATGCCCTGCTTTGCGACTTCGTAGGGCGAGCTCTCCTTCTTCCCGTCCTGCCCAACCTGCGTGTTATCCATCCCCGCTCGATGGAAGAAGTTGGTATCCGTGGGCCCCGGCTGTAGCGCCGTCACGGTCACGCCTGTCCCTTCCAGCTCTTCACGGATGCTCTTCGCAAAGGAGAGGTCGAAGGCCTTCGAGGCGGCATAGACTGCCTCGCGCGGTGCAACCATCTCACTCGCGATAGAGGCTGTTATCAGGATCCTGCCCTGCCCGCGGCCCACCATGTGCTGCACCAAACGCTTTGTCAGGTGCATCGTTCCTTCTACGTTCAGGCGGACTAGCTTGATCTCCTGCTCCAGATCCGTCTCGGCGAAGAGGCCCCCCACCCCGATACCGGCGTTGACCGCTGCCGCTTCTACTGGGCGGCCCATTCCCTCCACCTGCGACCAGAACTGTTTCACTCCGTCAAAGGTGCCCAGGTCTGCCTGTACGGGGGTGACCTGCACGCCCGTCTGCTGCAGTTCGCGGGCTGCCTGCTCCAGTCCACCGTCTTCTGCATTGATCACCAAGTCAAAGCCTCGCTCGGCGAAGACCTTTGCAAGATTGAAGCCGATCCCACTTGAGGCTCCTGTCACAACTGCGAGTTGATTTGCCATCTGTACCTTCCTTGTCCATTACGCACCCTGGTCTACTCGAAACCCGCCCGGGAACGTCACCAGCTAGTTGAGACTGGAGGCCCAAGCGCGCGGTTGCCCACCGGACGGCACCGGCGCGCAGGTGCCGTACAGGGCCGTTTGCTTTCCGAACAGAAGTTTTCACCGCATCTGCAACTTTTTCAGATACGCATCTGCGGAGCAGCACAGCCCCTCGCTCTCACATCCGAGAACTTAAGGTCGAGCACTTCGCCGGCGGACCATAGGAAGTCGAGGAGAAGACTCTTGCCACCACCGCAAACCCCTCCCATTGCCAGTGCCGGCATACCCATGCGGCCCTTCGGTAAGGCAGATGACCAAATCTCCGCACTCGGACTTGGCGGCCATCATCTAGGCCAAGCCGAGGATCAACAAACCGCGATCGAGATAGTGCACGCCGCGATGGATGGCGGCGTCACCTTCTTCGATAACTGCTGGGAGTACAACCGGGGCGCAAGCGAGGTCTGGATGGGAGCCGCGCTGAAAGGCCGGCGCCAGCGCGCGTTTCTGATGACGAAGGTCTGCAGCCATGGCCGTGAGGCGATGATCGCCACCCGGATGCTGGAGGAGTCGCTGCGCCGCCTGCAGACCGATCACCTGGATCTCTGGCAGATACATGGCGTCTCTTTCGATAACGATCCGGAGTTGTTCATCCGCCCCAACGGTGCGGCGGAAGCCATGCTGCGGGCGAAAAAGGAAGGCAAGGTCCGCTACCTCGGCTTCACCGGGCACAAGGATCCGCAACTGCACCTCAAGATGCTGAATATCGGATTCGAATGGGACGCCGTGCAGATGCCCCTGAACGTCTTCGACGCGACAGCTCACAGGAGTTTCGAGCGCGAGGTGCTGCCGGTGCTGCACCAGCGCGGCATCGCGGCACTCGGGATGAAGCCGATCTGTGGACACGGCGAGCCGGTGGAGAAAGGAGTGGTCAGTGCAGAAGAGGCGCTGCGTTATGCCATGAGTCTGCCGGTGACCACCACCATCACGGGCATGGAACGGCAGGACATTCTGCAACAGAATCTCAAAGTGGCCCAGGGCTTCACGCCGCTCAGCGAGCAGGAGATGGAGTCACTGCGGCAGCGCTGCCGGCCCTTCTCCGGCGATGGCCGGTTTGAGCTCTACAAAGTCTCGTTGAAGTTCGACAACCCCGAGGCGCGGCTCGCGCATGAGTTCCCGCTGGACACCCAATCTGTCGAGGTCAAACAGATGCTCAAGGCCACTGACAACACCGGTCACCCATTTCCGAAAGCGTCCTGAGGAAAGCACACACGCCCATGACACCCAGTCGTCGCGCATTCTTGAAGGTGGCCGCTGCCGCGGGTGCCGGAGCAGCCTCGCTGGCCGCGAGCACTCCATCCCGTGATCAAACTACCCAGGGTTCCAGTGCCGCACTCAGCAAAGCCTCCGTCCCCCGGCGTGCGCTTGGGAATACCGGGCTACAGGTCTGGGCCATCGGCGTGGGCGGCTTTCATCTCGGCTCGACCTAAGACCAGCAGGAGGCGAACGAGCTGGTCGCACGCGCGCTGGATCGCGGGATCACCTTCTATGACAACGCCTGGGACTACCACAAGGGTGAGAGTGAGGTGCGCCTGGGCAACGCGCTGAAGGGCAAGCGCGATCAGGCTGTCGTCATGACCAAGGTCTGCACTCATGGCCGAGACAAAGCGGTCGCCATGCGCATGCTGGAGGAGTCGTTGCGCCGATTGCAGACGGATCACCTGGACGTCTGGCAGATCCACGAGGTCATCTACGAGAACGATCCTGATCTGATCTTTCGCCCCAACGGCGCGGCCGAAGCGCTGATAGCGGCGAAGCAGCAGGGCAAGGTGCGGGCCATCGGCTTCACCGGGCACAAGGATCCGTCGATCCACCTGCGCATGCTCGGCCACGACTTCCCGTTCGATACTGTACAGATGCCGCTGAACTGCTTCGACGCAACCTTCCGCAGCTTTGAACAGCAGGTGCTGCCGGAGGCGCGCCGACGCGGCATCGCCGTGCTCGGCATGAAGAGCCTGGGCGGCAGTGGAGAGATGGTGAAGTGGGGCGGGGTCACGCCGGAGGAAGGCCTTCGCTATGCGATGAGCCTGCCTGTCGCCACCACTATCAGCGGCATGGATTCGCTCGCGGTGCTCGAGCAGAACCTCAAGATCGCGACCGGCTTTACTCCCTATTCAGAGGCTGAGATGGAGGCGTTACGCAAGCGGTGCCAGCCGCTTGCGGCGGACGGTCGCCTGGAGCTGTTTAAGACCACCAAGATGTACGACGGCGATGAAGGCCGGGAGCAGCACCACTTTCCTCCGGCGAGCCAACTGCCTGCATAGCTCCGCCCCTCTGAACTACCATGGTGGTGGGTGCTTCAGCGATGCTGGCAGCTGTGGTGGTTGATCACGCAGTTGGACCTCCGCCTCTTCGTATCGCAGAGGTGGCTGAGCCTCAGCCGGCCGCCGATGAGGTCCTGCTTCAGGTGCTGGCTTGCGGGGTCTGCCGCACCGACCTGCACATCGTGGAGCATGAGCTGGGCGAGCATAAGCGCGACCTGATTCCGGGCCATCAGATCGTTGGCCGCGTTGTGGAGAGCGCCTCCCGCCCGGAGCTTGTGGGCACACGGGTCGGGGTCGGTTGGCTGGCCTCCACGGACGGTACCTGCGTGTATTGCCGCAGCGGCCGAGAGAACCTCTGCGACAACTTCCGCCGCACCGGGTTCGACCGTGATGGCGGCTACGCCGCGTTCGTCACTGCGCGCCCTGACGCAGTTATCCCGCTGCCAGATTCACTGAACGACATCGCAACCGCACCGCTGCTGTGTGCGGGTGCGATTGGACATCGAAGCATGCAGGTAGCCGGCGTCGAAGACGGCGATAGTGTCGGACTGTATGGCTTCGGCTCCTCTGCCCGCCTGCTGCTGCCCATACTGCTGGCCCGCGGCTGCACCGTGTACGTTGCCACTCGCGCCGAGCGTCACCAGCAGCAGGCGCTTGCGATGGGCGTGCACTGGGCGGGCGGCGCGATTGACTCACCGCCCGTACCGCTCCAACGGGCAATCACCTTTGCCCCCTCCGGCCGCGTGGTGATCGCTGCGCTGGCGGGTCTCGCCAAAGGCGGCGTGGTCGCCATCAATGCAGTGCATCTGGACTCCATTCCGGAGTTCGACTACGACCATTTGCTGTGGGGCGAGCGTCAGTTGCGCAGTGTCGCCAACGTCACGCGTGCCGACATTGCCGGCATGCTTCAGCTTGCGACGACGCTCAACATTCAGCCAAGTGTGCGCGCTCTGCCGTTGACGGAAGCGAATCACGCCCTGGCGAAGCTGGAACGGGACGAGACCGGCGAGTCTCTGGTCCTCATCCCTTAGGCACCCGGACCACCCGCGCACTGGCTCACTGCCTCTCCGCGGGCCGCGAAGTTGGGTGGTACAAACAAGACATGCGCTGGTTGCCGCCTGTGCTCGCTTCGCTGCTCTTCGCCGTGCTCCCCGCGGCGGCACAGCACCAGGTCTTTCATGCCGATGCGGTAGCCAGTCAGATCCACATCACGCTGGGTGGAACGGCTCACACCACGCATGGCATATTCCATGTACAGAGTGGCGCGATCGAGTTTGACCCCACTGCCGGCACCATCTCCGGCTTGGTTATCGTCGACGCCGGCAGCGGCGACACGGGCAACGATAGCCGCGACCGTAAGATGAAAGCGGAGGTGCTCGAAGCGCCTCAGTTCGCCCAGATCACCTTTGCCCCGCGTGCCTATCAGGGCACACTCCGCGGTACAGGCGACTCGACCATTCAGGTAAGCGGTGTCTTCACGCTGCACGGCACCCCGCACGACCTTACAGCTCCTGCCGAGGTGCACCTGGAAGGCAATGCATCCACTGTGCACGCGCGCTTTGCCATTCCATATGTGCAGTGGGGGCTGAAGAACCCCAGCAACCTCCTTCTGAAAGTCGATAGAAAGGTAGAGGTCGAGGTGACACTCAACGGGAGCCTCTCGCCAGGAAGATAGGGCCACGCCACCTTCGATTTGGGGAGGCAAATGCTTTCTCGGCGCGCGTGTGTCTGCAACAACGTCCTCCGTTAAGATCATCTCCAAGCGCTCCAGACCGCTGCTCTGTGCCCTGAGGAGAGACTTGATCGCATTCAACTGCCGCGGGTACTGCCGCTGTGCTCTGCTGTTGGCGGTAGCGTGGCTTCTCCCATGCGCCGCACGCGCTCAGGATAATTACGAGATCCAGGTCTACGGTGCAGATACCGTCCCGCCCAGAACAACCATGCTGGAGCTGCACAGCAACTTCACGCTGAATGGATCAAAGGCGCTCCCCGGCTCTAGCTACACAGCAGGTGGCACCTTCCCTACTAACCATGCCGAGCATGAGACAGTTGAGATCACGCAGGGGATCAACAACTGGGCAGAGGTCGGCTTCTACATCTTCACCAGCATCAACGGCGACCAAGGCTGGCAGTGGGTGGGCGACCACATCCGCCCGCGTGTGCGCGCTCCGGACAGCTGGCACCTGCCTATCGGCCTCAGTGTGTCCAACGAAGTTGGCTATCAGCGCGCCCGCTTCTCACCCGACACCTGGACCTGGGAGATACGGCCCATCGTCGACAAGCAGCTTGGCCGCCTCTATCTGGCGTTCAACCCGACGCTCGATCGCTCCTGGCATGGTCCCGGCGTCCGCCAGGGCGTCACCTTCTCTCCGAACGTTAAGGTCGGCTACGACTTCAGTCCAAAGGTTAACGCTGGCATTGAGTACTACGGCTTCTACGGGAACCTGACAGGCTTTGACTCGCTGCACGATCAGCAGCAACAGGCGTTCCTCGTCACTGACCTCAACCTCTCTCCTGCATGGGAGGTCAACCTGGGCGTGGGGCTTGGCTCGACCGCATCCACGGATCACCTCATCCTCAAAGGCATTCTCGGCCGGCGCTTCAGCTGGAGCCGTCACGCCAAAGAGCGTTGACGCGGTGCACGCCTTACTGCTGCCTGTTCTGTGAGAGTCATGCGCCCTTGCACGCCCCAAACGAAGGGCAGCTAGGATAGAGAGCGGATCTGGACGTCTCCAGCTATCTCTTTGCCAGCGATGCAAAACGCACTTTACGCAGCCCTGATCACCGCCGCTGTTCTTGGCTTCCGCCACGGCTTCGACTACGACCACATCGCGGCCATCACCGATGTCGTCAGCATGCAGCGATCGCGCCGCGCGGCCATGCAACTCGGCATGGTCTACGCTTTGGGACATGCACTCACCGTCGCCGGTCTTGGCGCCATCGTGATCCTGCTTGGGATCAGTCTGCCGGCCGGCATTGACCGCTGGGCAGAGCGACTGGTCGGACTCACCCTTCTGATCCTTGGCGTCTACGTACTAGGGACGCTGCTGCTGCGCCCGCGGGGGCCGCTGCCCAAGAGCCGTTACCTGCTGCTGCATGAGGGCTACCACCGCATTCGGCTCGCCTTCCGCCGCGCTGCTCAATCTCAGACTTCGTCCGAGCAGTACGCGCCACCGCGAAACTTCGATGGCCGCTCCGTCTTCGTCATCGGAGTCATTCACGGGATGGGTGCAGAGACCCCGAGTCAGCTGATGATTTTCCTGCTGGCAGCAAACCTGGGCGGTGCAGCGCTCGGCCTGCTGGGCCTTGGAAGCTTTCTCGCCGGACTGCTCACCATGAACGCGCTGATGACCGCATCCGCGGCAGGCGTCTTCGGTCTCTCCCGGTGCAGGCCACTTTTGCTCCGGCTGGTCTCCGCAGCTACGGGCATTTACAGCGTTACGATGGGCGTGTTGTTTTTGGCCGGACACAGCTCCCTGTTGCATGCCCTGCAGTAAGCACGCCCTTCATCTTGCCTTAATAAAAGCGGAACGTTTTGCATTGCCTGGTGGCGAAAGCTCCTTCAGGAAGCGCGGCAACCTCCATTATTTGACTCGCACCCAACGAGAGACAACAGGAAGACGGCCTTGGCCCTCGGAGGACTCCGCAATGCTTCACACTCTGCCGAAACGAATGACTCACCGTTACACGTTGCCGATCGGCGCGTTGGGAGTGATGGGACTGCTGTGCACTGCACCGCTCGCCCCCGCCCAGACCACCTTTTCGACAGAGTTTCTTCCGCCGGGCGGATACCAGCTGCAGGTTGATCTCAATGGAGATGGCACGCCAGACTTCGTCGTCAGCACGCCCAGCACCACATCGGGCTCTCCGTTTGCCCTGCTCTCGAATGGTACCGGAGGTTACACCAAGCGCGCCTATCCCTCGAGTGGTAGCCCGTTTGCCCTCGGAACTGCCATCACGTCCGGCGATTTCAATAAAGATGGCCGCGACGATGTGTTCTTTTACGGTTACGTGTACTACGGCGACGGACACGGCGGGTTTCCGACACGGCAGGCTGTGCCGAGCCTTCCCTATTTCAATCAGAGCAGCTACTACGGGCTGACCGGCCGCGCTGCTGACTTCAACGGCGACGGTCGGGCTGACGTCATGGTCGCGTACGAAGCAACGGGCCCCAACGGCCCTCACGTTACAGTCCAGCTTTACCTCAACAACGGCAGCGGCTTCAACGCACCGGTCACTGTATTAAGCTTTGCAACGCCGTACGGGATCGGCACTCAGTCCAATAATGCGTCACCGATCGATCTGCTACTCGGTGACTACGACTCTGATGGGCATGCCGATCTTGCCCTGCGCGTCCAGGCGACCGGCACAGACCCGTTCTCCGGGCAGAACACCCTCACTGTTCTTTACGGAGATGGAGTCGGCCACTTTACGCCGAAGACCGTCTTATCCAAGCGTTCCAGTCCGTTTGCATTTGCCGCAGCCGACATCAACGACGACACACGCACTGACCTGGTGGGCGCCAGCACGGACGGCATCCACGTCCTGAAAAGTCAGTCCGGCCGCACCTTTGTAGAGACGGTGATCACGGCTCCCAACGTGCTGACCTACGCGCCCATGCTGGCCGACTTCGACGGGAACGGACGCAAAGACATTGGCTTTGCCTCAAGCAACTACCCCACGGATCAGACCACGGGCTTCCGTGTACTCTATCAGAGCGCGTCAGGAGCCTTTGCGCTTGGCTCCTATAAAAGCGTCGACACGTTTAATGGACAGGCCGGCGACTTTGCCATAAGTCAGACCTTTCTGGGCGATTACAACCATGATGGAAAGCCGGATGCCGGTCTGGCGCTGTCCAAGGTGCTGAACCATCCAGACAGCCTTGCTCTGCTGCTCAACACCGGCCGCTACGCTGTAGGCTCGTGCTCGGCGCCGGCCATTGGTATCCACGTCTGCTCACCGGGAGATGTCTCGTCGGGGCAGGTTCGTTTTGCGTTCAGTGCGACCTCCTACTATCCGCTTCGTAAGATGGAGATCTGGGTAGATGGAGTCAAGCGGAGCGAAACCTACCACGTCTTCGCGAATGAAGGATTCGAGGACACCACTCTGACTCTCACTCCTGGCGGCCATCGGATCGGCCTCTACTCCGGCGATTTCGACGGCCGCGTACAGCACAAGACCTTCAACATCCAGGCCCAGTAAGCAGCTGTAGTCTGAGCTGCCTGAATCGTATTTGTCTCGAACAAGGCGGAGCTCCGTTGCTCCGCCTTGTTCTCGTTTATCTAAAAGCCCATCCGAGCCGGCCTTCGCGCGGCTTTATGCAGGCAGCTTTGGGATATCCAGCGGATGTTCTTCGTTCAGCGCGCGATTTGCAATGGCGGCTGCAACACCAGACGCATAGCCAATCCGCGCATCGGCAAGCGGCTGCTGTCGCGTACGCACGCAGTTCACGAAAGCGCGCACTGCAGTGAGGGTGGGGTCCTCTGTGACTGGAACCTTCAGCGGTTCACCCGGTCCGCGATAGGGCATCTCTCCAGCCGTGCTGTAGGAGGCGCCCGTCGTCAGCCCGTGCTTCACGACCTCTTCCCCTTTCGCAACGGGATGCGGATGTGCCTTGGGCTCGTAGTAGAACGTCGCATCTTCAATCGTGATCGCAACGCTCCCCTCGGTGCCATAGATCCATAGCTCATTGCCTGCCTTGGCGTTGTCGCTCAGTGCGCTAAACATGAGTCGGCGTCCACCCGGGTAGCTGAACACTGCCTGCACGTTGTCTCCTACCGTGCGGCCGTCGCGGTAGCGGACGATGCTGGTCATGCCGGCCACACGCTCAGGCATGGCGTTGAAGATCCAGTTGGCGATATCTATCTGGTGCGAACCGAGCTCTGTCACCAGCCCGCCCGAGGTCTCCCTGTAGAGACGCCAGTTAATTAGGTGCTCCAGCTTCCCGTCCGGGTCCGGGCTGGGAACTCGCCGCCGCCAGTTGTTGTTGCGATGCCAGTAGGCGTACACGTGCGTGGGCTCGCCAATCTTGCCTGCCTTCACCGCCTCCACAGCCCCTCGTACCCACGGAGCATAGCGGTACTGGTGGCCGATTTGAAAGATGCGGCCGGACTGGCGTGCCGCTTCGTACAAACTGCTGCACTCTTCCGGCGTGAACCCCAGCGCCTTCTCTCCATATACAGGAAGACCACGCTGGAGCGAGGCCAGCACGTGCTCGCGATGATGCGCCAGCGGGCTGGCCACAACAACCGCATCCAGGTCAGTGCGCGCCAGCAACTCGCGGTAATCTGTCGTTGCTGGAACCGTATTCGCCGTCAGCTTGTTCACCTCGCTGAACCGGGGCGGGTAGACATCACATACCGCCGCAATGCGCACACCCCGCACATGTAACAGTTGCCGTATCAGTTCCTGTCCGCGGCTGCCGGGCCCGATGACCCCGATTCGCAGCTCCTCCGCATGCGGCGCGTCCTCTGCAAGTGCGGGAAGCCCCCCGCCCAGGCCCGCCGCAAGCCACGCTGCAGACGCCCCACTCAACAACTCTCTTCGGTTCACCTGTCCCCCACTCTCTCATCGCCGCTCAACCGCCGGAACGCGCCCGCCCATCGGTATCGCTCGCTTCTCCCACGTGGCAGAATCACCAGCGCGCCATCCTCCTGCGGCAGCGCCTGCATCAGCCGTCGCCGTCCCGCAACGTCCAGCACAAACATCGCGTTAGAGAGCGCATCGCTGTCGGTAGCCGACGGCGAAATCACCGTTGCCTGCACTCGTCCCTCTACTGGACGCAGTGTGCGCGGGTCCATGATGTGACAGTATTGGTGGCCACGCGACGTGAAGTGTTTCTCGGTACAGTTCGCAGTCGAGAGTGAAGTATTGCGCAGCACCGCACTTGCCGTGAAGTTGCCGGGGTGCTGCGGGTCGGGAACATTCACCAGCCAGCCAACCTTACCTGGCGGTGCACCCAGTCCGTAGATGGTACTGCTGCCTGCGGAAAGCAACGCAGCCCTCACCCCATCCGCGCGCAGGGCCCGCACTGCCGCATCCACTGCAAAGCCCTTGCCGATGCCGCCTGGATCAAGTTCCACCTCTGGCGAGCTGAACCGCACTGTCCGGGCCTTCCCGTCAAGTACAACTCGCCGCCAGCCAGTCTGCACGCGCACCTGCTGCAGCTCTGCCGCGGTCGGCACACGTCCTGTACTGCGGAAGAAGCCCCACGCCTTCATCAGCCGACCAACGGTGATGTCGAAGGCCCCGTCTGAACGCGCGCTCCACGCCAGCGAAATGTCCAGGAAGCGAAACATCTGCGGGTCTGTGGTGACGGCATGGCTGCCTGCCTCGCGGTTCAGCCGCGACAGCTCGCTCTGCGGCCGGTAGTTGCTCAGCAGTGCTTCCAGTTCGTCGATCGTCTCGAAGACCCGGTCTGCTTCCCGGTCGCACGTCCGCTCATCCAGGGCGTACAGGTAGAGCGTGAACTCCGTCCCCATCGCAGGGTGCACCCGCGTGTAGAGCGTCTCTGCCCGTGCGTGGAACGCGCACAGCCATGCCAGCAGGGCTAAGCCGATCCGTCTTCGCGAGCAGCGTCGCCTTACGACACTCCTAGCGTATTGAGAACGGCTCTTCTGTCTACAAATACGCATCCTTCTTCGCGGCCATCGCCTCGTCCAATGTGATGCGCCGCTTCTGCCGATACGCCAGATTCGCCATGTGGGCCGCGATGGCGGATTTATATCCAATCTCCACCGGTGCATTCGGCTGCTTACGAGTGCGAATGCATTCCATCCAGTTCGCCATGTGATCGGTGTCCTGCGACTCACCCTTCTCAACGGATGCGTCCGGGTTGTTCATCTTTTCCGGAAGATAGGTGATCGAGGATGCAGACTTGCCGGTCACCATATCGGTCGACCCGCTGACATGCTGGATCGTTCCCTTGATGCCCAGGAAGTGCTCGCCCAGACCATACCGGCTATTGCTGAAGGTGGACTGCCAGTTCACCAGCAGGTCTGGATACTCAAGCGACACGGCGATGGTGTCTGGCACCTGGCGCCCATCTTTTTCTGAGAAGACGCCACCCATCATGCTCGCTGCCTGCGGTACATCCAGATCGAGTGCCGTGATGATCCATGCAATCTGGTGGACCATATTCTCTGTAACATTGCCGCCGGAGAACTCCCAAAACAGCCGCCAGTTGATGAACTTGTTGCCGTCGAAGCTGGCTTCCTTGCGCCCGTCCAGAAATAGCTTCCAATTCACGTGATCCGGATTGCAATCCGAAGGAACTGGCCGTACCCACTGCCCCTTGCCCTCCGGCGTGTTGCGGCTCATCCACGCGTCCACGCTAGTGACCTTGCCTACCTTGCCGTCCTTGATCCAGCGCAGCGCATCCTTCAGCTCGCCGGAGCTCTCATGCTGCAGACCAATCTGGACCACCTGTTTGGACGCTGCCGCCGCCTTGCGGCACTCCACAGCTTCCGGAATATCCCACGTCATCGTCTTCTCGGAGTACAGATCTTTCCCTGCTTCGAGCGTCGCCAGGAAGTACTTGCGATGCAGGTGCAGCGGCGTGGCATTGATCACGGCGTCCACGTCCTTACGCTCCAGCAGGCGCATCGGGTCGTCGTAAGTCTCCGCGTTTGGCGCATACTGCTTCACGCCGTCGCGTCGCCGACTGTACGCGTCGGCCACCGCGCCACACTCAACGTTTGGCTGCTTCAACGCGTTGCGCAGATCCTCCAACCCGCGGTCGCCTGCGCCAATCAACCCGATACGCAGTCGATCGTTAGCACCCAGCGCCCGCGCCGTCGGCAGCATCGCCGCAACGGCCAAACCTGCTCCAGCCTGCCCAAGAAACTCACGCCGCGTCGTCATTCTTTGATCCCTCTCCTCAAGTTCCATCAGCACTGCACCCCGGCGTCCGTCAGCACCTTCTTCAATCCCCCCATGCTCACCCGGGTAGACGCCTCGGGCGTTCCTGCACCGCGCCAGTGAGTCTCCAAGCTGATCGCATAGTGGTAGCCATCGCGCTGGAAGGCGCGAATCTGCGCTGGCCAGTCCACCACGCCGCTGCCCACGGGCGCCCATTCGTAGCCGTTTTTGCTATCGTTGCGGACCACATCCTTGGCGTGGCAATGTGCGATACGCGACTTTGGCAGCAGCGCGTAGCCCTTGGTTGAGGGATACTCGCCCATTGCAGCCGCGTTGCCTGGATCCCAGTTCAGCATGAAGTTCCGGTTTGTCACCGAGGCCAGTGTCTCCTTGGACTCGGCGCCGGTCGCCGTGTTGCAGCTCATCTCATTTTCCAGCAGCAGCAGGATGCCATCCTTCTCACATCGCGCTGCCGCATCGCGCAGCTTTTGATTGATCGCTGCACGGTAAGGACGCTGATCGTCCAGGCGCCAGAAGTCGAAGCAGCGAATCCGATCTGTCTGGAACGCCTTGCACAGCTGAATACACCGCTCCAGCAGCTTGTCCTGCGCCGACGCATCGAAGTCGGCATGGAACTGGTCGCGCTTCTCGCTCTGGCTGGAGCGTGGCGCCCCGGGCCAATCGGTCTTGAACAGTGGCGTCGCAAGGTCCGTCACACGCAGCCGATGCTCTTCCAGAATCTTGCGTGCATCGGCAACCTCCTTCGCGTTCAGCTCCGTGATGTTCTTGTTCCACATCCCGCGCAGCTCAATCCACTTCAGACCGAAGTCCTTGGAAGCAATCGCGCAGGCCTTCTCAAAGTCCTGCGTGATCTCATCGTTGATGACCGCCAGGCGGTAAGGACAGCCGCTCATACCTGGACCCCCATCTGCTGGAGGTACTGCTTGCTCATGCGCGCGCTCTCCTCTGGGGTTCGGGTATCGCCCGGCCGCTCGCCATCGAGCTCCACAATGCCCCACCCGCGGAAGTGGGCCTCCTTCAGCGCCGCCAGCACCTGCTTGAAGTCGACTCGGCCCTGTCCCAGCTCTACAAACTCGTAACCGTCCTTGGCAGTGGATGACGGCTTCACATCTTTCAAGTGCAGGAACAGCAGCCGGGGCGCATACTTCCGCACGGCTGCGGCTGGATCGCCGCCTCCCTGCACATAGTGCGCAACGTCCAGCTCAAGTTTTACGTAGTTTGGGTCCGAGGCGGCCAGGATGGCATCCGTCGCCTCCGGCTTCTCCGCAATCGTGCCCATGTGATTGTGGAATCCCATCTGGATGCCGAACTCCGCAGCATGCTTGCCGATCTCGGTCAGCAGCATCGCCTGCCTCTTGTAATCGGCCTCCGTCCAGCTTTGCCCGCCATGAAAGTTGCCCGCCCCGATCACCTGGAGATACTTCCCGCCGGCAAGGTGCAGATAGCGTGCGTGCGCTGCATGCGTGGCCAGCATCTCTTTCTCCTTAGCCGGATCCAGGATGCAGTTGCCGCTCGACAGCGCGACAAAGGTCAGCTTGTGCTGCGCCAGCACATCAGCCAGGCTCTTGGGGTCTGGATGCTCCTCGACCACATTGGCCCGCAACTGAATACCTGGATACCCGACAGCTGCAATCTGCTCAATCGCCTGCGCATCGTTGCCGCCCCAGGTGATCGCGGCGCAGCCGATCTTCAACTCCATCGGCCCCCGGGGAACCGCAACATCGAAGTGCGACAGATTCATCTCCGGGTACAGCCGGGCCGGCATTGCCAGTCCGGCAAATGCCTTCTGTACCAGTGCCGGGCACGTCTCTGCGGCGCCCGCAGCGGCCAATCCGGCCAGCACACGCCTTCGCGTCAACTGCATACTTCCCTCCAGAACTCGGCTGCGGATGGACCCGGCAGCTGCAACCTGACGATCCTAATCCTGCAGCTCTTCTGCGTATTCCATCGTGCGCCCCGAGTCTGCTTGCTTCCAACAGAGCGGGCGCGGAGCAGGTGCCCGCGCCCGTCTTTGCCGTCTAGAAGGAGACCGTGGCGGCAAACTGAAGCACACGCGGGTTCGCGTTGGCGGTCGACGTAATCTGACCGAAGCTCGCACTAGCCTGGCTTGTGGTCGGATTCGCGAACGCCGGGTGGTTCAATGCATTGAACGCATCCGCCCGCAACTGCACTGCCACCGACTCATGCAGAGGAATGCTGCGGAATAGTGCGGCATCAAACGTCTGGAATCCGGGGCCGTAGTAGCCGTTCTTTGGCGTATTTCCGTAGACAGCCGTCTTCGGCTGCTCAAACGACGTTGGGTCGAAGTAGTGGCCGCCGGTTCCGATCGTTCCGATCTTGCGGAACGGCTTTATCTGGTTGGGCAACTGCGTGTTCCCCGGCGCATTCAGGGTGCTCGCGCTTGCCGTGATGAACAAGGGCGTACCGGTCTCTGCGCTCCACACGCTGCTCACCTGCCATCCGCCCAGAACAGCGCCGCCAATCCCGTTTTGCAGGAACTGCTTATTTTTGCCGAACGGCAGTTCATAGAGGAAGCTCTGCGTGTACGTCACTGTGCGGTTGAAGTTCAGTGGAGCGTAGTCGCGGCGCGGGTCCAGATAAAAGTTGAACGAACCAAGTGAACCGCCGGTCGAGATATACCCCATCGCCTTCTGGAACGCGAAGCCACTAGTCCAGCTCAGGCCGTTCTGGAACCGGTGTGTGAGCTTCAATTGGAGGCCGTTGTAGTTGCTGGTCGTTCCTTTCGCCATGATGTTGGTGGTGGCGGTGCGGCCGAAGGTTTTGAACTCCGGCTGACCTTGCGCTCCCGCACCCGGCACCAGACCAGCGTTGATGTTGTAGTACGCCGGGATGTGGCGACCTTCATTCCCGACATAGGCGATGTCGCCTACCCAACCGCGGCCGAAGTCCTGCTGGAATGCCGCGTTGTAGCTCATTACGTACGGGTCTTTGTAGTCCGGGTTGACCACGTTGTAGCTGGAGGCCTTCGGCGCATTCGGAATGATGCCGGTGTCCGGAATCACTACCTGAGGAGCAGGGGGAAAGCCGTTCGCCAGCGTCGCTGGTGTGCCGTCGGTGCGAACGGATCCGGTAAAGCTGCTGGTGGGATTGAAGGATACGTTCTGCCGCACCGGAATATTGAAGGCGTAGTTGTTGTCCTGGAAGGGGGTGTGGCTGATTCCGAATCCGGCACGCACCACCGTCCGGGCGCTGGCACGGTATGCCAGGCCCACGCGCGGTTCGAAGTCACGGTAGTTCACCGGCAGCCCAAGGTCGCTGGGCACCGAGCCATACCCGGCTACGTGCAGAGTGTTATCCGATGGGCTGTACTGAGAGAAGCCGCCCTTGTAGGCAGGCTTGGCCGGCGGGTAGAACTCCCACCGCAGTCCATAGGTCACCGTCAGGTCGTGCGTCGCCTGCCAGGTGTCCTGCGCGTAGGCAAAGTAGAGTGTCTGCCGCCATGTGGCATCGCCGACGTTCACGTCGCGGCCCACCAGGTTCGGGATATCCAGCGCGAAGCTCGCGAAGTCGTTACCAAAGCTGGTCTTCTGTCCCGGCGCATTCAGGCCCGTCTGCCCTTCTGCGTACTCGAAGATGCCACGCGGGGAGAAGGTCTGGCCCTGAGTCAGGTCGTCGCGCACCCGCCGCACCTCAAAGCCGAACTTCAGGGAGTGATTGCCAAGGATGTAGGTCCAGTTGTTGGCTGCGTCGATGTTGCTCTCGCCGCGATTCCAGGGGATGCTGGCGCTATAGCCCACCAGCGGCACCACGTTCGAAGGGGAGGAACTGGCAACACCGAACCCGGGAATCAGGACGGAAGCCAGACCGCTGGTGAAGCTACTGACGTTGACTCCCGGGATCCCAACCAAATCGGACGCGTTGGTTCCGTAGTCGCTTTGGCGCGTGTTGTTGCGATAGTGATTGACGCCGAAGCGGACGCTGGTCAACACCCGGGGTGAGAACACATGCGTATACTCACCCGCCGTGTTGTAGGTATTGTTGGTTCCGGTTCCCTGGAAGCCGTTGCCGGCCGGCCCACCCGCTGTGCCAAAGGCCGGAGCCTGGAAGGTATCTACCTTCTGGTGGCTGTAGCGGAAGGTCAGGTGATCCTCGGCCCGCAGCCTCTGGTCGATCTTGATGTCATAGGAGGTCGAGTCCTGCGTGAAGCCAAGATTCTCCTGCAGGTTGTTGGTCACGCCGGGCAGGTTGGGCAGGGGGACCAGGTTCAGAATGTTTCTCGATACCAGGCTGAAGCGACTGAGCGGGATCTGGTTCCCGACGAACTGCTGACGTCCGGTTCCGTTTGCATTGCCAGTCGCGGGATCGTAGATAGCCGTCGGACTGGCGCTCAGGTCCCCTGCGCGAAAGGCTGCCGTAGGCACCGTGAACAGGTTGAACTGACTGGAGTGGTTGGAGTAGCGCAAGAAGTCGCCGAAGAAGAACGTGCGGTCCTTGAGCACCGGGCCGCCGATGGTCGCACCGTAGTAGTTGTTGGTGAAACGCGGAAAGATCCCGGTGCGGTTGAAGTAATTTCTGGCGCCGGTCGCGCTCACCTCATTGAACTCATATGCCGAGCCGTGGAACTGGTTGGTGCCGGACTTCAGCACAACATTGGTCACAGCGCCGGCTGCGCGACCAAACTCAGGCGCGTAGTTGCTGGTCTCCACGTCCACGGTTTGGATCGCTGCCGCCGGCGGGATGTACACCTGCAGCAGACCTGTCCGTTCGTTGTCGTCGATGCCTTCAAGTTGCAGGTTGTTGGCCGTCTCCGCCTGCCCGTTCACCTGGAAGGATTGCGAGTTTTGCGCATCGAAGAACGCGGAGTGATCGTAGATGGGTGCGCTGACGCCCGGCACCAGGGACTCGAGTGCCTGGAAGTTGCGACTGTTGCCCACCGGGAGATCGCTCACCTGCCGCGACTCCAATTGCGCGCTTACGTCGGCTCGGTCGGTCTGCAGCGCCGGCGCCTGATCTGTCACCGTCACGGTCTGCGATGCGCTGCCCAGCTTCAACTGCACATCGGTGCGGGTTGTGGTGTTCACCGTGGCCCGGACATCGCGCGTGACAAAGTTCGCGAAGCCGGCGCTTGCAACCTTGACCTCGTAGAGTCCCGGCGGCAAGAAGGTGAACTCGTAGTTGCCGCTCTCGTTCGTTGCAGCGGTGTATACCTGTCCGGTGTTCTGCTCGGTCAGTGTCACGGTCGCATGTGGCACCGCGGCCCCGGAGTTGTCAGCCACTGCGCCTACGATGGTCGAGGTCGTGGCCTGCGCCCATCCGCAGTTTGCACTCATCACCAGCAACATCATCAGCAGCGCTGTTGCCCACAGTCGCCGAACCACTCCCTGCATCGCCTCGACCAGCATCCGTGAACCTCCCCAAAATTCATGCCTGAGACCAGCCCCCGGCGTCCCCCTTTGAAGGCAGACGTCCCCACCAGGCTGTCTCTTGCCGCGGCTTGCAAACTACGCTGCTCTTGGTATAGGAGTCAAGTGGTCAGGCAGCTTTGCTGTGCAGAACGGTTGGGCGGTGGGTGTGCCCTGCTTTTCTGCCGCGCGTGGGCAACAGCGCCGGAGGTGTACAAATGCCGCTCGAAGACGGGGTTTCAGTACACAAATCGCGCACGAATCCGTCCCTGGACGGGGCCTCCGGGACCGGTGCCGCGGCTGCCGCAGCACGCCGCAAAGGCCCGGTGTGGCAGCATGGTGGCGTGTTTGAACCTATTGTCAACCAGCGCCTGTACCAGCAGGTAGCAGACAGCATCCGCGAACAGATCCAGCGGGGGGCCATGCCGCCGGGCTCGCGGCTGCCGTCGGAGAAGGTCCTTGCGCAGCAACTGGGGGTCAGCCGGCCGACGGTGCGGGAGGCGATGATCGCGCTTGAGATCACCGGGCTGGTCGAGATCCGGACTGGCTCCGGATCGTATGTGCGCAGCCGACCGAGCGGACTGCCACCCTCAGTCGACACCGGACCAGGCCCGATCGAGCTGCTGCAGGCGCGCATCCTGATCGAGGGCGAGATCGCTGCGGAAGCGGCGCAGCGGGCCACCGCGGCGGATCTCGAGAGCATCGCCGGCACGCTGCACGAGATGGAGTCGATGATTGCCCGGGGAGAGCACAGCCGGGCTGCGGACCAGAGCTTTCACGTGCATATCGCGCGCGCCTCCGGCAACGACGTGCTGGCTTCGATTGTGGGCGAGCTGTGGGCGGGCATGTTCTCGCCCATGTTCCACACCTTCAGCGAGCGCACCCGGCTGGTAAGCCGCCAGGACGCGGCGCTCAGTGAGCATCGCGCCATCTACTCCGCCCTGCGCACCCACGACGCACTGGCCGCCCGCTCCGCAATGCGGCAGCACCTGATGCAGGTGCAGGCCATCCTGGCGGACGCCGAGTTCTCGAAAGACTGACCGCCATGCACCCAAGAATGTGCCCGTCAAATCACCCTCCAGGTACGCATTCAGGCGCGATTTGTGCGCGGAACAGGCCTTATTTGCGCACCAGATTTGGTGCAACGGACGTTTTAAACGTCTGGCGCGCGGTAAACATGTCAGGCAGGTTTGGTAGATTACCCAGGACGCGAACGTGACCATGTCGCTCCTCCATCCCGACCGCCTCTTCCCTGCCGACCCTGGGGTCCGCGGGATCGCCCGCCGTATCTTCGCCGAGATCGAGACGCTCCCCCTCCTCAGCCCGCACGGCCACACCGACCCACGCTGGTTTGCCGAGGACACGCCCTTTCCGGACCCGACCGGGCTGTTTCTGCTGCCCGACCACTACGTGCTGCGCATGCTGTACAGCCAGGGCATCACCATGGAGACCATGCGGACCGGCGCGGACCCCGCCAAGGCGCAGGAGGTGTGGCGGCTGTTTGCCGCCCACTACCACCTGTTCCGCGGCACGCCGACGCGGCTGTGGCTGGACTATGCCTTCGCCACGCTGTTTGGGATGGAGCAGCGTCTGAGCGCGGCAACCGCGGACCACTACTGGGAGGTGCTGTCGGGGCGGCTGCGCTCATCGGAGTTTCGTCCGCGCGCGCTCTACGACCGCTTCGGCATCGAGGTGCTGGCGACGACGGATAGCGCGCTCGATGATCTTGCTGCCCACAAGGCGATTCGTAACAGCGGTTGGAGAGGGAAGGTCCTACCCACTTTCCGGCCGGACGCAGTGGTGGATCCGGAGTTCGCCGGCTTCCGCGCCAACGTGATGCGACTGGGCGAACTGACCGGCGAGGACACGGCGAACTGGAAGGGCTATCTGGCTGCGCTGGCAGAGCGGCGGCGCTACTTCCTGACGCATGGAGCAACCGCTACGGACCATGGTCATGCCACGGCCGCGACGGCAGACCTCTCGCCGCGCGAGGCAGAGGCCCTGTTCCATGCCGTGATTGCAACCGACCTGCCAGATCCAGCGGATGCGGAGCAGTTTCGCGCGCAGATGCTGACCGAGATGGCGCGGATGAGCGTCGAAGACGGGCTGGTGATGCAGCTGCACGTGGGCAGCTATCGCAATCACAACCCGCTGCTGTTTGAGCGGTGGGGGCGCGATCAGGGCGCAGACATCCCGACGCCGACGAACTATGTGCACGCTTTGCAACCACTGCTGGCACGTTTCGGCAACGAGCCGAATTTTCGGCTGCTGCTGTTCACCATCGATGAGTCAACCTACAGCCGCGAGCTGGCGCCGCTGGCCGGGCACTACCCTGCCGTCCTACTGGGACCGCCGTGGTGGTTCCTGGACAGCCCGGAGGGCATGCTGCGCTATCGCCAGGCAGTGACCGAAACGGCCGGCTTCTACAACACCGCCGGCTTCAACGACGACACACGCGCCTTCCTCTCCATACCCGGGCGGCATGACGTGGCGCGGCGCATGGACGCGAGCTACCTCGCTGGACTGGTCGCCGATCATCGTCTGGAGGAAGAGGAAGCGATCGAAGTGGCGAAAGATCTGACAGGCCCGCTGGTGCGGAGCGCGTATCGCCTGGCTGCGCCGGGGTCTGCGGATTCATCTACACCGCGAGAGAAACTGCTGTAATGGCGCGGGCAAAGAGTCCGGAGAAGCGGCAGGCGATCCTGCAAGCGGCGGTACGCGAAATCGCGAAGACAGGCCTGGGTGCCTCGACTGCGAGAATTGCGGAGGGCGCGAAACTGGCGGAAGGAACGTTGTTCACCTACTTTGCCACAAAGAACGAGCTGTTGAATGAGCTGTATGTCGAACTGAAGGGCGAAGTATATCGCCGGGTCAACGCTAACTTTCCTCACGAAGCCGAGTTGCGCCAACGTGCGCAGCATGTGTGGACCGCGACTCTGCAATGGGGTATCGAAAGACCGGACGAGCGGAAGGTCTCACTGCAGTTGAACGTCTCAGATGTTCTGACGGACGCTACGCGGGAGCGCACTGGCTCGCAAAGCGGAGCCGTGGCGCAGACCATGCGCGAAGTTTCCAAGCGGGGCGCTTTCACAGATTTGCCGCCAAGCTTTGCGTCTTCGGTGATCACGGCGATGCAGGATGCCGTGATGGAGACAGTGGCCAAGAAGCCGAGGCAGAAGGCCATGCTTATCGAAAAGGGGTTTGAGGCCTTCTGGCGCATGGCAAAGTAGTTTTTCCTACGTCAACCAACATAGTTGAGCAATCACTCACTCATTAATGTTCTTATTTCTGCAGGAGGCCATCATGACGAAGGTCTGGTTGATCACGGGAAGCGGTAACGGACTGGGACGCGATATTGCGGAGGCTGCTCTCGCGGCAGGAGATCGTGTAGTCGCGGGAGCGCGGCGGCTCGAAGAGCTGGATGCTCTGGTCGGGCAGTACGGGGTCCAGCCGGTGAAGCTGGACGTGCGCGTGGAAGAGGCTGCGAAGGCCGCGGTGCAACGAGATGTAGACACGTACGGGCGGCTGGATGTGCTGGTGAACAACGCTGGTTATGGACATTTTGCTCCGTTTGAGCAGACCACGCCTGAGACGTTTCGTGACGTCATCGAGACCTGTTTGTTCGGGGTGGTGTACACAACCCGCGCGGCGGTGCCGGTGATGCGCAGGCAGAGGAGCGGGCACATCTTCCAGGTGTCTTCGATCGGAGGGAGGACGACGATACCGGGAAACTCCGCGTACCACGCGGCAAAGTGGGCGGTGGGCGGCTTCAGCGACTCGCTAGCGGCCGAGGTTGCTTCTTTCGGGGTAAAGGTGTGCACGCTGGAACCGGGCGCTATCCGCACGAACTTTGGGCACCAGGCGAGCGAGACTTCGCCGGAGCTGCTGCCGGAGTATGAGGCGTCGGCCGGTGCGATTTACAAGATGATGGCTGCTGCACGGTCCAGGTCCGAGGGCGATCCGCAGAAGATTGCCAAGGTTGTGGTCACGCTGGCAAATGCGGAGCGTGTTCCACAGCGGCTGATCCTGGGCAAGGATGCCGAGGCTTACGTGAAGCAGGCCGAGGCAGCGCGAACGGAGGAGGCTGCAAAGTATCGCGAAATGACACTATCGACGGTGTTTCCAGATGCGCGGAAGATTGAGGCGTTGTTGAATCGTTAAGGGAGCGACGGGGTGCTTTCCGCGCCCCGCGCGCTCGAGGAGCAAGGAAGTGCAGCTGCCTGGCACTTTCCTTGTTGCCAAAGACAGTGCTTCTGCGAAGCGGAGCAGAGGTAAGTGTTGGTGGAGGAGAGAGAGCAGCGCCTGGTGATTCCCTGCTTATGCCTGAAGTAACGGATACCTCGACGGTACGGCCGGCGCACTCGCATGTGCGGTGGACGGTGTGTGCGATGCTGTTTGTCGCCACTTCGATCAACTACATGGATCGTCAGGTGCTGTCGATACTGGCGCCGACGCTGCAGCACTCGATCGGGTGGACGGAGCAGCAGTACGGCTACATTGTGAGCGCGTTTCAGTTTGCGTACGCGCTGGGGTTGCTGGCGGCGGGCCGGCTGGTGGACAGGCTGGGCACGCGGCTGGGCTACGTGGTGGTGATGGCATTGTGGAGCGCAGCAGCTATGGGACATGCGCTGGTGCGCTCGGCATTCGGCTTCGGCGTGGCGCGCTTCTTCCTAGGGCTGGGCGAGAGCGGTAATTTTCCGGCTGCGATCAAAACGACAGCGGAGTGGTTTCCGCAGCGGGAGCGTTCGCAGGCGACCGGCATCTTCAACTCCGGCACCAACCTGGGCGCAATTTTGGCGCCAGCATCGATCCCCTGGATCACGCTGCACTATGGCTGGCGTGCGGCCTTTCTCGCGACGGGCACCTTCAGCCTGACGTGGATGTGCTGGTGGGGCTGGAAGTATCGCAGGCCGGAGGAGTCGACGCGGGTCTCCGCGAGCGAGCTGGAGTGGATCCGCACGGGCGAGTCCGAGGCGGAACACGCCAGGAGCCTCAGCCAGCAGGAGCCTGCTGCACCGGATGACGATCTCGGTGCGGCGAAAATCACGTGGTTGTCACTGTTTCGATATCGGCAGACGTGGGCGTTTGCCGTGGGGAAGTTCTGCACAGACCCTATCTGGTACTTCTACCTGTTCTGGATGCCGAAGTTTCTGGATGCGCGGTTCCACCTGGGGCTGGCACACCTGGGGCTACCGCTGATTGTGGTCTATAACATGTCGGCTGCGGGCAGCATCGGTGGTGGCTATCTGCCGTCGCTGCTGTATCGCGAGGGCCTGACCATCCAGCGCGCGCGGCTGCGTGCGATGCTGCTGTGCGCGAGTTTGTCGGTGCCGGTGTTCCTGGCCGGGCGGACCAGTCACCCGTGGGTGGCGGTGCTGGTGCTCAGCCTGGCGACGGCGGCGCACCAGGGCTGGTCGGCAAACCTGTTTACGACGGCGTCGGACATGTTTCCCAAGCGCGCGGTAGGTACGGTGGTGGGAATTGGCAGCGCGGCGGGTTCCATCGGAGGCGTGCTGTTTGCCGCTGCGACGGGACGCATTCTGCAGGTGACCGGGAGTTACGCTACGCTATTTGTAATTGCAGCGAGTGCTTATCTGACGGGACTGCTGATACTGACACGGCTGGCGCCGGGGCTGCGGCGGGCCGAGCTGGGCTAGGTCAGATCCGAGCGTGGCCGGAGCAGGCGGCGAAATACGGGCGCGCCCCAGGTGCCGATGGCCAGCAGCGCGCCGAACAGGATGATGGCGTCGATGCTCTCTCTATTTTCGCGAGACCAGTAGGCGGCGACGTCCAAATTGAGCCAGATGGCGAACTCGTCGAGCGTGAGCGCGGCCCCGATGCCGTAGCCGAGGGCGAGCGCGCGGCTGAGCAGGATGGAAGCGGCGGTGTTGCGCGTGCCGGCCTCCGCCAGGGTGGCATAGCCGGTGATGAGCAGCAACAGGATGCCCCAGACCAGGTGATGGATGTGATGGCCGCCGACGATGACGTAGCCGAAGGGCCCGATGTGGTGCGTGATGGAGGCGACAAGCAGACGCACGGCGAGGAAGGTAGTGAAGAAGCTGACGGATGCGAGAAAGAGACGTCGGTGCGGCCGGTCGGGAATCTCCTGATGGACGATGCGCCCGAGGCGGGTGAGGTGCAGCACCAGCAGGGTGATGGCGGAGAGAACCCCGATGACGATGAGCAGCAACCAGGCGATGGGCATGTGCATGAGGGGGGATTATCTGCTGCAGAGCGCCCGCGAGCAAACTTTGCCGACTCGAAACATTCGCAGCTTACCGCTGCTTCGGGAGCGACTTTAGAACTCTGGCGCCCGGCAGCGCAATCGGTTTTATGTTGCAGACGTGTCCATCGGCAAGCGCCTGAGTATCGAGCAGTGCCAGATAGGTGGCCAACAGCCGGTACGTGTCGTAGTAATCCGAGGCGTGGATCGCGGAAAGGTTGTCGTTTACGCTGTGCAGTACGTGCAGCGTCTGTGGGGTAAGACTATGGACGGTGACGGTGCAGACTTTCCGGGCGATGAAGGATTCTTCGTCAGATTCACCGACTCCGTCGACGTTCACGCCGGCGAGCGGCGTCTGACTGAGGTGCGCGGCCACTTGCAAGGCGGAGACGAGGCGCGGGTCCGACTGGCTGACCCACACCTTAGTCGGCCCTAGTCCTAACGTATCCAGATTGACCATGGCAACAATCTTCGAGAGCTGATCGTTCGGCAACTGAGAAACGTAGGAATCGGAGCCGAAGAGGCCTCGCTCCTCGCCGGCAAATCCGATGAAGATGAAAGTATAGCTGCGAGTTGATCCGGCGAGCGACTGGAAGAGGCTAGGCAGGAGCGACGCTCCGCTCCAGTTATCGACCACCCCGTTGCCCGCGGAGACATGATCGAAATGCGCACCGACCACGATGGTGTTTGTCGAGCTGCCGGGAAGAGTGCAGATGACGTTTGCCTCTTTGCTATGAGCGACTGGCTGCCGCACCAGATTTTCCGGGGCGCAGCCTGCTTCGGAGAAGAGCCGGACGAGAGTGGCTTCGCGGCCGCTATCGTTGCCTTTGTACATGTGCAGCCGCTCTTGTACGGTCTCGCTCGGCAACTTGTTGTAGTGGATCAGCCCTGACGAGGGCGGAGGGGTTAAGGAGCAGCGATAGAGCGGCGATGCAGGAGAGGCTCTTCATAGCCCGTGCTCGAGCATGCGGCGGATGCTGCGGATGGCCTGGCGGGTACGCTCTTCATTCTCGATGAGCGAGAAGCGGACGTAGCCATCGCCGTGCTCGCCGAAGCCGATGCCGGGCGAGACGGCTGTCTTCGCATCGCGCAGCAGCTTCTTGGCGAATTCGAGTGAGCCGAGTGCACGGTAGGGCTCCGGGATGCGGGCCCAGACGAACATGGTGGCGCGCGGGTTGTCGACCGGCCAGCCGGCCTGGTGCAGTCCCCGGACGAGCGCATCGCGGCGTTTGCGGTAGGTTTCGGCGATCTGGGTGACGCAGTCCTGCGGGCCTTCGAGCGCCTGGATGGAGGCGACCTGGATGGGCGTGAAGGTGCCGTAGTCGAAGTAGCTTTTGATGCGGGTGAGCGCGGCGACCAGCTCACGATTGCCGACCATGAAGCCGACGCGCCAGCCGGGCATGTTGTAGCTCTTGGAGAGGGTAAAGAACTCGACGGCAATGTCCTTGGCGCCGGGAACGTCGAAGACGGATGGGGCACGGTAGCCGTCAAAGACCAGGTCGGCGTAGGCGAAATCGTGCAGAAGGTAGATACGTTCTGCGCGGCAGAAGTCGACGACCTCGGCGAAGAACTCGCGGGTCACGGTCTGCGCGGTGGGGTTGGAGGGGAAGTTGAGCAGCAGCATCTTCGGCCGCGGGCGCATGCCGGGGAGGGCGTGGCGCAGCCGTTCGAGGAAGGTGGAGGGGTCGCTCATCTCGAGCGAGATGACCTGCGCGCCGGCGATGGTGGGGCCGTAGATGTGGATGGGGTAGCTTGGATTGGGGACGAGGATGGCATCCTGGTCGTCCAGCGTGGCGAGGCAGAGGTGGGCAATACCTTCCTTCGAGCCGATGGTGACGATGGCCTCCGACTCGGGATCGAGCGAGAGGCCGTAGCGACGCTGGTACCAGTCACAGATGGCCTTCCGCAAACGCGGTATGCCCTTCGAGAGCGAGTAGCGGTGGGTGGAGTCGCGGGCGGCGGCCTCGATGAGCTTGGCAACGATGTGCGGTGGCGTGGCGCCGTCGGGATTGCCCATGCCGAAGTCAACGATGTCTTCGCCGCGACGGCGCGCCTCGGCCTTCATCTCGCTGGTGGTGTTGAAGACATAAGGGGGCAGCGAGGCGAGGCGGCGGAAGGCTTCCAAGCAGGATCTCCTGCGCTCTATTGTGCAGTATTGCCGGCAGCAGGAGGGTTGACTGACGGGTGTCGTCTCGGCTTTGGCGCAGTCAGCTGACGAGCTTCGCGAGCGTGCCCAGGAGCCGCGTATGGGGCAGGCCGTCTGCATTGGTCCTGAGCACCAGTGCGCGCAGGCCAGGTAGGCGCATGACGCGGAAGCCTCGCTCTGGCTGGGCATAGAAGGAGCGCGCCGCGCGGGCGGAGAAGGCAAGCGTCTGCTGCAGGGGCGCGAGGTTGCGCGCGTACGCGGCGGCCGGGCGATCCGGTGCGCGCAGGATGGCAGCGGCCGCGGCCTGACCGCTAAGGATGGCGGAGTGGATGCCTTCGCCGGTGAGCGGATCGACGAGGCCGGCGGCGTCGCCAGCAAGCAGGACGCGCCCTTGCGGTACGTACGCGTGGCCGCCCATCCCGAGATGTTGGCCGGTGACCGGAGCAGCGATGGCGGCCAGGTCAAGGCCGAGCTTGGTGCGAGTGTAGGCAGCGAGCAGTGTGCGCGAGACGTGACGGAGCTCCTCCGATCGATCTGCTGCGGTGCGCGCGAAGGCACCGACGCCGATGTTGATGTGGTCGCCCTTGGGAAAGAGCCAGCCATAGCCACCAGCGAGGGGGCTGAAGTCGAAGACGAGATCATGCGCATGGTCCCCTGCAGGAAGGACGGACGGCAGCAGGGCGTAAGGGATGGTGCACTCAAGCGCGAAGCCGCGGGTGTACCAGGCCGGCTCGCTGGTTCCCTGCTGCGCGCTCAGCAGACGCCGGATCTGGCCGTTCGAGCCATCAGCGCCAATGAGCACGGGTGCGGCGAGGTGCTCGAGACCCTGACTGGTCGCGATCGCAATCTCGACCTGGCCGGGGCCTTCGTCGAGCCAGCGTATGCCTTCGATCTTGCGCAGAGTTACGGAGCCGCCGCGGGCGGATGCAGCGAGCGTCTGCGCGAGACAGTAGGCGTCAAAGTCCTGGCGCACGGCCATCGCCGCAATGGGGGTGCGGGCACGCACACGCAGCTCGGCTGACTTGTCGGCCACCAACTCGCCGTGAGTGGCGCGTTGCAGCACGATTTGGTGTGAGACGCGCTCGGTGACAGCGTCGACCGGATAGCGAAGCGCTGCGAGCGTCTTGCGAGTGAGACCGCAGGCGCAGGCCTTGGGCCGCGGGAAGCTGCGGGTATCGAGCATCAGCACACGCCTGCCTCCGCGTGCCAGGTAGTACGCACCAGCGCAGCCGGCGGGGCCGGCGCCGGCGATCAGCGCGTCATAGGTGTCAGGCATTACTTACGAGTCTACGGATCAGCAGCTAGGGCAGCACGTAGCCGAGCTGCGCCCCGGCTCCGCTGCCTTCGCACCCCGGGTCCTTGCTGACAAAGTGACCCAGCTTGGCGGAGGAGCAGCGGTAGACGGCGACGGAGGGCTGGCCGGGCGGAGGGCTGGGGAAGCCATATCCTTCAAGGCCAACGATGTAGTGGTTTTCGCAGGCAGCATCAAGCGAGACGAAGTAGTCGCTG
>CAXUMX010000015.1:0-59139 GCA_964252395.1 uncultured Acidobacteriaceae bacterium | reverse complement strand
GCTATGACCTGAAGGAGGACGCGAAGCTGAAGCTGGCCCGCGTCGCCGGCATTCTGCAGGCGCATCCGGACCTGAAGGTGCAGGTGGAAGGCTATACGGACAACGTGGGTGGCGATGCCTACAACCAGCGCCTCTCTGAACAGCGCGCCGACACCGTAGAGCGGCTGGTCGTCTCCCAGGGTCTTCCTGCAGCCAGCGTCACTGCTGTCGGTTACGGCAAGGCAGATCCGGTTGCGGATAACAGTACGGCCGCGGGCCGGGCGCAGAATCGCCGGGTGGAGATGGTGGTCTCCGGCCCGTCGATTGGCATCCCCAACCAGACCGCGCCGGCCCAGACCAGCGTGGGCGCAGGTGACGGGCAGAGCGCCACGCCGGCACAGCAGCCGGCTGCCGCTCCCAGTAATCCGAGCGGCGTCAGCAACCCGCCCAGCGAGCAGCCGCAGCGTTAGCCACCCGCATCTACTGAGCTGTCATCCGGGCTGCCGCTGCTGCGGCGGCCCGCTTTTTTTCCACACTGCAGCTGAAACGTACTCTCTTCATGGAGGAGCTCCGGCCTATGTCTGACATCGCATTCCTCGGCCTCGGCCAGATGGGAACGCCGCTTGCCCGGAGACTGGCAGAGCAGGGTCACAACCTTGCGCTGTGGAATCGCGATCGCCGCAAGGCGGAAGCACTCTCTGTAGGCAATGCGCACGCTGCAGACACCCCCCAGGCCGCTGTAGCGGGCGCCAGCGCCGTCTTCAGCATGCTGAGTGACGACGCCGCGCAGGAGTCTGTGCTCTTCGGCAACAATGGCCCGGGCTGTATCGAGGCCATGGCGCCCGGCGCGGTCCATGTCACCCTGTCGACCATCAGTGTTCCCCTGGCCCGGCGCATCACCGCCGCCCACCAGGAGCGCGGGCAGCACCATGTCGCAGCGCCCGTCTTTGGCCGGCCGGTAGTCGCAGAGCAGGGCAAGCTGTGGCTGGTCGTCTCCGGTGCAGAGGCGCCACTGGACCAGGTGCGCCCCCTGCTGCAGCAGATCAGCCGCGGCATGACCCTGGTCTCAAGCGAACCGTGGCAGGCGCATGCCCTGAAGCTGGGCGGCAACTTGATGATCACCGCGATGATCCAGACGCTCTCTGAAGCCTTTGTCTACGCGACCTCGCAGGGCCTTGACCCAGCGCTCTTCCACCAGGCCATCAACAACGCGCTCTTCCAGTCACCTCTGTACGAGGCCTACGGCAAGACCATCCTCAACCCGCCCCCGCACCCCGGCGCGACCGTGGCGCTGGGCATCAAGGACACTGGCCTGTTGCGCGAAGCCGCCGCGGACGCCGGTATCCATCTGCCGCTTGCCGACTATCTGGCCGGCGTGCTCGACCGAGCCGGGGAGTCCGGCTTCCTGACAGAGGACTGGGCTGTAGGACAATACCGCATCACCCAGTCCCAAGCCGCGCGCGATCCTGCCCGGGTCGCGTCCTGATAGAACGCTCCTCCGCACGCCTTGAAAAGAGACTCACAGCCGCATGCCTGAAGCTACTCCGCACTCGTCCGCACTCGCCAATAAGACAGTCCTCATCACCGGAGCCAGCGCCGGCATTGGCCAGGCCACCGCACACGCCTTCGCTGCACATGGCGCGCGGCTCATCCTGGCGGCCCGCCGCACCGATCGGCTGGAAGCCGGTCGGGCTCAGCTCTCGCCCGCTGAGGTGCACCTGGTCTCACTCGATGTAACCAGCGCAACCGCGGTGGATCAGGCCATCGCGGCGCTTCCCCCGGAGTGGAACTCGATCGACATCCTCATCAACAACGCCGGGCTGAGCCGCGGCCTGGACAAACTCTACGAGGGCAAGCGCGAGGACTGGGAGGAGATGATCGACACCAACGTGAAAGGCTTGCTCTACGTCACGCGCGCGGTGGTGCCGGGCATGGTCGAACGCGGCAGCGGGCATATCGTCAACATTGGCTCTACCGCAGGCCATATGACCTACCCAAACGGCGCGGTCTACTGCGCGACGAAAGCCGCGGAGCACTCCATCACCGAAGGCCTGCGCGAAGATCTTCTGGGCACGCCGCTGCGCGTCACCACTGTGGATCCGGGTATGGTGCAGACCGACTTCAGCCGGGTGCGCTTCCGCGGTGACGAGGCCCGGGCCGCGAAAGTGTACGAGAACGTCACGCCGCTTACGCCAGAGGACGTCGCCGACGCCATCCTCTACGCCGTCACCCGTCCTGCACATGTCAATGTGTCGGAGATTCTGCTGACCCCACTGGCCCAGGCCAATTCGCTGCTTATTCACCGCAAGAGCTAGTGGTCGCGACTAAGAACTAGCCCGTCAGTGCTGCACCACCGGCGTATGGAAGTGAAGCAGGACCAGCACCAGGGAAAACAGCACAATCAGGCCCAACAGCGCCGCTCCTGCAAAGAGCAGCACATTGCGCGGCGACTTCTCGGCGCCTACCGCGTCTTCGCCACTCTCATCATCTTTCGCCATCCGCAACCTCGTCCGGGTGCCTTGGACTGGAACAGGCACCACTCCAGTTGCGATGCAGGGTGGAACCGGCGCGCTGCCGCGCGAGCGGGCGGCGTCGCTAACCGTGCGGTGATGCCATCACATCAGCAACAGCACGGCAACGCCGTAGGGCATACCGCGACTAGCCGAGCGAGGCGATCTGCGCTTCGATCTCTCCCAGCGCCGCCTCAAGCGCAGCCCGGCGATGCGGGTTTGCCGTTCGTGCAGAGAGTACTTGCTCACGCTTCAGGTTCAGCTCCTGACGAAGCCGCTCCTTGGGCCCGTCGATCTTGGGCCGTGTATCGACCGGTGCTTCGCGCTCTGCCTGTTGTTCTTCTACTGCCTTCGACTCCCAGCCTTTTGACATACCTCCATGCTATAGCCAAGGACGCCGGGCAGGCGCGACACGCAAATCGTGCACGGCAGAGTTGCGGACGCGCTCTGTGCACCTTCAATCGATGAAGCTTCGTACTCACGCCGGCTGGTCGCTCTGCGCACGCTCCTGCTTTAATGGCTCTCATGAAAGCCTGGCGCATTCCCGCATTCGGTATCGACCGGTTGTCCCTGGATGAAGTGCCCATGCCCCAGCCGGGACCCGGCCAGGTCCTGATCGATGTGCATGCCGTGTCGCTCAACTATCGCGACCTGATGATGGTGAAGGGGCTGTACAACCCGAGGCTCGAGCCGCACCGCATCCCGTGTTCGGACGGTGCCGGAACCATCGCCGCTATTGGCGAAGGTGTCACACGATTTGCGATCGGCGATCGGGTCGCCGGGAGTTTTTTTCAACAGTGGCACGATGGTGACCCCACCCCAGAAAAGTTCAAGGCCGCCCTCGGCGGGGATGTGGACGGCATGCTGGCGCAGCAGGTTCTGCTGCACCAGGACGGGGTGGTGAAGACGCCCGATTACCTCTCCTTTGAAGAGGCCGCGACTCTGCCCTGCGCCGCGCTTACCGCGTGGAACGCCCTGGTCCATGCGGGCCGGGTCAAGACCGGCGATGTCGTTCTGATTCAGGGCACTGGCGGCGTCTCCTGCTTCGCGCTGCAGTTCGCCCGCGCCCTCGGAGCACGGGTGCTGGGCACCTCCTCCAGCGCGGAGAAGCTGGCCAGAGCAGCGCAGCTGGGCCTCGATGCAGGCGTCAACTATAGCGAGCAGCCGGAGTGGGCCAAGTGGGCCAATACGCAGACTGGAGGCCGCGGCGTTGACCTGGTGGTCGAAGTCGGCGGCGCGGGCACCTTACAGCAGTCGATGGCAGCGGCACGCGTCGGTGGGGTGATCGCCCAGATCGGAGTGCTCGGGGGCCGGGAGCAAGGCCTGCTGATTACCCCTATCCTGCACAAAATGCTGCAGATCCGCGGAATCTACGTGGGCTCCCGCGAGCATTTCGAGGAGATGAACCGGGCACTCGTGCAAAGCCGGCTACGGCCGGTGGTGGACCGGATCTTCTCCTTCGAGGAGACCCGGGAGGCCTTCAAGACCATGGAATCCGCCTCGCACTTTGGCAAGATTGTGATCTCTGTCAAGTCCCAGTAGTAACCACTTCCGGCATCCGGGAATGCCGGGTACTGGCGTCTCAGGTAAGAGCTCCGCATGTGAATCCGCTTCGCTCCCGGTCACGTGCTTGCTAACGTACACATCAGCAGGACCGACCAGGGTCTGAGTTGTTGAGGGCGGACACGAAATTTCACCTGCCTGGAGCGACTCTTCGCCACGGTCGGCATCTAATGAGTGCGCCTGGATCCCCCGACCCTGAGGGTTCCCGGTCACCCGGACCCGCTCTTAACCAACGAGGAGCACCACGATGCGCTGGATTACGGATCTTCTACTCTCAGTCTTCGAATCACTGTTTGGCTGCCGCCACAGCAATCTCTCCCGTCCCTTCACTATCGAGGGTGAGACGTACAAGGTTTGCATGGACTGCAGCGGCCAGGTCTTCTATTCACCTGTGACCATGAAGCAGCTCAGCGCGCGTGAGGTGCGCCAGATGCGCCACGAGCATGCCTCGGCCTCCGTTGCCGTTAGGCCCGCGACTGCGCAGGCCCGCGAGGCCGCTACCCGCCGCTCGAATAAGATCGCCTAACCACAGTGCTTATGCCGCGCCGGCCTCTCCTGAGAGAGACCGGCGCTGGCCCCTCACAACACCGCGCTCCGTATACTTCCTTCAGCCTTCTCCCTTTCATTGCGCTGGAGCGCGCTTGATCGCATGGTCTCGCAATCGCTAGAGCCTAGCCAGCACCCCGCCCCATCGGGCGACTCTGCCGCCATCGTCACCATCGATGGGCTGACCAAGGTCTACACCGGCAAGCAGCACGTCACGGCGTTGGACGGCATCAGCCTCGATGTTCGCCAGGGCGAGATCTTCGGTCTGCTTGGCCCTAATGGCGCCGGAAAGACGACCACGATCAGCATCTGCACCACGCGCGCCCTGCCCACCAGCGGGCGAGTCGTCATCGATGGCACCGACGTGGTCGTGCATCCCTCGCATGCACGCCGTTCCATCGGTGTGGTGCCGCAGTACAACACGCTGGACCGCTCACTCACTGTCTTTGAGAACCTCTACTTCCACTGCCGTTACTTCGGCATGAGCTCCGCGGATGCGACCGCGCGCGCCAATGCACTGCTGGCGCAGTTCCAGTTGTCGGAGCGGGGCAAGGCGATGCCTGTCCAGCTCTCTGGCGGACTGCAGCAGCGGGTGCAGATCGCGCGTGCCATTGCGCATCGTCCTCGCGTGCTGTTTCTGGACGAGCCAAGCGCCGGCCTCGACCCACAGAGCCGCATCGCGATGTGGGACGCAGTGAGCGGCCTGCGCCAGGAGGGCATCACGGTCGTGCTCACCACCCACTACATGGAAGAGGCCGACACGCTCTGCGATCGTGTCGCGATCGTCGACCATGGCCGCATCCTCGCGCTGGACTCACCTGCGGCGATGAAACAGGGCGGAGGCGCGGAGACCGTATTCGATCTGAAGCTGCGCGCTCTCGATCAGCTGGACCGCCTGGCCGCGGACTTCCGCGCTCTGCCCCAGGTGACACAGGCAGTACCCACGCCGACCGGACTGCGCGTCTTTGCCTCCCGGGCCGATGCCGAAACCAGCGGAGGCCTGCTGCCACAGATCGTAGAGACCGCGTCATTGGCGGGCCTGCGCGATCTCTCCATGACCGAGCCCTCACTGGAGACTGTGTTCATCCGCCTTACCGGGAGAGATCTCCGTGAGTAGTCCCGCAACGCAGCGTGCGTCTTCGGCCGTGGTCACGCCGCCGATATCTCCCGTACGTCCGCGCAGCCGCCGCAGCTCCATGCTCTCTGCCTTCGGCGGCCTGATGCTGCGCGACTTCCGCGTGCTCCGCCGGGAGCTGTTGCCCTTTGCCGTGCGGGTCATCATGCAGCCGCTGGCCTTCCTCTTTGTGTTCACCTACGTCTTCCCGCACATGTCGCCGGGCGGGGCCGCGGGCGCAGCCAATCCCATGATGATGGCCGGGGGCGCCAGCTTCGGTACCGTGCTGCTGCCTGGCTTGATGGCTGTTGCCATCATGTTCACCGGCATCGCCGCCGTGGCTTTGCCGCTGGCCCAGGAGTTCGGCATCACCCGCGAGATCGATGACCGGGTGATGTGTCCCCTTCCCGTCGCCGCCGTCGCCGCCGAGAAGGTCGTCTTCTCTGCCCTGCAAAGCATCCTCGCCGCGCTGCTGGTGATGCCGCTGGCCTACTACATCCCCTCCACGCCGGTGGAGGCGCATGTCTCCAGCTGGCCGCTGTTCGTGGCAGTACTGGTGCTGGCCAGCCTTGTCTCTGGCGCCCTGGGACTTGCCATCGGCGCGAATGTGAAGCCGCAGCAGATCGGCCTCATCTTTTCGATCGTGGTCATTCCCATCACCTTCCTCGGCTGCGTCTACTATCCGTGGGGATTTCTTGGGCGCATCCGCTGGCTGCAGATTCTCGTGCTGGCCAATCCGATTGTTTACATGAGCGAAGGCCTGCGCGCCGCCCTCACGCCGGGCATCCCGCACATGCCGGCGGCGTACATCCTGCTCGCGCTGGTTATCTCGCTCGCGCTGCTCGGTAACCTCGGCCTGCGCGGCTTTCTCCGCCGCATTCTTTCGTAGAGTCCGCAACCCAAGGCGCTCCGCTCAGGCCACGCACGCTGTGGCCGACACAGTTGGAGCCGCAACTTCTGCTTTCATCGCGGGTCACAGCCGGGGACTCCCCGCTGCAACTTTTGTGTGCCCTGTCAACGTCTTCCTGCAGGCTGGCAGAGAAGCCGGGCACGTACAATCTCAGCATCTGGATGGTAGTTTTCATGACCCGGCTCTCCCGCGCTCTGCTCTTTGTCGCCGCTCCACTCGCCATGCTTCTCGCTGGCTGCGGCGGCTCCGGCTACAGCGCGAACCCTTCCAATGCCACGCTCTCGATCGGTCCGTCCACCACCACGATCGACACCAATACACAAGTCCAATTCACGGCCATGATGCCGAACGGCACCCCCGCCGCCAATGTCCATTGGGTGGTCCTCAGCGGACAAAACAACTCGCAGATCGGCCAGGGCACGATCGATGCGAACGGCCTGTACACGCCGCCGGTAGGGCTTAGCCAGGACAGCGTGCAGGTAAAGATCCAGGCGAATCTGCCCAACGCCGCCTTTTCGCCAGTCACCGCCGTGGTCACCGTCACGCCCGGCTTTATCCAGACCATCACGCCGCAGACGGCTACCCTCTCCGGCGGATCGACCCTGCAGCTGAACGCAGCCATTGCCGAGATCGGCGCAGGCTCAGTCAACTGGAGCCTGTCCACGTCACCGACCAGCTTGACGCCCCCCGGTTCGGGCTCTGGCGCGTTGGGTGGCGCGAACTGTACCCGCACGTCTATCAACTCGGCCAATCCCAGCTTCACCGGCTGCACCATCACCTACACCGCGCCGTCAGGGTCGGTGCCCACCGCGCCCCTTTACGCGATCGCCTCCATTGCGGCCAACAGCGGGACCGTCAGCAGCGCACGGCTGCTGCTGAACAACTCCGGGCTGAACACCTCGCCCCTCGTGAATCAGGCAGCGCAGAGCGGCGCGGTGCAGATGGGCACCTCTGGCGGCAACAACAACGATGTCGATGTGGACCCTGCCACGGGCCAGATCGTCGACTGTGCCAGTGGAACGCTGGGCGCGCTGGTATCTGACCAGAGCGGCAACTACTACATGCTCAGCAACAACCACGTGCTGGCAGAGTCGGATCAGGCCAGCCTGGGCAACAGCATCATCCAGCCCGGGCTGGTGGACACCGGCTGCACCCAGCTCGCCTCAGGGGTCAGCGGCATTCGCGCCATCGGCACGCTGCAGTACTACGTGCCGCTGATCAATGCCTCCACCAACAGCGACGCGGCACTGGCCGTCACCAGCTCTGCCTCGGTGGACACCTCAGGCGCGATTCTGGGACTGGGCGCCTCGGGTGGCGGAACAAACCCGATTGCTGCCGCCGCCCCGGCCGCTGGTACGGGGGAGACGCTCAACGCGGCGAGCCTGAATACGATCCACGTCGCCAAGAGCAGCCGGACGACCGGGCTGACCTGCTCAACAGTGGATACCATCAACGCTTCGATCAAGGTCTCCTACTACCGCGACGCTGCCAGCACGCAGTTCTACACCGCGAAGACCTTCACCAACCAGATCGGCATGCCGGGCAACTACTTCTCCGACTCAGGCGACTCGGGCGCTTTAATCGTCGACAGCGCCAATGCACAGCCGGTTGCCTTGTTCTACGCCGGCTCTGCCGGCCGCGGCAGCACCATGGGCGAGAGCTTCGCAAACCCCATCGGCAATGTGCTCAGCGATCTTTCGCAGTTCTCCTCAGCGCCGGCGGGCACGAGCTTCTCCATCGTGGGCGGCGCGCCGCACCCGGTGAACTGTCTGAACTACGACCAGAACACCGCCTCTCCCAGCAACGCGTCCGTGCCCGCTGCACTGCTCTCCAGCGCGAGGACAGTCGCCCGCGAGAAGGGGGCATCCTTGATCGATCCTGGGAAGGGCGTCCTGGGCGTCGGCGCCGGCAGCAGCCTGGACCATCCTGGGCGGCCGGCCATTCTGGTCTATGTCGATAGCAACCACGCTAGTCCCGTGGTCATCCCGCAGCTCATCGGCGGCCTGCGCACCCGCGTCGTGCCTACGACCGCAAGCGCCTATGCGGGCGCCGTCACGCCGAACGCGACTGTGCCGCCACCCGGCATCCACCTCTCCGCCGCGACACTGGAGGCCGCCAGTGCTGTCCAGAGGCAGCTGAGCGGAAGGCTGATGAGCGACCCTGCCTTCTTCGGCGTGGGCGTCACGCAGAGCCAGGACAACCCAGCGGAGGCCGCCCTCATGGTCTTTGTCGATAAGACGCGGGTACCGCGCCAGCAACCAGCCACGGCGGGTGGGCTCCGCATCCGCTATCGACAGATGGCGCCCATTCACATCACCCATCGGGGCGAGCCAGTCACTCCCTAGCGGATTCCGAACGCCCCGGCGGAGTTGTGGACGGTCTGCCCTGCTCCGGGGACTTCCTGTAGATCCGTGGTCGCGCCCAAAGCCGCCCCCGTAGTCGCCGCTGCTACTCCGCCCTGGGGAAAGAACAGCATGAAGACCGTTCCGGTCGAGGGTCCCTGATCGCGGCTGCGCACCGCGATGGTTCCTTCGTGCTTGCCCAGAATGTCCTGCGTCACCCACAGGCCCAGCCCGGTGCCGGTGGCGAGCTTGGTTGTGAAGAAAGGCTCATAAATACGGCGGCGCACTGCCTCCGGCATTCCGCTACCGGTGTCCGCCACCACCACCCGCACGCCCGCACGCCCGTCCTTCCATGAGCGGGATGCAGAGGCGCGGATATACAGAGCGCCTCCATCACTCAACGCGTCCAGCGCATTGGTGATCAGGTTGGCGAACACCTGCCGCAGCGCGCCTGACATGCAGTAGAGGTCTACCTCGTCGCTATATCGCCGCTCCAGCCGCACCCGCAGGGTGTGGATGCGTCCGCTGTGCAGGGTCAGCATTGAATCCAGAATTTCGGCCACGTTTGCCACTGCTGGCGCAGTAGAGGGCCGGTAGAAGCGAAGCGTCTGCTGCGCAATCTCGGAAACGCGCGCCAGCTCATGCTGCGCCATCTCGGTGAAGCGGTGGGCCTCCTCATCGAGTGAACTCTGAGTGCTCAGCAGAAAGAGCAGGTTGGTCACCGCTTCCAGAGGATTGTTGATCTCATGCGCGATGGACGCTGCCAGCTGCCCGGCCGCGGCCAGCTTCTCGGTTCGGCGCAACGTGTCTTCCGAGCGCCGCCGCTCCGTGGTGTCGATCATCACCGCGCCAACCCAACGCACATCCTGGTGCCCGCTCTTAACCGGGTACATGTTCACCAGCCAGCTGCGGATCTCTCCGTCCCCGTCGGCCATCTGCAGTTCGATCGGCTCGTTCTGCGAAGACCCGGTGAAGGTGCCGGACAGCCGCTGCTCGATGGCATCTGCCTCCGTGGGTGAAAAAAGCTCCCGTGCCGTCTTGCCGAGGAAGTGCGTCAGCCCGATGCCCATCCCGTCCGCCAGGTAGTGATTCACCCGGATGAATCGGCCCTGCGCATCCAAGAACGCAAAGCCAATCGGCGCGTGCGCCAGCATCGAATCCAGCAGCGCCAGCGTGTCATTCAGGCCGGCGCGCTGCTCCTCCATTGAGAGCACTAGAAGGTTGAAGGCATGGGCCAGCTCCGCAGCCTCGTTCTTCTCCTCTATCTGTAACGGAAAACCTTCCTTGGTCTCCGGATCGCGGATCAGGCGTCGCGTTGCCTCCATCACCGCCCGCAGCGGCCGCGTGATGGAACGCGCCAGCACCGCGGCTACCAGCACGCAACCCAGAACTCCTAACGCGGCAGAGAGCAGGGTGACACGCAGCAGCGACCGCACCTCCATCTGTTCGGCCGTGCGGTTCTCCCGTACCCACACATAACCCAGCACCCGCCCCTGCTCCCCTTCGAGGTAAGGATTCACGATGGCGCGTACGCCTTCGCGCTCTCCATCGCTGGTCTTGAACACGAATGCCTTGGTGCCCAGCAGGCGCAGCAGAGGCAGCTCTGCCACTTCACTCTGGGTGAGTGGGGAACCATCGATGGCTTTGCTGGAGCGGGCGAGGGACCGTCCGTCGGCATCGGTCAGCCGAACCGCGCTCACGTAGCTGCTGTTTCCCAGCACCCGGGCCATGGGCTCCAGGCGGAGCTCTTCGTGGTCCACCAGCGCATCGGCCGCCATGGTCGCCAGCAGGTTGGTCTGCTGCTCTATTCGCCGGCCCGCGCGTGTGTGGATCTCGTTCAGTTCCGTGCGCAGGATCAGTAAGGAGAAGCACAGTGTGAACAGCAGCTCCAAGACGATGAAGCCGACTGTCAGCTGACTGCGAATGGTCCGGTAGCGGAACCAGGGCATCCAAGCGCCTTCCTTGTGCCTTCCGTCGAAGGCAGTGGACCCGGCCCGACGGCTTCTGCACCGGCGGCTCCGAACTCCAGCAACTCCGCGACACCAGCCTTCAAACGGGCGCCCTGGACCATCGTTTGGCTGCCCAGAAACAGGTTACCCTGCAAGACCTCCGGCTGAAAAGCGCAGACTGCGCACGGACTCGTGCGCGCGTCTGGCACTTTTCACCCCTTCATAAGACGGCTGGCTTCAGCATCTCGTCACCCGCCGCAGAGGCGCTGATGCGCGCCGCGATGTCGGATGCGATCTGCCGGCCATGGAAGCGTCCGTTCTCGATGAAGATCTCATTCGTGCGCGAGCCCGCAACAATCACCCCAGCCAGATAGATGCCGGGCACGTTGCTTTCGAGCGAAGCCGGGTCGCACGCCGGGCAGCGGTCCGCACCTTCGATGCGCACTCCCAGCGAAGTGAGGAAGTCGAAGTCCGGCCGGTAGCCGGTCAGGGCGAAGACGAAGTCATTGCGCACGCTCTTCGTCCCCTCCAGAGTCTGTAACTCCACCCGATCTTCATGGACCGCCGTCACTTGGCTGTTGAAGTACGCCTCCACTTCGCCTGCCTTGATGCGGTTCTCGATATCCGGAAGAATCCAGTACTTTACGTGGTGGTGCATCTTCTGGCCGCGATGCACCAGGGTGACGCGCGCTCCGTGGCGCCACAGATCGAGGGCGGCAATCGCGGCAGAGTTCTTGCCGCCGATCACCACCACGTCCGTGTCGTAGTACGGATGCGGGTCGTGATAGTAGTGCATCACCTTGTCCAGCGACTCGCCCGGTATGTGCAGATAGTTGGGCAGATCGTAGTAGCCGGTGGCGATGATGATCTTTTTGGTCGCGTAGCTCTGCTCGCGCCCGAACCGATCCGCCACTCGCACGCGGAAATCTCCATCCGCGCCCTCCACCCCCAGGACGGTCTGGTACTGCCGCACATCAAGAGCGTAGTGCTCGGCCACTTTGCGGTAGTACTCCAGAGCTTCATCGCGGGTGGGCTTCTGGTGGGGGCTCGAGAAGGGCATGTCGCCAATCTCCAGCAGCTCCGGCGTGGTGAAGAAAGTCATGTTGGACGGGTAGTGAAAAAGCGAGTTGCACAGGCAGCCCTTGTCGACCAGCACGGCGCGCAGGCCGCGTCGCTGCGCCTCAATGGCACAGGCCATGCCGGTCGGACCCGCCCCGATCACGAGCACATCAAAGCGGGTGGCGCTGTGCCGCCGCGCTGCCGCCCGCTCCTCCATCTCAATCTTCTTGGCAGCCATATCTATACCCTAAAGGATGCGCCGCAGCGGCTAAGGAAGCAGGTTTGCGCTACCGCGGCTCCAGCCCGTCAAAGCATGGCAAAGTGGGCCACCACCATCGCATTCCGCCCGGCGGCAGCCCAGCGATTAGAATGGATGCGCAGCGCAAACAAACCCATTCCATCACGCGCAAAATCGAAAGCGTCTCAGGAGAAGCACCCATGATTAAGCTCACACCCGGCAAACTGGCTGGCCTCAAGTCCGTCTCCAACGAGCGCGGCATCATCGCCGCCGCCGCCATGGACCAGCGCGGCTCGCTGCAGAAGTCGCTTGCCAAGGAGGCCGGCGTCGCCAACGTACCCGGCAGCGCGCTTGAAGAGTTCAAGACACTGGTCACCTCCGTGCTCACGCGCCACGCCTCCGCCATTCTGCTGGACCCCGAGTTCGGCCTCCCGGCAAGCAAACACCGCAACGGCAAGGGCCTTCTGCTGGCCTATGAGAAGACTGGCTACGACGCTGCCACTCCCGGCCGCCTGCCCGACCTGCTCGATCACTGGTCCGTCCGCCGCCTCAAGGAAGCCGGCGCCGACTGCGTCAAGGTTCTGCTCTACTACTCGCCCATGGAGTCGTCCGACATCAACGACCGCAAGCACGCCTTCATCGAGCGCATCGGCGACGAGTGTCGCGCGCACGACATCGCCTTCTTCCTGGAGTTCGTCGGCTACGACCACAAGGGCGGCGATGAGAAGTCGCTGGCCTATGCCCAGGCCAAGCCGATGATCGTCTCCGGCTCCATGGAGGAGTTCGGTAAGGAGAAGTACGGCGTGGACGTGCTGAAGGTGGAAGTGCCCGTGCAGATGGAGTTCGTCGCCGGCACCAAGGCCTTCAAGGGAGAGCAGGCCTACACCCGCGCCGAGGCCCTGCAGCACTTCCGCGATGCCGCCTCTGCGACGCACAGGCCGTTCATCTATCTGTCGGCCGGTGTCTCCAACGCGGTGTTCATCGAGACCCTGGAGCTCGCCGCCGAGTCCGGCACGACCTTCAACGGAGTGCTCTGTGGCCGCGCCACCTGGAAGGACGGCATCAAGGTGTACGCCACCCAGGGTGCGAAGTCCTTCGAGCAGTGGCTCAACACGCAGGGCGTCGAAAACATCGAGAACGTGAACAAGGCGCTGGAGAAGGCTCACACCTGGCATGACAAAGTCGACCAGCACGCCACCGCGCACGAGCCCGTCCACGCCTAGGTTTTGCGGTACGGGCAGCAACGTCTTCGGAGTACCAAGAGAGCGCCGCACCCGCGGCGCTCGTTGTTTCTGGCACCGGAGCCGCATCATCCTGAATGAGACCGGCTACCGTGACGGCCCAAACCGCTAGGTAATATGCCGCGCGGCCTTATCCAGCTCCCGCTGCATGGCTGCACCGGGCGATCGCAGCGCGTCCCCGTGGCCCACCGCCAGCAGTTGCGGCTGCAGTGCCAGCAGCCGGCGCCCGGACTCCAGCCCCACTCGCTTGTTCCAGGTCGCCAATGCCGGGAAGGGGAACAGCACACGCAGACTGCCCGCTACCGCAAGACCGCCGGCAGTGGCCCATGCGTCGCCCACGAACAACGTCGCGTCGCGCTCATCAAGAAAGGCGATATGCCCTGGGGTGTGCCCGGGAGCGGGTACCACACGGAGTGAGCCGACGCGATCGTCGGCGTGCAGCAGGCGGGTGGGCCTGGTCGCTACCTTGGGAAAATACCCGCCAAGCTTGGTCTGCGGTTCCTCCGGGTCCAGCGACTTGTCGCCGGCCAGCAACCGCAACTCGCGCTCCCCGATCATGACCTCCACGCCCGGCAGCATCGCCACCAGCGCATCCAGGGACCCCACGTGGTCGCCGTGAGCATGGGTCAGCAGAATGCGACGGATGGGGGCGCCCTCCGACTGCGCGATGGCAACGATCGGCTTGGCCTGGCCCATGCAGGTGTCGATCAGCGTGAAGCCGTCTTCTTCCCGCACCAGGTAAGCGTTCACTAAACCGATCTGTGTCAACTGCAGCGCATTTGGGCCAAGGTGTAGAACTTTCATGTCCCTAGACTACGTCTTCCTTGTTCTGAGCCGCAGCCGTAGCTTGTTCCAGGAACTTTAGCCGACCCTCGAGCGCCTCCGCGCCCACCACGTGGGTGTCTGTCCACTTGGTCTCCCACACCTGCTCGCCAGATCGGGCGGAGGTGTTGTAGCGGCGGCCATAGCGCTGCCGCAGCATCTCGATGGCGTCATCTGTCGTATCGCGCTCCGGCTCGGTCATCAGCAGGTGGAATCGGTCGAGCAGCAGCGCGACCCCGCGCACCTCAAAACCAAATTTGCCGGCAATCTGCTCCAGCAACTGGAGAAACAGCGCACGGTGCTTCTCCTCGGCGAGCTTTGCCTGGTGCCGGAAGCACACGCAGGTGATGAAGTGCAGCTCGCCGCGTCCATAGACGCGTCTTTGACCCTTGGGCATAGGCCCCAGTGTACGGTGGCGCTGTCCGCTGAGGGTGCCAGCCGACTTGCACGCACTTGGATGCCGGGTACTCAGAAACAGTAGCTAAGTCGACACCTGTACCCGGCCGACTGAGCGCGCCCGGAAAACCGTCTGACAACCCTATGCGGGGAGGCGTATGCTGCTGGCCATCTGGAGAGTTTCACCAGACGGGGAGGCGACCATGATGTCGGTTCCGTCTATTTTCCGCGTTTTTCTCATCGCACTGCTAGCGTGCTCTATCCCTGCACATCCGCAGTCCAGCAGCCCCACTCACGAACCGGCTGCTACGGGTATGTATCAGCTGCCGCCGGAGACCCAGGGCGACCTTTACATGGCCAGGCGGCAATACGTCGCAGCCATCAATGCATATAGCCATGCCCCGCTGCTCTCTTCGCTCACCTGGACGAAGATCGGGGTCGCCTACCACCACCTGTTCGCCTTCGACGAGGCGATGAAGGACTATCAGCAGGCCCTTCGCCTGGACTCGCACAACGCTGACGCCTACAACAACATCGGTGCGGTGTATCACAGCAAGCATGAGTACGCGAGCGCAGCAAAGTACTACAAGAAGGCGTTGAAGTACGCTCCCCGCAGTGCATCGATCTACTGCAACCTGGGCACCACGTACTTCGCGGCACGTAAGTACAAGGATGCGGAGAGAGCTTACGGCCACGCCTTCGCCATCGATCCATCTGCCTTCCAGCACAACGCCAACATGACAGTCGATGCCGGCTCTACGCGGGAGGAGCGGATCGCGCAGAACTACTATCTGGCGCGCACGTTTGCGCGCGCAGGCCAGCACGCGCAGGCGCTTCAGTATCTGCGAAAGGCGCTCGAAGAGGGCTTCCACGACAAGCGCAAGCTGGACGGGGAGCAGGATTTCGCAGTGCTCCGCAACACGCTCGAGTTCAAGCAGTTGATGGCCCAGCAGACACTGGCGCAGTAGACGAAGCAACGCACGGCAGCCCTGGTCAACGCCCGCCGATCAGGGGTGTTGCGCGTTGGGCGCCCTCGTAGAAGTACGCGCCCAGCCCTACCGTAAACATCCAGCAACCGTAGAGTGCGTGCTCCACCGAGGAGCCAATCAGCGAGCCTGTCTCCGCATACCGCCATGCAAACACCAGCCCGCCCGCGAAGGTGAGGACGACGGCGATCGGATTGCGGAAGACGATGTGCATGAAGGAGAAGCAGGCGGCGCTCAACAGGATCAGCGCCCGCGGATCCCCCTCAACCAGCGGCGCATATCGCCGAAATAGAAACAGGCGATAGACCACGCCCTGCGGATAGACGGAGAGAAGCGGGTAAAGCAGCAGGACCAGTCCCCACAATGCGGGGTGTTGGCGCATCAGGCTGAACAGCAGTTGGGGCGCACGCCATCGCACCAATGCGGCGATCGCGACGGCGGAAACAGCAAACAACAGCAGCATTCCCCGCCAGCGCCCGTCCATCTTCTGAGGGTCCCACAAGTCAGCTCGCCCGGCGCCCATGCGCGCGTGCAGCACCCAGGCGCAGTACAGGGCCGCGGCCCATAACACCGGCAACGCGGGCAGCCGCCACGGCGACATCCGGTAAGCCAGCGGAAGACCCACGAACAGCAGCAGAAACTCAAAGCGCAGCCACACCAGCATCCGCGGCGTCACCCGCGTCCGACGAGCGTGCGATGGAACAGTGCCAGTACCCATGACTGCAGTAGATGCGCCAGCTCCGGGTCGTAGCGGTAGCCCTCGTCGCGCATAAAGGCATGCGCGCCGTTCACCTCCAGCCACTGATAGTTGGCCTGTACTTCGTCCAGACGCGCCTGGATCTTCCTGCGGCCTTCGAGCGGCACATGCGGATCTTGCCGACCCCAGATGTGCAGCAGCTCTCCACGAATCTCTCCTGCGCGCGCCAGGGAGTCATCCTGTTTGCCTCGGCCCAGACTGCCCGAGTGGAGATCCGTCGCATAGAAGCAGACGGCAGCCCGCACCTGCGGCAGCATCGCCGCGCGGAAGGCCAGATGGCCGCCCAGGCAGATGCCGAGCGCGCCGATGGCGCCCGTCGCGCGCGGATGTTGCTCCAGCATGGCCACCAGTGCGCGTGCGTCCTCGTCGTAGCTGGCCAGCTCCTTCCCGTACTTGTCGGCGTTGCCCTGGTCCGATCCGGCCTGATCGTAGGCCAGTACGGTGCCTGCCGGCTCCAGTTCGTGATAGATCTCCGGGACCGCAACCAAATAGCCGTGCCCTGCCAGCCATGCGGCGAAGCGGCGGATGGGCGCGGTCATCTGGAAGATCTCGGAGTAGAAGATCACCGCGGGCCATCGGCCCTCCGCCAGCGGCTCAAAGAGATACGTGCGCATGGGACCACGCGCGGTCGATACATCCTGGAAGGCCTCTTCACGAATCACCATCGCGGCAGCTCCTCGCGGCCAGCATACATGGCAGCTGTCAACAGAAAGCGGCATGCTCTAATCAATGCCGTGGGACTCTTCCGCCGCCGACCCAGACTCAAGCAGGAACACAAAGTCATGCAGCAGGCCGAGCGCGCTGCGGGCGCCCTGCTGCCGGAGTATCACCGCGCCACGCCGGAGTGTCCGCACCCGGAGCGCTGGAGCATGTACGACTCCATGACCGCGGAGTATGAGGTCCTAGAGTTTCTGCGCACACTTGTGACCACCGTCAAGCCGGGGCTGGTGGTGGAGACCGGTTCCTTCCTGGGCGTGAGCACGCTGTGGATCGCCGAGGGCCTGGAGCGCAACGGCTTCGGCAAGGTGATCAGTTGCGAGTATGACCCCGTGGTGTTCGCCAAGGCGGCGGAGAAGATCGCAGCGTCGCCCCTGCATCACCGGATCGAGCTGCGTAACGAGTCCTCGCTCGAGATGCAGGTAGACGGCACCATCGATCTGCTCTTCTCCGACTCGGATATGCCCATCCGCGAGCAGGAGGTGACACGCTTTCTGCCGCAGATGAATCCGCATGGCCTGGTGCTGATGCACGATGCCAGCTCGCACCTGAAGACAGTGCGCGATGCGGCACTCAGTCTGGAGGCGCGCAACCTGCTCTCTGTGCTGCTGCTGCCGACCCCACGCGGCCTGGTGATGGCGCAGCCCCGGCGAACCTGAAAAGAGCGGCGCGGATCTGCGGCAGGGTCAAGTTAATCGCAGCTCAGCTCGACAGACGCCTGAGTGCCATGCGGGCTGCGTTGTAGCCGCACATGCCGTGCACGCCTCCGCCGGGAGGCGTCGATGCGGAGCAGAGATAACTGCGCGGATCGCTGGTAGCATAGTACCGCCAGCTCGGTCGCAGGAACATCTGCAGCCCGTCGCATGCGCCACCACCAATGTCGCCGCCCACCAGATTGCGATCGATGCTCTGGAGACCTGCCGGGTTTAGGACGTGGCGGACCAGCACGCACTCGCGAAAACCCGGGGCGAAGCGCTCGATCTGCCGCTCGATACGCGGCAGCATATCTTCGGTCGAGCCATTCGGCACATGGCAGTAGGCCCAGGCAGTATGCAGGCCAAGAGGTGCGCGGCCGCCGTCAAAGAGCGAAGGCTGCACCAGCAGCACGAACGGCTGCTCTGCGCACCGGCCCTCCGTGAATGCCTGTTCGGAGGCAGTAATCTCTTCCAGGGTTCCGCCCAGGTGAACAGTGCCAGCTAGCGAGCACTCCTTCGCCCGCCACGGAATCGGCTCGCGCAGCGCATAGTCCACCTTGAAGACTCCGGGGCCGCTGCGAAAGCCTGCAAAGCGGCGATGGTCGACCGAAGAGAGCCGTGAGCCGGCGATGCGCAGCATCTGTCCAGGGGTAGTGTCGTAGAGTGCCAGCTCGAAGTCGCCCAGGTCGCCGAGTGACTCAACCGGGGACGAGGTGCGCACCTCCCCACCCAGGCTGCGCAGGTACGCGATCAGCGCGTCGACGATCGACTGCGAGCCGCCGCGGGCTACCGGCCAACCCACCGCGTGTGCTGCTGCCGCCAGCATCAGGGCGAACGAGGCGCTGAAGGGATGCGTCAGCGGCAGGAAGGAGTGTCCGGCCAGCCCGGCCAGCAGCGCGCGGGTACGCTCGGACTCGAACGCCTGCTGGGCCAGCCGATGCGCGGGCAGCGCGCCTGGCACACCCAAACGCGCCAGCAGCAGCGGATGCCGGGGCACCTGGCCGATGGGTTGGAAGGCATCTTCGGTCAACTGCCACCAGTTGCGCGCCAGCGGCTCCATCATGCGCCACCATGCGCCGCCGTCGCGGCCCAGGTGCTCTACCTGGTCTGACAGGTCACGCAGTAACAGAACGGCGGTGCCATCGTCCAGCGGGTGTGCCAGGGCGGCAGGCGGATGAACCCAGGTAAGGCCATGGTGGGCCAGCGGCAGCCGCGCGAAGCAGGGCGAGCCCGCACCGGTAGGGTGCACGGAGGCGCCGACGTCATGGCGGAAGCCGGGCAGGGTGAGCTCGAGCGTGCGCGCCGCGCCGCCTGGAACCGCCTCTGCTTCAAACACGGTGACAGCAAGGCCAGCCTCGGCCAGGGTAACCGCAGCGGCCAAACCGTTAGGCCCTGCGCCGATGACTGCTGCGCTCATGGAAGCCAGTCTAGAGCAATCGCGGGGCGGGGCTTGGACGGCCAGCTTGCATCCGCAGAGATCGCGCTGAAAGTAGAGGGTGGCTCGCTTCCGCCGTGATGAAGCGTCTTGGTAGGCTGAAGCGTCTATTTGACAGAGGTGGACGATTGAGCAGACACCATCCGGGCTTGACGGCAACGGCGGTGCTGACGGCAGGCGCGCTCGCCTGCGCAACCGGCTATGGCGCGCAGCAGAGCGGCCACGGTGCTGCCGCCAGCACCGGAGTGGGCCATACCTCTCCAGGGCGGACGAATCCCGGCCCCGGAAGTGCCACTGCGCCCGGACGCGCATCCGGCACACATGGCGCCCACGCGGGCGGACGCTCGACAGTGCAGCCATATGCCAACCGCGCAAACACGCTTGACGCTGCCAGTGGCGCGCCCCAACCCTCCTGGGAGATGCCGCGTACCGTTACTCCGCACTGGGAGATTCCGGACACCAATCTGGTCGAGCCCAACCAGGTGCAGGGGAACCGGCGGGTACGCAGCGCGGGCGCTGTGGGGTACGGCGGGTTTCCGGGGTACTTCATTGACCCATACGCGTTCAGCGGAGATCCGGCAGACGAGAGCGGATACGGGCAGGGCGCGCCGCCCGCCGGCGAGGACCCTCGCCAGCAGCCTGGTGGGCCCGGCCAGCTGCCGCCTCCGGGCCAGTACGCGGATGGTGGCGCAGCGCCAAGTGCTCCGTCAGCCGAACAGGCGCAGGGCTATCCCTCCCGCAGGCCGCCGTACCGTCCCGGGCAGCCAGTACAGGCGCCGGAGGCGTCCGACCCCAGTGATGGCCTGGATCATCCTGAGATCACGCTGGTCTTCCGGGACGGGCGACCAGCCAAAAAGATTCGCAGTTATGTACTTACCGGATCCGCCCTGCTGGCCATCGAAAACGGACACCAGACACGCATCCCGCTGTCTGACCTGGACGTGCCTGCCACCGAGGAGCGGAATCGCGCCGCAGGCGTGGACTTCGCGGTGCCCGGCGAGAGTAGCCAGTAAACTTCTAGGTGCGGAACACTTCCAGCTTGGCAGCCGGCAGCTCCATTGCTCCCGCCGCCTCGGCGCGGTAGCTGTCCAGCTTCTGACGCAGACGCTTCAGCGTCTCGCCCTCTGTCAGCCCCTCGCAAAGAAATCCGTGGATCTCTGGCACCCGGGCCTCATACCCGTGGTCCAGCCGTTCAATCTCTACCCGATACACCGTCATGTGGGGTGCGCCTCATCCGTCCCGCTCGTTTTGGCGGTGACGGAGCGAGACCAAGGATGCCTGCACAAGACCATGGTGGGAATAACACGCTTGAGTCACACCGGGAAGGAGTTACAGGGCGGCCTGGTCGTCGATGGTTGGGCCACGCAACGGACAGCGGTGCTTTCCAGCCTCAGTGCTTGCCCATATTCCAGGCCACCAGCAGCGATACCGCGATTACAAGCGCGCCGCCGGTGAGTTGGGCCAGAGTGAGAGTCTCCCCGAACCACAGCACACCTCCGGCCGCGGTCAAGACGGAGATCAGGGGAAAGAGCGCCGCAGCCGCACCCGCCTGCAGTCGCGACAGTCCGAAGTTGAAGCTGCCGACGGCCGCAGCGTGCAGGAGCACGCCCGAGAGCGTGACCAGCATCAGCGCGCCCGGCGAGGCGAGCGAGTGCGCCCAGCCATGCGGCCAGAAAGGGGCTGTCATGCTGACAAGAATCAGCCCGACAGTCGAACTCGCCGCCGTCAACGCCAAGGAATCATCGGTCGTCGCCAGCCGTCGGCTCGCGACCGTATCGAGCGCCGCCGCCGCGACTCCTGCCAGGATCAGCGCGACCCCAAGCAGAGGCGCAGCAGCGGTTGGCGGTGCCCCGGCGTCGATCAGCACGATGCCAGCCGCGCCCAATACAGCGCCCAATAGCGTGACCCAGGATGGTCGCTCACCGATCAGAGGCCACGCCAGGAGTACAACCAGCACCGACTCAAAAGCAAACAGTAGGCCCTCGACACTCACTGGTGTCATCGCGAGGCCAACGAAGCTAAGAGTGAAACTCAATCCCGGTTGCAGCAGGCCCGGCGTGCCCAACATCAGCAGCCGCGACCGGGCGGGCGTCCTGCCGGTAGCGAATGCAAGAATCCAGATCGCAACGGTGCCGATGGCGAGCTGCGCGAACACGAGCGGCAGGCTGGGGGTGCTGGCCAGCAGGCGTTTGCTCAGCAGCGTGCCGCCCGCGGCGCAAGTACACCCGACGACGATGGCGGCGATCCCCTCCCACCGCGGGCGGACGACGGTTTCGCCGGTCCGCGCTTTCCAGCAAGCCTGCGGCATGGTCACTCTCCTGCGTCTCCGTGCGTCCTGCACACGGATAAGAGCGACTGCGCGTCGTTGCGTTACGGACCAGCGGAAGATCGTTGGTGTGAGCTTTCACTTCCGGGCGCAGGACGCGCCAGTTCCCTGCCGAGTTGCTGGTGCGGGGAGAACTGCCAGTCGACGAATAAAGAGCGGCCGTTCAGTCCTACTAAGGAACACGCCAGAAAGACAGTCGTTGCACTCGGCCCGCTACTACGAGCCGTTACTCCCACTCGATGGTGCCGGGCGGCTTGGACGTGATGTCGTAGACCACGCGGTTGATGCCGCGTATCTCGTTCACGATTCGGCTGGAGATACGCTTCAGCACCTCATACGGCAGCGGCGCCCAGTCGGCGGTCATGCCGTCCTCGGAGTGCACCGCGCGGATGGCGCAGGTGTAGGCGTAGGTGCGCTGGTCGCCCATCACACCCACGCTTTTGATAGGCAGCAGCACGGCGAAGGACTGCCAAATCTGACGATAGAGGCCGGCTTCCTTGATCTCATGCACGACGATTTCATCCGCCTCCTGCAGCAATGCGACGCGCTCCGCCGTCACCTCGCCCAGGATGCGCACGGCGAGTCCAGGTCCCGGGAACGGCTGCCGCTCCAGGATCTCCTCCGGCATGCCGAGATCGCGGCCGATGCGACGCACCTCGTCCTTGAACAGGTCGCGCAGCGGCTCGATCAGCTTGAGCTTCATCGTCTCCGGCAAGCCGCCTACATTATGGTGGCTTTTGATGGTCTGCGATGGACCTTTGACCGACGAGGACTCGATGACGTCGGGATAGAGCGTGCCTTGCACCAGATAGTCCACGCCCCCGGTGATCTGCGCGATGCGATGCGCCTCATCATCGAAGACATCAATGAAGGTGCCGCCGATCGCCTTACGCTTCGCCTCCGGGTCGGTCACACCTTCCAGCTTGGCCAGAAAGCGGGTGCTGGCATCGACTGCCACCAGGTTCAGTCCCAGCTTCTCCCGCATGGTCTGCTGCACCTTGAAGAACTCATTCCGGCGCAGCACGCCGTTGTTGACGAAGACGCAGGTCAGCTGATCGCCGATGGCGCGGGCCACCAGCACTGCCGCCACCGACGAGTCGACACCACCCGAGAGGGCGCAGATGGCGTGGCCATCACCTACCTTCTCCTTGATGGCCGCAACCGTGCTCTCGACGAAGTGCGCCGGCGTCCAGTCTGCGTTTGCATGGCAGATGCGGAAGAGGAAGTTCCGCAGCAGCTCAGTTCCCTGCTTGGTGTGGTGCACCTCCGGATGGAACTGCACGGCGAAGATGCGCCGCTCCGAATTGGCGATGCCGGCGACAGCGTTTGCTGTCTTCGCCGTCAGGTGGAACCCCGTAGGCAGCTCCAGTGCCTCGTCGCCATGCGACATCCACACGGAGAGCTCGGCGGGAAGGCCATCGAAGAGCGGATTGCTGCCGTCCACGATCTCTACCGCAGCGTGGCCGTACTCACGCTTCTCTGCAGAGCGCACCGTCCCGCCCAGATGATGCGTGATGAACTGCAGCCCGTAGCAGATTCCGAGGATAGGCAAGCCAAGCTCCAGCACCTTGGGATCGGCGGGCGGCGCATCTGCGTCATAGACCGAGCAGGGGCCGCCGGAGAGCACAATGCCGATCGGCTTATACGCCTGAATCTCGGCTATGGAAGCCGTGCAGGGCAGCACGGCGGAAAAGACGTTCTGTTCGCGTATGCGGCGTGCAATCAGCTGCGTGTATTGCGCCCCGAAGTCCAGGATGACGATCGACTGGGTGTCCACACCTTCAGTGTAGCTGTTGCACTGTCTGGCCTGGCCCGGACGCTCGCTGATAGAGCTGCAGGAAGCCGGCAAGCCGCACTACCTGGAAGAAGTCCGAAGCTGCCAGGTACCACACGGCTACCAACGCCCACCACACGTAGAGTGCGGCGCCGGACATCACTGCTTCGAACGGCAGCGGAATGGAAGCGAAGACCAGAGCCAGCACAATCAGGGCCAGCTTCACTATGCCCAGGACCAGGTTGACCTCGATCAGCTTGGGGATCAGAGCCCCCAGTCCCAGCCCACGCTGCAGGGCGGCAATGACGCCGCAGCCTTCGCTCACCATCAGCACAGCGGCGATGGACAGCACCCAGCTCCATACCGCCCAAAGCGAGAAGCAGCCCAGCGAGAGGCAGATGAGCCAGGCGGCGAAGCTGACCGTATTCGGCTCCGCGCCCGGAGGAAGATGCACGACCGTGCCGGCAGCAGCCCAGCGCACCAGCAGAGCCCAGACCAGCACGCTTGCCACCAGGGACAGCACGCGCACGAAATGCAGCATTGCCAGTGAGAGCGGACGCGCACGCGAGACCGGCGCGAGCGTTCGCAACAGAAAGCCTCGGCCGACGCCGGAGGCCGCAGCCCACCCGGCTGCGAGCAGAGCCAGCACCCACAGCACGCTGCGCAGTTGCGGACCGATAACGGCCACAATGCGACTGAACGTGCTTGCCGTGCCCACCGGATCGAGCGGCGATATATTTGCGAAGCTGACATGCGCCGCGGCCAGCAGACGGGCAAGCCTGCTGGCGAGAACGGCGAGAACTGCCAATGCCGGGACGCCGAACAGCCAGCGCCATGCAACTTCGCGCAGAAGAAGGCCGGGGCGCGACCAGCACTGCCCCAGGATGTGTACCAGCGACTGCGTGCCGCGCACGCGCTCCACCTGGGTGCGTGCGCCTGCTGGTGGGTAGCTGCCCACGCTAGCTAACCACCTTAGCGAACAACGAAGTTGACCAGCTTGCCGGGCACGATCACGACCTTCACAACTGCCCTACCCGCGAGCGCGGCCTGCACCTTCTCATCCGCCCGTGCCGCTGCGTCCATGTCCTCGCGGGAGGCATCGGTGGCAACGCGGATCACGGAGCGCAGCTTGCCATTGATCTGCACCGGCACCTCGATCTGGTCCTCGCGGGCCAGATCCTCTTCGAACCTGGGCCAGGCATGGCGCAGGATCGAGTCCGTCCTGCCAAGCTGCTCCCAAAGCTCCGCAGAAAGGTGCGGGGCAAATGGCGCCAGCATCAGCACCAGCGACTCGAGAATCGGCTTCAGCGTCGTGGGCGACTCTGCCTCGGAGGCCGTCAACTCATTAACCAGCTCCATGATGGCTGCGATGGAGGTGTTGAAGTGCCAGCGCCCGCCAAAGTCCTGGCTGATCTTCCGGATGGTCTGGTGCAGCTTGCGCAGCAAGGGCGTCGCCTGCGCGGGTAACGAGGCATCAGTATCCGGGACGCTCCGCACCGCCTCCGCATGCCGCATGACAAAGCGGTACACGCGCGACAGGAAGCGGCTGATGCCGGCTACGCCGTCCTCCTGCCAGTCCAGGTCGCGGTCCGGCGGCGCAGCAAACAGGGAATACATGCGGGCCGCGTCAGCGCCGTAGCGCGCGATCATCTCATCCGGTGACACCACGTTGCCCTTCGACTTGGACATCTTCGCGCCGTTCTTGATCACCATGCCCTGGGTAAACAGGCGCTCCGCAGGCTCATCGTTCCGGATCAGCCCCATGTCACGCATCACCTTGGTCCAGAAGCGCGAGTAGATCAGGTGCAGGATGGCGTGCTCCACGCCGCCGATGTACTGGTCGATGGGGAACCAATACGCCACTGCGTTGGTATCGAATGGTGCCGACGCATCTTTGGCGCTTGTATAGCGGTAGAAGTACCACGACGAGTCGACGAAGGTGTCCATCGTGTCCGTCTCTCGCCGCGCCGGACCACCGCAGCGTGGGCAGGTCGCGTTCACGAACTCCGGCATACGCGCCAGCGGCGAGCCGCCCTCCTGCGTAATCTCTACCTGCTCCGGAAGCAGCACCGGGAGCTGATCATCGGGCACGGGTACGATGCCATCCTTCGCGCAGTAGAGCATCGGAATCGGCGTACCCCAGTAACGCTGACGGCTGACGCCCCAGTCCTTCAGGCGGAAGGTGACGGTAGCCTCGCCAAAGCCGTGCTGCGCTGCGTAGTCAGCCATTGCGCGCAATGCCTGCTTCGAACTCTGCCCGGTCCATGCGCTTGAGTCGATCAGCACTCCGTCCTCGGCTGTAAACGGCAGGGCCGTATCCTCACTCGAATCGGCGGGGCGCACCACCCGCTGGATGGGCAGGCCGTACTTCACCGCGAACTCGTAATCGCGCTCATCATGCGCTGGTACGGACATGATGGCGCCGGTGCCGTAGTCCAGCAGCACGTAATTCGCCACCCACACCGGCACGCGCTCCTGGTTGAACGGGTTGATTGCATAGTGCCCGGTGAAGACGCCGTGCTTCTCGATGGCCCCGACATCGCCGGCTTCGCGAGCCTTGCTCTGCTCCGCCAGCAAGGCTGCCACCTGCCCGGCCAGGCCGGCGTCCTCAGCTGCGAACGCGCGAATCAGCGGATGCTCCGGTGCCAGCTGCAGGCTGGTGGCGCCGAAGATCGTATCAATGCGAGTGGTAAATACCCTTACCGCCTCATTGCGGCCTTCCACGGCAAAGGCGACGGTTGCGCCCTCACTGCGCCCGATCCAGTTGCGCTGCATGGTGCGCACGCGCTCTGGCCAGCCCGGCAGCTTGTCCAGGCCGTCCAGCAGCTCCTGCGCATACTGGGTGGTGCGCAAAAACCATTGCTCCAGTTCCCGCTGCTCTACCAGCGTGTCCTCATGCCGCCAGCAGTAGCCGTTGATCACCTGCTCATTGGCCAGCACGGTGCGGCACTCCGGACACCAGTTCACCTTGCTCTGCTTGCGGTAGGCCAGCCCGCGCTCGTACATGCGCAGGAAGAACCACTGATTCCAGCGGTAGTAGTCGGGCAGGCAGGTGGTCACCTCGGCGGCCCAGTCGTAGCTCAGCCCCAGCCGCTCCATCTGTACCCGCATCTGCGCGATGTTCTTGAGTGTCCACTCGCGCGGCGGCGTGTTGTTCTTGAGCGCGGCATTCTCTGCCGGCAGCCCAAAGGCGTCCCAGCCCATGGGGTGCAGCACGTTGTAGCCCTGCATCCACATGTAGCGGGCCAGCGCATCGCCGATGGCGTAGTTGCGCACGTGGCCCATATGTAGCTGGCCAGAGGGGTACGGCAGCATCTCCAGCACGTAGTATTTGGGCTTGCTGCTGTTAGCCGGCTCAGCCGCGTACAGATCCGGCTGCGCTGCCCAGCGAGCCTGCCAGCGGGCTTCCAGCTCCGCAGGGCTGTAGCGCACCTCGGCGGTCTGCGTATCGATTGGCTGCTCTGCCGCCGCGGCGCTGCCGGCCGGCCTTACTGTGGTGTGCGTGAAGTCCATGTATCTCCAGATTGTAACGTCGCGCGCGAAGCTGACCGGAGGCGCTACTTAGGCTGCGCGACGCGCCCCACCAGAGACTTCAGCACATTCACGTTGCGCGCCTCATCTCCAGGCTCATCGACCGGGGTCTCCGCGATGAAGGCACAATGGCGGAAGCGTGCATCGTTCAGGATGCGGCGGAAGGCCGCGATCCCAATGGTGCCCTCTCCGATATGCTCGTGGCGGTCCAGCTTCGAGCCCTGCGCCGCTTTGGCATCGTTCATATGCCAGACGCGCACGGTCTCAAGCCCAATGGCCTGCTCAATCTCTGCCACCGTCTGCTCGTACGCCGGCGCGGTCAGGATGTCGTAGCCCGCAACGTGCACGTGGCAGGTGTCCAGGCACGCGCCCACCGGCGCCCCTGTGCCGCGCAGGGTTCCAATCAACTCGCCCACCTGCTCAAAGCTGCTGCCGAGTGAGAACTCCGCGCCGGCAGTGTTCTCGATCAGCAGCTGAAAGTCACACTCCTGCCAGCCCAGCACATCAAGCGCCTGAGCGATTGCATCGGCTGCGCGCAGCAGTCCGGATTCGCGCGTCAGCCCGCGCCAGGAGCCGGGATGAAGCACCAGGTACTCCGCCCCCAGGGCCAGGGCGCGTTCTACCTCACTGCGAAGCGCAGCAATCGACTTCTGCCAGATGTCATCGGACTGCGCGGCTACGTTGATCAGGTAGCTGGCGTGGATGACCAGCGGGTGCACGTCGAAGCGCGAGCGCAGCTCACGCATCTGCACGCAGTGCTCGCGAGAGACATTTGCAGGCCGCCACATACGCGGGCTGGACGAGAAGATCTGGAAGGTATTGGCACCTGCCTCATGCGCACGCTCCGCGGCTTTGTACACGCCGCCCGCAGTGGACAGGTGCACACCAATACGCTGCCGGGGCGCGCTCACGGTGCGGCCTGCGCGTTCTGCCGCGCCCGCCACAGCGCGCCTCCCACTGCCTGCACAGCCTCCGGAAGCACAGTGGCGCTGCGATGGTCACGCCGGATGGTATCGATCATCGTCTTGCGCACCAGCGGGATGTTCTGAAGCACGCTGCCGATGAAGGCCACACGCCGCGGGGTCTCCGGCTCCAGAGCCAGCAGCTTGCCCAGCGCGATGGAGGCGTCCTTGCCCAGCGCGCGGCCTGCCTGCCGCAGGATGCCGGCGGCGAGCGCGTCTCCCTGCTGCGCCAGGTCCGCGACGATCGGCGTCAGTGCGGCGAAGTCTGGCGGCGGGACGGCATGCGCGATCTCAATCAACTGCTCCAGCGTATCCGCCTTCCACTGCGCAGCCAGCGCGTTCAGCAGCTTGATGGGCGGCCCCTCCACGTCGTGCGCGCGCAGGGCAGCCCGCATCGCCTGATGGCCAATCCAGTAACCGGAGCCCTCATCCGCAAGCAACGGCCCCCAACCGCCGACGGTCACCATCTCTCCGGCTGCGGTACGACCCAGGGTGTTCGATCCCGTCCCGGCAATCACCAGTACGCCGGCCTCACCCGGGAACGCCGCGTCCAGCGCGATGTCGACGTCGCCGCAGACACACAGGTCACCGCTCAGCATCGGGCCCAGTGTCTGCCACACCCATCCATTCACGCTGGAGACGGTATTGCCGGCGATGCCCACGCAGGTGGAGACGACCTCCGCCAGCGGTACCCCACTGGCCCGGGTCACATCGGCCAGCAGCGCGCGCAGGTGAACCTCTGCCAGCGCGGCGGAGACCCGCATGGTCTTGATGCTGCCGTTGGTGGCGCGCGCGAGGACGCGCTCTTCGTCTCCGAGGGCGGCCCGCGTGCTGGTGCCCCCGGCATCGATGCCTAGAAAAAATGCCATGCGAATTCCCATCATAGCGGCTGGGCTCAGGCCGCGGCGGCGTCGTCTAAGGCGCGGCAGGGGGAGCGGCCAACACCGGTTCGAGCACGCCAATGGATCCGTCCGTGGCTGGCGCATCGAGCTTCAGGATCTCGGCAATCAGCGGAAAGACATTCACGTTGTCGAAAGGCCGCAGCGTGACGCCGGAGTGGATGTCCGGGCCTGCCGCGTAAAAGATGGCTCGCATCTGCGGCACGGTGTGCGCATCGGCGCCCTCCACTGCCTTCGGAAGCGAGTCACCAGAGCCATGGTTCGGCGTTCCAGCGGCCGGCTTGTGCGCGCGGATCGCATAGGGGCCGGTCGGCACGATCACAGGGTCGCCGATGCGCGGGTCATTGCCATAATGCAGTGCCGGCGGCGTCCGGTCGCGCCGGTAGACCATGAATTTGTCACTGACAATGCGCAGCTTGCGATATGCGGCGGCCGCGGCCTCTTCGGTAGCTGGGTAGAGCAGAGCGCGCTCCGTGGGCGCATCGCCCAGGTCGAGATACTGCTCCAGATCGATCCAGTCACCTTGACGCGCCGCCAGACCGCAGTCGGAAACCACCAGCAGGTCGACGGGCAGGTGCAGAGCGCTGAGCCGGCTTCGCAGACTGCCGACCAGAGCGTCTGCGCGATGTACGGCCTCACGCGCCTCGGGCGACTCCGGGCCGTAGGCGAGTGCGGCGCGCGTTACGCCGGAGAGAGCGACTACGATCAGATGGGGGCGCCTGGCATCCGGCAGCTTCAGCCAGGCCAGTGCCTGATCCACGCGGGCCTCGTCGGCAACGCTCTGGTCAAACCTGGTGTAGTAGCTGGGGCGCTGCCCCGCTATCTTGGCCTCGGAGCCGGCCCAAGAAACAGTCGCGGTTCGTATGCCCTGCTGCTCTGCCACAGCCCACAGAGGAATGCCGCGATACCAGCTGCCGTCCGCGCGCAGGTCTGCGTCGTAGCCGTCGTAGCGCTGCTTGCGCACAGGATCGTAGAAGCGATTGGCCACAATGCCGTGGTGGCCTGCATAGAGGCCGGTCACCAGTGTGTATTGATTCACGATCGAGGAGGCGGGGTAGGCCGGCAGCATTCCTTCGCTGGCCGATGCGCCCTCTCTGGCCATCGCCTGCAGATGCGGAGCGCCATAGACTCCCGCATAGTCGGGGCGAAATCCGTCCAGCGATACCAGCACAACATAGGGCTTGGCCGTTTGTTCCGGCCGGTTGTCCGGATTTCCCGTCTCCACCACCACAGGCGGCGCATGCTGCTTCGCGCCCCGCAGCGGCAACGCGCACGAGAGAGACAGCAGCGTTGCGAGGATGACGCGGCGCATACTCCAAGCTACATCACGCAAGCGTGAGGGAAGCTGCCGCGGAGCGGTCTAGCGAGGCAGCTGTACCGCAGCAGCACCGGCCGAGGCACTTGAGAGGTAGATCTCCGCATCGATGCCAGTTCGCTGAAGGTAGCCTTGGTGCATGGCCCGGCGAAAGGGCTCGGCCTGCTCCGCCCGCACCAGGTTTACCGTGCAACCACCGAAGCCGCCTCCGGTCAGCCGCGCACCGATCATGCCGGGCTGCTCCCCGGCTAACTGCACCAGCAGGTCTGCCTCCGGACAACTGGCCTCAAAGTCGTCGCGGTAGCTGGCGTGCGCCTCTGCCATCAGCCGGCCCACTCGGGCCATGTCGCCAGCCTCCAGCGCAGCTGCTGCATCCTGCACGCGGGTGTTTTCGGTGATGATGTGACGGCAGCGGCGGAAGGCCTGCTCTGAGATGCTGCCGCGTACGCCTTCCAGGTCGGCGAGCGTGGCGTCGCGCAGCTCTTCAATCTGCGGATCAGCCTTGTAGATGGCCCGGCTGCCCTCCTCCACCTCGGCGCGTCGCTGGTTGTATTCGCCGCCCGCGTGTGAATGCTTCACCATCGAGTTGCAGATCACCAGACGCACATCCGGCGGCAGCGGGACGGCGCGGGACGTCAGGTCGCGAGTATCGATCAGCAGCGCGTGTCCGGCGACGCCGTGGCAGGCGATGTACTGGTCCATGATGCCGCTCTGCGCGCCCACGTAGCCGTTCTCTGCCCGCCTGCAGACCACGGCGATCTCGGTCAGCGGCATGGTCGCCTGCGCCAGTGACAGCGCAGCCAATGCCACTGCGACTTCAATGGAAGCAGAAGAGCTGAGACCCGCGCCCAATGGCACATTCCCGCACAGTGTCATCGAAAACGGCGGTGTGGCCACACCCGACTGGCGCAGACTCCACAACACGCCCAGCGGGTAGTCCGACCAGTGATGACGCGGCTTCTCTGGCGGCGCTCCCGACTCGAAACGAAACTCCTCATCGAAGTTCGCCGAGTAGATCACGCTCGAGGCACCGTCTGCTGGCGTGACGAGTGCGACGGTCTGGAAGTCTATTGCCGCCGGCATCACCAGCCCGCCAGTGTAGTCGGTGTGCTCGCCGATCAGATTGACACGCCCCGGCGCCTGGAACGCTCCGGCCGGATCCCCATAGCGCCGTGCGTGCTGGTCGGCCAGTGGCTGCATCGCGATCATGCTCTCCCTTTCTCTGCGTCCTGAGCGTCCAAATAGTGCACCGCCGGAACCGCGCGCAGACGCGCTGCCGCCTCTTCCGGCAGGATGTCGCGCTGTGGCATACCCAGCATCTCAAAGCCCACCATGAACTTCTTCACCGTGGCCGAGCGCAGCAGCGGCGGATAGAAGTGCGCATGGAAGTGCTGCTCCTCACCGGGCCCCTGATGGAAGCCCATGGTGTACGGGAAACTCGTCTGGAAGAGGTTGTCATAGCGGATGGTCAGCTGGCTCAGTATGTCGGCCAGACCTCTGCGCTGAGCCGGACTGAAGTCGGGCAGCTGCCGCAGCTGCCTGCGCGGCAGCAGCAGCGTCTCGAATGGCCACACCGCCCAGTAGGGTACAAGGGCGAGGAACTCCTCGTTCTCGCAGACAATGCGCTCCCGCCGCTCTGCTTCCAGCGTCGCATAGGATTCCAGCAATCCCGTGCCGTGCTGCTGCTTCCACTGCTCCAGGTGCGCACGCTCGGCGGCAGACTCATCCGGCACATGCTGGGTAGCCCAGATCTGGCAGTGCGGGTGCGGATTGCTGGCGCCCATCATGGCTCCGCGATTCTCAAAGATCTGCACGTGGTGGATAAATGGGAGCGCGGAGAGCTCCTGATACTGGGCAACCCACGCATCCACCACAGTTACGATCTCATCGACCTGCATGCGCGCCAGGGTGAGGCTGTGGTCCGGATGGAAGCACAGCACGCGGCAGATGCCCAGCTCCTGCTTCGCCGTCAGCAGGGGCGAGCCGCTGGGCTGGGGAGCCGGCGCATCCGGCAGCAGTGCTGCGTAGTCGTTATCGAACGCGAAGACGGAGCTGTACTTCGGGTTGCGGTGCCCGCCCGCCCGCTCATTGCCCGGGCACAGGTAGCACTGCGGATCGTAGTGGACCGGAGGCGCCGCTTCCGTCTTGCCCGTTTCGCCCTGCCATGGGCGCTGGGTACGATGCGGAGAGACCAGCACCCACTGCCCGCGCAGCGGATTGTAGCGGCGATGCGGAAACATGTCAGGCGGCATCTGTCACAGCTCCTGTTACTGCACCTTACCCGTGGGCCGCAGCTTGCGCATAGCTACCGCGCACGCCACGGCATGAAGAGCCGTCAACTTCAAGTTATCTGCTGCCAGCCACAGCCAGAAGCGCTGTGTCGGCCCACTCTCATCATCCGCTGCGCGAACCCGCACCAGCACATCTTCCTGCCCGGCCGCCGCCAGATTGGACGGCGTATCCTCATCCGTAGTTGCAACCTCGATGTGCTCGTTGACACCCAGGAGCTGCTGCAGCTGGTCCGCTGTCATCGCCCGCTCCACCTCCAGGCTGATCGATACGGTGTGCGCATGAAACACCGGCGCAAGCACCAGCTGGATGGCCAGCGCGGGCAACCGGCCCCCGCTCAGCAAGGCGTAGTGACGCCGCACTCTGGCCTCAGTGGCCTGCAGGTCGATCTTTGCCTCCGAACCAGCAGCCGGCGTCAGATTGAACGCAACCTGCGTGTCGTAAAGCGCCTTGGGCATGTTCTGGAAGGAGAGCAGGCTTACCGTCTGCTGGTGCAGCTCATCCATGGCTGCACGTCCGTACTCAGAGGCTGGCTCGAGCACCGTAGCGAAGGCCGAGCGGACCGCAGTGGCCTGCCGCACCTGCGCCATCACCAGCGCCAGGGCCAGGGCCGCGGGGTGAGCTGGGATCACCGCAGGCGTTCGCAGGTCCAGCGCCTCCGCAGCGGGCGGCAGCCACGGGGCCAGCACCACCGCGTCTTTTTCCGTTTCGAGCGCTCCTGAGAGATCGACAATCGCAGAACCCGCATGCGAGGCGGTCTCCCAGTGCTTGCGCGTCAGCTCCGGCGAGCCGGTGAAAAAGGTGAAGTCCGCGTTCTGAAAGCTGGTCGAGGTGATCTGCTGGATGAACGTGACCTCATCACCGACGGCTTCCAGTTGTCCAATCGCCTCCTGGTCGTCCATCAGAACAAATTCGGCCTCGGCGAAGGGCGACTCGCCCAGCGCCTCGTTCAATTCCTTGCCGCGTAGCGAGGCGGCACCCACGATGGCAATGCGATAGTTGGCTGGCATGAAGTCTGGAAGCGGTGTCCTGTTCGTCAAATGGTGAAAAAGAGAGAAAGCAGTGGTCCCGGCAATCGTCATCGCTGCTGTCACGCGACGGTCTTAATGACTATGCTCCTCCGGCGATTGGATGCCGGCCGGGGCAAGTGGAACGGCGAGGTCCCGCCTGCTCCTGCGCCGCCGTTGGGCCGAGTACGCGGCCCGCGCAGCCACGCCGGAGAACATGTAGGCGAAGGCGCACACGAAGAGCAGCACCTCAGAGAACGCGACCAGCGAGTAGATGACAACGCCCATCAGCACCATCAGCTGAAAGGGGTGACGCCCCGCCAGGCTGATCTCTTTTCCGCTCCAGAATCGCCACGTGCTCACCATCAGGAACCCGGTCAATCCGACCACGCAGAGCCACAGGGCAGCCAGCCACCAGTCCGGGATCGGGGTGCCGCGCACCAGATGCACGACGGACGCCACGACTCCTGCTGCCGCAGGAATGGGCATGCCGACGAAATATTTGCGGTCGGGCCGGCCGGGATTTTTCGGCTCCGGGTTGTGGCTGATGTTGACGCGGGCCAGGCGGCTGGCCCCGCACAGCAGGAACAAGAAGCAGAGAAAAGCACCCAGCTCGATCAACTTCCGCCGCAGCGTGAAGTTGATGTCCATGGGCAGCATGCGAAAGCCCCAGGTGTAGGCCAGAATGCTGGGCGCAACGCCAAAGGTGATCACATCGGCCAGCGAGTCCAGCTCCTTGCCGAACTCACTGGCGGTGTTCGTCATGCGCGCAATGCGGCCGTCGAGCGCGTCGAAGGGGATCGCGAACAGCACCGCCAGAGCCGCGTAGTCGAAGTGCTGCGGCTCCATTCGCGATCCCTGCAGGCTCTGCGTGATCGCGTAATAGCCCGCGGCGATGTTGCCGGCCGTAAACAGCGACGGCAGCACAAACATCCCGCGACGGCGTGGGCCGGATCGCTTCAACGGCTGGTCTCCGCCACCTGGTTCAACGGCGTTGTGCCGTAAGCTGGCACCGTCACATCCGCCAGGATGGTCTCGCCACCCTTGACGTGCTGGCCCCGCTCCACACGGATATGCGCGTCACCGGGGAGCACCAGGTCACAGCGCGAGCCGAACTTGATCAACCCGACGCGCTGCCCGCGTTCGAGCATGGCGCCCTCGACAGGGCGCAGCACGATGCGCCGCGCCAGCAGCCCGGCGATCAGCTTGAAGGTGATGAAGCAGCCGCCGCCCTCCATGGTGACGATGCACTGCTCATTGCGCTCCGCAGAGGCCGGGTCAAGAGCGTTCAGGTACTCACCGGCCTTGTACTGCACCCGCCGCACTACCCCGGTGATCGGGGCACGGTTCACGTGAACGTCGAACACGCTCAGGAAGATGCTGAGGCGGATTCGGTCGCCGTCGACGGTCCGGATCGGCGCGACTTCGGTCACCTTGCCATCGGCCGGGGAGACGACCAGCCCCTCGCCCTGCGGGATCGTGCGCTCCGGGTCGCGGAAGAACCACAGGAAGAACGCGGCCAGCAACAGCGGAATGGCCACGAGAAACCAGCTGATGAACCAGCCCGCAGTCAGCACGCGCACCGCGGCGGCGACCAAAATCAAGCTGATCCCGTACCAATACCCATCACGAACCATGCCAGTCCTCAGTGGGCCATTATACGAGGACGCCGGGAGCTCCCATGACCGCGCCGCCACTCCATCAGCACTGCATCTTCGGACGGTTGACGATAGTAGGCCGGGCGCACTCCCGTCTGCTCAAAGCCTAGCGAGCCGTAAAGGCTGCGGGCAGGCAGGTTCAACTCGCGTACCTCGAGCCGTACTGCCTCGGCTCCTAGAGCGTCTGACCACGCCATCAGCTCTCGAGTCAACGCTAGCCCTACCCCGCTGCGCCGCTGCTCGGGCGCGACGAAGAGGAACTCCAGCTCGCACTCTACAACCGTCCCGGGGAGGTGCAGCGCCGTCGCCACCAGAAAGCCGCATAGGTGCCCGTCGCCATCCTCCGCCGCCCAGCCGCGGCGCTCGCGGCCGGTCGCGGGAGCCTCGCCTGCAGCGCTCTGCGCCAGGTCGGCTGCGCTCCAACGCGGAGCGTCAGGCGCGATCTCCATCCAGACGCGTAGCTGTGCCACATCAGACGGGAGCAATAGCCGGACCCGCACCGGCGGCTTCATACCTTTGCGGAAACGCCTGGCGGAACCGGCCGGGCAAACAGCTCCGCGTCAGAGTCGCGCAGGTAATTTGCATCGAGCGCGGCGAGGGCTGCCCAGTCCCCTGGCAGCAGCCGCTCCGCTGCCGCATGCACGGCCGCGTAAGAGGTCAGCGGAGCTGCCAGCTCCGGTTGCCACTCCGCCAGACGCACAGCCACCGACTCTTCGGCTGTCAACAGCGACACCCCGGAGCGCGCCAGCTTTGCGACCTGGTCCGGCGAGGCCAGCCACTCGCGGCCTTCATACCTTGCGTAGAACTCCCCCCGGCCCGCATCAAGCAGCGCCAGCTTTCCATGTGCCGACGCCTGGCTCGCAAGCACGACAACCCGCGATATCGCCAGCAGCGGGCATCCGCTGGCATGGGCCAGTCCCTTGGCCGTGCTCACCCCTACCCGCACTCCGGTGAAGCTGCCGGGCCCATGCACCACGATTATCGCGTCCAGCGCGGGCAGGCTAACGCCTGCGTGCTTTAGCATCTCCCGCACGGTCGGCATCAGAAGCGAGGCGGAGGTCTTCGCCTGCAGCTCGACCTCCGTTGTGCACTCGACGATCCGCTGGTCTGTCACCCGCGCCAGGGCCACAGAGCCCTTCACGCCGCAGGTGTCAAAGGCGAGGACAGTCAGCGCTTCGCTCACCGCGCTTCCTGAGATTCCGACGGGGGTTGGACCGAGGGCCCGGCCGGGAGCTCGAGCGGGTCCTGGCAGATTTCCAGCAGAACGCCGCCAGTACTCTTCGGGTGCACGAAGAAGTAGAGATGCCCGCCGGCGCCGATCTGCACTGCTGGGGACGCAATCGTGACCCCGCGTCCGCGCAGCTCCGCCAGGGTGGCCTCGATATCGGCGACATGCAGCGCGACATGGTGCAGGCCCTCGCCTCGCTTGTCCAGGAAGCGGCCCACCGTCGTGTCGGCGCCCAGCGGCTCCAGTAACTCCACCCGGCTCTCGCCCATCGGGATCATGGCCGTCCGCACGCCCTCATGCTCTACCGTTTCCTCGTGACTGACGGCCAGCCCCAGCGCCTCGTAGAATCCGCGCGCCTCAGCGATGCTGCGCACCGCGATACCCAGGTGATCGATGCGGGTTCCTGTTTCGCTCATCCAGCACTCCCAGCGGCAGCTCTTGCGGCCACTGCCTGCACCAGCTGCTCAGCCAGCAAGAACGGATCCTGCTGCCGTGCGTCAATCCGGCGCGCATACCCGGCCAGCTCCTCCGGCTCCATGCCGTGGGCGCGAAGGCTGCGCAGCAGCTCGCCCCGCACCATCTCTGTCAGCCGTTGCTGCCACTGCTGCTGTCGCCGCGCATGCAACCGTTCGTCGCGGCCCAGCCACTCCTCAAAGCTGCTGAGCGCCGTCATCAGATCTTCCATGCCGTGCCCGGTCGAGGCAATTGTGCGCACCACCGGCGGAATCCAGCTGCCGTGAGACATGGCGAAGGACTGCATCGCCTTTAACTCCTTCTCCACCCGGTCAGCGCCCTCCCGGTCGCACTTGTTCACGACGAAGATATCGGCGATCTCCAGGATGCCGGCCTTGATGCTCTGCACATCGTCGCCCATGCCGGGCACCAGCACCACCACGGTGATGTCCGCCAGACGGACGATGTCGATCTCATCTTGACCGACGCCGACGGTTTCGATCAGCACACGGTCGCGCCCGCTCGCCTCGATCAGCGTCGCGGCATCGGCAGCGGCACGCGCCAGACCGCCCAGTGCACCCCGGGTCGCCATACTGCGGGTGTAGACGCCGGGGTCGGCATGATGACGCTCCATGCGGATGCGATCGCCCAGGATGGCGCCACCACTGAACGGGCTGGTGGGGTCGACAGCGAGGATGCCGACGCGGCGATCCAGCGCGCGGTAGGAGCGCGCCAACTGGTCTACCAGAGTGCTCTTACCAGCGCCAGGCGACCCCGTGATGCCTAGCCGGAACGCAGCCCCGGTTGCCGGAAAGCAGGCAGAGAGCAGGGCACGCGCGGCAGATGATTCGTTCTCTACCAGAGAGATTCCGCGCGCCAGCGCGCGCAGGTCGCCTGCGCGCAGCCGATCCGCCAATGCTGCTATGCCGGTTGCTTCGGTATGGAGTTGTGTCTGCAAGTTCAGGCTTCAGATCTCGGGACTCTGCAACCTGAAAGTGTAGCTTACGGAGTCTTCAGCAACTCGCGCGCAATCACCAGCCGCTGGATCTCGCTGGTTCCTTCGCCGATGGTGCACAGCTTCACATCGCGGTAAAACTTCTCCGCCGGATAGTCCTTGATGAAGCCGTATCCGCCGTGCAGCTGCACTGACTCATCACAGATGCGTACTGCGACCTCACTCGCAAACAGCTTGGCCATGGCCGACTCGCGGGTGGTCTTCTCTCCGGCGTCCTTCATGAAGGCCGCCCGCAGGGTCAGCAGGCGCGCTGCCTCCAGCTGCGTGGCCATGTCAGCCAGCTTCCACTGGATGCCCTGGAACTCCGAAATTGCCTTGCCGAACTGGCGCCGCTGCTGCACATACTTGCGCGCTGCATCGTAGGCGCCCCGGGCGATGCCGAGCGAGAGCGCGGCAATCGAGATGCGGCCACCATCCAGGATGCGCAGCGAGTCGACGAACCCTTCGCCCTCCCTGCCCAGCAGGTTCTCTGCCGGTATGTGGCAGTCCTCGAAGATCAGCTCAGACGTATCACTGGCGCGCAGTCCCAGCTTGTTCTCCTTCTTTCCGGGACGGAAGCCGGGTGTTCCCTTCTCCACTACGAACGCGGAAAGGCCGTGCGTACCTTTGTCCTTGTCCGTCACCGCGATCACTACGGCTACGTCCGCGTAGCTGCCATTGGTGATGAAGGTCTTCGAACCGTTCAGCACCCAGCCGTCGCCCTTGCGCACTGCTGTGGTCCGCGCTCCGGCAGCATCCGAGCCGGAGCCTGGCTCGGTCAGTCCCCACGCCGCCAGCCACTCGCCGGTGGCCAGCTTGGGGATGTAGCGCCGCCGCTGCGCATCGTTGCCCGCGACGTAGATATGGTTCATACCGAGCGAGTTGTGCGCGGCCACGATGATGCCGATAGAGCCATCCACCGCCGATAGCTCCTCGATCGCAGTCATGTACTCGACGTAGCCCAGCTCGGAGCCGCCCAGTTCACTCGGGATCAGGATCCCGAGCAGGCCCATCGTGCCCAGCTGCTTCACCACCTGCATGGGGAAGATGCTGCCCTCGTCCCACTCCATCACGTGAGGCGCGATCTCGCGCGCGGCAAAGGCGCGTATCTCGCGGCGCAACTGCTCCTGCTCCTCGGTGAGACGGAAGGAATGCTGGGCGGGGGAGGCAACGCTGCTGGGGCTCATCAGGAACTCTCCGGGCGACTATGGAAAACCTCAAAGGCTATCACGCCTGTACAGGCGCAGTCGTGGCCAAAGCCCAGGTGCCCGGAACCTTGGTGCGTGCCACGAAAACACGGCCCCTCTTGTGGATGCGAAGGCCACTTGCTACTCTTCTGCTGCGCCTATGACTGCCTAGCAGCGAGCCCGATCGGTTGCGCAGAGACCCGTAACCCTCCGCGCCTGATATCTCCTTTCACCGTACTCCGGAGAGCTCCCATGCAGCATGCCACGTGGCAGGGCGCAGACTCGCCTGCTTCGCCCATTCACACCGCTCGTTTGATCCTCGTCTCCGCTATCCCGGCCATGATTGAGGCGGATCGAGACCAACACAACTTCGCTGGCGTTACCGGGCTGCGCATCCCGGAGAGCTGGCCGCCAGAGCACTGGGACGCCGGCGCGCTCAACTGGCTGCTCCGCAAGCTTGCCGAGTATCCGGACTGCGCCGGCTGGTGTCGCTACGTGGCTCTGCCATCGCAAGAAGGGCCGACTCTCGTCGGCACCTGCGGGTGCGTGGGACCGCCTGAAGCCACCGATGATGTGGAGATCGGCTACTCCATCCTGCCGCCCTATCAACGTCGGGGGTATGCGACCGAAGCGGTCAGCGCGCTGATCGAGTGGATCTTTCACTTCCATCACGTGCGCTCCGTCAACGCGCAGACCTTTCCGGATCTGGCAGCATCGCTGGGTGTGCTGCGGCGCTGCGGATTCATTGCAGCAGGTGAGGGTGCCGAGCCGGGAGCTCTGCGTTTCTGGCGCGCCCGAACTTAAGCCGTGTCGCGAGTGCAGCGGGGTGGCCCGGGCCATCCCGCTGCGCGCTATGCCTTGAGTGCCTGGTCAAGGTCGGCCAGGATGTCTTCCACATCTTCGATGCCGACCGAGATGCGCACCATGCCGTCGGTCAGGCCGATCTTGCGGCGGCCCTCCGCGCCGATAGCAGCATGCGTCATGGTGGCGGGGTGGGAGATCAAGGTTTCGACTCCGCCCAGACTTTCGCCGAGCGTGCACAGGCGCACGCGCTTCAGCACGTCATTCGCACGCTCCAGAGAGCCGGTCTCAAATGTGATCAGCGCGCCGAAGCCGGACATCTGCCGCTTGGCCAGCTCGTACTGCGGGTGCTCCGGCAGTCCGGGATAGAAGACCTTCTCGACCCGCGGGTGCTTGTTCAGCCATGCCGCCACCTGGCGTCCGCTGGCATCGTGCTGCCGCATGCGCACGGCCAGGGTCTTCACACCGCGCAGCACCAGGTAGCTCTCAAACGGGGAGAGGATGCCGCCCGTGCACTTCTGCACGAAGGCGAAGCGCTCCGCGTGCTCCGGCCGCGTGGCCACCAGCACACCGCCCAGGCCATCGGAGTGGCCATTCAAAAACTTGGTGGTGGAATGCATCACCAGGTCCGCACCCAGTTCGATCGGCCGCTGGAAGTAGGGCGACATGAAGGTGTTGTCGACGCAGACGTCGACCGGTTCGCCTGTCCGCCTACCCTGCTCATGGCAGATGTCGCTGACCGCGCGGATATCCGTCAACTGCATCAAAGGATTGGTTGGCGTCTCAATATGCACGAGCCGGGTGCGCGGAGTCAGCGCGCGGCGCACATTCTCTGCATCACTGGTGTCGACATAGGTGAAGTCAATTCCGTAGTGCGCGACGATCTGATTGAAGAGGCGCGGGGTGCCACCATAAACATTTGATCCGCAGATCACGTGATCGCCGGTCTTGAGCATGGTGACTAGCGCAGAGATGGCAGCCATGCCGCTGGCGAATACATGCGCAGAGCTGCCCCGCTCCAACGCGGCCAGGTTTTGCTCCAGCGCCGTGCGGGTCGGATTCGAGACGCGGGAGTACTCATACCCCTTGTGCTTGCCGATCTCCTGCTGCGCGTAGGTCGAGGTGAGATAGATCTGCAAATTCACTGCGCCGGTGGTCTCGTCCGGGGCCTGGCCGGCATGGATGGCGCGAGTGGCAAAGCCGTGATCGAGCGTATCGGTCAGGCCGGGATCAAGCGTGTCGGACATGCGCCTCCAGTGCGTTCCATCTGTGTGCGGATAGCGGCGGTTAAACGCCGCCTTCAAAGATGTTTTTGGACAAGTAGCGTTCGGCCGAATCAGGAACCACGGTCGCGACGCGCTTCCCGGGCCCCAGGCGCCGCGCGACTTCGAGCGCTGCATGGATCACCGCGCCGGCGCTCGAGCCGCCCAGCAGACCCTCTTCGGCGGCCATGCGCTTCACCATGGCGAAGGCGTCATCGTCGCTGACCATCAGGACATCATCCGCGACCTCTGGATGGAAGGTGCGCGGGATGAAGTGCACACCGATTCCCTCCACACGATGCGGGCCCGGCGGCCCACCCCGCAGGATTGATCCCTGCGTCTCCACGGCAATCGCAACCAGACGCGGGTTGCGGTGCTTCAATCCGCGCGCTACGCCGGAGAAGGTGCCCCCAGACCCAATGCCCGCGACCAGGGCGTCAACGCGCCCTTCCATCTGCTCCCAGATCTCGGCCGCCGTGGTCTCTTCGTGGAAATCGGGATTGGCCTGATTCTCGAACTGAAAGGCGCCCCAGGAGCCCGGCGTCTCGGCCAGCGCGGCCTTCGCCTGCTCAATCGCCCCCAGCATTCCACTCTGCTGCGGCGTGCGGATCACCACCGCGCCGAAGGCTCGCATCAGAATGCACTTTTCTTCGGCAAAGCCCTCCGGCACAAACAGGGTCACCTTGTAGCCGCGGTTGACGCCGATCAGCGCCAGCCCCACCCCGGTATTGCCGGCAGTCGCCTCGAAGATCTGCGCACCCGGGCGCAGCAGACCCTCCTGCTCCGCGTGCCGGATCATCCCCAGCGCCGCGCGATCCTTGACGCTGCCGCCCGGGTTGAGGAACTCGAGCTTGGCGAAGACATCGCCTGCCCCCGGGCTGGCCAGTCTGGTCAGCCGCAGCATGGGCGTGTTGCCCACCAGGTCGGCGATATCGTCGGCCACGCGCAGTCCGCCGTGGCAGGTCAGTGTGGAAGCTTCGGTCGGCATAGAGCAACCCGCGATTGTAGCAGCGCGGGTCGGGCCGGGTCGCCCACGGCAAGCTCGCATTCAGCTCCTACTTCTTGCGGGCCGCTGATCCGGGCGGATGCGGAAAGTACCCGGGCCGCGTGCGCACTGTCAGCTTGTTGTATCCGCGCGCATGTGCCTCCACATGCACTACGCGGTAGCCGCCCTGGCTGGCCGGCTTGGTCGAGTGGTAGCCGATGGTGTACTGGTTGCGTATATCGCGCGCTACCTCGGCGGCAATCTGATCCACCTGTCCCAGGTTCTTGGGGAAGAAGGCGAGGCCGCCGGTCTCGTCCGAGAGCAGCTGCAGCGCACGCCGGGCGCGCCGGGACTCACGCCCACCGCCGCCCCCCTCATCAAACAGCAGCCCTATGGAGTAGACCACCGGCCCCTGCAGATCCTGGATGCGGCGCACTGTCTCTTCCAGGTTGGTACCGGAGGCATTGTCCTCACCATCAGTAATGATCAACAGCACCTCTTTGGCCTTCTTCGCATTCTTGGACATGTAGTCGGCAGACGCGATGACCGCGTCGTACAGTGCCGTCCCGCCCTTGGAGTCGATATGCGAGAGCCCATCGCGCAGCCGGTCCAGGTTGCTGGTGAAGTCCTGGTCGATATACGCCTCATCCGCGAAGTTAACGACAAAGCTCTCATCCTCTGGGTTTGAAGCGCGCACCATGTCCAGTGCCGACTGATTCACTGCTTGCCGCTTAGTACGCATTGACCCGGAGTTGTCGACCAGCAGCCCGATCGAAACCGGGACATCCTGCCGTTGCAGCGAGGTGATGGTCTGCGGGACACCATCCTCGAAGACTTTGAAGTCATCCTTGGTCAGCTCCGGCACCAGCCGCTGATGCTCGTCGAGCACAGTGGCATTCAGCACGACCTCTTCCACATCGCGACTTAGCGTGTAGCCACCACCGCGCGCACGGCTCAGTTCGCTGGGCGACTGCGTTGCAGAGGCGCCGGCGGCCGGCGTTTGCGGATCGGGGGAAGGCACCGGGTCGCGATCGACAGAGAGCGACGGTTGCTGCTCAGCCGGCAGCGGGGCCTGCGGCTGTTGGGCCAGTGCCGCTGGGCTGAGTGCGCCGAATATGAGACAAAAAAGGAGAAGTCGCAACCTGGCTTTATTGCGAAGGGGCATAGTATCCGGTTCGTGCGTGGACGGTTAGCGGCGGCAGCCCGGCGGGTGGCACCAGCTTTACCTTCACTTTACGCCATTTGCCATCGCGCTTCGGATCAGACGGCTTGTAGCCCAGCACATACTGGTTGCGCAACTCCGCGCTGATCTTGGTGGCGATGTCGGTCATGTCCGCAATATCGTCCACGCGGAACAACTGGCCGCCGGTCTCCTCTGTCAGATCGTGCAGCAGCAGCGGCCCGTTGCGCTCCTCAGTGGTGGCCGCGTAGACGTCGAACACGCCGATGGCGTACACCTCCACATCCGATTCGCGAACCAGGTTGCGCACTTCATTCTCGGTATAGCGGCTGCGGTTATCGCCACCGTCGGAGACGATGAGGATAGCCTTGCGCTCATTCCGAGCCTGCTTCATCTTATTTACGCCGTAGTAGATGGCATCCAGCAGCGCAGTCCGCCTTCCGGCGCGCACTGTCTGCAGCCGCGCCTCGATGTCGTCGACTGAAGAGGTGAAGTCCTCGATCAGCTCCGGGCGATCGTTGAAGCCGATGATGAAGAACTCGTCTTGAGGGTTCGACGTGCGCAGGAACTCAACGATCGACTCCCGCTCCCGCACCAGCTTGTTGGCCACGCTTCCGCTAAGGTCGAGAATGATGCCGATCGACACCGGCGCATCCTCTGAGGAGAAGCTCTTCAACTGCTGCAGGGCATTATTCTCATACAGGAAAAACTCATTCCGCTCCAGCCCCGTGACCAGCCGGTTCATCGGGTCGGTCACGGTCAGGGGAATGAGGACGAGGTTCACGTCGACCCGGATACGCTCATTCGGTCGCGCCTTCAGTGCAGCCTTTCCTTCCAGCGGCGCTGGTTGCGTAGGCTGCTCCGTCTTTGGCGCCGGGGGCGGCACGTGAATCTGATTCAAGGGATCATCCTGGGCAAAGCCTGGCACCGCCAGCAGCAAGCCGAGCAGCGCACACTGCGCCAGCAGCCACCCACGTCTCCGGCTCGATCCAGCCGGCCTGGAACTTCGCCAGCCCATCCCCGCGGAAACCATAACTGCGTAACCTCTTTTCGCGACATGCTAGCACGCTCATGAAGGCGCGGGCTCAACCTTTGACCCGCATCCTCGATGAGGGCAAAGGCCGCGCAAGCCGCTGTGCGCGGCCGGCGTACTGGCGATCGCAAGGTTCACTGCTACTTTTAGATGCGTCCACCCGGCGTGCGCGTCTGCCACGCGAAGCCGGCCCGCGGCTTTGGTCCAAGCCTCTCGAAACACCTGCTCTAGTACACTGACTAGACGAATGGCACGCATCTATCCCTTCCGCGCAACCCGCTACAACCCCACTGCTGTTCGCATCGAAGACGTGGTCACCCAGCCCTATGACAAGATCACGCCCGCCATGCAGCAGGTCTACTACGGGCGCAGCCCCTACAACTTGGTCCGCATCATCCTCGGTTTGCCGGAGCTGTTCGATGAGCCCGGCACCAACGATGTGTACACCCGGGCTGCCCGCGACTTCACTGAATGGCGTCAGAACGGGATTCTGCAGACCGACAACGAGCCCTCGATCTTCGCTTATGCTCAGCGCTTCCAGGTGCCCGGCGATCCGAATCGCATCTGCGAGCGTCTCGGCTTCATCGCCCTCGGCGGGCTTGAGGAGTACGACGCCAAGGTGGTCTTCCGCCATGAGCAGACCCTCTCCAAACCCAAGAGCGATCGGTTGAACCTGCTGAAGGCGACCCGCGCGCACTTCGGGCAAATTTTCATGCTCTACTCGGACCCCGTACAGAGCATTGAGAAGATGCTGTTCGCCAACTTCCAGCCCGAGGCTGAGATCACCGACGACTACGGCGTGCTGCACCGTGTCGGCCGGGTCAGCGATCCGCACCTGATCCGGCTGGTGCTCGGCTCCATGAGCGACAAGAAGTTGATCATCGCCGACGGACACCATCGCTATGAGACGGCGCTGCAGTACGGGCGTGAGCACGCCCCTGCACACCTGAAGCACTCGCGGGAGCGCGATCTCGCCTCCACACTGCCTCACCCTCCCTATCCTGAGGCAGCCGTGATGATGACCTTCATCAACATGGACAGCGAAGGTCTGCTGATTTTGCCCACGCACCGGCTCGTATTTGGCCTGGATCATTTCCGCCCTGCAGACTTCCTGGAGCGCGCCGCGCCGTACTTCGATATCGAAGCGCTCAGCGCCGGCGGCATTCCACTCACCGCCCGCCTCGCCACGGCTGGCGCAGAGCGCACGGCCTTCGTCGCCGTTGTGCGGGACGGCGCCCATCTGCTGACGGCGAAGCCGCAGGCAGTCGAGCAGGCGCTAAGCGCAATGCCGCCACGGCAGCGTCAGCTGGATGTCGCGCAACTGCACGGCCTGGTGCTCGAGAGGCTGCTGGATCTCTCGCAGGAGTCGATCCGCGAGCAGCGCAATCTGCGCTACCTTCGCGACGCCTCGGAGGCGATTGACCAGGTGGCGCAGGGCGCCGCGCAGATCGCCTTCCTGATGAATCCAGTCAGCATGCAGGAGCTGCGAGAGGTTGCATTCAATGGCGAGGTGATGCCGCAGAAGTCCACCGACTTCTACCCGAAGCTGTTGAGCGGACTCGCCATCTATGCGCTGGACTGAGCAGCGGCCGTCCGCCCGACAACGACATCTCTTTCCGGCCGCAACCAGCGTGGCAGCGCCAGTGCTGCTGCTCGTGCTGGCGTCCCCGGCCGTCTCCCAGCAAACACCTATGCCTGCTCCATCGGCCAACCAGCAGACTTTCGCGCGGCCGCAGTTTCTGGTCGTGCTCGATGCCGCGCATGGCGGCGCGGATACAGGCGCACACCTGGCCCTCCACGCAGAGGAGAAGGATCTGGTGCTGGCGCTTACCATCCGCCTGCGCAGTATGCTGGCGGCGCGCGGCATCGCGGTGATCACCACGCGGGAGCACGATGACAGCCTGCCAGCCGCCAGTCGCGCTGCGCTGGCCAACGCGCAGAAAGCCTCTGCCTGCCTGATTCTGCACGCGACGGAGAGCGGCAGCGGCATCCATCTGTTCACATCCTCGCTGCCCCCGGCTGCGCCGCGCCCGTTCCTTCCCTGGGAGACCGCGCAGGCGCCCTACCTGGAGCAGAGCCTGCGCTTCTCTGCGGAGATCAACTCCGCGATGACGCATGCCGAGATACCAACGACGCTGGGCCGCACCGCTCTGCAGCCGCTCGACAACATGATTTGCCCGGCGACGGCCGTGGAGCTGGCGCCGCTGATGAAGAATGGCGCCGTGACCTCTTCTCTCGAGGACGCCAATTATCAGTCGCGCATCCTCGCCGCGCTGGCCGCGGCCATTGAAGGCTGGCGCCGCGACTGGACGGTGCGACCGTGATTCCGCGCTACCAGCGCGTGCTGCTGTGGGCCCTGCTCGGCATCTCCGCGGTGATGGCTATCGTGCTCATCCGGCTGCGCGAGCGCGCCCAGGACCGTTTGCAGAGCGTGGCCGATGCTGCGCCGCTGACCGCGCCCGAAGCAGCCCCCCTGGAGCAAGTCACCCTGATGCTGGCCAACGACACAGATGGCTCGCTAAGCGATGCGCCGCGGCGGCTGGCCCTGCCCCGGGAGCAACACGCCCGGGCGCGCCTGCTGCTGAACCAGCTGCTGGCGGAGTACGCCCGTCCTGGTTCCAGCCATCCGATCGGCGCCAGTCCGGGCATCGATGATGTCTTCCTGATGCCTGTGCCCACCGGCACGACGGGAGGCGGCCTGCTGGCCGTGGTCAACCTGAGCACCGGGCTGACCCAGCAACACCCTTCCGGGATCGAGCCGGAGACCATGACGCTGCTCTCATTAATCGGCACACTGCATGCGAACATGCCGGAGGTCACGCAGGTGCGCTTCCTTGTAGACGGCGAACCGCAGGAGACGCTCGCAGGCCATGCTGACCTGACCCGCACCTACCTTGCGGCCAGCGCCGGCGCGCCCGCCCCGGAGCGCATACAGAACTGACTTCCAGGAGATACAGGAGCGAACCTGTGACCCACCGCATTCCTACCATCGGGGTCTTTGACTCGGGCGTCGGCGGCCTGACCGTACTGCGCGAGCTGCTGACCCAGGCGACCGCTGCCGACTACCTGTACCTGGGCGATACAGCGCGCCTGCCGTACGGATCGAAGTCGCAGGCCACCGTGGCGCGATATGCCGTCTCAAGCGCGCACTTCCTGGTGGAACAGGGCGCGGAAGCGCTGGTGATCGCCTGCAACACCGCGAGCGCGCTTGCGCTCGATGAGCTGCGCGCCGCCGTCGATGTACCCGTGATCGGTGTGATCGAAACCGGCGCCGAAGCTGCGCAGCTCTGTTCGGCCGCCAAGGATGTGCTGGTGATCGCGACTACAGCAACGGTCGAGAGCCATGCCTACACCACCGCCTGCCACGAACGCGGCCTGCGCTCGTTCGAGAAGGCGTGCCCGCTGCTGGTGCCTCTGGTGGAAGAGGGCTGGATCGATCATCCAGTCACTCGCGAGGTCACGTCGATTTACCTGGACGATCTGCTGAGCCAGGCTGCTGCTGCTGGCCTGGCCGCAGACACACTGGTGCTGGGCTGCACACACTATCCGCTGCTGCGCTCCGTTATCGAGCAGACACTCAGCGCGGCTTCTCCGATGCGGCCGGTACAAGTGATCGACTCAGCGAACGTCACTGCGCAACAAGTGTCGCAGCGCCTCTCACTAGCCTCTATGATCACGCGCGAACCCGGCGCGCGCTTCTACGCTACCGACTCGGTCGCGAAGTTTCGCACCCTGGGCTCGCGCTTCCTCGGCCGCACCATTGATCACGTGGAGCTGATCGATCTCGGCGGTTGAAGGGCGTACGAACCGGGCGCTCGCGATCCAGTCTCCGGGAGCTCCTGAGATCGTCGCTTCCGGCCCAACTCAGACAGTACTGCTAAGCTTTCTCTCGTGTGCGGCGCGACCCGCGGCCTGCTACGGGAATACGAAACAGAGGAAGGGACTGACTCGCAATGATCGATCTTAAAGGGCGCACCGCCATCGTGTTTGGCGTGGCCAACAAGCGCAGTATCGCGTGGGCCATAGCTCAGAAGCTGCATCAGGCCGGCGCCCGCCTGCTGATCACCTATCAGAATGAGCGGCTGCGCCAGGAGGCTGAGAGCATGATTGGCGAGCTCACCGGCGCCGAGGCCTACCAATGCGATGTCTCGCAGGACGCGGATATCGAGGCTCTATTTGCGAAGGTGAAGCAAACCCACGGCAGGCTGGACATCCTGGTGCACTCTGTCGCGTTTGCTCCGGCAGAAGAGCTGAAGAATGACTTTCTCGAGACCACGCGTGAGGGCTTCCGCATGGCGCATGACATCAGCGTCTACTCACTGATTGCGGTCAGCCGGGCCGCAGTGCCACTTATGACAGAGGGCGGCAGCATCATCACGCTCACCTATCTCGGCTCGACTAAGGTGATCCCCAACTACAACGTCATGGGCGTGGCCAAGGCCGCACTTGAGGCCACCGTGCGTTATCTGGCAGCCAGCCTGGGACGCCGCAATATACGGGTGAATGCCATCTCTGCCGGGCCTATTAAGACGCTGGCGGCACGCGGCATCGGCGGGTTGGGTGAGATGTTGAAGTCACATGAGGAGCGTGCACCGCTCGGCCGGAACATTCAGCAGGCCGAGGTAGGTTCTGCGGCAGTCTTCCTGGCCTCTGATCTGGCCAGCGGCATCACCGGGGAAATCACCTTTGTCGACTGCGGCTACAGCATCATGGGCTTCTAAGCGGCTGGCTACCATCCACGCAGGAGAAACGACGGATTACTTCATGTGCAGCGTGATCCGTCGTGTCTCCCCGCCGGTCGACTCCATCACGATCTCGCCATTGCTGCGCTTCACCACGCTGGGGAACTTCTCGCCCCACTCCACCAGCACAATGCTGTCCTCCGCCTGAAGATCGTTCAGGCCCAGTGACTCCAGTTGACGCTCGCTGTCGATGCGATACAGATCCAGGTGATAGAGCCGCACCGGCACACGCCGGCCATCGTCCTGCCGTGTGCCTTCGTACTCATGAATCAGCGTGAAGGTGGGGCTGGTGACCTCATCTGCATCAGCCGCATCGAGCGCCTCGGCCATTCCCTTCACCAAGGTGGTCTTACCCGCACCCAGGTCGCCGCGCAGGATCAGGAACTGCGGGGCCGGCAGCATCGCCGCCAGCTTGCGTCCTACTTCAACCGTCTCTGCCGCACTGTGAGTGTCAAACTCGGTCGTGGATTGACTCATCGCGCCTCATCGAGTGCCTGGTGGGAGTGTTGTGGCAGCGTCTGCTCCAGCATACCGGGCAGTCCCTGGAGCCAGGTAATCCCGTCCGCTTGCATGGCGCGGAATCGATAAGCTGGCGCCAGATGGTCGCACACCTCCGTGGCCAGCAGCGTGTGCTCGTCGCCCTCGGCCACTGCGATGTCCGCGGCCAGCCCATGCAGGTAGACAGCAGCCTCAACCGCCTCACCTGGGTTCTCGTGAAACTGGCCTAGCATTGCCGCTGTAATGCCGGTCAGGATGTCACCGCTGCCGCCCTTTGCCAAGCCCGGATTGCCGGTCGTGTTGATGGCGACGCGTCCATCCGGATGCGCGATCAGCGTACGCCAGCCCTTCAGGACCAGTGTCACCTGGTGCTCCGTCGCGTAGTCGCGGGCCACGCCTTCACGGTCTGCCTGCACAGCAGCTATGGTCTTGCCTACCAGCCGAGCCATCTCCCCCGGATGCGGAGTCAGCACCAGCGTGCGACCGCGTCCGTCCAGCGCGTACCTATGCTCCGCGATCGCGTTAAGGCAATCGGCATCCAGCACCATCGCGATGGGCGACGCCTGCTGTCCGCAGCGCTCAATCAACTGCAGCGCGAACTGCTGCGACTCTGGCTCCTGCCCCAGCCCTGGCCCGATGGCTACGACATTCTTCTTCTCCAGAAAACGGGCGAACGCCTCGCTCTCCAGGTTGCGCAGCGCAATACTGCCCTTTGCGGTCTCTTCAAGCGGCTCAGTCATCAGCTCCGGTGCAATGGCCGCCACCAGATCGAGCACGGAGCCAGGAACGCCCGCCGTCACCAGCCCTGCGCCGGCGCGCAGCGCGGCGTAGCTCGCCATAGCCGCCGCACCCGCACGGCCGCGCGCCCCGGTCACTACGGCCACATGACCGAACTTGCCCTTATTGCTGTCCGCCGGCCGTGGCACATCCGCCATGCGCTTGGCGCTGCCTGCCCAGTGCAGACGCGTCTCGGACCGCACGGCCGCAGCCGGCGAGCCAATCTCTGCAACGACGATCGCCCCTCGCGTCATCTCTCCCCACACGTGCGCCAGCTTGGGCGCGGTGAACGTCACGACCGCATCGGAGCGGTAGGCGCCGTCCTGCGCTGGCTCCCGGCTGTCCGCGTCCCAGCCCGAGGGCAGATCGACGCTGAGTACGGGAGTCTTGGGGTGACTGGCAAGCCTCTCCCGCAGGCCGGCCGCGAGACCGCGCATGGGCGGATGAAAACCGGTTCCCAGTACCGCATCGACGAACAGCTCTGCAGCGGCAAGCAGCCGGGTGACCCTGGGCTCAGCCAGGTCCTGCTCCTCGACTACTTCGACAGGAGTAAGATCTACCTCGGTCAGCCGCTCCAGTGCCGCGCGCGCATCACCCTTTACCTCGTCTGCTTTGCCCAGCAGCAGCACGTCGACGTCATAGGTAGCCGCGGCGAGGATGCGGGCCGCGACGAAGCCATCACCGCCATTGTTGCCCTTTCCACAAAGCACCACGATCCGATCCAGCTGCGCCAGCTCCTGCATGATGAAGCGGGCCACTGCGGCGCCCGCGTTTTCCATCAGCGTCGTAGAGACGATTCCATGCTCGCGCGTCGTTGCCTCGTCGGCGGCCCGCATCTCTTCCGCGGTCAGTATCTTCATGCTCGACTGGGATGCAGGTTTTGCGGGCGCGCTCGCCATACCTCTACTGGTAACGGAGCTCTGCGCAAATAGCAAACGGCCTCCATATGGGAGGCCGTTTGAGAAGAGCTGAGCTCCATGCCGGGATGTCTACTGCGAGACACCAGTCGCGGTGGAGGTCTGGTTCAGCGCACCAGCCGCAGGCGCGTCCGCTGGATTCTTGGCGGCAAAGTAGCTGTGATCCCACAGGTTGCGGTAGAAGACGCCAGTCAGCTCGGCAGCCTTGGGCCCGAAGGTCGGACGTCCACCCTCCAGGAAGAAGACGGTGACGATGCGTCCGTAGCTGGTGTCGGCGAACGAGGTGAACCAGCCATACCGGGTGCCGTTGGCCGAGCAGGTACCGGTCTTGCCCAGCACGGGAAGCTCACTGAAGCTGGCCCGCAGGGAGCGTGCGGTACCATAGCTGACCGCGGCGCCCATGCCGACTGCGACATCCGGGATGAAACGACGGATGTCCAGAGTGCGCTTCACGCGCGGCTCGAAATTGACTGCCTCGGCTGCTGTGGTCGGATGCTGCAGGTAGTAGAGCGTCCCGCCGTTGGCGATCGCTGCCGTCAGCGCGCCCAGCTGTAGCGGAGTCATGGAGATGCTCTCGCCGAAGCTGCACATGCGGCCTACGCCGCCCAGCTTCTCCGGCAGCTCCTGATTGGGGTATACGCCAAGCTGTTCGCCCTGGATATTCCAGCCGGCCAGCTCACCTAGCCCGAACTGGTTCGCATAGTGCCGGACGCGTTCAAAGCCCAACCGGCGGCCGATCGTCTCAAAGTAGAGATTGTTGGAGTGGGCCAGGGCCTCGGTCAGGGTCATCGACCAGCCGCCTAGGTTGACCGGGGTGTCCTTGGTGACGATGCCTTCCTGAAGCGCGGCCAGCGCGACCGAAACCTTGATGGTCGAGCAGGGCTCCGCACCACTCGACAACGCCAGCTTCTGGTTCACCATGGCCAGAATGCGGCCGGTGCTGGGATCGATTGCGACTGCCGTGCCATTCATGTTGCCGAGTGCGGCAATGGCAGCGGCGCGCACCACCGGGTCTTCGCCGGCGGTGATGTCACCCTGCGTCAGGTCGGTCTCGGCAAAGGAGTCGCCGGTAAAGTGCTCGTAGTAGCGGTGGCGTGCGGCAACCCGGTGCAGCCTGCCGTCGCGGCCGCGCACCATGCGCGTACTGGCGACGGTCGCATGGGCCGCAGTACGGCGGTGGGTCTTGTGCCGATGGGTGGTCGCCGCCTGCGCAGAGGGGAGCGCGCTTGCCAGGCCTACAGCCATGCCGAGAGTGAGAACAAATGATGCGAAACGACCCATTGCCATGCCCCTGCAGAGGAAACCCGACTGAGCACCTGATTGTTGCGTCAGTGCGGCAGACCGGCAGCTTCGCCTGCGCCTGAAACGCCCTACAACTAAGACTATCCCTTTGCTCGATCGGATACTGAGTATTACAACGCCGACCCTTACCTCGGTACTAGTACCGGAAGGAGGAACCAAGGTAAGGCTTTTGTGGGATGTAGACAGTTTATCAGTCTGCCGATACCCCGCCCCGAACCGATTCGGGAACCTTGGTCGGGCACTCTTCAGGCCGGCTTACCTCGCTCCGTGACGCATGAATGCGGGAATGTCGAGCTGCTCGAGCTCGGCCTCCTCCTGCTGCCGCTGCTGCCGTGCCCGGTCCTCCTGCGCGCTCAAACCGTCCAGGAAGCCGCCGACACCGGCATCATGGGCGGGATTGTGAGCCGGCGCCGAAGCAATCGGCTCAAAGACGGGCGGCTCAGGCGCAGGCGCCTCAAAGCTGGCCAGCGACTGGCTGCCGAATCCCGATGCGAAAGCAGTCGGCACGGCGCCCTCCTGCAGGCTGCTCTTCATCGTGTCTGCAGCCACCTCGCTGGCGAAGCGGGGGACCGACGGGCGCACGTCCAGGTTCAGAAAGGCCGGCGCTTCGGGCTTGCGGGCGCGGTTCTCGGTCACAGTGGTCTGCTTAGGGATGTCCTGGCGGAAGCCCGTGGCGATCACCGTGATCTTGACCTCGTCACCCATGGTCTCGTCCAGCACAGCACCGAAGATGATGTTCGCCTCCTCATGCGCAGCATTCTGGATCAGGGTGGAGGCCTCGTTGACCTCACTGAGCTTCAGGTTGCTGGAGCCGCTGATGTTGATCAGGATGCCCTTGGCTCCGTCGATCGCGCCGGCCTCGAGCAACGGCGATGCCATGGCCGCCTGTGCTGCTTCGATGGCGCGGTTCACCCCGCTGCGGACCGCCGTGCCCATCACCGCGTAGCCCATGCCAGACATGGTGGTCTTCACGTCGGCGAAGTCGCGGTTGATGATGCCGGGGATGGTGATGATGTCCGAGATGCCCTGCACGCCCTGACGCAGCACATCGTCGGCCACGCGGAAGCTCTCAAAGAAGCCCGCGTCCTTGGCCACTACCAGCAGCTTCTCGTTGGGGATGACGATCATGGTGTCGACCGCGTCCAGCAGCTCCTGCATGCCGCGCTCCGCCTGCTGCATACGCCGCTTGCCTTCGAAGCTGAACGGCCGGGTCACGACGGCTACCGTCAGCGCGCCCATCTCGCTGGCTAACGATGCGATCACCGGTGCTGCGCCGGTGCCGGTTCCTCCGCCCAGACCAGTGGTGACAAAGACCATGTCCGCGCCTTCGAGCGCCTCGATGATCTTCTCCGAGTCCTCGAGGGCCGCCCGCCGGCCAACGTCCGGATTTGCGCCCGCACCCAGGCCGCTGGTCAGCTTCACACCCAGCTGCAGCTTTACCGGCGCATTGGATAGCTGCAGTGCCTGCACATCTGTGTTCGCCGCAATGAACTCGACGCCCTCCAGCTTCGCTGCAATCATGCGATTCACCGCATTGCCGCCGCCGCCACCTACTCCGATCACCTTGATCTTGGCGCCGCGCGGCATCTCGTCGTTGTACTGAATGCGGATCTCTTCCGGATTGCTCATCGGCTCACTGCCCCCATCTTCACTGTTTCTGCTCTTTTACGCTTTTAGTCCGTTTTCCCTGGGGTTTCCACTGCTTTTTCTCCACAGGGCACACCCTGCTGCCGCGGGGGCTAGAGGCTGCCCGCAAAGATGGCGCGCAGCTTCGCACGCAGACTGTGATCTTCCGACGCCTTCAGCACGCGCGTGCGATGCGTGTACAGCAGCATGCCGATCGCAGTTGCGTACTCCGGCTGTACCAGCTCTTCGGGCATGCGGGAGAGCGCCGCCGGGTACCCGAGCCGTGCCGGCACGCGCAGCTGGCTCTCAGCCGCATCCAGCAGGCCGGCAAGCCGCGCCCCGCCACCGGTCAAGATGCAGCCCGCACCCAGCGCCTCCAGCACACCACCGGTGCGCAGGCTATCGCGCAGCATGTAGAAGAGCTCGCGCGCGCGCGGCTCCAGAATCTCAGCAATTTGCCGCTGCGGAATCGCCCGCGGCCCGTGCCCGGGCGTGCCGCTGATCTCCACCTGCGCTGAAGAGGAGATCGAGGTCACCACGCAGTTGCCGTAGTGCTGCTTCAAAAACTCCGCCTCTTCCACACAGACGTGCAGCCCTACCGCCACATCGTTGGTAAAGTGATCGCCGCCGATTGGGATCACCGCGGTATGCGCCACCGCGCCTTCAAAGAAGACCACAATCTCCGTCGAGCCGGCGCCGATATCGATCAGGCAGACGCCCAGCTCACGCTCATCCGGGGAGACAGTGGCCTCGGCGGAAGCGACCCCCTCAAAGATGGTATCCGTCACCTCGAGACCGGCCTTATTGGCACAGGTCACCAGGCTCTGCGCCGCGCTGGCGGAGCAGGTCGAGAGGTGCAGGTTCACTTGCAGCCGGTTGCCCACCATGCCCACCGGGTCGTGAATGCCGGGCTGGTCATCGAGCAGGAACTGTTGTGGCAGCAGATGGATCAGCTCGCGCTCCGGCGGCAGCGATACGGACCGGCCGCGATCGACCGCTGCTCGCACATCCTCCCGCGTGATCTCACGCATACGCGTACCCAGGCTGATGCCTCCGCGGCTGTTAACCCCGCGAACATGGGGGCCGCCGACTCCGATGACGCAGTGCGCCAGAATGGCATTCGCGCTCTGCTCCGCCATGTCGGCTGCCTGGATGATGGACTTCGCAGCGGGGTTCAGGTCCGCCACAAGCCCCTTCCGCATTCCCTTTGCAATCGTGGTTCCGTGCCCGCGATAGCGCAGAGCGCCGTCGACCACCTCCGCCACCAGGGCGCGCACCCGGGCGCTGCCCACATCGAGGACTGTGATCAGGCTGTCCTGCCGCTCGGGCGCATTCACTGGCGCACTTCCGGTACGGCGCGGGTTCGTGGGGAGGCAGCTCGTGGGGCCGCCGTCTTCGGGGCAGTGCGGGTGGTCGGGGGAGTGGCCACGGCTTGCTTCCTCACGCTGGAGGGTCGACTGCTGTTCGTGCGTGCGGGTGAGATGCGCGCGGCAGTATGGACGGCTGGCCTTGCGGATGTCTTTCCGGCCGCAGGAGCCGCCGCTGGTTCCGTTGTGGGATCGTCTGCCGCGGCCTTGGCCATCTCCAGTACCGTCTGCCGCTGGTAGCGCAGGTCCACCCCGGCCAGCCGGGGGTACTGCTGCCGCCAGACCGGCAGCTTCTGCTCCAGCCGCTGCCAGCGTCCCGCGAAGTCGTCGCTGCCGAAGTGCACCAGCAGGTCGGTGCCTGCGGAGGGCAGCAGCACCCGCACATCTTCGGGGTCCGACAGATCCACCTCACTGACCTGGCCCAGCGCGCTGCGAGCAGCGTCCCCGGCCGCGCCGAGCGCACCCATGAACTGCTCATAGAGCTGCATGCGGGCGGCGCGATCCTCCGCGCTTTGCCCGGCCGTGACGCCGTTCACCACCGGGAAGGAGTAGTGCTTGGCGGCCATCATCGCCGCCGGCATGTCGAGCAATACCCCATGCGCATCCACCAGGCCGATGCGGCTGCCGGAGCGCACAAACGCGACCGGGGTCCGCTCGGTTACAGCCACCCTCAGCTGGTTGGGCAACAGGCGCATCACGGTGGCGTGCTCCACCCACGGCAACTGCTCCAGCTCCGCCCGGCGGCCCGTCAGGGGCACGTGGAAGATGTTGCGCCCGATGTCACCTCCGAAGACGGAGAGCAGCTCCGGGCGGGTGACCTCACTGTTGCCGATCACCTGGATCGAGGAGGCGGCGTCGATGCGGAAGCGCGCGTCCTGCATGAAGAAGGAGTGAATGGCGACTCCGGCGGCAACCATGGCTGCTACCACGGCCAGGGCCACGAGAAATACGAGGATGCGTCCCAGGCGTCCGCTGGGAAGCAGGCCGCGCTTGGGAGGAACGCGGCGGCGGGTGCGCAGGACCGGCAGGTCGTCCTCTGCCTCGGGCGCGGCGCCACCATCCAGGCGCGCCGCCCCCACCACCTCGTCAAGTGAGGAGAGCGGGCGCGGCCGGTTCAGGGCGTGCGAACGAAAGACCTCATCGAAGCCTTCGTCCTCTGCCACCGCTGCCGTCGCGCGGCTGAATTGTCGTTCTACTTTCGCCACGCCCGAGCCAGGTCGTGAGAATCGCCTTGCGCCAATATACCCCGTAGCTCCGGGCGCGGAGCCGTCATCCTCGACCCGGGCGGGTCAAAGGTATCCGCGCTGCCACCGGAGGTTCCACCTCTGCCGAATATTCACGCCTTGTCAAGAATTTCCACAGCCGAACGTAACCAAATCGCAATTCGTAACCAAATCATTACAATTGACACCCACGACCGTGCGATGATCGCGCTATGCAAGCCATAGTCACCCTGGACGACGCATTGGTGGCGACGGCCGAGAGCCTTACCGGCCTTCGTCCACAATCGGCACTGCTACGCGAAGCGCTTAAGGCGCTGATCGAACGCGAGAGCGACCGACGGCTTATCGCCAGCAACAGCGCAGCCACCCTCCACTTGGTCCCCCGCCGGCGTGTAGGCAGCTAAAGATCTTTCAGCAACTCCCACCCACTCCCCCGCTTCTTCTTCACACTTCGGTTTGGGCCAATTCATCACTAGAGCGGTGCGCCTCCGCTCGCCCATCAGGCTTTGGCCAGTGCCTCGAGCACCAGCGGACCCATCTGGGAGACGCTGCCGGCCCCGAGCGTCATGATCAGGTCGCCTTCGGCTGCCCGTTCTGTGACGGCCCGGATCGCCTCCGGAACCGTGCCTGCATACCTCACCTGGGGATGCACCATGCTTCGCGTCAGGGCATTGGCATTAATGTCGGGGATGGGCTCCTCGCTGGCGGCATAGATGTCCAGCAGCTCGACCGTATCGGCGTCATCGAAGGCGGTCGCGAAGTCGGCCATCAGATCGCGGGTGCGGCTGTAGCGGTGGGGCTGGAAGATGACATGGATCCTGGCGAATCCACACTCGCGCGCGGCTGCCAGCGTGGCGCGGATCTCGGTCGGGTGATGGCCGTAGTCGTCCACCAGCGTCACGCCCCGCACCACGCCCTTGACCTGGAATCGGCGGTCCACGCCACGAAACTCTGCCAGCGCGGAAGCCATGGCGGCCGGTGGAATCGCCAGTTGGGTCCCGATAGCGATAGCGGCGGTTGCGTTCAGCACGTTGTGGCGCCCCGGCACGTGCAGGGCAAAGTCGCCCAGCACCTGGCCTGTCGCGACGACCTGGAAGCGCGACCGTACGCCTTCGATCGACGGCAGCATGCGGCAGACGAAGTCGGCGCCGGAACCGAAGCCGTAGGTGTACACCCGCCGCTGCACCCGGGGCAGAACCACGGAGAGCAGCGGGTCGTCAGCACAGGCAGTGATCGCCCCGTAGAACGGTACGCGATCCATAAAGGTGATAAAGGCCGCTTCCACGTCCTCCATATCGCGGTAGCAGTCCATATGCTCGCGATCCAAATTCGTCACCACCGTCAGGATGGGCGACAGCTTCAGGAAAGAGCGATCGCTCTCATCCGCCTCTGCGACCAGATACTGCGAGCGGCCCAGCCGTGCATTCGAGCCCATGGCGTCGATCCGTCCGCCCACCACGATGGTCGGATCCAGGCCGCCGCCGGCCAGCACCGACGCGATCATGGAGGTGGTGGTGGTCTTGCCATGCATCCCGGCCACCGCGATGCCGTACTTCAGCCGCATCAGCTCGGCGAGCATCTCTGCTCGCTGGATCACCGGAACCTTGGTGATGCGCGCCTCAGCGACCTCGGGGTTGCTCTGATTCACTGCGGAACTGACCACCACGACTGCGGCGCCCACCACGTTTGCCGCGGCGTGCCCTTCGAAGATGGTGGCCCCCAGTGTGGCCAGACGCTCCGTCACGGGGGATCGGCGCAGGTCGGAGCCAGAGACGGGATAGCCGAGGTTGAGCAGGATCTCCGCGATGCCGCTCATCCCGATGCCACCAATACCAATGAAATGAACGCGCTGCGCCTTGGCAAACATAGAAGGGTTCCCGGCTACTGTAGCAGGCCAGCCCGCCGCAACTTTCCTACCCCGATCGGGGTCTCATAGACTGGGCCTCCTGACCCTAACCGTCGGAGCGCTCTGCACCACGAAGCCACCGGGTTAGCAGCAACAGACGGGGCGAAACTGGAGGTGCTTATGCGAAAGCTATCTGGACTTTTTCTCTGCCTCGGGCTCTTGTTCGCGCCGCTGGCGATGGCGCATCGGGCGGAAGCCCAGGTATCGGTAGGCGTGGATATCGGCGACCCCGGCTACGAGCAGTACCCCGCGTATGACGAGGGCTACGACGCCTATGACTACGGTCCGGCGCCCGTCTGCCCCTACGGGTACTACGGCTACTATCCCTACGCCTGCGCGCCCTACGGATTTTACGGACCCAGCTACTTCATCGGCGGCATCTTTATCGGCGCTGGCCCCTGGTATCACGGCTATTACGGTCACGGATTCTATGGCCGCGGCTACTACGGTCGCGGGTTCTACGGCCACAGCGGCTACTGGGGACGGGGCTACGGATATCGCGGCGGCTATAACGGCTACCGTGGCGGCGGCTACCACGGCTACGCGGGCAGCGGCTTCCGCGCCAACGGCTACAGGACGTACACCGTGACCGGCGGCGGCCAGGACTTCGTGCGGGTCTACGCGCAGAAGGTCTACGG
>CAXUMX010000014.1:62110-64610 GCA_964252395.1 uncultured Acidobacteriaceae bacterium | reverse complement strand
GACTCGGGTGGACCGCTCAACTCCCTGTCCCTCCCTTCTTGAAAACCTTCCCCAAAAAAGAAACTCTCCGCCGCCTCCCCCTCGTCCATACGTACGGCGAATACGTGCGGGCGAAAGGGCGACGCGCGGTCCAAGGCTGACGAAGCCTGCTGTTCAGCAGGGTGTGGACATGCGTCCTACCTCGCCGGTCGGAGCAGGCCGGAAGCAGGCGCTCTTCACCAGCCTCCGCAACCTTTCCATAAGGCGCGGGGTTGTTACAGATAGGAAGTGGAGGAACGAAGATGAAGAAAGCTATCTGCAGTCTCGTACTTACCGGACTCATGTCCGCGGGTGTGGCGGTCGCGCAGAACGCCAGCACTGGCTCGACGCAGGATCAGGCTGCGACAGGGCAGGCTGACCGGGGCGCCGAAGGACACGGCAGGCATCATGCAGATCCTGACGAGCGTCTGGCCCACATGACCAAGCGTTACAGTCTGACCGCCGACCAGCAGAGCCAGATCAAGCCGATCCTGGCGGATGGGCAACAGCAGATGGAGTCGCTGCGGTCTGATACGTCGCTGTCGCGGCAGGACAAGTTCGCGAAGTTCCAGAGCCTGCGCCAGGAGCAGTCGCAGAAGATCTCTGCGGTGCTGACCGATGAGCAGCGGAAGAAGTTCGACGCCGACCAGCAGAGGCAGCAGCAGCGCTGGGCAGAGCATGCCCATGGCGGCGCGGATGCAAGCGCCGCACCGGCGACCCAGCCACAACAGTAGTCGGGCACGGTCGAGGGAGGACGAAGCTGCGCTCCGGCGCGGCTTTCGTCGTTTTTGTTTCGCGCGAGTGCGAGAACTGCTTCAGAGTTCGAGGCCGACGGATCGCATCAGCTCAAGCGCGTTCGTACTGTTTGCGATCCCGGGTGTCATCCGATAGTCAAAGTGCAGCTTGCCGTCGACCAGCGTATCGCCGAAGTGGAGGTTGGCGGCGCGTCCGTCCAGCTGATTCACGATCTCGGTTAGCGCCAGGTCATGCGTGGTGACCAGCCCGATAGCACGATGTTTCAGCAGCCCGCGCAGCAGGGCCTCAGTGCCCACGCGCCGATCGTACGAGTTGGTGCCGGAGAGCAGCTCATCCAGCAGGAACAGAGCAGGACGCGGCCCGCGGGCCAGTTCGTCGATCTGCTTCAGTCGATGGATCTCGGCGTAGAAACGGGAGAGGCCGCTCTGCAACGAATCCTGTACGGTGATGGAGGCTCCGATCGCGAGTGGTGAGAGCGTCAGGCTCTGTGCGCAGACCGGCGCTCCACACTGCGCCAGCACCACGTTCAGCCCCAGCGCACGCAGCAGTGTGCTCTTGCCTGCCATATTGGGCCCGCTGATCATCAGCAGCGCACACGCAGGACTGAGCAATAGATCGTTGGGCACGGCGTGCGCCCGTGGCAGCAGCGGGTGGCAGAGCTGGAGTGCTTCGAGCCGCGGCCCGTTCTCGACGAAAGTCGGGAAGGTAGTCTGCGGCCGCTCATAGCAGTAGGCTGCCAGCGAGCACAGAGCCTCGAACTCACCCGCGGCGACCAGCCAGGTGCCAATCCGCGCGCCATGGCGGCGGCGCCATCCCTCCAGTGCAAGCACACAGAGCGGCGTCCAGAAGACGAACAGATCGAGCAGTCGCACGAACCAGTTGTCGCTCGACTCCAGCCACGCCATCAGACTGTGCAGCCGAGCCACGGCACGCGAGGGCTGCATGTCATCGCTCACGAGGGAGCGAACAATCGCCTGCAGCCGAGGCGCTTGAAACGACTCGCGCTCGAAGACGGCAAGAACTCGCGCGAGCGAGCCCAGGCCGCGCGCCGCCTGCTCTGCCGCGGCCGCGCCTCCCATAACTACGGTTCGATAGCGATAGGTGAGCGCCAGGTTGACGGCGCTGATCAGGAGCAATGGTGTGACGGCGACTCCCATGAGCCATACCGCCACGCAGGCAAACCACGCAACGCCAAGCGGCACCGCCGCTGCGCGCAACGCTCGGGGAACGCTTGAGGATGTCAGTGCACCCCACGCGGCCAGGGCTTCCGGCGTGCTCTTTGTCTCCAGATCGCCAGCCAACGCCAGAGCTTCGCGCAAGGGCAGGAGAGGAGCCAACTCGCGAACCGCTGCCTGCCGCGCTTCTACCTCGGCCGGAGCCGCGGGCTGCAGCAACCACTCGCTCAGCGTCTGTTGCCCCGGGGTTGTGACGGCCTGCGACAGCAACTCGAACAGACTACCGGCGCCGAACAGATCCAGGTCGCGTGCGTACGGATGCGTGGGGTCGAGGAAGCGCAGTCCGTCGTCCCCGGTGCCGGCCCAGCGGTCTTCCAGCCGCGCCACGCCTGCCGCGTAGAGCTGGTCGAGGCGAGCGACGGCACGCAATCGGCGCAACAGCCGTTCATGCGAGATCCACAAAGCTGCGAACCCAGCGACCGGCATCAGCGCCCAGCCCAACTGACGTGGATGTGCGCGGGCCAGCCAGATTCCGGCGACCACAATAACAA
>CAXUMX010000014.1:0-62100 GCA_964252395.1 uncultured Acidobacteriaceae bacterium | reverse complement strand
GGGCGCACACGACCTTGGTCCAACCGAAGACCTTGTCCTTCAGCCGGAGTCGCTGTTGTGCTGCGCCCAGTGTGGCCAGCTTCGCCGTGTAGATCTGGTGCACCTCTGTTGCCGATGGCGCCATGCTCAAGCGAGTTGCGCTGCTTCTACGGGCGCTTGAATCGCAGCTGCCGCGCGAAGCCTCCGCGCAACTCTGTCCTTGCCCAGCATCAGCATCACCGCAAACAGGGACGGCGCCACGGCCTGGCCGGTCAGCGCGACGCGTGCCCCGTTGATCAGAACGCCAGGTTTGACTCCGCGCTCCTCGGCGAAGGCGCGCAGAACGGCTTCGGCTGCAGTCTCGGTGAAGTCGGCATCGCTCATGGCCGCATAGCGGTCGCCTAAGGTGACGAGTAGGTCGCGGGTGGCAGAGTCCTTGAGAAATTTGGTGACTGCGCCTGGGTCGTAGTCGAAGTCGTCACCGAAGTAGGCACGAAAGGCCACTGCGAAGTCGGTCAGGTTGCGCGCTCGCGGCTTCAGCAGTTCGATCGCTGCCAGCACCTCGTCGGGGCTCCGTGTTGGCGCTGTTCCCGCCTTCTTCCACTCTTCTTCGATCAGAGGCAGCAGGTCCGCCGCGGAGTAGCGGCGGATCCACTCCGTGTTGAACCAGGCGAGCTTGTCGTTGTCGAATACGGCATTCGACTTGGAGATGCCGCCGAGCGAGAAGAGCTGAATGAGCTCTGCTGAGCTGAAGAGCTCGCGGTCGCGGCCGTCTGCATCTTTTCCTGCCGCGCCGGGGGTCCACCCCAGCAACGCGAGAAAGTTTCGGAAGGCCTCCGGCACGATGCCCATTTCCTTGTAAGAGATGACCGAGGTGGCGCCGTGACGCTTGGAGAGCCGGGTCTTATCTGGGCCCAGGATCAGTGGCACGTGTGCGAAGACAGGCAACGGCGCGCCCAGCGCTTCGTACTGCAGAACCTGCTTGGGCGTATTCGAGATGTGGTCAGCGCCACGGATGATGTGGGTAAGCCGCAGATCGAGATCATCGGCTACTACGGAGAGGTGGTAGGTCGGAACTCCGTCGGAGCGCAGCAGGACGAAGTCTTCAATCTCACTGTTGGCAAACTCCACCCTGCCAACAACAGCATCGTCGAAGGCGGTGACCCCACCCTCTGGCACGCGGAAGCGGATAGCTGCCGGCTCTCCGGCAGCGCGGCGCGCATCGGCATCCGCAACCGGGATGCGGCTGCATCGGCGGTCGTACATGGGCGGCTTGCCTGCGGTCGCGGCGTCCTTGCGTCTCTGCTCCAGCTCTTCCTTCGTGCAGAAGCAGGGATAGGCATGGCCGGATGCGAGCAGGCGATCCGCCGTGGCGCGGTACAACGGCAGCCGCTGCGACTGAAAGAAGGGACCCTCGTTCCAGTCCAGCCCCAGCCATTGCATGCCTTCCAGGATGCCCTCAACCATGGCTTCCGAGGAGCGCTCAAAATCCGTGTCTTCTATACGCAGGATCAGCGTGCCGCCGGTGTGACGGGCAAAGAGCCAGTTGAAGAGGGCAGTGCGGGCGCCCCCGACGTGGAGGTAGCCGGTGGGCGAAGGGGCGAAGCGGACGCGAGGCGTTTGTTTATCGGGCATGATGTGGGTCACTCCCGATGCTAGAACATTTGCGCTTCGGGAGCGACCGGCCCAGTGTCGAGTCTAATTGGGCGGGTATGGATTGACAGGCGGCGGCGCCTGGGCGGGAACCGGAGTGTAGGTGGTCGGCGGATAGCCGGGCGGCGGCGGATAGGGCGGATACAGTGCGCCCACCTGGGGCGCGGGAACGACATTCCAGCGCGCGAATGCGAGCACGTACAGCAGGATGATGGCGCCGAAGGGAACGAAGACGAGCAGGCACAGCCAGGGGCTGAATCCGGCGCGGCCGCAGATCCGCCACAAGGGAAAGACGATGACCGCGATCATGAACAGACCGAAGATAAAAATGAACGGCAGCAGATAAGCAAGATGCTGTTCGATGAAGACTTGATTCGGGTCCATCAGATGCCTCCCACAGCCTCCCGGACAGTTAACCGGCTTCGGATTGACGCGAGCATACTGGCTCCTCGCAACCCACACAAGCAAAAGCGGAGGAACCTGGAGCAGTCGCCTGCCAGCCCGCAGCCTAGGGCGTTGCCGGCCGACGCTGGTAGACCAGGTAGTCCTCCATCGGACTCAGGGCGAAGATCCTGCGCAGCATGGGACTAGAGTGGTATGCAGCCGGCGCGTAATGCGTGCGGCGGATCAGCACGTAGTGGCTGTTGAACCACTGCTGTTGGGCCGGGGTCAATGTGTAGTTCTGGAAGATCTGGTAGTGCTCGAAGCTTTGCCGTTGCACGATGTAGTCCGGCCGCTCTGCAGCGACGTAGTCGAACCACCATCCGACCGGATCCCGCTGCATGTATCGAGTAATGCTGGGCGACACCAGCCCGACCTCATCAACGGTATTGAGGCCGGAGTAGTAAGGAATCAGCCCGGCTGGTTCAAGGAACAACGCCCCCTGGTGATGACTGACTTCACCTAGGTAGCGGCCTACGTCGCCACGGAAGTGATAGTCCTCGGTGGCATTCGCAAAGGCCTTGGTCCATTGCATGGCGCCGAGTGCCGCCCATACGATTGCCGCAGCACATCCGGCCGCGACGCGAAACCTCTGCCGGGCCAGCAGGCGAACCGCGACTGCAATCATCAGTGATGCGGCGATCCAGTTAGCCGGATACAAATACCACGCGAAGATGACTCCCCCGATGGCGTAGGCCAGCGGGATCAGCACTGTGGCGGCTGCCAGCGTGACACCCAGCACGCGCTCTCTGCGGGTGCGTGCCAAAACGAACCACACCGCGAAAGCCGCAGCGACCACCGCGAACACCAACGGAGCCAGCCTAGCCAGGAATGTGGTCGGGATCGGAAGCAGGAATGATTGCCCGAGGAAGAGGTCGCGCATGCGTGAAATTACAGCCGCCGCGGTATGGGCGGGGTGGTAGGCGATCTCCTTTGCATGTGCGGTTGAGGGTATGTACTGCCCGGTTGTCCATCGCGTGCCCAGCAGCAGCAGGATGACACCCGCAGCCAGCGCGGTAGTGCCGCGCCAGGCCGTGCGTCGGTCAAGCAGGAACATAGCGGCACAGAAGAGAGCACCATAGGCGATCGCGTCCGGCCGCAGCAGCGGCAGTAACAGGATGCTGATAGCGAAAACAGTCTGATGCCCTTCTCGCGCCAATGCGTAGATGCACCCCGCGAGCGCCAGCAGGAGTACGGGCGTCTCCATGTCGTTGTAGCTCATGACTAGTGCGATCGGCCAGCATGCAGACAGCAGCCATGCGATGCGCTGCTGCGCCCCGGGCGGGCAAAGAGCGGCCGCAGCCAGATAGCTGGCGCCCATCACGCAGCAGGTGCCCAGTATCTGCACGCCTACGATCATGTAACTGTGCAGGAGCAGATCGAGTCCGGCCACCAGCACCGGATATAGCAAGCTGGTGGTTCCGGGGAAGTGCTGGTGAAGGTTGAAGGAGAAGTCGCCAGCCTCCGCCAGATGCTGAGCCGCACGGAAGGTAATGAACGAGTCCTCAAGCAGCGGATGGATCAAAAGAAAGGGGATGCGCACGAGGACGATCAGCAGTGCGAGGAGCAGCGCGGGACGGAGTTGCGCCAGGCCGGCCGAAGAGCAGGCATGACTTTGCACGTCGACATGGGTAGCAGGTGCGGGTGCAGATGTCGCAGCGAAGTATGTAATGTGCATGACACTGCGGGCGCACCACTCTCGTGCTTGCCCTGCTCACCATAGATGCGGTGAGCAGGCCATCCCGCTGTGCCGGCTTATGTCCTCTCAACTCTTTATGCCGGGCTAGGCAGCTTGTGCTGCTGCTCCTGCTGCGCCTTCAAGTCACGCAGCAGATCTTCTATCTGGTCCTCACGCTCCATCGCGGCAAAGCGCTCCTCCAATGCCGCCTCGCTCGTCTCCCCAATCGCCTGACTGCTCAGCAATATCTGCTGCGCCCTGCCGGTAGCGGTGGCCCGGTCTATGTGCCCGCGCACGCGTGACAGGGTGGCCGCAGCATCCGGAGCAGCTCCTGTCAGCTTCTGGCTGGCGCGAGCGCGACGGTGTTCGATGGCTAACAGTTCACAGCGTGACTGCGTCTCCTTAAGCCGCTGCTGCAGCCGGCTCAGCGCCGAACGCAGCGTCTCTGTCTCCGCCTTCTGATCGTTCAGCTGTTGCAGGAAGTTCGCGGCCATCTGCTGATGGCTGAGTTGCTGATGCAGTGCGGCGCGCGCAAGGTCATCCTGCTGCCGGCTCACCGCAAGCGCCGCCTTCCGCTGCCAGTTGCCGGCAGACTCTTCATGTTCAGCGTGCTTCTTTTCAAGCAGATGCTGATCGGCAAGTGCGATCGCTACTTGCGTCTTCACCTGCAGCAACTGGTTCTCCATATCGAGGATCAACTGCCGCAGCATCTTCTGCGGATCCTCCGCGCGATCAATCAGGTCGTTCAAGTTGGCTCGAAGCAGGGTAGCGACTCTCTCCAGCAGTGCCATGGTTCGGCTCCTTTGTGCCCCGCCCGCACTGGACATGCGGACGGGGATGCAGCGGTTTTACTTAGTGGCTGGCGTCGCCGTTGGAGCGTGACTGCATGCTCTTCACATTCGACATCAGCTCCTTCATGTTCATGCCGGAGAGCGCCTCAAACAGCGCTGGCACCTGCGCGGCGATCTTCGTCATTTCGCCGGTCAGCTTGTTGGCGCCGATCTCGCCATCGCCTCCCGTGGAGACGATGGTGATCTTGTCCACCTTGCTCAGCGGCTCCGACATGGCACGCACCACCTCCGCCATGTTGGTGATCAGCCGGTCGACAACTGCAGCCTGCGTCCACTCCTGGTACGCCTCCGCCTTCACGTTCATCGCCTTCGCTTCCGCCTCGCCCTTCTGGAAGATGACGGCAGCTTCGGCCTCGCCCTGTGCCCGGATCGCCGCGGCCCGGCCCTCTGCCTCGACCGTGAGACGATTCTTCTCTGCCGCTGCGATGTTCTCAATCCGCTGACGCTCGACCTCGGACTGCTTTAGTACCGTCGCGATCAGCTCCTTTTCATGGCGCAGGATCTCGGCCTCCTGCACCTTGACCTGCTGCTCCTTCTCAATCTGCTGCACCTTCACCTGCTCAGCAATGACGCGCTGCTGCATGACATTGGTCTGGATCTCATAGGCCTTGTCTGCCTGCGCCTCCTGCTTGCGGCTCTGTTCAGTGAATTGCGCCTTCTGGATGTCGAGGTCCCGCTGCGCCTCTGCCTGCTTGGCGAGGGACTGCGTCTCTGCGAGCACGCGCTCCTGGTCGGCGGCCGCCTTGGCCACAGCCGATTCGCGAAGCGCAATCGCACGCCGTATCGCCGTATCCCGCTCTGCTTCAGCAGCGGCGACATCCGCGTCCCGCTTGATGCGCGCAATGTCTGGCCTTCCCATATTGGTGATGTACTCGTTCTTGTCACGGACCTCCTTGATGGTGAATGAGATGACTTCAAGCCCCATCTTGCTCATGTCCTCAGCGCAGGTAGCGCGCATGCGCTCGCCCACCATCTCCGGCTCCTTCACGATCTGCTCCACCGTGAGCTGGCCGATGATGCCGCGTAGATGCCCCTCCATCACCAGGCGAATCAGGCCCTCCCGCTGTGGCGGCGCCTTGGTAAGGAACTGCTCTGCTGCGGTCAGGATGGACTCGCGATCCGAGCGCACCTTGATCTGCGCAACGGCTTCGACTGTGACGGCAACGCCCTGCTTGGTATACAGGTCCTGCTGCGGGGCGACGTCGAACGACATCAGCTCCAGTGAAAGCTGGCGGCTGCTCTCCACCACCGGAAAGATCACCGCGCCTGAGCCCTTGATGATGCGCGGGCCGCGGAAGCCGTAGACGATGAGTGCTTCGTTGGGGCCTGCCTTGCGAAACATCTTCGCAATCAGAGCCATGATGAACAGCGTGGCCAGTACAACCAGTCCAATAACGACAATGACAGTGTTCGGCATGACGATCCTTAACGTACGAACCGCGTGAAGGCCAGCGGTACTTCCTGCGGGCCTGCCGTCCCTGGCATTGGGCGGCAGGCTGGTCGCCGGGAACAAGGCCCGGCAAGGCAAAATTAACTCTAGGGCTGAGGGTGTCCTTCGAGCTCTGACAAGGTGCGGACATAGGCGACGCCCCGCTCATAGCGCAGCACCACCACCTCCGCATCCCGGTGAATCGGATGACCGGCATCGCTGCGCGCAGCGGCGGCGCGTCGTGCGCCACTCTGCGAGTAGGCGATCTCGCCTGTGCCGCCGGGCAGAATCGGACTGCTGACGCGCGCCAGTACTCCAGTCATCTCGGTGTCCTCCGTAGTCAGCGGACGCTCCCGCGGCAGCAGCACCCTGGCCAGGAACCAGAAGATGATGCCCGCGCCCGCCAGGCCGCTGACGCAGGCCAGCGCAAATACCAGCCACGCCCACATTCCGCTGTAGTGGCGCAGCAGGTAGCCCGCACCTCCGAACCAGGCGAGAAAGGTGAGCAGCGTGAACCCATTCAGCGGCGAGATGCCCGGGTCGGCATGCACGTGCGTGTGCCCCGCATGCGCATGCAGGTGAAAGTGACCGAGATGCAGATGGCCGAATCCGCCAACGAAGGCGAGCAGGCTCATCACCAGGCCCACACCGAAACAGATCAGATACCAGTCTTCTGCTGCCAAAACATGCGTATGCACGGGTCAGCTCCTTTCCTTGCCGGAGCGGCGGCTGCGCTGCGCTTTGCTCCGGCTCGCCGGCCTGGTGTTCTTCGGCGGCGCCCCCTCCGGCTCTTCCACCAGCTCCAGTTCGGCACGATGCAACTGCGGCCTTGGCACCAACTCCGGACGCAGCACTTCGAGCAGGCGGTCGGCCAGCTTCGGGGTCTCCAGCACCGCCGCCAGCAGTAGCAGGCAACGGCGCGTGTCCTCGTGGTTCGCCGCAGTCAGCAGGGCGCGGCGCAGTTCGGGGTCGCGGCGAAATCGCTCCGCGCCGGAGATCAGCCACAGGTCCAGCTTGTCCTCATGCGTCCGGACATCGGAGAGCAGCTCTGCGTGGTAGCCCTCCGGGTCGTCGACCAAATAGCCCGGGTGCACCCTGAAGAACCGCGCAAGCAGCAGCCGTGTCGTGTTGGTCAGGTGTGGCCGCGCACCACTCTCAATCTGTGAGAGGTAGGACTGACTCACCGGCGTGTCCATCTCATTTGCCAGCGCACGCACCAGCTCCTGCTGGGTCATGGCGCGATTCAGCCCGCGCAGTGAACCCTCGATCTCCCGCAGGTAGCGAATTTTCTCGCCCAGCTTCATATTGCAATCCGCAATAACTATATCGCTGATTGCAATAAGCAGAGATGATCTTTGGTAATCACGCTGAGGCGGGGAAGCGGTTTTGGACTGGCCTACTTCATTGGAATGCCGTCCAGCCGGGTAAGCCGACCAACGGGGTACAGTTCCAGCTTGGGGTCGAGCCAGGGCGAACGATCGTAGAAGAAGTTGAGGCGAGCCGTAGGATTGGCCGCGAAGCGCGGGTCGCTCTGGACGCGACGCTCGAACTCCGCCTTCAGCTTCGGATCCTTTGCCATCATCTCCCGCGCCAGCTTTTCGAGCACATAGGCTTCGCCGAACTCGCGCTGCTCAAAGATGGGATCAAAGGCATTCCAGGCCACGGCCGAATCCGGCGCCATCGGCTCCAGCCACGCCATCGCTACGTGCGACAGGCGCTGATTCAATTCCACGACCGCTGAACCCGGAGGAAACGTCATCGTCTCGGTGACAGAGGTGCACTGCGGCGGTTCACCCGGACGGCCCTTGTTGCCCTCTCCGGCGAACATCGGATGGTGGCCCTCAAAGGGAGGCTGCTGCCAGTTGCCTCCGGTGCAGCGGTAGGTCTCTACGGCGCCGGTCCAAGCTGCGGTGGTCCGGTGCATCTCCACCTGGTGCGCGGCCAGCACGTCGATGACGTGGGTCCATGGCGCGGGCACTATGTATGCCGCAGGCGGCACTGCGGAGACGGTCACCTTGGCACCGGTCTGCATGGGCAGTGTCGCGTTCCACGGCTCGCGCGAGTACTGGGTCCAGATCGCACCGGAGACGGCGCTCAACTCGCGTGTGTATTTGTAACCGCGGAAGAGAAATGGTGTGGTCGCGCCGCCCCACGCCGTCGCCAGCGGATAGGGCACGTTCCCCAGGGGATGCGATCCCAGCTGTTCTGCGGCCTTATCTGCCTCTGCGTTCAGGGCCAGCAGCGTATCGGCATCGCGGTTCATCAGCCGGAGCAGTGCACGCAGCAGCTCCGCATTGCCGGTGACGCGGGTCTTGTAGTCCTTCAGCATATGCAGCTCGACCAGCATGCCGGGCCGGTTCTCGAGGATGTTGTAGCCGGTGGAGAAGCGCGGCGGATCGTCGTTGAAGGCGAGCCCCTTCGAGGGATCGCTGTCATCCACCAGAAATATGTAAGTGGGCGAGGTGACATGGCCGCTGGCATCGACTTCGTGCTGCAGCTCCGGGACCACCGTGGCATCCAGCCAGTGCGCCATGGCAGGGTAGACGTTGGGCCCATCATCGATGGTGAAGGTGACGTCGTACTGGAAATCGGCGCCATCCGTGACGTGATCGTCGACGAAGAAGTCCGGCAGCCAGCGGTGGTACATGGCCATGAAGGCGCGTGTCTCCGGCGCGTCCGCCTTCAGGTAATCGCGGTTCAGGTTGATGTTGGTTCCATTGCCGCGCCAGCCCATCTCCTCCGGGCCGTTCTGGTTGATGCGGTTGTAGCGGGAGCGGCGTTCATGCCCGTCCGCGTTGTAGATGGGGATGAAGATAAAGACGGCGCGGTCCAGCAGCGCTGCGTCTTTGCCGGTGATCACCATATCGCGCAGCAGCGCAAGGCAGCTGTCCTTGCCGTCCATTTCACCGGCGTGGATTGAGTTCTGCACCAGCAGAATGGGCCGCTTCGCCGCGTGCAGCGCGGACGGGTCGAAGACACCGTCCTTGGAGACGATTACGATGTCCAGCTCGCGACCCTCTCCGGTTTTCCCGAACGGCTCGATCCGTACCTGCTTCGGGCGTGCAGTTGCGATGCGCTGCAGGTACGCCATGGTTTCCGCGTAGTCCGGTGTGGTGCGGTAGCCGGACCGTTCGGCAGGCGTGGCCCAATCATTGGATTGAGCAGAGAGCAGGGAGGTAGAGAGGGCGAAAGCCAGGGCGGCCAGCAGCGTGCGCATGGCATAGAGTAGCGGAATCAGCGGCCGCCGCCCAGAAGAACCACCAGGAGTCGGCGCTCTCTCATTCAGGCCCACTGCACCGGGCCATCGCGCTACCGTTCCACCGCTTAGGTGATGTCTTCAGTGTCGAAGACCTTCACCTTGACCGTCTGTCGCTGCGGTGTGGTTCCGTGCACCTCCGCCAGAAGATCGCGGACTACGTCCTCCAACTGGCGCTGACTCTCCATCATCGCCGTCATGCTCTTCAGGTCTTCCGGGTTCTCCACCTTCTCAAGCAGCACCGTGGCATGGGCCTGCGCCACATGATCCAGGCCGAGACCTTCCGGCGTCTTCGCTTTGACGGAGACGCACTTCGGATCTAAATCCAGCAGCTCCGCCAGGCGTTCGCGAATCTCTGCCGCAATGGGCGAGATCTTGGGGGCGGCCAGCACCAGCGTCGCATCCAGGTTCACGATGCTGTAGCCAGCGTGCTGAATCTCCTCAAGCGCCAGGTTCAGGAAGATAGTGGAATCGGCGTCCTTCCAGCGTGGGTCGCCGGGAGGAAAGAAGGTGCCGATATCGCCGGCAGCCACCGCACCCAGCAGGGCATCGGTGATAGCGTGCAACAATACGTCACCGTCACTGTGACCGGCCAACCCCTCCGGATGCTTGATCGCCACGCCTCCAATGCGCAGGGGGACACCTGGCTGGAAGGCGTGGGAGTCCCAGCCGTGGCCGATGCGTATGTTCATGAAGGGGAGCCTCTCTTTCTGGTCCAACGGCCGGGGCCGTCGCCGCAACTTACGCCGTCTGCCGGCGTGCCAGGTAGAACTCGGCAAGCTCCAGGTCGCCTGGCTGCGTGATCTTCAAATTGGCCTGCGAGCCAGGCACCACGGCGACCTGACAGCCCGCGCGCTCGACCAGGCTGGCCTCATCGGTTCCGGCAAAGCCATCCGCCTCGGCTTCGGCAAATGCGCGCCGCAGCAGCGACCAGCGAAAGCCCTGCGGAGTCTGCGCCTGCACCACATACTCGCGTGGAATCGTGGTGCGGATGATGGCGCCATGCGCAGTCCGCTCCACTTGCTTGATGGTATCGATGGCGGGCAGTCCCACGATGGCTGCACCATGCTCGAGGACGGCTTCAATGGTACGTGCGATCGTCTCCGGGTCAATCAGCGGGCGCACCGCGTCATGCACCAGGACGATATCCTCGTCCTCTGCGTGAACCGCGGCCAGAGCGAGCCCGACCGACTCCTGACGGCTGTCGCCGCCTTCTACAACGGTGACGCGACCCGCGAGTTGATTGTCCGCCAGCAGGCTCTCGACGCGGCCGATCTCACTCGACCGCACCGCTACGATGATTGCGCTGACCTGCGGAACCTGCGCAAAGGCTCGGAGCGTATGGACCAGGATAGGCACGCCGGCAAGCGAGAGAAACTGTTTGGCCGCATTGGCCGTGGCGTGGCCGGGAGCCATGCGGGTGCCCAGCCCTGCAGCCGGCAGAATGACGAAGACGCGCATAAGAAGACGAGTATATCGTCTCCACTTCCAAGGGATACGGCTGCGCCCTGCGACGCAGCCACTCATCGCGTTCAGTACTCGAGCGTTTGGGGTGATCGGCTGCTGCTAGGTCGTGACCTTGGCAGCGAAGATGCCCGCGAAGGCGCGGCGCACGCTCCAGAAGACAATGAACCACAGCACCACCGTGACCAATGCCATCGGCAGCCCGGACGGAGCCATCAGCGCATGGAAGAGCAGGATGTTCACGATCACCGGGCCCAGCAGCGTCAGGCCGAGCGGCACATAGCGCCCCGCCAGCAGTAGTGCCCCGCCGATAACCTGAAGCGCTCCCACGAAGAGGATGTGATGAGAGACGTAGAGCGCACCGGCAAATTGCCCCGGGACACCCGACATAGGCGGCTGAGGCAGGAAATGGAAGAAGATGTTGAGACCGAAGAACACAAACAGCAGCCCCAGCAGGATACGAGCGATGAGTGCAGTAATCTTCATGCGGTCACCTCGTTCTGGCCCACAGGAGTGTTCGACACGGCAGCGCGTGTCTGCAGCAGAGCAGGCTCCAGCAGCGTCGGCCGGTCGATGGCGCCGGTGTTCAGCCGCGACACACCGGCAACTGGAATCACCTCAACATCGCTGATGCCGAGGAATCCCAGCAGAGCGCGGAGGTAGGGCTCGACGAAGTTTAGCGCAGCCATCGGGCTGCCGCTGGTGTAATCGCCGCCGCTGGCGACCATCAGGACGGCGTGTTTGCCCTGCAGCAGGCCCATCGGTCCGCTCGGTCCGAAGCTGAAGGTGCGTCCCGGGACGGCGATCTGGTCAATCCAAAGCTTCAGGACGGCGGGGATTGAGAAGTTGTGCATGGGCACGCCGATCACATAGGTGTCGGCCTGCTCTAGCTCCGCAATGAGCGCATCCGAGGTGGCAAGGACGGCTTGCTGCTGGCGGGTGCGGTTTGCAGCCGGCGTGTATGCGGCGGCGACCCAGGCGGCGTTCACTAGCGGAGGAGTCTGTAGGGTGAGGTCACGGCGGATCACTCGACCCTGCGGATGGGCGGCCTGCCAGTGAGTCACAAACTCCCGGGTAAGCTCCCGGCTGATGGAGCTATCGAGAGGGCTGCTATCGATCTGCAAAAGGGTAGGCATAGTGAATGAATCTCCTGAACGACAGGCGACGTCAAAACATCACTTGTCGTCCATCAGAGCGATCAGAGGGAGAGGAAGATGCAGATTTCATCAAAATTTCTGTTCTGATGGAGCTGGTAAACCCTGGCTATGCCCCTGTCTGACTGCGAAGTCCGCGATCCGCGTATCCGCCGCACCCGCCAGCTCCTGCAGGACGCGCTGTCGCGCCTGCTGCGAGCGAAAGCCTTCGACGAGATCACGGTGCAGGACATTACGGAGGCTGCAACGGTAAACCGCGCCACCTTCTACGACCACTACGCCGACAAGTTCGCCCTGTTTGAGTCATTGGTGGCGGGCGGCTTCCACAAGCTGCTGCATGAGCGTGCCGTGCACTTCGAAGGAGGGTGCCCCGCCGCAGCCTCGTCCATCATCCTGGCCACCTGCGATTATCTGGCCCTAACCCGGGCCGACCCCGGCGAGTGCGAGCGACAGAGCGCCTTCGAGTCCATGGCAGACGCGGCCATTGTCGCGGCGATCCGGCGGGTGCTGGCCGAGGGTATGGCGCGGCGCGGCCAGCAGGAGGCGCAGTTTGGCGCAGGCTCAGAGCTAGTTGAACCGGGTGCGGTGGAGGAGATGCGCACCACCACTGCCGCGTGGGCGATCTTTGGCGCGGTGAAGCAATGGTTTGTGACTCCGCATCGCTCCCCGGTGGAGCAGGCGGTCCCGATGGTCCTTGCAGTCGTCACGCCGCTGCTGCTGTCGTCACCGGAACCCGCTAAAGCGGGTCAGCCTTCGGTAGCTTCGACGTAGAACATCTCGTTGGTCGGCCGGAAGCCGTTGCTCTCATACAGCGGCCGGCCTGCTTCGGTGGTGTGCAGCGCCACGACCCGGATGCGCCGGCGACGCGCCTCGGCCAGCACCAGCTCAATCAGTGCGCTGGCCAGATGCTTGCGGCGGTGAGCCGGCTCCACATAGACGTTCAGCAGATAACCACGGTGGATCGAGGTCGGGTCCAGCGGATGCGGGGGCCAGTCCAGCAGCAGCAGGCCGCTGCCCCCGATCACCTCTCCCGCCTCGTCCAGCGCCAGCCAGCCCATATAGTTGCCGGCTTCCAGCTGCTGACGTACCCACGGCTGGAAGTGCTCTTCCATCACGTCGAGGACGCGATTGTCGGAGCGGCCCGCATCCACGAACATACGGCGACGATGGCGCGTGATGATGGCAGCGTCGGCGGGCGTGGCAGTGCGGGTGGTGGCGGGCATGGCTGTGAGTATAACCGCGGCCGTGACGCCGTACACTGCGGCCATGGCGGAGCGGGCAAACCTTGCATGGCGGCGGCAATGCTTCCGCCCCGGCGAGCGCGTGGCGGTGGCTCTCTCGGGTGGCGCAGACTCGGTTGCGCTCCTGCTGGCGCTCGCTGCAGCACGGCAGGCTGAGGGGCTGGTGCTCTCGGCCATCCACGTTCATCACGGCCTGCGCGGGGCAGAGGCCGATGCGGATGCGCGGTTTGTGCGCGAGCTTGCGGCGCGGCTGGAGTGCCCGCTGCGTGTTGAGCACGGCGACGTACCCGCCATGGCCGCACAGCGTGGCCAGGGTACGGAGGAGGCCGCACGAGCGCTGCGTTACGGCATCTTCCGCCGGCTGCTTCAGGCGGGCGAGCTGGACGCAGTGGCCACCGCCCATACGCTCGACGACCAGGCAGAGACCGTCCTGATGAAGTTGCTGCGCGGGGCATGGACGGAGGGGCTGGGCGGCATCGCCCCCGTGGTAGAAGTGCCGGGTGGCCGCATCGTCCGCCCCCTGCTGGCGGTTACGCGCGGAGAGGTTCTGGTCTACCTTGAAGCCGCCGGCCAGACGTGGCGCGAGGACAAAACCAACGCCGAGCTGGTGTACACCCGCAACCGCGTCCGCCACACTCTGCTGCCGCTGCTGGAGGAGTTCAACCCCCAAGTCCGGGTGCAGATGGCGCGCCTCGCGGCCGTGGCCCGCGATGAAGAGGCCTGGTGGCAGGGCGAGCTGGCCCGGGTCCTTCCCGCCGTGTTGTTGCCGGGGCGCGCGACTCGCGGGGGTGGACGCGCTTCAAGCACGCATCCCGAGCAGTCCTCGGTGGCCATGGAGGTGGAACGTCTGCGCGCCATGCATCCTGCCTTGCAGCGACGGGTGCTGCGCGCGGCTGCGGGGCAGCTGGGCGTCAGCCTTCCGGCAGATGCCGTGGAGTCGCTGCTGAGCATGACCGGCCCGGAGGCGCGCAAATCCTCCGGCACGAATGCCGGCACTGCGAATGGCGGCTCTTCCACGGCTAAGAGCAGAGGAGTCCTCACTCTCCCGGGCGGACTGCGTGCGGAGCGAACGCCGCGTGAGCTTCGGCTCTCGCTCGTGATCGAGGACCCCTCAGACACTGCCGCTGCGGTCTACACGCTACCCGTTCCTGGTTCGGTAGTAGCGTCCGAGTACGGAGTTGAGGTGACGGCGGAAGTTGCGGAGACTACAGAGCCGCATTCAGCGATCGAGGTACGCCGCTGGCGGCCGGGAGATCGTGTGACCCTGCGCTACGGCCGAGGCGCAAAGAAGGTGGCCGAGGTGCTCGACCGACTGCGGGTCTACGGCAAGGACCGGGAGAACTGGACGGTAGTGGCGCGCGGTGCGCGCGTGCTGTGGATGCGCGGCGCCGAGGTCGATCCGGCAGTCCTGGAATCGGAAGGGCTGCGGCTGAGCATAGCGCGTATCGAGAGCGCCCCCGCGCCCGCTGACGTGAAATCGTAGATGGAAATCACACCATAATCTTGCACCTTTCAGGTGCCAAGAAGGCCTTCGGTAATGGAGAGCGGGAACAACCTGGCATTTCTTTGCCCCGCCTCTCCGCCCTCGGAGTAGAATCCAAAGCAACGGTCACTGGAGCGTGAGCGGCTTGTTTCGGGTCCTTTGCGTGTGGCAAAGCAGAAGTGTCGCATGTAGAACCGAAGACCCGCCTCGCACGTCTAATTCCTGAGAGAGCGCCTGAATACCGTACACAGGGGAGGATCCCACTCCCCGCGGCTGGCGTATCCCTCCGGCGCTGCATCTTGTGGCGTGAGAGAAAAGAGGGTGTTTCGTGAACTCGACGGTCAAATCGATCCTGTTCTGGGTGTTTATTCTGGCCTGCCTGGTGCTGCTATGGCAGATCGTCCAGAAGAGCACGACCAGCGGCAAGGACCAGGAGATTTCCTTCTCCACCTTTATGGACGACGCGCGGCAGGGTCAGGTGGCGGATGTCACTGTGACCAACAGCACCGTGACCGGCCACTATCGCAATAACAAGGACGCAGCGTTCCACACGACCGTGCCGGCGAACTACCCGGACATGTTCAAGACCCTGCAGGATAACAAGGTCTCGATCACGGTAAAGGACACCCAGGGCAACTCCTGGCTGCCGCTGCTTCTGCAGTTCTCTCCGGTGCTGATCATCGGCGCTGTCTGGTACTTCATGATTCGCCAGATGCAGAACGGAGGGAACAAGGCGCTGTCGTTCGGCAAGAGCCGCGCGCGCCTGCTTTCCATGCAGCAGAAGAAGGTTACCTTCAAGGACGTCGCCGGTGTGGATGAGGCGAAGGAAGAGCTGAAGGAGATCATCGAGTTTCTGCGCGAGGCACAGAAGTTCCAGAAGCTGGGCGGTCGCATCCCCAAGGGAGTCCTGCTGGTGGGCCCTCCTGGTACGGGTAAAACCCTGCTGGCGCGTGCCGTTGCCGGTGAGGCAAACGTGCCGTTCTTTTCCATCTCCGGTTCCGACTTTGTTGAGATGTTTGTCGGCGTCGGTGCCAGCCGTGTTCGCGACCTGTTCGAGCAGGGCAAGAAGAACGCTCCGTGCATCATCTTCATCGACGAGATCGACGCGGTCGGACGTCACCGCGGCGCTGGTCTGGGTGGCGGTCATGACGAGCGCGAGCAGACTCTGAATCAGCTGCTGGTGGAAATGGACGGCTTCGAGTCGAACGACGGTGTGATACTGGTGGCTGCCACCAACCGTCCGGACGTGCTCGATCCGGCGCTGCTGCGCCCCGGCCGCTTCGATCGCCGTGTGGTGGTGGGACGTCCCGATGTTCGCGGCCGTGAAGAGGTACTTCGCGTCCACTCGAAGAAGGTGCCTATCGCCGATGACGTTGACCTCCGCGTGCTGGCTCGCGGCACACCGGGCTTCTCCGGCGCCGACCTGGCCAACATGGTCAATGAGGCGGCGCTGACTGCGGCTCGCTCCAATCGCAAGGCCGTGCACATGTTCGACTTCGAGACCGCCAAGGACAAGGTCCTGATGGGTGCGGAGCGGAAGTCGATGCTGCTGACCGACGAGGAGAAGCGGGTCACCGCCTATCACGAGGCCGGACACGCACTGGTCGCCGCAATGCGGGATCACGCGGATCCGCTGCACAAGGTCACCATCATCCCGCGCGGCATGGCGCTGGGTGTCACCATGCAGCTGCCCACCGATGACAAGCACACCGTCACCAAGGATTACCTTGAGACGCAGCTGGCGATCCTGATGGGGGGCCGCTGCGCTGAGGAGATCTACCTCAAGCAGATGACCACGGGTGCCGGCAACGACATCGAGCGTGCTTCTGAGCTGGCTCGCAAGATGGTCTGCGAGTACGGCATGAGCCGCCTGGGTCCGCTTACCTTCGGCAAGAAGGAGGAGCAGATCTTCCTGGGACGCGAGATCGCACAGCATCGCGACTTCTCCGAGGAGACGGCGCGGCAGATCGATGGCGAGGTGCGTAACCTGGTCGACAGTGGGTATCAGTCGGCTTACAGCATCCTCGACCAGAATCAGCCCATCATGCATCGGCTCGCCACTGCGCTGCTGGAGCGGGAGACGATCGACGCGAATGAGATTCGCATGCTGATCGAGGGGCAGCAGTTGCCGCCGCTCAACCCGCCGTCGAACGGCTCCGCGTCGGGCGATCCTGAGGTGAAGGTACTGAAGCCGGAACCAGGCCGCGCGCCGGGCTTCCCGGAAGGCAGCCCCTCACCCGCGTAAAGGCAGGCAATAGCAATAACAGCAAGGCCGCTCCGCACCGGAGCGGCCTTCTTATTTGCGGAAAGCCGAGAGCCATCACCCTCTAGTCGCGGTCGTCTCGCCTTGATCGTCAAGTTATGGAATAAATACCAGCACCACTGCTCCGAGGGTTCGGACGGCGGCGCAGCAGCAAGTAGCGGAGGCCGTAACCGGCCGACAGAAGTGGTGCCGCACCAAAAGCGGCGAAGCAGCGTGCGGCGGGTTGCGTCAATGGGCACTCCAGGCGAGCTTGATCTATGCGGATACTTAGCTGACGGTGGCTTCCTTGGTCAAACAGATTCATACTCGACATCCAGGCCCGTTCAACGCGTCAGCGGAAGAGCCGCCGCTGTCCTCCCTAGCCCGCGCGGGCGAGTGGATGCGGATGGGCTAGGGAGAGCGCGGTCTGCGAGAATGGGGCTCAGGATGCGCCGGCACTCAAGACTCTTCTCTCGCTTCACTCTTGTACCGCTGTGTCTCTCTGTCTTGCTCAGCGGCTGCGGATATCACACCGTCGGCGCGGCGGCACAGTTGCCGTCGACAGTCCACACCATTGCGGTGCCCTTCTTCCAGAACCGCACCCAGTTCTCCCATACCGAAGTGGTTCTGACCCAGGCCACAGTGCGTGAGCTGAACACCCGGACGCGCTTCCAGGTGCTGCCGCAAGAAGACGCCGGCAACGCCGATGCCGTGCTCAAGGGCACCGTGCTGTCAGAGACAATCGTGCCGTACACCTACAACTCGCAAACGGGGCAGTCCTCGAGCTATCTGATTACGCTTACGGCGAATGTGCTTCTGACCGATCGCGACGGCCGGGTCCTCTATCGGCATGAGGGCTACACCTTCCATCAGCAGTACGAGGCGACGTTTGACCTGGCTACCTTTGTGCAGGAAGATTCCCCTGCGATGGCGCGCCTTTCCAGGGACTTTGCCCAGTCACTGGTCAGCGATATGCTGGAATCCTTTTGAGGCAGTTCCCCCATCCCCGGCAACGGAGCAACCGTCATGGCAGCAAATGAGCTGCGCAGCTTCGCCTCTTCGGACCGATTCGTCGCTGAGATCGAAGCCTATCGCGACGGGGGCGCGCTGCGGCCGGGCTACGTGCTGGCCGGCGATGAGGCTTATCTGTATGAGCGCTGCCGCCGCGCCGCGATTGAGACGCTGATCGACGCGCAGGTAGGGCCCGGCATGCGCGACTTCTCTCTGGCGGAGATCGACCTTGGTGAAACCAGCATCTTCGAGGCGCTCGATCGCGCTCAGACACCGTCGCTGATGGCTCCCTTCCAGGTGATCTTTCTGCGCAACGTAAGAACGCTCTACGGGCGCGGCGCGAAGAAGGAGGAGTTTGCCGCGCTGGACGCCTACGCACGCTCGCCCAATCCGCAGGCTCTGCTGATCTTTGTCGCCGATCATCTTCGTCTGCCGGCAGACCTGCGCCGCACCGAGATGCAGGACAAGGAGCGCTACGAGCGCATCCGCGAGACCCTGGGCGAGTGGTGCGGCATGGTGGAGCTGGTGCGGGCAGATGAGGGCGATGCCATGCGCTGGCTGGTGCAGCAGGCAGAGCAGCAGGGTTCGGCGATGGATCCGGACGCCGCGCGCGAGCTGGCCGACGCCCTGGGTGCCGACCTGATGCTGATGGCAAGCGAGCTTGAAAAGCTGCTGCTGTACACCGCGACACCGGGTTCGTCCGAGCGCCGTCCCATCACCCTGGGCGACGTGGAGACGATGGTGCTAGGCGCCAAGCAGCGGTCGCTGTACGAGCTGACAGATGCCATCTCTGCCAAAGATCGCCCGCGGGCACTCGGTCTTCTGCAGGGACTGCTGAACGCTTCCGACGGGGGCGAGGAGTCGGCCATTGGTCACCTCTACATGCTGGCCCGTACCTTCCGTCAGATGCTGGTCATTCTCGAGAAGAACGTGCGCGACTCGCGCGCCATCTGGCAGGCCTTGTGGCAGGGCTTTCGCATGCCGCCGTTCGCGGCAGAGGACCTGATCCGCCAGGCCCGGCGCTACAAAAGCCGGCGCGAGCTGACCCGGGCTCTAAGGCTGATTGCGCGCGCCGACCTGGAAGTGCGCTCATCGCCGCCGGACAAGCGTCTGATCCTGGAGCGGCTGGTGCTGGAGCTGGCCAGCGAGCCTAGGCCGGCACAGCTCAGCACCCAGTACGCTATGGAGCTTTAGCTCCTCGTTACATGCAGGAGCTGTGGCCGAAGCCTGGGGCTACACTCCGCTCGCCGGCCGTTGGGGGCGGCGCAGCCGGGTTCGCGGAGCACGCGGGCGCTCCGGCCCCTCCAGGAAGAACCACTTGCAGCTGCGGCATACGCGCCCGAAGCCGTTCTGCATCTCGGAGGCAGGGTGGGTAAGGTGCACCCGCATCGCGCCGCTGGAGGTCTCATAGCACCGCGGGCATAGCGGTACCTCGTCGCCTTCGGCGTAGTAGTACGGGTTGCGGAAGCGAGTCTGGCTCCGGTGCTCCAGTTTCACCTTGAGTGCGTCGTTCTCCTCGCGCAGCTGACCGCGTTCGTCGGACAGCGCGAGCACCTGCTCCTGCAACCGGACGATCCTTTCGTAGAGCGGAGTGTCGTTGTATTTGCGGACCAGGTCGGCTATCTCCCTGATCCCCTGAATCGCGGCGGACGCGCTGACAACCATAGGGCACCTCTTTTGTTCGCCTTTTCTTCGCCTAGTTTACCAAGTAGATGCCTGTTCCTGAGGTAACCTCGGCTTGTGGATTCTTCTCTGTTGGAGCTTTTTAGCAGACCAGCAACGCTTTGAAATGATTGTACTTACGCCCGGTATTCCAGCCTGGGGGGTCAATCGAGGATGGGCTGCAGGTCGGCGGTATGCGGACGGTTGGTCAGCGTGATGGCTGCTGCCAGGATCAGCGTACCGCCGAGCCAGGCAAACGGCCCCAGGTGGTCGCCCAGCAGCAGCACGCCCAGGCAGGAGCCGAGCAGCGGCTCGATGTTCAGGAAGACCCCGGCGCGCGATGCAGGTACGTGGTGCATGCCCCAGTTCCACAGCAGCGTAGAGCCCGCCGTGCAGAAGAGACCGCTGGCCGCGGAGGCGAGCCATACTGAGAGCGGCACTCCATGCACGGGTGGTGTCCCGTCGTGAAACAGCACCCACGCGGCGATCATTACCGAACCGGAGTAGACGCCGTAGACGGTCACCACGGCGGGCGAATGGCGCTGCATCAGTCGTTTGTTCATCAGGATCCAGAACAGCGAGACGAACATGGCCAGAAGCACCATCAGGTCCCCAAACAGCGATGGTCCGCCGGCGGTGGCTGCATGCCGCCCACCCAGAACGATAAGTGCGACGCCGAGGCTTGAGCCGGCGAGCGCCGCCCAGCCAATCCCGTCCAGCGTCTCCCCCGCGAACACCGTCGCCGCCACGCCCAGCAGCACTGGCATGCTGCCCACCATCAGCGAGGCGTGCGAGACGGTCGTCAGCGACAGTCCGTAGAACTGCACCAGGAATTGCACCGGGATGCCGAGGAAGGATGCCGCCAGCAGCAGGCGCCACTCGCGCCGGGTGAACTGCGGGCGATGCCGCAGCGCGAAGGGCAGCAAGCCAAGGCACGCGAAGATGAAGCGGTAGAAGACCATGTGACCGACGCCGAGATGCGCCAGCACGACCTTCCCAAAGTAGAAGCCCGTGCCCCAGAAACAGCCGGCGAGTGCGCAGGCTGCATACCCCAGCCAGTCTGTCTTCGCGCGCCGGGGGGTGAGTGTCGCGGGCATGTTTCTACTGTAAAGCGCGTGCCCGCGGGCTCGTGTCAGATGCCGATCCGTCCGGAGCGGATTGCCCACAGGGAGAGCGCGGCGACCACGATCCACAGCGCCACCCCCTGCAGCATGGGCCGCACGCCTACCTTGCGCAGTGTGGCCTTGGAGATACCGGAGCCGATCAGGAACAGCGTCACCGTCAGGCCAAGCCGGCCCAGGTGGTTGAGGCCGGCAAACACCGGCGCGCCCGCTTGAATGTAGGTGTTGGCCACGGCGGCGAGCACGAAGTACAGGATGAACCAGGGCCACTGCACGCGTGTGCTGCTCTTGACGAAGGATGCGGTGGCGAGCGCCAGCGGAACGATCCATAGAGCGCGCGCCAGCTTGACCGTGGTGCCGACGATCAGGGCCTGGGGGCCGTAGCGCGCGGCCGCGCCGACGACCGAGCTGGTGTCGTGGATGGCCAGCGCCGCCCAAAGCCCGAACTGCGGCTGCGTCATGTGCAGGGCAAAGCCGATAAGCGGGAAGACCATCAGGGCAATGGCATTCAGCGTGAATACAGTTCCCAGCGAGACTGCCATGTCCTCATCGCCGGCCTTTGTGATGGGCGCGATGGCGGCAATGGCACTGCCGCCGCAGATAGCCGTACCGCAGGTGATGAGGTAAGACGCCTTGGGCGCGACCCGCAGAACGCGCCCCAGCAGCAGTCCCAGCAGCAGGGCGGCGACGATACTGACGGCGGTATACAGGAACCCCGAGGCGCCTGCATGCACCACTTGGTGCAGGTTCATGCCGAAGCCTAGGGCGACAACGGAGGCCTGCAGCAGCAGGCGGGAGAGGTCGCGGCTCTCCGCCGGAAAGGGATGGGCGACTGCCAGCCCGAAGACGATGCCGCCGGCCAGCGCAAGTGCCGGCGACACTATGCCGCTGGCCGCGAGAATGATGCCGAAGAAGAAGACGCGCTTCGCGTTCTGCGTACTCACAGGCCAGAGTGTCACGCTGAGCGCTGCCCTGTCCAAGCAGAAACAGTCGCGCCCAATTGCCGCTGCTTATCAGTCAGGTTCCCGATCCCCCTGCTTTGGCTCGCACGGAAATGCTCTCCCCCGCTCCGCTTCCTTCGGGTGAGTCAATCGGCGGCAAGCGAGCAATCGTCACCATACGCGGCACATATTCGCCGGAGCCATGGGCTGGCCCTGCTTGCAGCCGAAGCTCTGTCGAAACTCCGGCATGTTGACGACAACGCCGTTGGCGCGGATGCGGTCGGGCGAGTGCGGATCCACACGCACCGTCAACCGCAGGTAGTCGGGTCGCTCTGTCGAACACCAGTTCTGTGCCCAGCCGATGAAGATCTGCTGTGCCGGCGTGGTGCCTTCCGCAGTCTTCTGGTCCAGCGGCGTGTGTTTGCCGGCCGCGTCTGCCACCAGCGCCATCCAGGCCAGCCGTAGGCCGCCGTTGTCTGCCGTGTTCTCACCAAGTGTCAGCTTGCCGTCGACGTGCAGATCGTCCACGGCAACGAAGCTGCCGTACTCCTTCACCAGGCATTCGGTGCGCTGGTCAAACTGCCTGGCATCCTCTGCCGTCCACCAGTCCTTCAGATTGCCTTGCGCGTCGAACTTGCGTCCCTCATCGTCGAAGCCGTGGGTCAGCTCGTGGCCGACCACAGCGCCGATGTGCCCGTAGTTGATCGCATCCGGCGCAGACTTGTCATAGAACGACGGCTGCAGGATGCCGGCAGGAAAATTGATGGTGTTCATGGTGGGATCGTAGTTCGCATTCACCGTTGGAGGAGTCAGATCCCACTCCTGCTTGTCGACCGGCTTGCCAATCTTTGCCAGCTGGTAGCTGCTTTCAAATTCGCGCGCACGCAGGGAGTTGCCCAGGGCATCGCCGGACTTGACCGTCAGTGCGGAGTAATCGCGCCACTTGTTCGGGTAGCCGATCTTGTCGACCACGGCGTGCAGCTTCTCCTGCGCCTTGGCCTTGGTGGCGGGGCTCATCCAACTCAGCTGCTCCAGGTCGCGGCCCATCGCAGCCTCAATCTGCTGCACCTCCTGCAGCGTCTTCTGCTTGCTGTCACCGGCGAAATACTGCTCGACGTAGGCCTTTCCCAATACTTCACCCAGGCCCTGGTCAGTCGAATTCACGCACCGCTTCCAGCGCGCCTGTTGCTCCGGTACCCCTTGCAGCTTGCGGCTGTAAAAGTCGAAGTGCTCTTCGTCGAAGGCGTGCGGCAGGCGGCTGGCCACACTGTCCGCCAGGTGGACTCGCAGATACTTCTTCAATGTATCCATGCTGGTGCTGGCCAGCAGCGGATTCAGGCCAGTGAAGAAGCCGACGGAAGCGACATTCAGATCCGCGACCGGTGGCGCCCCTGCCTCCTTCAGAAAGGAGACGACCTGCAGGTTGGGCACCTCGGCGGCGAATTTCGTTACCGGCTCCAGGTGATAGATGGCTTCCGGGTTGCGCCGGTCAACCACGCTCATGGAGATGCGGGCGAGCGCGGTCTCAAAGTCCATGATGGATTTGGCGTCGGTTGTGGCCGCCTCCGGCGTTTCGCCTAGCAGCTTCAACATGTTCGCCACGTGCTGGACGTACTGTTGCTGAATCTCTTTGTCCTTCACCTCTGTGCGCAGGTAGTAGTCCTTCTCCGGCAGGCCGAGGCCGCCCTGGTCCAGTACCGCAATCTCTCGCGTCGCGTCCTTAAAGTCCTGGCTCACGCCAAGCGAGAAGAAGGGATTGCCGTCGATCCGGTTCAGATGCGCCGTCTCCGCGATCAGGGCGGTGCGATCGTTGATCGCAGCAATGCGGTCAAGCTCCGGCTGAATCGGCGTCAGCCCGGCGCGGTCAATCGCGGCAGTATCCATGCAGCTCGTGTAATAGTCGCCGATCTTCTGCTGGTCGCTGCCCGCGGGTGCATGGGCGGCAGCAGCCTTTTCCAGCAGCTCGCGCAGTGCCTGCGTGTTGAACTCATACAGATTGCTGAACTGGTCAAAGGACGGCAGATCGGGCGGGATGGGATGCTGCTTGCTGAAGTTGCCGCAGGCGTATTGGTAGAAGTCGACGCAGGGATCGGCAGTGGTGTCCATGGCCGCCTTGTCGTACCCCGGCAGCGGCGCGTAGGTGACCGCGCTTTGCGCATGCATCGCGGGCGCGGTAAGGAATCCAGCGAAGATCATCAAGAGGCTGGCGGGGACTTGGGCAGAACGGATATCCATGGACATTCTCCGATGACGAGCTTAATGGTTGCAGGCCTCGCCTACCAGATGGAGCAGCGGTCGGCTTTGACCATAGGCTGACCGGCCTTACAGCCGAAGGCATTCTGAAACTCCGGCATGTTCTGGACCACGCCGTTGATGCGGAATTCCTCTGGCGAATGCGGGTCCGTCTGTACCTGGACGTGCAGCTGCTCTGGCCGTGTGCTGCCGCAGTAGCTCTGGCCGTATGCAGTAAAGAACTGCTGTGCGGGAGTCATGCCGTCCAGGTCGGGTTCCGCAGCGGCGCCGGTCTGCTGCACGTGATGCTGCCATGCCAGGTAGCCCAGCCGTACGCCGCCGATATCGGCGATGTTCTCGCCCAGGGTGAGCTTGCCGTTCAGATGCAGGTCCTCGACCGCGACAAAGCCGCTGTACTCCTTCACTACGCAGTCCGCGCGCTGCTTGAACTTCTTCTCATCCGCCGCAGTCCACCAGGATTTGAAGTTTCCCGCGGCGTCGAACTGTCGTCCCTCGTCGTCGAAGCCGTGGGTCAGCTCATGACCTTCCAGGCCGCCAGCTTGACCGTAGTTCACGGCGTCTCCCATCTTCGGGTCGTAGAAGGGCGGCTGCAGAATGCCGGCGGGAAAGTTGACGCTGTTGATCTGCGCGTCGTAGTAGGCATTCACGGTGGGCGGGCTCATCTGCCACTCGCGCTTATCGGTCGCCTTGCCGATCTTGGCCAGCTCGCGCCCCACATCGAAGGCGGCTGCGCGACGCGCATTGCCCAGCGCATCGCCGCGCACGATATTCAGCCTGGAGTAGTCACGCCACTGGTCCGGATAGCCGACCTTGTTGGTGACGGTCGCGAGCTTCTGTTGTGCCAGCTTCTTGGTCGGCGCGCTCATCCAGTCCAGCTGCTGGATGTCGCGGGCCATCGCATCCTCGATATCTTGAACGATGCGCAGCGTGCGCGCCTTGTCCTGTGGAGGAAAGCTCCGGGCGACGTATGCCTTGCCCAGCGCTTCACCCAGCGAATCGTCTACTGCACTGACGCACCGCTTCCAGCGCACCTGCTGCTGCGGCTGACCGGAGAGGATGCGGCCGTAGAAGGCGAAGTCTTCCTGGTCGAGCGCGGCAGGAAGCGCGATGGACGGGGTCCGGTTCAGCAGATTCCAACGCAGCAGTGCCTTCCACGCGGCCAGGTCCACCTCAGGCAGCAAACGGTCCAGGGCCGTGAAGTAGTCTGGTGTCGCCACATTCAAAGAGCGAAAGTCCGGTACCTTGAGGGCGGCCAGGTAGGCATCAAGGTCGAACTGCCCTACCTCGGTGCGAAAGGCGGCGAGCTGGGTAGGGTGGTAGATGCGCACGGGGTCGCGAAACTCCTCTGGACTGAGCGAGGCGGTTGCCAGCTTCGTCTCCACATCCAGTACACGGGCGGCGTCGGCCTTTGCTTCCTCCGCCGGCTCGCCGGCAAGCGTCAGTACCTTGGCGACGTGCTCGACATACTGCTGCCGAAGTGTGACAGACTTTGCATCCGTGCGCAGATAGTAGCCACGCTCCGGCAGGCCAAGCGTGGGCTGGGCCACTTCGGCCACCATGTGGGCGGCGTCTTTGTAGTCCTCATCGCTGTGCAGGTTGAACAGAGCCGGTATGCCCTGGCCGTGCAGACCCGCCACTAGTGCCGCAAGCTGCTTCGTACTGGTCAGCGCGCGGATGCGGGCAAGGTCCCGCTCCAGTCCAGCGAGCCCCTTCTGCTCGATCGCTGCGGTGTCCATGCAGGTGGCGTAGTAGTCGCCGATCTTCTGCGTGTCCGCATCGCGGCTCCCCTCCGGGGCTGCTGCCTGCTCCAGGATCGACTTCAGCACCAGCCTGTTCTGCTCTCCCAGATCCGTGCTGATGGTGTAGCTGGAGTGGTCCGCGGGGATCGGATGCTGCTTGAGCCAGGTGCCGCAGGAGTACTGGAAGAAGTTGACGCAGGGGTCGACCGAGGTGTCGCGCAGCGCGGGGTCGAGGGCGTGCAGTTGATGGGAGGTCTGCTGGCTGACGGCAGATTGGCCCGCGCAGGGCAGGGAGGCCAGCAGCAGGCCGGATATCAGAGTTATAAGCGGAAGGCGCATCGGCAGCAAGAGCTCCATAGGGTGCAGAATGGCATCGAGCGGATAACACAGTTCACGGGTTTGCCGGGGCAATGTCAACCGGCAGAGTGGAAGCAGGCGGCTGCAGGGCTCCATGCATTTGTAGGACAATGTCGGGGTGGGCATCTGTAGGCAGTGCGCGGCGCGGCGGCTCTCGTTGCGCTCTCTGGTGCTGGTAGTCGCCTGCACGCTGTTCTGCGGCTTGCCGGTGTGGGGCCGGGATCGGGATGTGCCCCCGCCCCAGCCGGGCGTGCGTATCGCTGTGGCGCCGCTGGGCTATCGGCCTCCAGGCAAGCTCTACCTGCTGGCACACTACTCTTCCGCCTCACTCGACTTCCTCGACGAGTCGCGCCTGCTGTTCACCTTCCACGAGTCGCGGCTGCTGCCGCGAACTGCGCATTCGATCGGGTTGGACCAGGCCATTCGCGCCACCGTGGTCGATCTGTCCAGCAGCCAGGTAATAGAAGAGAAGGACTGGTTGCTGCCCGATCGGCGCCGCTATCTGTGGCCTTTTGGCGAGGGAGCCGCCCTGGTGCGCGTAGGGGATCGCCTGTTCACGACCGACAAGACACTCGAGCTGAAGCCCCTGCTGAAGGGGGAGACGTCTCTGCGCGAGGTGGACGCCTCCCCTGACGGGCGCGTTCTGGTGCTCGAGACCGATGTTGAACGGCACACGCCGGAGGAGCATCAGCGGCTGGCGAAGCACGCGGAAGAGATGGGAGGTGATCCGCCGCCCGAGGACGTGCAGATTCGCGTCGTGCGGATGGATCAGGGCAAGGTTCAGTTGAGTGCCCGTGCAGAGCGCGCCGGACGTCTTCCCGTCACCACGGAGGGCTACCTGATCCATGAGCCACTGAAGGCGGACCGCTGGGAGATCCGGCTGCACCCGTATGACAACCGGGCAACCAAGGGCGAGATTGTGGCCCAGGTGGATTCGACCTGCACGCCGGAGGAACACTTCCTGAATGCGCAGGCGCTGCTGGTGAGCAGCTGCCCTCCGAAGCGCGCGGAGCGCTACGTCGCCGCTTACTCGCTGACAGGCCAGAAGCTGTGGGACGGGCGATGGCCCGCGAACTTCCTGTGGCCTGCCTACAGAGTGGCTGCCAACGGCAGCGCGGTTGCGGTCTCCTGGCTGGCGATGAATCACGCCGTCAGCGAGTTCGACGGCTTTGACGACAGCGATGTGCAGGCACAGATGGTGAGCGTGCTCGATGCCAAGACGGGCGCATTGCGGATGGTTCTTCGCCTGGACCCGATTATCAGCGCGGGAGGCAACTTCGCTCTCGCGCCAGACGGGAACCGGCTCGCAGTGCTGAACCATGGCGCGCTCGAGGTCTACGACCTGCCCGCCGCTGCGCCGACAGAGACCGCCAAGCGATAGCTGGACACCGGCGCAAAGCAAAAGGGCCGAAGCGAAGGCTCCGGCCCTTGGTAGACGCATCTGGAATTCAGGCGGACTTTTTGGTGACGATCGCCTTCACGCGCGCATTCAGGCGGCTTTTGTAGCGGGAGGCGGTGTTCTTGTGCAGGGTTCCCTTCTGCACGCTCTTGTCCAGGGCGGATACAGTGGCCTGGTACTGAGCCGTTACCTGCTTGGCGTCGCCGCTCTGCAGGGCCTCACGCAGGGCGCGCAGACTTCCGCGGATGCGGCTCTTGTTGGCGCGATTGACCCCGGTCTTGCGCTCCGTCTGACGGGCGCGCTTCAGCGATGAAACATGGTTTGCCATGAGCTTCCTTACAAAGGTCTATGAGGTGCTGAGCCGGGCTCAGGTGGAGCGATGCAGACGGTGGCACTCACGCCGCATCCTCTGCAAAATACAAGTTTATCCCGGGCTCCCGGAGGGGTCAAGGCAAACGACCCTGCGGCGACCTCCAGGCATACCATCGGCTCCCTTCCGGGGCAGGACTCGGATCGCCTGTCCCATGCACCAGGAGTCATGCAATCGAATTCATCACATGGCCGTTGACGCAGGCCGGAGGAGGGGCTAGTCTGTGCCCATCCGAAGGCTGATCCAACACGACGGATACGCAACCGGGCCGGCAAAACTCGCGCCTGTGGAGCAAATCACCGCGGTCCTTCCGCTCTCTTCCCACATCAAATCACTGTTGATCCCGGTCCGTCAGGGATCTTCTAGCAACTTGAGCCGCCGCTCCCTGGAGTGGCAGGAGGTCGTACCTCAGCTTGATTAATAAAGCGCTGGAAATCACGCCCAATATCGAGCCCCTGTTCGGGACCCGCGACGAGAATCTGAGACTGCTCGAGGACAAGCTGAAGACGCGCATCGATCTCTGTTCCGATGCGGTGCACGTCTCCGGCCCGGAAGAGGGAGTCGCGAGAGTGGAGCGCATCTTCAGCGACTATGAACAGTTGCGCCGAGCCGGCCTGAGCATGCAGAGCGGGGAATTGCACGCCATGCTGAAGCTGGTTGCAGCCGACCCCACGGTCACCCTGAAGGGGCTGGTCGAGAGCGGCAAGCAGCGGGCGACCGGAGGCATCAAGCGAATGGTGCAGCCGCGCTCCGTCAACCAGAAGCGCTACGTGGAAGCCATTGAGCAGGCCGACATGGTCTTCGGCATCGGCCCGGCCGGCACTGGCAAGACATACCTTGCTGTCGCGATGGCAGCGTCTGCCCTGATGGCGAAGAAGGTCAGCCGCATCATTCTGGTGCGCCCGGCAGTGGAAGCGGGCGAGCGCCTGGGCTTTCTGCCCGGTACCTTGCAGGAGAAGATCGACCCCTACCTTCGTCCTCTCTACGACGCGCTCTATGACCTGCTGGACCAGGAGCGTGTGGACAAGATGATCGAGCGCAACGTGATCGAGGTGGCGCCACTCGCCTTCATGCGCGGGCGCACTCTCAACGACGCCTTCATCATCATGGACGAAGCGCAGAACACGACCAGCGAGCAGATGAAGATGTTCCTGACCCGCCTGGGCAACAATGCAAAAGCCATCATCACGGGAGACGTTACGCAGATCGACCTGCCCAACCCACGGCGCTCCGGCCTGCTGGAAGCGATCGAAATCCTGAAGGGCGTGGACGGCATCCGCTTCGTGCACTTCGAGGATGGCGATGTGGTCCGCCACCACCTGGTCCAGCGCATCATCCGGGCCTACGACAGCTTCGGCCGTCAGCAGTCAGAGCTGCCGCTGGGCATTGCGGAGGGAGAGGCCGGCAAGCCCGCACCCAAGCCGCAGTAGCGGCTGGCGGCCTCCGTGCGTTCAGCGGGACGCGCGCGAACGGTACAATTTAAAGATTGAGAGGAGGGCGTCCGCTCTCCTCTTTGTCGTTTAGGAACGTGAGCGAACGATGATCGTGTACGAACCCGCCGTGGAGCAGAAGCTGCCGAAAGCGGCGCGCCCGCGCCGGCGGGAGCTGGCGACCTTCCTGCGCGAGGCTGTCGCCGCGGTCGGGTTGACCGGTGAGCTAAGCGTTCTGCTTACCGGAGACGCGCAGATTCGCGAGTACAACCGGCAGTATCGCGCTAAGGACAAGCCGACCGATGTGCTCTCGTTCCCCGCGCCTGCCGAGGCGGACGGCGTCGCCGGCGACCTGGTCGTCTCGCTTGAGACTGCATGGCGCGCCGCCACGGAGCGTGGCCACGCCCTGGATGTCGAGCTTCGCATCTTGCTGCTCCACGGTCTGCTGCATCTGGCGGGCTACGATCACGAGTCCGATAGCGGCACGATGCAGCGCAAAGAGATGCGTCTGCGCAGGAGCCTGGGGCTGCCTGCCGGACTGATTGAGCGGACACGAACCCCGTCCGGACCGGCCGCCGCGAAGAAGACCGGCGCAAGAAGCGCGCGTGCTGCGGTGCGCGTATGACCTGGCTCTATACCGCTGCCATTGTAGGGCTGCTGGTGGTGCACACACTGGCCTGCTATGTAGATCGGCTCTACTCCGAGCTGGGCAAATTTCTCTCCCGCGAGTTTGAAGACAACATCGAGGTCTGGGAGCAGCAGGTAGAGCCAAGGCTGAAGTTTGCCCGCCCGCGCGTTGCCCTGTGCGCCGCGGTGCTCGCACAGCTCTCGCTCGCGACGATCGTCCTGATCATCGGGGCGGTTCTGTTCAATCACGAACGCGTGCCGGGTACGCCGACGCTGCTGGGCATCTCGCAGGCAGTGCTCGGCCTTGTGCTGATCATCCTGCTGTTTAGCCGGCTGCTGCCCTACGTCTTCTTTGTGCGTACTAAGGGGCAGTGGATCGTCGGCTGGATCTGGTTTCTCCGCCTCTGTTTCTTCGCGGTGCTGCCAGTGGAGCTGGCACTTGAGTTCCTGCTGTCCATCGTCTCCCTAGGCCAGCCGGTGCAGGATACGACGGCAGAGGAGGACGACGACGAGGCGGTTGAAGCGCTGATCGAGGCAGGCGAGGAAGAGGGAATCATTGAAGAGAGCGACCGCGATCTGGTCCGCTCCGCAGTGGAGTTTGGCGACAAGATCGTGCGCGAGGTAATGACGCCGCGCCCGGTGGTCTTCGCCGTCGCCGCAGAGACGACCCTCGAGGATTTCTTGAAGATGCTCGAGGCGCGGCCCTTCTCACGTGTGCCCGTCTACTCGGGCACGCTCGATACCGTGTCCGGCATCGTGTTCTCTCATGATCTTCTGCAGGTCTCAGACATGGAGGCGCCTCTGCGCACGGTGCAGGACATCCAGCGCCCCGCGGCCTTTGTGCCGGAGACCAAGCATGTGAATGAGCTGCTGCGCGAGATGCAGCGCGAGAAGCAGCACATGCGTATCGTGATCGATGAATATGGCGGGGTGGCCGGGCTGGTAACGATCGAGGATCTGCTGGAAGAGATCGTCGGCGCAATCACGGATGAGCACGAGGCAGACAGCGAAGACAACGCGCCACGTCAGGAGAGTGAAGGAATCTGGGTGGTCCCGGGCAGCCTGGAGGTCGAAGAGCTGGAGCAGCTGACTGGCGACAAAGAGCTGCAGCAGGGCGACTACGCCGCGACCACAGTGGCCGGCCTGGTTAGTGAGGTAGCAGGCCGCATCCCCATGGCGGGCGAGGTCGTGATCGCCGGCAAAACGCGCTTTGAAGTGCTGGCATCCACTGACCGGCGGGTCGAACAACTGCGCGTCTCCGCGCTCGAAGCGCCGGCGGCCTGACAAAGATCTGGAAAGAGGAACAGCGAAGTGCGATCTGGTTTTGTTTCGATTATCGGAAGGCCCAACGCGGGCAAGAGCACGCTGCTGAATGCGTTGACGGGGGAGAAGGTGGCGATCGTCACCAGCAAACCCCAGACCACGCGCACGCGCATTCAGGGCGTGGTGGAGGTACCGGCGAAGAAGGGCAAGCATGCCGCCGCGCAGATCGTATTTGTGGACACGCCGGGCGTGCACAAGCCGAATTCGCAACTGGACCGCCGCATGATGCAGGAGGTACACGACGCACTGGAACAGCGCGACGTGGTGATCCTGATGCTGGATGCAACACGCGAATTGCGCATGCCCGACGAGCGTGAGGCGGGTAAGGCGATCCGCGCGCGGGAGTCCAGTGAAGATCAGTTCGTGCTCCAGCTAATCAAGAAGCTGGACTGCCCGGTCTTCCTGGTGATCAACAAGATCGATCTGATCGAGCGCGAGCGGCTGCTGCCGTTGATTACACAGGTGAGCGCACTGCACGACTTTGCCGAGGTGATCCCCATCTCCGCGCGCAAAAAGGACGGCCTGGACCGGCTGATCACGGCCCTTGTGAAGCGCCTGCCGGAGGGCCAGCGCTACTATCCGTCCGACCAGTTCACGGATCAGCCGGAGCGCTTTCTGGTGGCGGAGTTGATCCGCGAGCGCATCCTGATGGAGACAGGCGAAGAGGTCCCCTATGCCTCAGCGGTTGTCATCGAGCGCTACGAGGAGCCGCCCGTCGACGCCAAGCCGCGCAAGGACGGCAAGCTGCCGGTGACCAGCATCGCCGCGGTCATCTACTGCGAGCGTGACGGGCAGAAGGCGATTCTGATCGGTAAAGGCGGCGCCAAGCTGAAGAGCATCGGGGCCTCGGCACGCAAGGAGATCGAGTCCCTGCTGGGCACGCGCGTCTTCCTGGAACTGCATGTTATCGTCCAAGAGAATTGGCGGGAGTCGCGCGGGTTTGTCGAGTCGCTGGACTGGCGTCGCCAGATCACCGAGATGGCGAGCGACCAGGCGGCGGCGGAGGACTGGCCATCGCCTAACGAGAAACCGAAATCGTGATGCCGTGTGCGTCCGGCCGTGCGATGCGCACGTCCGAGCCGCATTGCGGGCAGTCCACGTGCACCTCTTTGCTGCTCGTCCAGCCAACGCGGACGTCATGCGCGTTGCGCACCAGAACGATGATCTCGCCCAGGCGGGAGCGGCTGTCTGCACGCTGCAGGTAGACATTCATCGTGGGCACGGCGTGCTCACCGCAATCGCGACCCGTGGTGCGCGTCGTCCATTTGCGGTCGGGCGAGGTGGTCTGGTCAACGATACGTTCTGTGCAGACGGTGCAGCCGCTGACCAACAGGCACAGCATGGACAGCGCCGCCCATCTACTCCCGCGCACTGATGCCAAGCGTCTTCATCTTGCGGTAGAGATGAGTGCGATCCAGACCGAGCGCCTCGGCGGCACGGCTCATATTGCCGTGGCACTCATCCACCTTCTTCAGGATGAAGTCACGCTCGTAGGCGTTTCTCGCCTCCTGCAGGGAGTTGAAGTCGTTGGTCAGCCGGCCCGGATCACGATGCACCAGCATGGGCAGGTGCTTGCGCTCGATGCGGGTGACCTGCGGATTCAGGATGACCACCCGCTCCACCATGTTGCGCAGCTCGCGCACGTTGCCCGGCCAGTGGTACTGCTTCAGGGCGGCTAGGGCATCCTCCTGAATCTCGATGCGCGGGCGGCCGTACTCCTGGCCGAACTCGCGCAGAAACTCGCGCACCAGGATGGGTATATCCTCGCGTCGCTCGCGCAGCGGCGGCACGTAGAACGGAATGACGTTCAGCCGGTAGAAGAGGTCTTCGCGGAAGTTGCCGCGCGCAATCTCATCTTCCAGGTTCTTGTTTGTCGCCGCGATGATGCGCACATCCACGCTGACGGGTTGCGTTGCGCCCACCGGCGTGAAGCGCTGCTCATCCATGGCGCGCAGCACCTTGGCCTGCGTCTTCAGGCTCATGTCGCCGATCTCATCCAGGAACAGAGTGCCGTTGTTGGCGCGCTCCAGCGTGCCCCGCTTCTCCGGCGGTCCGCCGGGCACAGAGCCGTGGCGGTACCCGAACAGTTGCGTCTCGATGGAATCTTCCGGGATGGCGGCGCAGTTCAACTCAATGAAGACGCCTTCACGGCGCAGACTCTGCGCGTAGATCTCGCGCGCGATGATCTCCTTGCCGGAGCCCGACTCGCCGAAGATGAGCACACGGCCATTTGTCGGCGCCATCAGCTTGATCTGCTGCCGCAGCGCCTTGATGGGCACGCTCTCACCGGTAATATGCGCGCGCGCAGAGAGCTGGCGCTTCCACTCTTCATTCTCCGAGCGCAGCCGCCGCGCCTCTACCGCGTTCTTCAGCAGGATCAGCGTGCGTTCCAGTGAAAGCGGCTTCTCGAGGAAGTCGTAAGCACCCAGCTTCGTGGCGCGCACCGCGCTCTCAATCGTGCCGTGGCCGGAGATGATGATCACCTCGGGCCGGGACTCGCTCTCCAACTGCCGGATCTCCTTCAGCACATCCATGCCGTCGCGGTCCGGCAGCCAGATGTCCAGCAGCACGGCGTCGTAGCTGGCGTCGCGCAGCAGCACCATCGCCTCCTGCCCGGTAGCGGTGCAGGTGACGGTATAGCCCTCTTCGGTCAGGATTTCTCCCAACGAATTGCGGATTTCGGCTTCGTCATCGACGATCAGGACGTGGCTCATGTGGGCATCTCCGCGACGGCGGCGGGTGCAGTGTCCGCTGCATTGGGCTCGGCAAACGGCAGCTCAATGATGAAGCGGGCGCCGGTCGGCTTGTTCTCTTCGGCGCGGATGGTTCCGTGATGCTCCTGCACAATCTTGGCGGCGATGGCCAGGCCCAGCCCGGTGCCGCGCTGCTTGGTCGAGAAGTAGGGCAGGAAGAGCCGTTCGCGAATCTCGCTGGTGACGCCGGGGCCGGTGTCGGCCACTACGATCTCCGCCATTGTGTGTGAGGAGTTCTCACCGGTGGTGATGGTCAGCTCACGGTGCAGTGTCCCCTGCATTGCCTCGGCCGCATTGTCGACCAGGTTGGCCAAAGCGCGGCGCAGCGCCTCCCGGTCCGCGAGCACTGGCGCCAGCCCGGACGCAAAGTGGCGCTCGATGCGAATGTCCTGCAGCCTTCCGGCAAAGATGAGGAGTGCTGCATCCACGGCCTCGTTCAGATCCACCGGCCGCGGCGCCGAGACCGGGAACTGGGCCAGGGCCCCGAACTGGTCCACCAGCGTACGCACGGTCTCCACCGAGCTGAGGATGACCTCACTGCAGTGGCGGATCACGCTGGTCGACTCCGGTGTGGGCCGGTCGGTGTGGCGGCGAATCCGCTCGGCTGAGAGTGAGATCGGCGTCAGCGGGTTCTTGATCTCATGAGCCACACGCTGGGCGACCTCTTTCCATGCGGCCTGGCGCTGCGCTCGCAGCACGTCGGTGACATCTTCGAGCACAAGGATGTAGCCGCGCTCCTGTCCTGGCTGATCAAGCACGGCCAAGGTGAGCGAGAGTCGGCGCGAGCCGCGCGCTCCGGCGAGGTCCACTTCAGAGCCGGCGATGCGCATGCGCTGGCTGCGCCGCAGCAGCCGATGCACCTCTTCGCTGATGGCGGCAGGGAAGGCGATATCGAGAGGCAGATCCGCGAGAACCTGTTCCGGCAACGAGCCGGTGGGTTCCATATCCAGCAGGTCGAGCACCGCGCGGTTGGACAGCAGCACGCGGAGCCGACCGTCAAGCGTGGTCACCCCGCTGGGGATGGTATCGAGAATGATCTCAAGCTCCCGCCGACGGTCGGCTAGAGCCCGGTTTACCTGCGACAGCTGCGTGGTTGAGGTCTCCGCCAGCGCGCGGGACTGCTCCAGGTCAGCAGCCATCGCGTTGAACGAGTGGATCAGCTCGCCGAGCTCCTCGGTGGCGCCCATGACCACGCGATGGCTGTAACGGCCGGCGCTGATCTCATCCATGGCGTCAGCCAGTGCCTCCACCGGCCGCGTGACCTGCTTGGCCATGTAGAGCGCCAGCCAGCTGCTGGCGAACAGGGTCAATGCGGTGAGCATCAGCATCAGCAGAACGTACGTGCCGCGGATACGATTGCGGCGGCGGAAGAGTTGCCAGTAGTCCTCTGCGCCGGAGCGGATGGTGCGGACCGTGTGTGCCATGCCGGCTGGCATGGGCAGCGCGACCACCACAACATTGGCATCGGGCATGGCGGCCATGCCCAGGATGTACTCATTGCCGCCCAGGCTGAGGATGGGCTGATCGGTCCGACGCGCGGCATTGAGAATGAAGGTGGCCAGCGACTGGCCAGCGGCGGGTCCGCGCACCTCCGCGTCATCGATCCACGGGCGTATCTCAGGATGAGCGCTGTCCCCGCCATGGGGGACTGCGTACTGCACGACCGGCTCTGCATCGTTGAAGATGAGCACGAAGCCGCCGGAGAGAGTGATGCGATGACTGCGCACGACATTCGTCGCGCCCAGCAGGTCCTTCTGTTCCAGGCTGCGCGCCAGCACGCTGGAGCTGGCCAGGGACTGCGCCTCAGCGCGCGCATTGTCCGCTGCATACTGTGACAGCTCCAGCGCGATTCGGGTGGAGTCCTCGCGCAGCTGCGACACCGGCTGCGAGAACCAGCGATCGATCGAGCGGTTCATCAGCAGGTAGCTGAACAAGAACATGAACAGTGTTGGGGCGAGGCTGAGGATCAAGGCGCCGGAGAGAAGTCGAGTGCGGATGCGGGAGCCGAGCAGGCGCTGGCTTCCATCTGCATGCAGCTTCAGAAGGTTGCGGCCGAGCAGCACCAGCAGCACAACCAGCAGCAGGAAGGTGGTGCCGGAGAGCGCGGTAAGCAGGAAGATGCCGCTGCTGTCGTGCGGGCTGAGGAAGTGCAGGTTGAATGCGTTCAGCGCGATCAGGAGCAGGGTAGCGATGGCAAAGCACGCAGCCAGCAGTGCGACCGTAAAGTGGCGACGGCGGAGCACGGGCAACCCTCCCGATGAGGCGTTTGGCAGGAATGAAACTCTCTGATTATAGGCGGCTTCGGACCACCTTGCAGGCAGGTCTCGAGAAGCTGAGTTGCTTTTTTGAGGTATCTCCGCCAACCCTGTGGCATGCTAGGGACGCCATGCCAATCCCCAAGCTCACCACCTGTGCTCTCTCTGTCTCTCTGGCAGCCCTGGTCGCGGTAGCGGGTTGCAACAAGAATCAACAGCCCTCCAGCGAGCAACCTGCCGCTGGCACGGCGCAGTCCGGCCAGGCCACACCGAGCGCGCCAACCCCGAGCACGGCTCCGGGTGCGGCGACAGGAAGCCCCAGCGCGACCGCGACTGCACCAGCGCCCGAGGCCACCACTCCGCCGGCTGCTCCAGTCCAGCCAGTGGTCTACACCATCCCCTCTGGTACACGGGTGACGGTGCGGCTGGCGCAGACCCTCAACTCCTCGACGGCGCATGAAGGTGACGCTTTCGAAGCGACGGTGACTTCCCCCATTGTCGTCAAGGGCAAGACGGTGGTCGCATCTGGCTCTTCCGCGTCGGGACACGTGGTGGCGGCCAACTCTCGTGGCAAATTCAAAGGCGCGGGTGTGCTCTCGCTCCAGCTCGACTCGCTGCGGATCAACGGCCAGCGCACTCCCATCCAGAGCGACACCTGGAGCCGCGAGTTGAAGGGCAAGGGCAAGCGTACCGCGTTGTTCGCAGGCGGGGGCGCCGGTGTGGGCGCGCTCATCGGCGGACTGGCAGGCGGTGGCAAGGGTGCGCTGATTGGCGGCCTTGCTGGCGGCGGCGGCGGCACCGCGGCAGGAGCCTTTACTGGAAACCAGCAGGTGATCGTCGGGTCGGAGTCACCGCTGACCTTCCGCCTGGCGAATAGCGTCACCGTGAGATAGCGAGATTGTGAAAGACGAAGAGGGCGTGGCCACCGGCCGCGCCCTCTTCCTTTGGTGCTCGAAAGATTTCAGGCGAGCAGTTCACGAACCGACTTGAACGGCTTGCCCTGGGACTGTGCGACGGCCTGGTAGGTCAGAGTTCCGCCATAGGTATTCACGCCCTCAGCCGTGCCGTTGTCGGCTAGGATGGCTTGCTTCGCGCCCACCTGCGCAATCTTGAGCACATAGGGAAAGGTGGCATTCGTCAGCGCGAGGGTCGACGTGTTCGGGACCGCCGCCGGCATGTTGGTGACGCAGTAGTGCACCACGCCGTTCACCTCGTATGAGGGATCGCTGTGCGTGGTCGGCCGGGCAGTCTCGATGCAGCCGCCCTGGTCGATAGCCACGTCCACGATCACGGCGCCCTTCTTCATCTGCGCCACCATCGCTGCCGTGACGATCTTGGGAGCCGCAGCGCCTGGAATCAGCACGCCGCCAATGACCAGGTCCGCCTCGCGCGTGGCATGGGCCACGTTGTAGGAGTTTGAAGCCAGGGTAAAGACGCGTCCGCCAAAGATGTCGTCCAGCTCGCGCAGACGGTTCAGGTTGAGGTCCACCAGTGTGACCTTCGCGCCCATGCCCAGCGCGATCTTGGCAGCGTTCGTGCCCACGATGCCGCCGCCAATGATGCAGACATTCGCCGGCGGCACGCCAGGCACGCCGCCCAGCAGTACGCCCCGTCCGCCGCGCTCCTTCTCGAGATACGTAGCTCCTACCTGCACCGACATGCGGCCCGCGACTTCGGACATCGGCGTCAGCAGGGGCAGTGTGTTGTTGCGATCGCGAATAGTCTCATACGCAATGCCAGTCACCTTTTTGGCCAGCAGCTGATCCGTCAGCTCCGGCAGTGGCGCCAGATGCAGATATGTGAACAGCGTCAGGTCCGGACGGAAGAAGCCGTACTCCTTGGCTACCGGCTCCTTGACCTTGACCACCATGTCCGCCGAACCCCACACGTTGTGGGCAGAGCCGACGATCTCTGCTCCGGCCGCTTGGTAGTCATCGTCGGTAAATGCGGAGAGGTCCCCGGCATGCGTCTCGACCAGGACCTTATGGCCAGCCTCGCTCAGCGCCTTGACGCCGGCAGGCGTGATGCCAACGCGGCTCTCGTGATCCTTGATCTCTTTGGGCACTCCAATAATCATTCGTTCTCCTGTCGCGCAATGCGGCTCTTGCTTGCGCTCACGTTCCTGCACATTTATTCAGCGTTGTCGATCTGGGCGCGCTGCAGCTTGTCTGAGTAGTCGATGTAGACCGACTTCCACGTGGTGTAGAAGTCGAGCGCACCGGTGCCGCCCTCGCGATGGCCGTTGCCGGTCTGCTTCACGCCGCCGAAGGGAAGGTGCACCTCCGCCCCGATGGTCGGCGCGTTCACATAGGTGATACCCGCCTCCAAGTCGCGAATCGCACGGAAAGCCTTGTTCACGTCCCGCGAGTAGAGCGCGGTAGAGAGTCCGTACTCGATGCCGTTCGCGATATTGATCGCGTCCGTGACGCCATCGCATTCGATCACGCTCAGAACCGGGCCGAAGACCTCCTCCTGCGCGATGCGCATGGCCGGCCTAACCTGTCCAAAGATGGTGGGCGCGAAGAAATAACCCTTCTCATGCGCGGCTTCCTTCAGCCGCGTGCCGCCGTGTACCAGAACCGCGCCCTCGTCCTGCGCCACCTTGACGTAGCGTTCTGAAGTCTCGATCTGTTGGGTGTTTATCTGGGGCCCCATCTCCATGCCGTCCTCCAGGCCGTTGCCGACGCGCAGCCTGCCTGCCCGATCCTTCATCCGCTCGGTGAACTCTGCTGCGACGCGCTTGTCTACGATCACGCGGCTGGTTGCGGTGCAGCGCTGCCCCGTGGTTCCGAACGCGCCCCAGACCGCACCCTCAACTGCCAGGTCCAAGTTCGCGTCGTCCAGCACGATCATGGCGTTCTTGCCGCCCATCTCAAGCGAGCATGGCTTAAATAGTCCAGCCGCTTTCTGCCCGATCATGCGCCCGACCTCGCTCGATCCCGTGAAGGAGACGGCGCGCACCTTGCGGTGTTCGACCAGAGGCGCACCCGCCTCTGGACCAAAGCCCGTGACGATGTTCACGACGCCGTCCGGCAGGCCTGCCTCCATCAACATCTCCACTAAGTGGAAAGTAGAGAGGGGCGTATCCTCCGCAGGCTTGATCACGCAGGTGTTGCCGCAGACCAGCGCCGGAAAGATCTTCCATGACGGTATCGCCATCGGGAAGTTCCACGGCGCAATCATGCCGATGACTCCTACCGGCATGCGTACGGACATGGCGAACTTGTTCTGCAACTCCGATGGTGTGGTCTGGCCAAAGAGGCGGCGGCCCTCGCCAGCCATGTAGTAGGCCGTGTCGATCGCCTCCTGCACGTCGCCGCGTGTCTCGCTCAGGACCTTACCCATCTCGCGGGTCATATCGCGCGCAAACTCTTCCTTGCGTTTCAGCAGCAGCTCACCGGTTCGGTAGAGAATCTCTGCGCGCTTGGGTGCGGGCACCAGGCGCCAGCTCTCGTAGGCCTTGGCCGCGGCGTCAACGGCCGCATCCACGTCTGCGGCGTCGGAGGCGGCAAAGGTGCCGACCAGGTCCGAGGTGTCCGCGGGGTTCAAGTTTTCGAAGGTCTTGCCGCTGCGTGCAGCGACGAACTTCCCGCCGATCAGATTTCCGTACGTCTTTGCCGTTGCGGCCATGCAGGTTCCTTCAAGGGGGACAAGATGCCAAACAGCCAAGCATAGCGGAAGCGGTACAGGCTGGCCAGCGGAAGCACCCTTTGGCCTTCGTCGACGTGCGTGCTGCATATGGGAGCAGGTGTTTTGTTGGCATAATCGCGCGGCTCAGGCATCCCGTGGAGCTTTACGAAATCGAGCGCAGTCGCCAACCTGCACCCGGCCGACCGCCTCTTACTACAAGGCCGCAGCGGGGCAGTGATGCCTGGATGCTGGCAGCAACGTTCGTCCACGAAGCATGACTCAGGCGCGACCAGCGCCACGAGGTAAGACATGGTAAGAGCATTTCACTCCGGCGTCCTCCGGGCATCTCTTTATGGCTGTATCGCGCTCACCAGCATGTCCGTGCTGCCGGTCGCAGCCATGGCACAGGATCAGAGCGGGGCGTCCACGGCAACCGCTCCAGATAACTCCGGCAGAAACAAGATGCAGCACAAGACTGCTGAACAGCAGTCCTCGTCTAGGACGGACCGGCAGCTGACTGCGAAGGTACGCAAGGCCATTGTCGGCGACTCGTCGCTCTCCACATATGCACACAACGTGAAGATCATCACGCAGAACGGTCAGGTCACGTTAAAGGGTCCGGTGCATTCGGAAGAGGAGAAGATAGCTGTTGCCTCCAAGGCGGCAGAAGCCGCCGGCGGCCAGGACAAAGTCACGAATCAACTCACAGTCAAGCAGTAGCACAGGAAGAGGGAGCAACTTATGGCAGGAAAGAATACGGCAGCATTCGGCATCTACCCGTCCAGCGCAGCAGCAGAGCAGGCGGTGGATCGTCTTGTAGCGGCAGGCTTCTCCAACCAGGATGTTTCCGTCCTGATGTCAGATCGTCAGAGCTCCAAGGACTTCGCGGCGGAGAAGAACACCAAGGCTCCTGAGGGCGCAACTACAGGAGCAGGTGTGGGCGGTGCCGTCGGCGGTACGCTAGGTCTGCTTGCAGGCATCGGTGCACTGGCGATCCCTGGCGTGGGTCCGCTGATTGCCGCAGGTCCGATTATGGCGACGCTCGCTGGATTGGGCGCCGGCGGTGCAGTGGGCGGCGTGGTGGGTGCGTTGGTAGGCCTGGGCATCCCGGAGTATGAGGCCAAGCGTTACGAAGGGCGCGTGAAGGATGGCGGCGTGCTGTTGTCCGTACACTGCGACTCCTCAGATGAGGTCTCCCGAGCCAAGGACATCCTCAAGGCGACGGGCGCGGATGACATCTCCTCCTCGGGCGAGAAGGGCGTGAGCACGCACACTGTAGGCAGCGATACGGATCGTCTCACTACCGATCGCGCGACAACAGACCGCGTGCAGCCTATCGGCACACGTACCACCAGCACCTCGTATGATTCCCCGCTGAACCCGGACGAGTACGTGGAACCTACCCGGGTCAACAAGCGGTAAGACACACCCGAACTGCAATAAAAAGGACGCGCATCTATGCGATGCGCGTTCTTTTTGCGTTATGCCGCTCGTATCACTGGGAGTTGCGGAACGTATCGCAGGCTTTTACGTCCCCGTTCTCGAGGCCGCGCTCAAACCAGCTGACACGCTGCTGCGATGAACCGTGGGTAAAACTGTCAGGCGCGACATACCCCTGAGTCATCTTCTGAAGGTGATCGTCGCCGACGGCAGCGGCAGCGTCTAGGCCCTGCCGGATGTCTGCTGTGTCGACAATCTTCCGCTGTTCGGTGCTGTGCGCCCATACGCCTGCATAACAGTCGGCCTGCAGCTCCATTGCGACAGAGAGGCGGTTGTCGAGCTCAGGGTTCTGCTGCCGCAACGCGCGGACGCGGCGCTCTGTGCCGACCAGGTTCTGCACATGGTGGCCAAGCTCGTGAGCAACGACATATGCCTGCGCGAAGTCACCCGACGCCCCGAAGCGTTTCAGATCGTTCCAGAAGCCGAGGTCGATATAGACCTTCTCATCCGCGGGGCAGTAGAAGGGCCCGGTGGCAGAGCGGGCTGCGCCGCATCCGGAGCTGGTCGCGCCGGTGAACAAGACCAGCTTGGCATGCCGATAGCCGGGCAGTATCTCGGTCCAGGTCTTTTGCGCGTCATCCAGAACAAACGAGAAAAGCTGCGCCGAACGCTGCTCATCCCCGGTCGGTGTGTACGGAGTGGCGCTCTGCGGCACGGAGCTGGGATGGCTGAACAGATAAGCGCCTATGTAATTGCGCCCGGTAATCAGGCTGATGACGACCAGCACCACCAGCCCGCCCAGGCCAAGTCCGCCGCCGCCGAAGAAGCCGCCACCCTGTCCGCGCCTGTCTTCGACATCACCGCTGAGCCCACCGGGTGTCCAGTCCATATCTGCCTCCGCTTTGCCTCTAGGATGTCACTTTCCAGGCTGCGGACCAGGCGAACATTGGAATAGATCGGGCTCGTGCCCCCACGTCCTCCAACATGAGCGACGACGGGAAGTCGGGATTCCAAGAGGTGCGAAGCGAACAGGCCCGGGAAGAATGACTCGGCCTGTCCGCTCCGGTGAGGGGTAAGAGCCGAAATTCTAGCGAACCTTGGCGTTGTGCTTGTCCCGGTAAATGCGCCGTGACTCCTGGTTCTGCTGCTGATGCAGGGTCTTGCGGTCCTGCGCCGTCAGGTGGCCGTTGTCCTGCGCGCGCATGCCACGCTCTTCGCGGTTGATCCCGGATTCTTGGTGCTCCAGGCGGGCGGTCTCCCCCGGAGTCAGCTGCCCGCTGTTCACGCCCTGCACAATGCGATTTTGCTGGCTCGCCTTGCGCTGGTTGACGTTGTAGTCATTCTTGCCCGGTGTCGGGGTTGGAGAGGTGGTTTGGGCTGACATCGCCGCGGGAGCGATGACGAGAGCACATGCGACAACAACCTCGGTAATCTTCATTTAGACTCTCCTGGCTGTACGGCGGCTGAACTGCGTTCTTCTCGCCGCTCAGGCACAAAAACCCAGCGTGGCACAGCGAGTTGCGATATGGGCTGAGGCTTTTGTGGGACGGCGGCTGGCCCATTTCGGGCAGTCGGCTCCATCTCGATCGTGCTAGAGCGGGAGCTCACTCTGCGCAGGGTCTGCGGGATAGGTGATCGATGTCCCCTCCACCCGTGCCCATGCGTGCAGCGCGACTTCTGTGGTCGTTGCCGCGCTCACGATCTCCTGCACTCTCACTCCCCGCACCAGCAGTGCGTCTGCAATCAGCGAGCGATGACAGCGCCAGGGTACCGCCTCGGCGCACATCACGGCGGTTACGTTCTGGCTGGCGGATTCGATCAGCTGCTCAAGGCTCTGTTGAAACTCGGCTGTCTGCATATAGTCGGCGTACCCGCGGAAGCTGGTATTGCGCCAGCCCATATTGACGGAGTCGCGCCGCGGGCGCCGCAGTCCACCCAGTCCGGGCATGTGGGAGTACAGGATTCCGACTGCGCTGAGCGATGACGCCAGGGCGTTTCCGGCGAACTGCGGATTGTGCCGCGAGCCCGGAATCGCCCGGACATCGGCGAGCAGGCGCACGCCATGCGCAGCCAGCATCTCCAGAAACTCGCCGATAGGACGCGTGGAGTGGCCGACAGTGAAGATGGAGGGTTCCAATGCGTCGCGGTCCTTTCTCCGATTATCGTGCGCCGCGCGCGCCTCTGGCTGGCTGTCGCCGGTACAATTTCGTGGTCGGCGCCGGAGCCCTCCGCGCGGTCGCAAAACCCGAAAGCAAAGGTTTCCCCAAACGCATGCAGGCTCTTCGACTCTTCCGCTCTCTGGTATGCATCCTGGCGATGGTGATATTTGGTTTCGCTTCAGCTTACGCAGCCCCCCGTTCCAGCATGGAGCTGAACAGTGGGTGGCAGTTCCGGCAGCGCATGCAGCAGAGTGCCACGCCGCTGGAGTGGCGTCCGGCGACGGTGCCGGGGGACGTGCATCTGGACCTGCTGGCGAACAAGCTCATCTCCGATCCGTACTATCGCGACAACGAGGCGAAGCTGCAGTGGATTCAGGATGCGGACTGGGAGTACCGCAGCACACTCACCGCGACCCCGGCACTGCTGGGGCGCGGGCATGTTGACCTGGTGTTTGACGGGCTGGACGCGTACGCGGAGGTCTATGTCAACGGCCGGCAAGTGATGACCGCGGACAACATGTTCCGGGGATGGCGAGTCGACGCGAAGCCATTCCTGAAGACGGGCGCAAATGAGCTGCTGGTCGTCTTCCCCTCTCCCATCAAGGTGGCGGAGCGGATCGCGCTCACCGACAAGTGGCACGGACAGACTCCGGCTCCTGACAAGACCTACCTACGCAAGGCTGCATACGAGTATGGCTGGGACTGGGGTCCGACCTTTGTGACCAGCGGCATCTGGCGTGCGGCGCACCTGGAGGCCTGGGATGAAGCCCGCATCGAGGATGTGTACATCCACCAGCGGGAGATCACCCCGGCGCTGGCCCGCGTTGACGCGGAGGTGGATGTGTTCGCGGCAGCTGCGGGAAAAGCCACTGTCATGGTGTCGTATGGGCAGGGGAGCGGCAAAGCGCGGGAGGCGAAGGTGCAGACCACGCTCACTCCGGGCCTGAACCACATCGTGCTGCCGGTGGAGATCACGGACCCGGCGCTCTGGTATCCGGCCGGCTACGGAGCGCAGTCGCTCTACACCTGGACAGCGAAGTTGAGCGTCGATGGCCGCGAGGCAGATACGGTAGCAACCCGCGCCGGTCTGCGGTCCGTCGTGCTGCGGCGTGACAAGGATCAGTGGGGCCGCTCGTTTGAGCTTGTCGTCAATGGCATCCCCGTATTCGCCAAGGGCGCGGACGTCATTCCGTTTGACAGCTTTCCGTCGCGCGTCACCACCGCTCAGTACCGACGCATCCTGGAGTCGGCTCGGGACGCCAACATGAACATGATCCGTCATTGGGGCGGCGGCTACTACGAGACGGACGAGTTCTACCAGTTGTGCGATGAGCTTGGCCTGATGGTGTGGCAGGACTTCATGTTCGGCAATGACTGGCAGCCAGGACCCTACAGCTTCCGCGAGCAGGTGACCAAGGAAGCGGAGTACCAGGTGACGCGGCTGCGCAACCACCCCAGCATCGTGGTGTGGTGCGGCAACAATGAGACGGAAGAGTCGCTGGTTTGGGACAAGAACAAGCTGGCGAAGACACTCGATGCGAAGGGCCAGATTCGCATCTGGCAGGACTACCTTCTGCTGTTCTCAAGCACGCTGCCGCGCGTGGTGGAGCGTCTGAACCCCGCAACACCCTACTGGCCCAGTTCGCCCAGCGCCGACTACGAAGACGATCTCGGGCCGGACCAGGCCTCCGGTGACATGCACGACTGGAGCGTCTGGCACGGGCGCGTGCCCTTCACCGAGTACGAGAAGCATCACTACCGCTTCGTCACCGAGTACGGCTTTCAGTCCTTCCCGGAACTGCGCACCATTGAGGCCTTCACGGAGCCGCAGGATCGAACCAGTATCTTCACGCCCGTGATGCTGGCGCACCAGAAAAACAATGAAGGCAACTCCATCATTCATGACTACCTGCTGAAGGACTACGCCGAGCCGAAGGACTTTCCCTCCTTTCTCTACGTCAGCCAGGTGCTGCAGGCCGAGGGCATCAAGATCGGCGCCGAGCACATGCGGCGCGAGCGCCCGCGCAATATGGGGTCCATCTACTGGCAGCTGAACGATTGCTGGCCGGTTGCGTCCTGGTCTTCCATCGACTACTACGGCCGATGGAAGGCGCTGCAGTACTACGCACGCCGCTTCTACGCGCCGGTGCTGGTCTCCCCGCATGTGGAGGATGGTGCGCTGGCAGTCTACGTCGTCTCCGATAAGACCGCACCGCAGAGCGCGCAGTTGCGCACCCGGCTGATGAAGTTCGACGGCACTGTCGTGACAGAGAAGCAGCAGACCATTGAGGTGCCAGCACTCTCAAGCGCGGTGTACCAGCGTCTGCCCCTCAGCGAGCTGGTGCCGGCAGGCACAGACGCAGCATCCCTGTTCGTCAGCAGTGAGCTCACCATCGGCGGCCAGGTGGTCTCGACCAACCTGATCTACCTCACTCCGACTCACGAAGTGCATCTGCCCGCTGCAACCATCCAGACCGATGTGCAGCCGGCCAGCGGCGGCTACCGGCTGCACCTTGCCTCCCCGGTGCTGGCGCGCAGCGTCTATCTGAACTTCGGCAATCTGGATGCCGAAGTTGTAGACAACTACATGGACCTTCTGCCCGGGCAGGCGATCGACGTTCTGGTAAAGACGACCGCTCCGCTCGAACAGGTGCGCAGCCAGTTAAAGGTGATCTCGCTCGTCGACGCCTTCGGGCCGGCCAGCACCACTGCGGCTTCGACTCCGCGCGAGTAGCGCGTCGTCAGCTACGCTGGGCGTTCCGGAATCAGGCGCGCTGGAAGTCGCAGATCAGCAGCGTCAGGTCGTCGTCCTGCGTCGCCGACCAGCGCTGTACCGCTGTCAGGATCTGGTCGGCTGCATGATCGTGGGCGAGGGCGGCTGTCTGCTTCAGCAGGTGCAGCAGCCGGTCCCGCCCGAACTCTTCCTGGCCGGCGTTCTCTGCCTCCACGACCCCATCTGTATAGAGCAGCAATCGGTCGCCGGGCAGCAGTGTGCGTTCCGTCATCGCATACTCTGCATCACTGAAGATGCCCATCATCAGTCCGTTTTCGCAGACAATATCGACCTCTCCGCTCTGCCGCAGCAGCAGCATGGGCGGATGGGCGGCGGCTGCATAGCGCAGCAGGTTCGCACCCGCGTCCAGGTGGACATAGGCGGCGGTGACGAATTGACTCTGCGTATTGCCGCACAGCACTCCATTCATGCCGCCCAGCAGTGCCGCAGGATGCCCGGCGTGCGCGTGTTGCGAGGCGGCTGCCAGCTTGACCATGGAGGCGATTAATGCTGCCGGCACTCCGTGCCCGGAGACGTCCGCGATCAGCAGGCCTGCTTCGCTCTCTCCCGTCAGCAGGAAGTCGTAAAAGTCGCCGGCCACCGTGCTCATGGGTACATACCGCGCGGCAACGCGAAAGTTGCTGGACTCCGGGAAGGAGAGCGGGAGAATCGAGCGCTGGATCTGCTGGGCGACTTCAAGCTCTTTCTGCACCGCAGTCAACTGTGCATCCCGGTCGCGGATGCGAGTGGCAGTCACGTAGCCGAGAGCAATGAGGAACATCAGAAACCCGAACGGCTCCACCCTGGGGGGAAGGAGCGATGGAGCCGGGCGAAGTTGTCCCAGAAGGCAAGCGTGACAAAGATGAGCAGTCCGAATCGCAGGACCCGGAACTCGCGACCTTGTGTGCGCAGTCGCATGAATCCATAGGTCAGAGGAATCAATGCCGTGATGACCGCTACATTGTTGATGGTTCGAAAGTCAGGGAGCGGCCCCCATACGAAGACACCCATGAACAGTGCCAGCATCATGCCGGTCAGGGGATAGATGAGCAGGCCTCCTTTGCGTCCTACGAAACCGGCAGCACGGAAGTAGAAGAAGGCCGGGATAGGCACAAGGTAGTTCGACGAGTCGCGGAGGCTGGGGAACAAGGCACCCTGAGGCACCATCATCGCCAACAACCCGGTCTGCAGCCATAACCGATTGCCGTAGAGAAAGGCGAACAGCCCGAGCCACAGCAGCAGGGAATTGAACTTGCGCCCCAGGAAGGCGAGCGCCACCGCGACCAGTCCGACGGTGGAGAAGGCCGCGCCCAGGAAGAGGTAGATCTCGTCGTGGTGAAAGACGCGAAGCACCTGATCGGTGGTCAGCAGAAGAGGCTTCGCGTCCATCGCATGGAATGATAGCGCCACCGCCGCGCGCGCCAAAGAGTGCGACCCGACGCGCGCGGACGGCGGTGTTGCTAGGCGTTCATCTCCAGCACGACGCGGAATCGTGCCTTGCCGCTCATCATGCGGTCATAGGCCTCGGCTGCCTTCTCCAGCGGGTACCGCTCGATCATCGGCAGCACATGATTCTGGTCGCTGAAGCGCAGCGTGGCTTCGGAATCGATGGCCGTGCCGCTGGGGAATCCATACACCGTCTGCCGCCTCATGATCAGGTTTCCAGGCGAGACCTTGACCGGCTCCTGGGGCACGCCCAGGATCACCAGCTCTCCGCGATAGCCGAGTCCGTTGGCGGCATCGGACATGGCAGACGCCTCCGTGACGGTGGCGAGGATCACGCGCGCGCCGCCCAGCTTCTTCAGCTCCGCCGCCATGTCCTGCGCGGCGTTGTCGATGTAGTGCCGGGCGCCAAGCTTGTGCGCGAACTCTGCCTTGTCCGCCCCGCGGGCGATGGCGACAGTCTCAAACCCCATCTTGGCGGCGTACTGCACGCCCAGGTGGCCGAGACCGCCCAGGCCCAGGATGGCGACCAGGTCTCCGGCCTTGGCTCCGCTGTTGCGCAGCGCGTTCATGGTGGTGACGCCGGCGCAGAGCAGGGGGGCGGACTCCACACTATTGAGCGACTCCGGCACTGCCGCCAGTGCAACCGCAGGGGCGACCAGGTACTCTGCGTATCCGCCGCTGTAGGCGATGCCTGGGATGATGAACTTCTCGCAGACGACCATGTCGCCGCTGCGACAAGGCTCGCACTTGCCGCAATACCCGCCATACCAGCCCAGCCCCACGCGCTGCCCGGGCTTCCACTGGTCGACCCCCTCGCCGAGCGCATCAACCAGTCCGATCACCTCATGGCCGGGCGAAATGGGATATCGGATTCCTGGGAAGAGGCCTTCCTTGGTTACGGAATCGCTGTGACAGACGCCACAGGACTGTACCTTGACCCTTACTTCGCCGCGCCCGGGCTCCGGGATGGGCAGATCCACCATCTCCAGAGGCCCTCCTGCCTTGCTTACCTGCGCCGCCCGCATCTTCTTGTCTCCACGCTCCATCGCCATTGCTATCTCCCCTTCTCTTGCCAGTTATCAGGCAAATACCTGTTCGGAATTCTGCCACCGTTTCCGGTAGCGATGGATGAAGGCCATGCGAATGGCGGAATTGGCGAGAGCGGGCAATGCACCCGCCCGGCGACCTGCTGGCGGAGCGTTCAAGTTCCTGAAATGGAACGGAATCATGATTGCCGAATGACGATCGGGAGTCGGGTAACCCAGAGGTTGACTTTGCGGGAACCACCTTTGTGTCATAGGCGCGTTCTTTTCCACTCCCTTACAATCGCTGTAGATTCTTCGACAAGGAAGACCGACAGGCCGCCCAGATGGCAAGTAATGGATTCCACTCGCGTTCTTCGCGCTCGCACGGGATGCGATCGCTCTTTAGCGTCTTCTCCTCCGATCTTGCCATTGACCTGGGTACTGCCAACACTTTGGTGTATGCCCGTGGTAAGGGGGTTGTGGTCAACGAACCCTCCATTGTGGCAATCAATAAGAACACTGGTGAGATCGAAGCGGTCGGCATCGAGGCCAAGGAGATGCTAGGGCGGACTCCCGGCAACATCGTCGCCATCAAGCCGATGAAGGACGGCGTCATCGCCGACTTCAAAGTCACTGAAAAGATGCTGAACTACTTCATTCGCAAGGCTCACAACCGAAAGATGCTGGTGCATCCGCGGATTGTGATCGGGGTGCCTTCGGAGATAACACAGGTAGAGAAGCGAGCGGTCGAAGACTCCGCCTACCGCGCCAAGGCCAGCGAAGTGTTCCTCGTGGAACAAGCGATGGTGGCCGCGATCGGCGCTGGCCTTCCTATTACCGAGCCAAGCGGCAACATGGTCGTCGATATCGGCGGCGGCACGACCGATATCGCTGTGATCTCGCTCTCCGGAATCGTCTACTCGCGCTCGGTCCGTATGGCCGGTAACCAGATGGACGAGGCGGTGATGAACTACCTCAAGCGCAAGTACAACCTGCTGATTGGCGAGCGCACTGCGGAGCAGATCAAGATGGAGATCGGTTCTGCCTACCCGCTGGACAAGCCGCTGCAGATGGAGATCAAAGGACGCAACCTGATCGAGGGCGTGCCCAAGACCATCACCATTGACGACTCCGAGATCCGTGAGGCGCTCACCGAGTCGGTCGCCGTCATCCTGAACGCGATCCGGGTCGCGCTGGAACGGACCCCGCCCGAGCTCTCAGCCGATATCAGCGACCGCGGTATCGTGCTGACCGGTGGTGGCGCACTGATCAAGAATCTGGACAAGCGCATTCGCGAAGAGACCGGCCTCCCGGTCTCGATCGCCGACGACCCCCTGAAATCCGTAGTGCTGGGCACGGGCAAGATGCTTTCCGACTTCCGGCTGCTACGCAAAATCAAGATCGAGTAATCGCCACCCACCCACGATGGCGGCGCGCTGTAAACCGTAGGGCGGACCAACCAGCAGACGGACTCCCAGCAAAACGACCATGGAAACATTCTTCGAGCGCTACAAGAACATCATGGTCCTGTCTGCGGTGCTGCTGCTGCAGTTCCTGGGGCTCGCCATCCAGGTGCGCACGCCTGCGGCGCAGGGCAGTGACGGCAAGGGTGTTCGGCTGTTGCGCTATTGGATCGTGGCCATGATGTCCCCGCCGGAGCGGGTTATGTCACACACCGGCCTGGGCGTCCGTGGGTTCTGGGGCAACTATGTAGATCTGCGAAATGCGCGCGAGGAAAACGCCCGTCTGCACGAGCAGCTGAACCAGTTGCGGCTGGAGCAGGCGGCGATCCTTGAAGATGCGCGGCAGGGACAGCGACTGCAGGCGCTGCTCGGCTTCCATGAGAAGTACATCTCGAAGACTGTGCCGGCGCAGGTGATCGGCACCGGCGGCAGCGACCAATCGCGCATTTTGACCATCGACAAGGGGTCGAAGGACGGGCTGAAACGCGACCAGCCGGTGATTACACCCGACGGCATCGTCGGCAAGCTGGTTGAAGTGTTTCCGCACACCTCCCAGGTACTTGAGATCAACGACCAGACCAGCGGAGCCGGAGTGCTGCTGGAGCAGACGCGTCTGCGCGGCGTGCTGCGCGGCAACGCCTACGGTCAGCCGCAGATCATCGATGTGCTGCCGGATGAGCGCATCAAGCCGGGCGAGCGTGTGCTGACCAGCGGCGGCGACCAGATCTTCCCTCGCGGACTTGCGGTTGGGACGGTGCAGAAGGTCGTCAGCGATACTGAGCGCGAGCCCTACACCGATATCGTAATCAAGCCCGCAGCCAATCTGCAGCACTTGGAAGAGGTGCTGGTAGTAGTCGACGCGACGGACCAGCTCTCCCCGGCGGCACAGCGTGACTTGGCCAAGAGCGAGGTCACAGGAGCCTCCGAGGCCGAGATGCAGCGCGCCTCTGACGTGCTGGCAGAGAAGCTACCCGGCCTGCGCGACCCGAATGCGCCTGCCGATGCTCCGGATCCCAAGACCGCCAGTGCGGATGACCGTCCGCTGAAGCCGCTGACGGCTGCCCACGTAGACCGCTTCTCCCCCGGCACCCTGCCGCCAGCAAACCAAATGGTTCCCGGCCAGCGGACGGTGGTGACCTCCTCCGCCCGGACCGCCGAGTTGCTGAACGAAGGGGCGCAGGCGACAACGCACAAGGCAAAGAAGACGGTGACCGACCCTGACGCGGCCACGCCCGACAACGGCACACCGGGGGGGAAGCCGGCCGGCGGCGCACAAGCAGTCAAGGCGACGCCGCACGCCAAGGCAGAGAGCCCGATTATCCCGGGAACCGCTACTGGTCCGGATCATCCGCTGGTGGGGCCGGAGAAGTCCGGTCAGGACAGAACGAGTCCGGATAAGGGGGCGGAGCGGGCAAATGCCGCGGCCGTGCCCGCGCCCGGGCCACAACAGGAGTCCCGGAAGCAATGACCGTGCTGACAGCCAACTCACGTCGCGAGTTCGAGTCGCCAGAGTTTCCCTGGCCGATCCTGCTGGCTGCTCCATTGCTGGCCGTGTTTCTGCAGGCCATTCTGCCGCTGCGTCTGCCGCGGCTGGACGTCTTCGACCTGCCGTTGCTGGTGGTGATTTATTTCGCCGTGTCGCGGCGCAGCCCGATTGCCGGCACTCTGACCGGCGCGGTAGTGGGACTGCTTCAGGATGGGGTGACGCATCGGCCGTTTGGGCTGCACGGCATTGCGAACACCATCATCGGCTTTCTGGCTGCCTCAATCGGGTTGCGGATCGATGTCGATAACCCACTGACCCGCATCCTGATGATCTTCAGCTTTACCCTGCTGGACAGCTTCCTGTACCTGGTGATCGTCCGTCACCTGATGGCGGAGCCCCTGGCCTGGAGCTGGCTGCACCAGCTGTTGCGCGCCGGCGTCAATACGCTGCTGGGCGTGGTGCTGTTTGCCCTGCTGGACCGCACGCGGCTGCGCGACTAAGGGGGCATGAGAATGAGGCAGCAGCCATGAACAGGACTCGGCCATGAACGGCAACCGCGAAGACAAGCTACCGGCGATCAAGCTGGCGGTGGTGCAGTACGTCATCGTGGCTATCCTGGCCGTGCTGGTGGCGGGATTGTGGCGGCTTCAGATCCTCGGAGCGACGAACTACCGCGAGCTGGCCGAGGCGAATCGTGTGCGCAAGGTGCCCATCCTGGCTCCGCGTGGCCGTCTGTTCGACCGCGAGGGCCGGCTGCTGGTGGACAACTACCCCTCGGTCTCCTGCTTCCTGGTGCAGGACCAGACGCAGACCATGACCGACGATCTGCCGAAGATCGCCCGCGGTCTGCACATGACTGTGGAGCAGATCCAGAGCGTGCTTACCCGCTATCGCGGCGCGCCGAAGTATCAGCCCCTCCCCTTGAAGAGCGACATCACTCCGGATGAGAAGGAGTTCATCGAGGCGCACCGGGATGAGCTGCCCGAGCTGGAGACGATCGACGAGCAGCGGCGCCTGTACCCCAGGGATGGCTTCGCTGCCAACCTGATCGGCTACACCGGCGAGGTCAGCGAAGACATGCTGAACCAGTCGAAATACGCCTACTACGAGCCCGGCGATGTGGTTGGCCGATCCGGAGTCGAAGAGAGCTACGACGCCATGCTGCGCGGCACCGACGGCTCACGGGATGTACTGGTCGACAGCCACGGGCGCGAAGTAGGACGGCTGGGCTTTGAACATGCGATTCCGGGCAAGGACCTGAAGCTAACGATCGATATCGATATTCAGCGCGCGGCCGAGCAGGCGTTGGGCAATAAGAATGGCGCGGTGATCGTGATGGATCCGCACACCGGCGAGGTGCTGGCGCTGGTCAGCCGCCCGGCTTTCGACCCGAACGACTTTGCAGTGCGCATCTCCCGCGATACCTGGGCCAAGCTGATCACGGACCCGAACCATCCCCTGCTGGACAAGGCCATCCAGGCGCAGCTGGCGCCGGGATCGACCTTCAAGATCATCATGGCGGTCGCGGGCATGAATGAGGGGATCTCGCAGACACTCCACGTGAGCTGCCCGGGCGGCGGAACGTTCTACGGTCGCTACTTCAAGTGCTGGCTGCATAGCGGGCACGGCGCGGTCGAGCTGCCCAAGGCGATCTATCAGTCCTGCGACACGTACTTCTACACGCTTGCCGAGCGGCTGGGCATAGAGAAGATTGCCAAGTGGGCGCATGCGCTCGGGTTGGGGCAGAAGACTGGCATCGATCTGCCCAATGAGGCATCGGGCACTATGCCATCGGAAGAGTGGAAGATGAAGACCTTCCACGAGAAGTGGTACGCCGGGGAGGTGATCTCGGTCGGAATCGGTCAGGGTGCGGTCGCGGCGACACCCGTGCAGATGACCCGCGCGATCGCCGGTATCGCCTCCGGCGGCATGCTGAAGCGGCCTCACGTGGTGATGGAGGACCAGCTGCCTGCGGGCTTCCGGCAGGCGATGAACGACTCTTATCCGGGATCCGGCAATGCCACAGTACCGATGAGCCCGGAGGCCTGGCAGGTCATCACCGACGCGATGTTCGACGTTACCCAGCCGGAAGGCACAGCGCCCAGCGCCCATCTGGATGGCATTGACTTTGCCGGCAAGACGGGTAGTGCGCAGGTGGTCAGCAACGAGTTCAAGGGCCGTGTGGGTGGCGGCGCCTCGCTAAAAGACAACGCCTGGTTTGTGGGTGTGGCCCCTCGCCGCAACCCGGATGTCGTGGTGGGAACGCTGTTCGAGGGCGGCGAGCACGGCAAGCTCGCGGGACGCCTGGCGGCGCAGGTGATCGGCGCGTTCGTGAACAAGCAGCGCCGGATGGAGCACAACCTGCTGCAGGTAAAGACAGACTCCGCGCCCGGCACCGGGGCGCCGGCAACCGGTGCAAACAGCATTCCGGCGAAGGAGAAGGCCGGCCCGGCCAAGCCGACCGAGGTGGGGGCGATCTGGTCAAACCCGGCAGCGCCGGACGCGCTGGGCGGGAACCGGGTAAAGGCCAAGCGCCCTGAGGATGCGGCGGCTCTGGCCAACATTCGCGGCGGCCACTTCATCCTCGAGGCAGAAGCCGGCAGCAACAGCGGAGCCAGCAGCCATCCTCAGCCGCACAGCGGAGGCACGAGATAACATGCAGCGATTTTTGCGCATACGCGACTTCGACTGGGTGCTGATGGGGCTGGTGTTTCTGCTCTCGGTGCTCAGCGTCATCGAGATCTACTCTGCGACTTTGCACACCAAATTTGTGGGCTTCGAGAGCAAGCAGATTCTGTGGCTGCTGGGCGGCACCGCAGCCATGCTGGTGCTCTCTTTCATCGACTATCACGTGCTGCTGGATGTCATCCACTGGGTCTACGGGTTCTGCCTGGTCTCATTGATCGCGGTGCTTGCCGTGGGGCAGAAGGTGCTGGGGGCGCGGCGCTGGATCCGTGTGGGCGGCATCCACTTTCAGCCGTCCGAGTGGGTGAAGCTCATCCTTATCATCGCGGTGGCCCGCTACTTCACCAACCTTGCCGGGCGCGACCTGGACTGGAAGGACATCGGAAAGGCGTTCCTGCTAGTGGGACTTCCGATGGCCTTGGTGTTGAAGCAGCCGGACCTGGGCACGGCACTTACCTACACGCCGGTGTTGCTGGTGGGATTGTTTCTGGGCGGCATCAGCTGGAAGAAGTCTCTGATCATTGTGCTGGCCGGCCTCACCCTGATCGTGCCCATATGGAAGGTCGGACTGAAGCCGTACCAGAAGGCCCGCCTGACCAGCTTCATCTCGCCTGATGAGGATCCGCGGGGCTCCGGCTACCAGATTCGGCAGTCGCTGATCGCGGTCGGAGACGGCGGAGTCTGGGGACGCGGGGTGGCGAAGGGCACGCAGACGCAGGGCGATTTTCTCCCCATCCCCTACACGGACTTCATCTTCGCCGCATGGAGCGAGGAGCACGGCTTCGTGGGCGCAGTCTTTGTCTTACTGCTATACTTCCTCATACTGATGCGTTTAATACAAAACGCTCAGACAGCCGCCGACCTCTCCGGCACCCTGCTGATCATGGGCGTAGTCGCAGTGCTCATCTTTCAGATAGCCGTCAACGTGGGAATGGTCGTGGGGCTGATGCCCGTCACCGGGATTCCGCTGCCGCTGATGAGCTACGGCGGGTCTTCGGTACTGTTCACGTTTCTGGCGCTCGGCATTGTTATGAACGTGCGGATGAACCGGTTTGTGAACTGAAGTTGTGCAACAGGCGCCCGCGCGTTTCCGGCTGTGTTACTGGCACCGGCCGCCCGCGCCGCACGGTTTTGTAAGCACTATCCAAGCTAAAGCCGGCCAGGTGGATCACCGGGCCGGGCAGGATCAGGAATGAACACGCAGAGACGGGGAACGACCCCGCCCTACAATCAGGCTGGAGTGGTCACAAACTCTCTGCGCGCGGAAAGCCGCGTCACAACCAAGGTTTCTGGACGCGAGCGAGCTCCGCGGAGGCGCCGTGACGCCTGCCGCATGGTCGCCTCTTCGGTTGGGGAGGCGGTCCTGCGTGTGCGCTCGTCCGGCCCGCAACCCCGGCCCGGAACTCCGGGAACAGGACTCGTCCTGTTCTGATCTGCCTCGTCTGCTGCCCCCGGCCTTCACCGGCCCGGGCAAGAAAGAGGCAGTATGGCAAAAGAGATCTGTATCTCCACGACGCCGCATGAAACGCGGCTTGCGATCGTTGAAGACGATCAACTCACCGAGATCTACTACGAGCGCGAGAACGAATACACGCTCGCCGGCTCCATCTACAAAGGCAAAGTCACACGGGTTCTGCCCGGCATGCAGTCGGCGTTTGTCGACGTAGGGCTGGAGCGGGACGCGTTCCTGTATGTGACCGACTTCCTGGAAGAGCAGGAAGACTCCGCCGACTTTGAAGCACCCAAACAGAATGGTGCGGTGCAGGGTGGCGGGGGGCGCAGAGAACGAGGCGATGGCCGGGGTGGCCGCCGTCCGGAGGCTGCTAACGCCGCGCCGCCGCGTACCGCGCCGCTGGAGGCGCGCGGTAGCGCATCCGCCGAGGCAGAGGGCGAAGAGACTGCAGAGACCGACCAGGCCTCCGGCAGCGCCGGTGGAGCGCAGGACGAGTTTCAGGAAGGCACCCGCCGCTGGAGAGGCCGCCGCGGCCGCCGCCGCGGAGTCCGCGGAAACCGCGAGGGCGGCAGTGCTGACCAAAGCTCACTGAGCAGCCCCGATGCCAGCACGGGCGCAGGTGCGAGCTTCGACGAGGGCGGGACCGACGAGCAGGGCACGGAGTACATCACGCTGGACGCAGCGGCTGCTGCTCCACGGGTCGATGCGCAGAGTGCGCCGCGTGGTCAGGAGCGGACGCAGGATCGCAATCAGGAGCGTTCCGAGCGAAGGCCTGATCGAGGCGGGCGCAGTTCGAGGGAGCAGGGCGCGTCCCCGGCTACTATCACTCTGCCCGGAGAGGCGTTGCAGAAGTACGGTCAGCGGCCATCGGATGAAGGCGGCGCGTCTTCGCTCTCCATTACGGAAGAGGAGCCGCTGGAGCATGGCCCCTACATCCCGCAGGTGACGGCACGTCCGTCGACCCTGGTGGAGCACCCGATCGCCTGGGACGGCGTGAGTGCGGCATTGCCGGGCGAGTCGCTGTCGCGCTATCGGGATCGTCCCGCTGCCCAGGCCAGCCCTGCAACGCCCGCAGAGACTGCCACTTCGGGGACGGAGCTCACTCCTGCAGCAGCGCTGCCGGAAGCCGAGCACACGCCGGAGCTGCGCGAGAGCCTAGAGCATCACGAAATACTGGAGCATCACGCTACCGAGGGACCGGCAGCAGAGCAGCCGGTAGTGGAGCTGCATGCCGTCAGCAGCGAAACCGCCCCTATCGATGCGGCCTTTCCGCCTGCCCACCCCGAGGAGCAGCACGGAGCGGAGATGCATGGCACCGGCCAGAGTGCCGGCCATGACGAGCCGCATGCTCATCATGCGCAGGGTGATGAGACAGAGTTCAACCCGGAGAGCGCGTCCGCGTCACACCGTGTAGATCCTTCCTCGCCCAGCGAGTTCCGGCTCTCGTCCCTGTTCGGACGCGATCCGGATCCGGCAGAGAAGCAGGAACCGGAGACTCAGTCGCAGGCTCGTGAAGAGCACGCTGGAGCTGCCGTGGAGAAGCCCGCGCACCCGTCTGATGGGAACGGCGCGACGGCACAGACTGAGCCCCACTACACCTCCGAGCACCCCGCGGAACACCTGGAAGATCAGACGCACGCAGAGCCGCATCATGCTGAGGCAGACGACCACGGTCACCACCACGCAGATGCGCATACCGCCGAGGGGCAGACCCGGGAGGCGCAGACTCAGGAGACCGCAGCGCTCGATCACCTGCATGCCTTTATCCCTGGGGACGGGCAGGTAGAGGAAGAGGTCATCGACGACGAGGAGTATGACTTCGCGCCGCTGCCGGAGCACGCCGGCGCCCACGACGATGAGCATGACCTGGGTGATCTGGTCGAGGAGGAGACACGAGTCTCTGGTGCATCGGAGCTCGGCGATGTGATTCGCGAAGCACAGATCGATCGGGAAGTCACCTCAAGCGATGATGACGACTTCGATGACGACGAGGACGAGGCGGACGAAGAAGAGATTGAGGGCGAGCAGCCGGCGAATGCAGTGGCCGGAGAGGAGGCGCCGCGCACGCAGGGCCGACCGGGGCGTGGAGACCGCCAGCGTGGTGGCCGTGAACGCCGCGGCGGGCGTGGCCGGACCGGTGGACGCCGTCAATCAGCACAGACCAGCGATCTGCCGATCATCTCTGAGCTGCTGAAGCAGGGCCAGGAGATCTTGGTACAGATCGCTAAGGAGCCAATCGCCAAGAAGGGCGCACGCATCACCAGTCACATCGCATTGCCTGGCCGCTTTCTCGTCTTTATGCCGACCGTCAGCCACGTGGGTGTGTCGCGCAAGATCTGGTCAGAGGAGGAGCGCCAGCGGCTGAAGCGCGTTCTGATCAGCGAGAAGGGCGATGCCTCCGGTGGTTTCATCGTACGCACCGCTGCAGAGAATGCGAGCGAAGAAGAGCTGCGCGCCGATCTGCGCTTCCTGATCAGCCTGTGGAACGAGATCAAGCAGCGCAGCGATGCGGCCAAGGCGCCAGCGCTGATCTATCACGACCTCAACCTGATTGAGCGCATCCTGCGCGATCAGGTCTCGGACAGCTTTTCTACTATCTGGGTCGACTCCGAGGCAGAGTATGAGCGGATTGTGCGCTTCCTAAACCGATTCCAGCCTTCGCTGGTACGGCGCGTGAAGCTGTACACCAAGGAGACACCGCTCTTCGAGCAGTTCGGCATCCACGAAGAGATCTCAAAGGCGCTGAAGTCGAAGGTGTGGCTGAAGTCCGGCGGATCGATTGTTATCAATCAAACAGAGGCGCTGGTGGCGATCGATATCAACACCGGGAAGTATGTCGGCAAGACGGCGCGCCTGGAAGACACCATCCTGAAGACTAATCTCGACGCCATCCCGGAGATTGTGCGGCAGATTCGCCTCCGCGATCTGGGCGGCATCATCGTGATCGACTTCATCGACATGGATGAGCGCAAGAACCGGCACAAGGTGATGCAGGCGCTGGAAGAAGAGTTGAAGTCGGATCGGGCGCCTTCGAAGGTGCTTCAGTTCAACGACTTTGGCCTGGTAGCCATCACGCGCAAGCGAGTAAAGCAGTCACTGGAGCGTACGTTGAGCGTGCAGTGCAATATCTGCGCTGGCACCGGCATGGTGAAGAGCCCGATCACTGTCGCGAACGAGATCTACATCGAGATGCGCAAGATGCAGAAGCACTTCGATCGGCATGACGTGATGCTGCGCGTGCATCCGGAGGTAGTGAAGACGTTGAAGGGCAACAATGCACGCTGGCTGAATGAACTGGAAGAGATGTCTGGCCGCACCATCATTGTGAAGAGCGATCCAGCGCTGCATCCGGAGCAGTTCGACATCCACTAAGTAGGGTTCGTAGCCTAACGGCGCGCAGCTTTGAACCAGGAGCGGCGCGCACTCAAGAAGTCTGATGGCCGACACTGCGTGTTTCCGCGCAGGTCGGCCATTTTTCATGCCGGCAATGAAATGCATCCTGCAAGAGAAACTTCTGCATCCCCCTAAGTGTCATTAGGACGTGGGCGCGTTTGCAAGCATTCTGCCCATGATGAAGTACGTGTACATGTTGTATCTGGAGTCCTTTCTTACATGCCTCTGCGTATGAGTCGATCCCTCTCCCCCTATTTGTGGCGTATGCCGTTTTGCCTGCTTGCATCCGCCGTTGCTGCAACTACACTGCTGGCGCCCGCCGGGCGTGCGCAGTCATCCTCGAGTGCTGAATTGGCACAAAGCCTGTCGTATCGCACAGCGCCGGCCGGCCAGAACAGCGGGGGTTATGGCAGCGGCGGCGGCTACAGGCAATATCCTCAAAACGGCGAGCCGTTGTTCCATCATTTAGCGATCGATGCCGGCGCAGGCTTCGACGCGCCGCTTGGGAACACCACGCGGGCTCAGAACTTTGGCTTCAACGTGAAGCTTGGTGCGGGTTATAACTTCAGCCACCGCGTCGGTGTGCTGGCGGAGTACGAGTTTCACGACGCCAGCATTCCGAACTCGGTGCTGGCGGCTGAACAGGCGCCGCAGGGCAACGTGCACCTGTGGGGCTTCAGCCTGGATCCGATCTTCTACTACAAAACATCTGGTGCATGGGGCGGTTACGTCACAGGTGGCGCAGGCTTCTACCGCAAGCTCACCTCGTTCAATCAGCCAGTTTTTCTCGGGACAGTATGCGACTTCTACTTCGGCTGCTTCCCGGAGTTCGGGACCCAATTGGTGAGCCACTTTTCCAGCAATCAGGCGGGTCTGAACTTCGGCACGGGCTTCACACACAACCTGGGTGAGGGAGGCGCGAAGGTGTTTGCTGAGGCGCGCTATCTGTGGGTGAATTCGCCGAACTCCAACGGGAACAGCCCGGGGTCAGGCACGGTCAGCATGATCCCGGTCACCTTCGGCATTCGCTTCTAGCCAATAACGGTGGCTGATGCGCCACTTTGTTCGATCGAAGGCGCACAGCCACAGCACTCATCCGGATCACACCGGGGAGAGCTAGAAATAGAGCACGGTCAGGATGCCGCCGGCGAGGGCGGCGATCGAGGGCAGCACGGTTAGCGCAAGCGGATAGAGTCCGTGCGCGACGCCGCGCAGCTCTGTGGTCGCCACCGCCGCCACCAGCAGCACGACGATGGCAAGTATCAACGAGTGCACCAGCGGGCTGAGCGGGGCCAGCCGGGCGGTTGTCGACCCGCCAAGCGCGGCGAAGAGGCTGCTGGCGACCAGGTTGAAGGCCTGAGCCCTCCGCGAGGGAGGCAGCCTGCTCAGCTCCGGCGCCAGCCAACGCGCCAGCAAGGTCGCTCCTCCGACGCACATGGCAATCACGTAGAAGCCTCCGGCGATGGCCAGGAACGAGCGCAGCAGCATGCGTCTACTGCGCTTTGCCAGCGGCGCCGTGCTGCATCAGAGCCTCGATGTCCTCGGCGGTGTGCGGGAGGCCGGCGACGTAGTCCTGCAGCTTGCCATTCTCGTCGACGTAGTAGGTGTCTTCGATGCGAACGCCGATCTTCTCTTCCGGGATGTAGATGCCCGGCTCAATCGTGAACACGTTCCCGCGGTCAAGAACGGAGGTCCGCTCGAACGGGTCGTGCACGTCGATGCCGACGGGGTGGCTGAGCCCGTGGATGAAGTACTTATCGAGTGAGGCCCCGTGCAGATCCTTGCCGTGCGTCCGGATGTAGGCGCGTGCCACACCGTCGAGCGAATCTTCAGGATGTGCAGCATTATAGAGCCGCGACTTTCCTGCTGCGAAGGCCTGTGCCGCGGCGGTCTGTGCTCCGAGCACGATGTTGTAGATCTCGCGCTGGCGATCGGAGAAGTGTCCGTTGACCGGCATGGTGCGCGTGATGTCTGACGCGTACATCGAGTATTCACCCGCAGCATCGATCACGACGACGTCGCCGCTCTGCATGACGGCATCGTTCACGGAGTAGTGCAGCACGGTCGAGTTGAGGCCACTGCCGACGATAGAAGGATAGGCGGGGCGCTCGCATCCGTTCGCCAGCAGAGTTCCGGTCAGGATGCCTGAGATAGCGCGCTCGCTCACGCCAGGATGGATGGCCATGATCGCGGCTTTCTGCGCGGCGATGGAGGCATCTGCCGCTTTGCGCAGCATCTCAATCTCGCTGGGATCCTTCTTCCAGCGTAGGCTCTTGACCAGTTCACGAACATCCTGCGGCTCGGAAGTATTGCCACTGCCAGCTGTGGCGGCTGTGAATGCCAACGCGGCCTTCGCCGAGTCCATATCCGGCTGGCTCCACAGCTTGCGGACGTCCCGCTCCGCCAGAATGCGAGGGAGGTCACGCATGGACTTTACCTCTCGCACGCCGGTCTTGCTGGTGGCGTTCGGCGAGGCGGCGTCGAGCTTTACGCCCGTAAACTGCTCCAAGCGCAGGTTGCGCTCCGGCAGCAGCAGGACCTCACGATAGGGAAGTGCGGGCTTGCCGTCCTTGGCCGGAACAGCGTCGGCCACGATCAGGGCAGCGCCAGGCTCGTTCCAGCCTGTGAGGTAGTAGAAGTCTTCGTCCTGGCGGAAGTCCTGGTACTCCAGCCGCGGCTCTTCGTTGCCAAACAGCAGGGCAGTGCCGCCGTGGAGCGACTTGGCAAGAGCCTCACGGCGGCCCTGGTAGGCCGCGTCCGACTGCCGCTCTAGTGCGAACAATCCCGGGGGGAGGATGCAGAAGAACAGAAGGGCCCAACTGAGAACAGTAAGAAGGGAGAGCTTGCGCATGCCGACCAGTTTAGATCAGCATGCGGCCTCAAGCACCGGGCAGTGCTACAAATTGCCCGGTCGTCGCCGGGGGCCCGTGGAAGCTGCGATTTAGACAGCCCGCTTGCCAGTGATAAGTCGCAGGAGGATGGTAAGCACTACAGCGCCAAGGACTGCTACGACGATGGTGTAGATCAGGCCGCCC
>CAXUMX010000013.1:0-66953 GCA_964252395.1 uncultured Acidobacteriaceae bacterium | reverse complement strand
GCTGTGAGCGGGCGGGCGAGTGCAACTCTGTGACACAAGGAGGCCCGGCGCGCCGGGCCTGTGGTGCGTTCTAGAGCCTGAGGCTAGATAGCGACCGGCTTGGCAGCGGCTTCCTTGGCTGTCCTTGCCAGTGCGGAAAAGGCCGCGGCGTCGTTGGCTGCCAGGTCGGCGAGGATCTTGCGATCCAGCTCGATACCGGCCCGCTTCAGGCCATAGATGAACTGCGAGTAGCTGGTGCCGTTCAGCTTGGCGGCGGCCGAGATGCGCACGATCCACAGTGAACGGAACTGCCGCTTCTTCTGCTTGCGGCCGCTGTAGGCAAACTTTAGGCCACGCTCAACTGCTTCCTGCGCTGCCTGGTAGAGCTTGGACTTGGTAAGGAAGTATCCGCTTGCCCTCTTCAGGATCTTTTTACGGCGGGCAAGCCGTTTGGTTCCACGTTTTACGCGGGGCATATCGTGTGTTTCTCCTTTGCGTGGTTCGTTGTGCGGCTGGAGGCAGGAGGCAGCCGCCTTGAACAACGGGGCGGCTGCATTTGGACCTCTTCACTCGCTCGTAGCTTGAGTCTCCGGTAGAGAGTGCGCGGGCTCACAGGGAACGCTCTGCCCCGGCCCACCCGGAAAACAACTCAGGCGTATGGAATCATGCGCAACACCTTCGGCAGGTCGGCTTCCGAGACAAGCACGGTGCCACCCAGTACGCGCTTGGTCTTGTTTGCCTTCGAGGTAAGGATATGGCGCATCTTCGTCTGGCCGCGCAGAACTTTGCCGGTACCAGTCTTCTTGAAGCGCTTCGCTGCGCCCTTGTGTGTCTTTAGCTTAGGCATGAATGTCCTGTCAGAATCGCCGGTTGGCGACATGCGCCAGTATACCGGACTCTATGGCGAGCGGGCAATGTTCGTCCCTTGGGACATCCGGCACAAGAAAAACCCGCCGGCGAAGGGAGTGCCTTCGTCGGCGGGAGGGAATGATCCAGCGATTGAGAACGGCGTCAGCTTAGAACTGGAACTTCATAGCGAACTGGAACAGTCGGGGAGTGTAATTCCGGTCGTAGTCTGTGACTCGACCGAACGACGGATCTCCCACGTGGATGTTGCTGGCGTTGAGTGTGAAGATGTAGTTCGGCGTATTGCTGATGTTGTAGGACTCAGCACGGAACTGCACGTTGGTCCGCTCCGTGATCGGGAAGTCCTTGAAGATGGACAGATCTACGTGACGGAAGTTGGGCCCATATAAAGAATTTCTACTGGTGGAGCCGATCGTTCCAGTGGGCTGAGGAGCAAAGGCCGCTGTGTTGAAGAACTGATGCAGCGAGCGGTTCCCACGTGCATCGCCAATCTGGTTCGGGCGATCGTTCCCGCCACCATTGTTGGGGACGGCTCGGTCGCCATACGGTTCAGTGCCGCCGCCATTGAGTACGGTGAACGGCTTGCCGGTCTGCCAGACTGAAATGGTATTGATATGGTATCCGGTGAGTGCAAACTTCTTAACACCGGTCCAGCTCTTTCCGTACTGGAACTCATAATTTGCAGACAGAACGAAACGGTTCCGGATGTCATTTTCGCTGGGCCCGTATTCCGTCTGGCGGATGTGGAAGGGATCGGCATTGCTGTAGCCTTCAGCACTGCCCTCTTCTGAGAAGCTAATAACGTCGCCTAGATCCTTTGCCCATGTGTAGTTCGCATCGAACGAGAGGCCCTGAGTGAAGCGCCGCTGGAAGGAGGTCTGCAGACCGTTGTAGTTGGAGATGCCCTCACTTTGTACCCAACCTACGCTGCTGAGATTGAGTGTTGGAAATTGCGCGTCCAGGCGACGAGGTCCGCTGTTTGCATTCGCGCGGGGGTTATTTGGGATTCGCCCAAAGTAAAGCGGGCTGTTGGAATCGGTGCTGTAAGGGGCCGGCTGGTTGATGTCATTGATCACCTGGGGTAGATGGTGCCCTACGTTTCCCACGTAGCCGATCGTGACCACATTGGCCCCAAACTGCTTCTCGATCTGGAGGTTGTACTGGTCAATGACGGCAGATTTGAAATTCGCCTCTTCACCACCAAAGGAGAGAGGATTGAGTGCCTGCAGGTTAGAAACATCCGGCTCCGTAGCGCGAGGAAGTCCCTGGCTGAAAGACGTAAAAGAGGCACCGCATACCGGGTTACCGGTATTTCGGCCGGCGAAGTTAGTCTCTACCTGGACCGCGGCGGCAGATTGGCAGTTCGGCTGGAAATTCGACAGGAAGGGTATGTTCTTCAGGTCTGTGTTCGAGGTGTAGTTGCCAGGAAAGTAGCTAACCCCGAAGCCACCGCGTAAAACGGTCGTGGGATTCAAAGAGTAGGTGAAGCCCAGGCGAGGCGCCACGTTTGAGTAGTCGATAGCGATGCCTGCGTGGCCATCGACTCCGTTTCTGCCAGGAACCTTCAGCGCATCGCCTATATTGCCGGAGCTTAGTGTCAGCGCTTGAAGGAAGTCAAAATTCGAGATGTGCCCGTGAGCTTCTGTGAAAGGTGTGAAGACGTCATAGCGGACGCCATAGAGCAAGGTCAGCTTGGGCGTCGCTTTCCAGGAGTCCTGGATGAACCCGCTTGGCTCCCAGGTACGATAGTCAGGCGGGAAGATGTTTACCTGACGCTGCTCTCCGCTGAACGCGCCAACCAGCGAGGAGGCAATACCGTTATCTCGCGCCTGCGCTTGTGGCAGTGAGCCCCCGCCCGGTGCTGTTGAGTCGGTATTCAGGCCAAAGGTATATTGACCTGCGACATAAGGACTTTGCACGTTTCTGGCCTGCCGGCGAATCAAGCCGAGGCCGAACTTGATGTTGTGGTTGCCCTTGGTCCAGCTCACGTTTCCCAAGTACTGGAAGTTGCTGTCAATATCCTGCAGCGGAACAAATGACCCGTCACCAAGGTCACTCAGGCCAGGAAATCCTACGGGAGTGAGGTTTCGGGAGACGTCGTTCAGATTCGCTGCGAAGGTGCCTGGATTGTTTCCCTGAAGGATGACGTCAGCAGGCTTAGCGAGGCTGTAGTTCAAAGGCAGTGAGAGGTTGTTGATGCGTGTATACGCCGCGCGCAGGTCGACCAGCAGGGTGGGGGTGAAGATATGAGTGAAGCCAAACCCATACTGCTGTGCCGTGTCGGTGGCGGGACCATCGAAGTCGAATTGGCCGCCGCTGAGTTGCAGACCGGTCACAGGATCAGTACCGAGACCCGGAGGAGTGAAGGTGTCCACCTTGTTGTAATCGTACCGGCCGAAGAACTGGTTGTTCGCGTTGAAGCGGTGATCGACACGGACGTCGAAGCTGTTGGAGGTCTGATTGCGGTTTGGACTGGTGATGTAGTTGTTGGACAACGCACCTGGGTCGCCTGCGTTGGGAGCCGGGTAAAGAGACAGATAGGCAAGTGCGACCGGATCAATCGGCAAGCCCGCGGTGCCGTTGCCGGCGTTCAGCAACGTCTGCGGATTGCGGCCGTTCAGGCTGTGGACGGCATCGTATTCGTCCTGCGTCAGGGTCGTCTTGCTGTAAGTCAGACCGTTGACCTGGCGCAGCCCTTCGTAATCACCGAAGAAGAACGTACGGTCCTTAAAGATGGGTCCGCCGACTGACCCGCCAAACTGGTTCTGGCGGAGCTCCGGCTTTTTACCGCTTGTCTGCAGTACGTTGCGCGCGTCGAAGATATCGTTGCGGAAGTACTCGTAGGCGCTGCCGTGAAACTGGTTGGTCCCTTCACGGGTGATGATGCTGACTACGCCGCCTGCGGTACGGCCTGCCTCGGCGGTGTAGTTGTTGGTCTGGACCGTGATCTCCTGGATACCTTCAACGACCGGCCGGACGCCGATGGTGCCGATGATGCGCTCGTTGTCGTCAATACCGTCGATGGTGAAGTTGTTCAGCGTGTCGTCCTGGCCGTTGACTGAGAAGCTAGCGCTTTGACGGCGGTCGTCCGGGCGGGCGCCGCTGGTCAGTCCGTTACCCGGGCCTTCATTGGCACCCGGTACGATCTGGACTAGCTGGACGAAGTTGCGTCCGTTCAGCGGCAGATCCTGCACTGCCTGCGCCGTCACGGTGGAGCTGACGGTCGCGCTCTCTGCCTGGAGCAGCGGAGTGGTTGCATTGACTTCGACCGTGGTGGCTTCGGCACCGGTCTGCAGGTGCACGTCGTTGCGAGCGCGGTCCCCAGCCTCGACGGAGAGGTCCTTGGTCACCGAAGAGGTGAACCCGGGCGCCTTGACGGAAACGGAGTAGTGGCCAACCGGCAGCAGCGTGAACTGGTAATCACCCGACCCGCTGGTGGAGGTGGTGCGCTTTTCATTGGTGCCGAGGTTGGTGATCACGACGGTTGCATTCGGCACAACAGCACCGCTGGCATCGGTCACAGTGCCAAGGATGTCAGAAGTCGTCAGCTGCGCAAGTGCTTGCGGCGACATGGTCGCGGCCATGGCAAGGCTGAGAATGGATGCGGATAGCAAAGACTGGATTCGCCCCCTGGCGGATCCCTGCCTCTGTCGCACCGGTAAGGTTTGCTTCACTGGGTTTCCCTCAGTCACAGTGTTCTCCTCCAAATGTCCAACCATTGGGTAACTCGTTTGTCTACGGACGCATTCGGTTACCGTGTCGGCCATTTTGTCACCTGGCAACCCTACGCTGTCAAGCCGCTTAGTTGATTCCCCGTAGCAGTTCTTTCAGAGTGGCGCCGTGCTCCACCGAAAGATGGAGGCGGATAGCGTGAGCTCCGAGGAGTAGGAACGCGGGGCGGAATACCGCTGACGGACGGAGCTTAACCTCTCAGGCGGCTACTTTCTTCTCCATACGGAGGACGCGCAGCTCTTCTCCTGAGGGGAGTGGGACAGGCAGCTCGTCGAGAGGCTGGTAGCTGTGGCGCCGATAAAAGGCAATGCCGTCGAGTGTCGCTGCCAGCTCAAAGCGGCGGAAGCCGGCATCGACCGCAGCCTGTTCGCAGGCTCCGAGCAGTCGCGAGCCCAGCCCGCGGTGAGCCCAGGATGGGTGAACGAAGAACGCGCGAATCTTGGCAGCATCCGCAGCTGGATCCAGGCGGCCGCTATCGCGACTCTGATGGTGGTGGTCTCCGCCAAAGAGCGTGCGGCGCCAGCTCCAGCCGCCGCAGCCGACCAGGGCTCCGTCCGCAGTGGCTAGCACGAAGTAGGTTCCGTCGGCGACCAGTTGGGTGTCTGGCGTAAACACGGAGCCCAGCGCTGCCTCGCGCTGGTCGGAGGTGTATTGATGCTGGAGCCCGCGGACGGAAGCAGAGATGAGGGTCGCGATCGCTGGAAGGTCTGCCGCGACGGCAGGCCGCAACGTCAGAGGCTGCTCCGGGGCGGACACGGTTCTACGACTGCGCGGTGGCTTGGGGGACTGCCGGTCGACCAGCCGCGGCGGGCGCACCTTCGGTTGCAGGTGGCTTCGGGGCCTTGGGCGGACGCTGTACCTCTGGCTTCTTGCCAGGAGCCAAAATGGCGTGCAGCGTGGTGCCTTCCATGCGCGGCATGAATTCGACGATGCCGGTGTCCCCCATGTCCTGGATGAGGCGGTTGATGATGGCGTAGCCCAGTTCACGATGGGCCATCTGCCGACCCTTGAAGCGCAGGGAGGCCTTCACCTTGTCACCCTCGGTAAGGAAGCGGACAGCCTGGTTCTTCTTAGTCTGGTAATCGTGCTCATCCACGGTGACGGAGAACTTGACCTCCTTCACCACGATGACCTTTTGCTTCTTGCGTGCGGCGCGGTCGCTCTTGTCCTTCTCGTAAAGGAACTTGCCGTAGTCCTGGATGCGGCAGACGGGTGGGACGGCGTTGGGCGAGACTTCAACAAGATCCAGCCCGCGCTCGCGGGCAATCTTCAGAGCTTCAAACGGCTGCATGATGCCGAGCTGCTCTCCCTGGTCGTCGATCACGCGCACCTCGCGTGCGCGAATGCGTTCGTTGGTGCGGATGAAAGATTTCGCTGAGCGTTTATCGAGTGCTATGGGATTCCTCCGAAGTCGTGCGAGGGCACACCCTCGCAGGACGAGTATACCATTCGTCCCTATGCTGGGATGAGCGTGGCCGCAAGCACGCTGCCAGCTTTCTCTGCATTCTGTACGCACACCCAGTGCATCTGGTTCGATGCCTCGGAACCACGTATCTCGACAGGCAGAAAGGTGTCACTCAGGGCTGGTATTACGCCGCGGGCATGCTGCTCCGCTGAGGCCTTCAGCGTCACGACCGCCAGCCGGCTGCCACTCAGAGTCCTGCGTCGCGCCGTCTGCCGTTCCTCCATCAAACTTTGCAGACGGGCCATACGCTCCTTTACAGCGGCAGCCGGAACAGGTTGCTGCTGGTAGAGTGACCACCCAGCTGTGCCCGGACGCGCTGAGAAGGGGAACAGATGCAGGTACGTCAACGGCAGCCCCGCAATCAAGCGATAGCTCTCTTCGAAGACCGCGTCGCTTTCGCCAGGGAAGCCGACCATGACGTCGGCGCCGATCGCGGCTTCGGGCATCAGGCGATGGATCGCCGCAACCTTCTGTGCGTAGTGCCAGGGACGATAGCGGCGATGCATGGCACGCAGCGTCGCGTCCGCACCGGACTGCAGAGGAAGATGAGCATGCCGTGCGAGTCGCGGCCCGGTTGGGGCGGCGGTGGCGTGCGCGTAAAGGGAGTAGAGCACCAGAAGCTCATCACTCCAGTCCATCGGCTCGACCGAGCTGAGGCGAAGGCGAGGTAGATCTGTCTCCCTCAGGATGGCTTCAACTAACTGCTCCAACCGCGCGGGAGGGGTAAGATCGCGTCCCCATCGTCCGAGGTTGATACCGGAGAGGACCAGTTCCTTGCCGCCGCTGTCCACGAATGCACGGACCCGCGTAAGGACAGCGGAGAGCGATTGGGAGCGGCTGCTGCCCCGAGTGGTGGGAATGATGCAGAAGGAACAGCGGTTGTCACAGCCGTCCTGTACCTTCAGATTGGGGCGGGTGTCGGACGATCCGATCAGCGGACCGAGACTGAGATCGGCGTGCGCGAAGCCGGCATCGGCCAGCACGGGGACTCCACTTGCGCTGCGCACTGCTTCGAGAGGCACGAGCGCAGGCTGAGCGTGCGACCTGCTTTGATTGATCGCTGCCAGGGCGATCTGCGGAACGAGCGCCTTGTGACTGTTGCCAATCACTGCGTCGACTCCCTCGAGCAGGGCCAGCTCCTCCGGCGCGCGCTGGGCGTAGCAGCCGGTGACGACGATGCGCGCGGCCGGATTCTGCCGCTTCACGCGGCGAAGATAGGCGCGCGCGGTGCGTTCTGCCTGCTCCGTGACCGAGCAGGTATTCAACACCACCACGGTTGCATGTGCTGCCGGGGAGGATACGCCGCCTGCCGCGGCCAGCGCGGCTCCCACCGCATCGCCGTCCGCGAAACTTGCCCGGCATCCGAAGTTTTCAACGTGGTATCCTGCCACGTTCCCAAGTTTAGTGCAGCATGGTTTTCGCCAGCCCTGGTCGTCTGCGGCGGCCCTCTGCTGGTATGTTGTTCTGAGGAAGTTACCGATGAAACGACGCATCTTGCTAGTGGATGATGAACTCGCGATCCTGCTGACACTGAAAGCGGTGTTGGAGCTGCAGGGATTTGATGTCGAGACAGCTGCCTCTGCCCGGGAAGCGAAGTCCAAGATCCGCTCCAGCACCTACCACATGGTGATCACGGACATGCGCATGGAGAACGAGCGCGCCGGCCTGGAGGTGGTGCGCGCTGCACGTTCGGCAGAGTACGCTCCGGCAGTCGCCATGCTGACTGCCTTCCCGTTGCCGGGTGAGGAGTGGCAGGCGGAGGGCGCTGACCAGATGCTGGTCAAGCCGATGAACACCAATGACCTGCTGCTGCAGATCGAGTCGCTGCTGGTCACCCACGAAGACAAGAAGCACAAGGCCAAGCAGGTGCGCGCGGCCTACTCCGCAGCCGAGGAAGACGAGAAGAAGTCCAGCAGCGATTCACGGAAGGCGACGGCAGGAAATTAGGCAATCGCCCCGCCGGGCTGCTTTGCATCCCGAGCCTCTGCTGCAGCACACTCCACACGGTCCAGCCCCGCTACTTCGACTCCTGCCCAGCCTCCTGCATCGCGACATGCTGATTCGCTACTGCGCTCGCCACACCACCCGGCACTTCAGGCGGAGCCGACCGCCGGTTCTGCTCAAAGCAGGAACGGCAGAGTACAGGACGGCCATGGGTGGGACGGAAGGGTACGGTCGTCTCCTGCTCACAGACGGAGCAGTGCGTCCGGGTCTCTGCCCGTACGGAGGAACCGCCGCCGCGCTTGAGCTTGCAGGCCTTGCAGCGCTTTGGATTGTTGTGGAACTGCTTGTCGTGAAAGAACAGCTGCTCGCCTGCGGTGAACACGAACTCTTTCCCGCAATCGGAACACTTCAGCACCTTATCGTGGAATTCCATCGCCCCGGTACATCCCGCTGCATGCAGCAGCAAGACTCCCGCCTCCTCGGATGAGAGAGAAACAACTGCGTGGCCCGGCCGGTCGAACGGCTTACTGCGATCCAGACATGACTACGGGGGAGTTGGGGAATGATGGGGAAGGGACCGTGTTGCGAATACCCGGCGCTGGGGGCTGCCGATTGTTGCCGGCCCCATGCAGATCAGCTGCGGGCCCGGCAACGACTGCTTAGTCTTGCTCTTTCCGTGCCTTCTTGCGGTTGCGCTTGCGCGCGAGCGCTTCCTTGACACGTTTTCGCTCACCTGGCTTCAGGTAAAAGGAGTGACGCTTGACTTCCTTGATGATGTCCTCCTGTTGAACCTTACGCTTGAAGCGGCGCAGAGCATTCTCGAGCGGCTCACCTTCCTGCACTCGAACTTCTGCCAATGGACTGACACCTCCAGACGTCCCAATGGGGTCAGCAGTAAGGATACGGCATTCTTCCCTTCACTGGTCAAGGAATTTCCCCCATTTGGCGGATGCGCCGACTTTCTCGTGGCAGGCGCTATTTTCACCCGCCGAGTTCATACGGGGTTAAGCGCCCCTCGTTCAGACTGGGGCTCAGCAGCCGATTCGGGTTTGGACCGTGTGACCGCCTTTCCAGTAGCCGCGTCCAAGAGGAGGGCACGTGCGGTATTCCTACCCAAGAACAACGTAGCGGCGACTTGCTGTCGGAACAGATGTAGGGTGGATCAGGTAGACGATGGGCTCAAAGGCGAACCGGGTGTTCGTACCAGGAATGCGGCGCCGTACGACAGGCCGCGGACAAGAACGAGAGACAACTGCTGGCCGAGAGCCTGCGAGTGAACCGCAACGGATGCTAGCTCCCCTGCTCCCACCTCCCACGCCATGCAGCCGCCGCTGGCCGGCGAACATGGGATTGCGAGGCGCGCTCCTGCTGGTCATGGGCGTGGCAGTCTTCATGCCGCAGGCCGGTCCGAGTGCCGCAGCGCAGGGCGCTCCGCACATGGTGACGCCGGCTGCGCAACCTCTGTCGCAGTCGCCCCTGGAGTTGGTCCGGAAGATGGCCCAGAATGAGGCCAACGCTCGCCGCAACCGGGTCTGCTTCCTTTACACCTCGTTTGAGCGCTCCACGCGCACGGGCGGCCGCCTGTGGCAGGAGAAGGTGGTGGACATGCCGGATGGCCTCATGCGGCGGCTGGTCGCGGAGGATGGCAAACCGCTATCTCCGGAGCGGGCGATGGCGGAGGACCGCCGCATTGCGTACCTGGCGGCGAGTCCGGAGGCCTTTCGAGCCGCCAATGCAGATCGCAAAGCCGATGAACTGCGGTTGGTCCGGCTGCTGGAGATACTGCCGCGCGCCTTCCTGTTCACGTATGCCGGGGAGCAGGACGGCGCCATCCGTATCGCCTACCGCCCGAACCCCGACTACGTGCCCGCGTCGTACGAGGAGAGGGTGGTGCACCAGATGGCGGGAACGCTAGAGATCCAGAGCGATAGCACGCGCCTGCGCAGCATCGACGGACACCTGATCGATCGGGTGAGCTTTGGCTATGGCCTGCTGGGGCACATGGAGAAGGGCAGCGGCTTCAGCATGACTCGGATCGCCGTGACGCAGGACGACTGGAAGACGTCCAAAATCAGCGTGCACATGGATGGGAAGATTCTACTACTGAAGAGTATCTCGCGTGAGCAGGAATCCAGCCATACAGAGATTCGCGCGCTGCCGGCAAACGAATCGCTGGCGCAGGCCGCGGATATTACCCGACCCTGATGAGCCGGATGATGCTGACGTCGTATGGTGCTCTGCGAAAATCCCGGCGTGGCTGCCCGCGCAGCAGAGCTTCCCTTTCTGTCGTGCTGCTGGCCATGCTCCCTGGTGCAGTGCACGCACGGGCACAGGATGGATTGCGCATCCCTGCGCAGACTCCACTGCGAATCAAGGTGAGCCATACGATTCCGCTGCACCCGGGCGTTCCGTTTGCCGGGACTCTGCTTGCGCCGATCTATGGCCCGGACCGGATGCTGTTGCCGGCGGGCCTGCTGGCGCGTGGTGTGGTTGACCGAACGCCGGCGGCGGATCGGACCACACGCGTCTGGGCTCGCCTGGACGGCGACTTCACTCCGCTGAAGGAGCCAGTTATCCGCGTGACGCAGGTGGTGCTGCCATCCGGAGCTGTCCTGCCCCTCAACGCGACAGGCAATATGCGGAACACGGCGTTGATCACACTGGCCCGGCACGGCGAGAACGGCTCGCTGGTGAGCCGGGCCAAGCGGCTGGTGCGCGACCGGACCACCGAGCTGCACGACACGCTTTACGAGACAGTGCACCCGGGCAAGGATGCCCCGGGCAGAAGTGACAAGCTGAAGAAGCTGCTGTTTGCCCAGCTGCCGTATCACCCGCAGAAGTTGTGGGCGGGCAGCAGCTTCGACGCCGTACTGGGCGAGGCCGTGGAGGTTCCGGACTCTATAGCAAGCCGAAAGATGATGCATGCTCCGGCGGTCGAGCTTGCGTCGGGAAACATGCACGCGCGCCTTACCGAGACGGTCAGCTCCGCCGCAGCAGCCAAGGGAGATGCGGTGAACGCAGTGCTGACTGAGCCATTCTGCGACGACGAGGGCCGTATGATGCTGCCGACGGGAACGCCGCTGATTGGAGTGGTCGTACAGGCCAGGCCAGCGCGCTGGTTTGCGCGCAATGGCAGGTTGCGGTTTGCATTCCGGTCTATCGGCTCGCCGGATACATCGGAGGCCGGCGCAGGCCAGCCGCCTACGAAGGACGCGGGCTCAGCAGTCGTGCCTCGGGGCCGTGGCGCGAACGGCGCACGGCTTCCTGTCGCGCACCCGCAGCGCAGAACTGCTTCCCCGGCTCTGTCGACACGGGACCGAGAGCCGGCCACGATGCAGATCGAGGGACACCTGCGGTCCATCGATGCAGTGGACGGGCAGAATGTCATGCTGGACCAGGAGGGCGGCGCGACCGCACAGCCGGACAAGGGCCGCTTACTGGCGCCGCTGGTGCTGGGGGCGTTTGCCGTTGCGTCACAGGACGATGATGGCGGTGTCGCGAGACAAGGCGTAACCAGCAACGGATTCGGCGTGCCGGCGCGGGTGCTTACCATGGCGCTAGCCAGCCGCAACCTGTCCACCGGCTTTGCTACGTACGCGTTCACAAAGTCCATCTACAAGCGCTGGATCGCGCGTGGACATGAGGTCACCTTCCCCCGCTATACGGAGATGTCGATCGATCTGGGCCGCCGCTAGCTGGGCTGATCGTTGGGCGGCGGCCGCGATCCTCTCATACACTGGAGGCGCGATGATCCGTACTTATCTCGGCCACACTCCCCAGATTCCCTCCTCCTGCTACGTGGATGTTTCCGCGCAGGTGCTGGGTGATGTCACGCTTGGCGAACACTCCAGCGTGTGGATGAACGCGGTGCTGCGAGGGGATGTGCACTCCATCCGTGTAGGCGCCAACTCCAACGTGCAGGACTGCGCTGTGCTCCATGGCATGCGCTACAAGTGGCCGGTGATCGTGGGCGACTGGGTGACGATTGGCCACAATGCGACGGTGCACGGATGTGTGGTGGAGGACACCTGCCTGATTGGTATGGGAGCCGTAATCCTTAATGGTGCCCGCATCGGCGAAGGTTCGATCATTGCTGCAGGCGCGCTGGTACCGGAGGGTACGGTGGTGCCGCCACGCACATTATGGGCAGGATTGCCCGCGAAGCAGCGCCGGGAGCTGGGTGACGCCGATCGTGAAGCCATTCTGCAGTATGCGCGCAACTATCTGGACTACACTGCCACCTATCTTCAGGAGCACCTGCAATGGCTGGAGCAAGGTGAGTTCGCGGATAAGGAGCGTTCCTAGCTCCAACTGCGTCCGCAACAGAGGGTGAGCGGATACGAAGCTATCGGCAATCGTGGAGCCCGCCGGAGCAGGGGCGCGCTCACGTCAAACTTTTGAGAGTCCCGCGGGAGGGCACTTCGATGAAGCACTGCACGCACCTGAACCAGATCAAAGATGTAGCGCCGCACACCAAAGGCTGCGAAGAGTGCCTGAAGATGGGGGACACCTGGGTGCATCTACGGATGTGCCTGGAGTGTGGCCATGTCGGCTGCTGCGATTCCTCGAAGAACCGGCACGCCACGCGGCACTTCCAGCACACGGAACACGCGATCATGCGCTCCGTTGAGCCGGGCGAGAGCTGGGGCTGGTGCTACGTAGACGAGTTGCAGCTGGACTTCGCCTGAGGCACTCGCCTTCCACCGTCGATAGCGCGGCGGAAGATGCGGATGCAGGCGCTCATGCCTCTGGTGCGCTACGGCGGCGACGTCCGCTCATCAGGTAGACGGCGGCCCGCAACTCCAGCAATGGATCGCCCGATGGATCGATTCCGTCCACTCGCGGGATGGGGTCGAAGATGATGGTCTTCTGCTCGTGTGCGTCATCGGGCACGAAGGCATTCAGCTCCAGACGGCCGAGGTCGAGCAGTTCTCGCGTGTCCGGCCAGTGGCGAGTGACGTCATCGACCGGATCACCTTCCTCCGAGAGTTGCACGACGACGCGGAAGTGTATGTGGCCACCCTGCATGCGTTCAGAGAGCTCATCGAAGAGATAGTTCGGCGGCTGCGAGGCGGCCTGCGCCGGGGTGAGCGCCTGCAGACCTGCCTCCGGAATCAACCGGTACCGGCCGTATCGGCTGACGCCGGCTGCGTTGGTGAAGCGCATCGCTGTGAGTCCGAAGTAGGCGGCGCGGGCGAAGCTGGAGGGTGCCGGCTTGGGCAGTTGCACGTACGCCAGAGCAGTGGGGTGGCTGCCCAAAAACTTCTCCACAGGAGACGGAGAGGGGCCGCCCGCCGGACTGGTAGCGATGGCCGTCAAGAACTGCAGAAACTCCTGCCCTGTCCGCGTCGGAAAGCCGTTGGCAGAGTGAGCAATGATGTCCGTATGCACCCGCTCTCCCAGGTGAAAGCGCACCGCCATCCCGCGCGGGTCCGCGTTGGCGTCGTTGTCGGGAATCTGCGGCAGTCCAGTCGAGTCTGAGAAGCGCACCGTCACGGGCGTAGAGGCGCTGCCCAGATGCGGCGCGCGCGAGAGCGAACCGGCCTGGGGAGACGGTTGAAAGCTACCGGACAGCAGAATGCCTTTGGCATGCACCGGGCGGAACCCGGGATGCAGGCCGAAGATCACCTGAAACTGGTCCAGCAGCTCCTGACTGTTCTTGAGGATGGCTTCATCGGTAGTAAGTGGCATCTGTCGTCAATCTCCATGCCAAACATACCGCCATACGCCGGTTCACCCTCAATAAAATCCTGTGCCACCTGGCGAGCCATCATCATCAGTCCCCGTGTTCGGGGATTCAGCTAGCTCGTCTGGCCGAAAGACAAATTCGGGGTTCCATCCGCATCGCTCGCTTTGCTACCGTGCTAGCCATCGAAAGAAGAGTTTGAGTGGCGCACCGCGTGTTCCGGATGCGAGGTGACGCACCACACACGGAGATGCTTTATGAGTGGTGTACGGCTGCTGGTAGGCACGCGGAAGGGCGCGTTCGTGATGACGTCCGATGGGACGCGGAAGCAATGGGAGATCAGCGGGCCACACTTTGCCGGCTGGGAGATCTACCACATGCATGGGTCGCCTGTGAATCCGGACCGAGTCTACGCGTCGCAATCCACCGGCTGGTTCGGGCAACTGATCCAGCGCTCAGAAGACGGCGGCAAGACGTGGGAGCCGGTCGACAATCACTTCGTCTACAACGGAGTTCCGGGAACACACCAGTGGTACGACGGCACGCCACACCCCTGGGAGTTCAAGCGGGTGTGGCATCTGGAGCCATGCCTTCGCGACGCCGACACCGTGTACGCGGGCGTGGAAGATGCGGCACTGTTCCGCTCGCGCGATGGCGGGAAATCCTGGCAGGAGCTCTCCGGGCTGCGTGAGCATGGCTCCGGTCCGGCCTGGGCCCCGGGGGCTGGAGGCATGTGCCTGCACACCATCGTGCACGATGCCACGGATGCGCAGCGCATGTACATCGCAATCTCCGCTGCGGGCGCCTTCCGCACCGACGATGGCGGCGCGTCCTGGCAGCCGATCAACCGGGGACTGCGCTCGCAGCACATCCCCGATCCGGAGGCGGCGGTAGGACACTGTGTGCATTCGGTCGCCATGCATCCGGCACGCCCGGGAGTTCTGTTCATGCAGAAGCATTGGGATGTAATGCGCTCTGACGATGCGGGCGAGAACTGGCATGAGATCAGCGGCAATCTGCCCACAGACTTTGGATTCGCGATCGACGTGCACGCACATGAGCCGGACACTATTTACGTGGTTCCGATCAAGAGTGACGGCGAACACTTTCCGCCAGAGGGTAAGCTGCGCGTGTACCGCAGCAGGAGTGGTGGCAACGAATGGGAGCCGCTGACCCGTGGGCTGCCGCAGAGCAACTGCTACGTCAACATCCTGCGCGATGCCATGTCGGTCGACAGACTGGAGACCTGCGGCATCTACTTCGGGACGACGGGCGGGCAGGTTTACTGCTCACCGGATGCGGGCGACAACTGGAGTGCCATTGTCCACGATCTGCCGGCCGTGCTCTCTGTCGAGGCGCAGACGCTGGCATGAGTTGCCGGATCCGCATCGAGATGCCGGCGCATCTGCGCACGCTGGCCCGCGTCGAGGGAGAGGTGCAGGTGGAGATCGAGGGAATGCCCACGCTGTGTACTGCGCTGGACGCGCTGGAGGCCAGCTATCCCATGCTTCGCGGCACGATCCGCGACCGCACCACCCGGGAGCGGCGTGCCTTTATTCGCTTCTTCGCCTGCGCGGAAGATCTATCGCATGAGCCCATCGAGACTCCCCTGCCCGCTGCCGTGATCGCGGGGAGCGAGCCGCTGTTGATCATCGGCGCGATTGCTGGTGGCTCCTGAAGCGCCAGGCAAGATACGCACCGGCGTCACTGCAACCATGCCGGTAAGTATTTAAGAGAGATAGCGTTTCACTGACCCGGGTGTTGTAACTAGTCAGTCAGCGGATGAGCAGCCGCGTTCGCAAGTGAACGCCGGAACACACGCACTCGACATCATGCCCGCCCTTGACAGCATCAGAGCCAGAGGGGGTAAGCACGATGGATACTCGCATTCTGGTTCTTGTAGTTATCGCTGTTGTCATCCTTGCAGCGGTCATCGTTATTTTGGTGACGCGCCGGCGCAGGAGTGAGAAGCTGCGACAGCAGTTTGGGCCCGAGTACGACCGTGCCGTCCAGCAGCACGGGGATCCGCGCCGTGCCGAGGCAGCGTTGGCGGAGCGCGAAAAGCGCGTAGAAGCCTTCCCGCTGCGCTCCTTGTCCGTGCCTGATCGTGATCGCTTTGCGCAGCAATGGGCGGCGGTGCAACGGCGCTTTGTCGATGATCCGGGGGTGGCTGTAACCGAGGCAGACATGCTGGTGACCCAGCTGATGTCTGCGCGCGGCTATCCCATGGCTGACTTCGAGCAGCGGGCATCGGATATCTCCGTGCACCATCCAGCCGTCGTGCAGAACTACCGCGCAGCGCGGGAAATAGCCGCGCGCCACACGCGCGCACAGGCCACGACAGAAGATCTTCGCAGAGGCATGGTGTTCTTCCGGTCTCTGTTCGACGAACTACTCGGCTCCACCAATGAGAGAACAGGAGTGATTCATGAGCGCGCTTCGTAAGGATGAGACCCTGACCACCGCAGACATCGTGAACGCAGAGAACACCCGGGAGACGCAGTCGGGCACGTTCGATCCCTCAAACCGGCAGCCGCAGCAGGGCTCCGCAGTGGCAGAACCAGAGCGCATACAAAGCCAGACTTCTGGCGTCGTTAGAGATGCGCGGACTCTTCCCGACCTGGAGGACACGCGAGACCCTCGCGCGCAGTCTGCAAACAGCACGGTCGTCTATGACACGCGGACAGATCGCGCTGCTGAAGGTACGATCGCATCGGGCAGGCGGGAGGAGAACGATCTTCGTCCGGTTACGAACTCGCCCACTTCATCCACAGCGGAGGTGGCGGACGCAGCCAGCCGCGCGACGGCAACGGGGCCCGCAAATAGCCGCGGTGATGTGTCCTCCGGACCGCTGTTCCCGGATGCTGAGCTGCAGGGGTTCCGCTCGCAATGGGACCGCGTGCAGGTCTCTTTCGTCGACGAACCGCGGCAAGCGGTGCAGCAGGCCGACAGCCTGGTGGCCAACGTGGTCAAGCGCATCGCGGAACAGTTTGCAGAGGAGCGGCAGCGCCTGGAGAAGCAGTGGGACCGCGGCGACGATGTGTCGACCGAAGACCTGCGGCAAGGACTGCGACGCTACCGCGCGCTGTTCGACCGCCTGCTGTCCTTCTGACGAGTGGCTGAGAAGGAGAGAGGCTCCCTCCAAGGGAGCCTCTCTGTTATTGCCGGTGACTTTCCAGCTACTCAGCTGTGCGCAGTGCACTTCACTTCAGTGGAGACAGCTCCATGTTCCGGAAGTAGACCTCAGCACCTTCGGACTGGAAGAGGATCTTGCCTTCCGTTGGGGACGGATTCGTTCCCTCGTTGACCAGCTTCCCGTTGACATACTGACGCACCGTGTTGCCCTGCGTCACAAGCTCCAGCTGGTTCCACTCCCCGTGCGGGCGCTCCACTTCCCCAACGGGATCGCGAAATCCCACTACATTCTGCGATGGTCCCTTGCCGAAGCGATCGATCTTCTTTGCGGCGCCCGGGGGACCGGTGACCCGCACTCCGTCGCGGCCCGTGAGCGCCGCGCCATCCGTCATCCAGAAATCTCCAGTGCCACCCTCCATAATCTGGAACTCTATGGACCGGGGCCACACCTTGGCCTCCCCCTGGATGTTGTAGAGGATGCCGCTGTCACGCGCCTGTCCGGCACGCTCGGCGTACGTTCCCTCACCCCACTTGAACTCCGCGCGCAGGTAGTAGTCGTGAAAAGAGCGCTGAGTGACGAAGTATCCGAACTCTTTGCCCGAGACGTGCACGACCCCATTCTCGACGGTGAACACGTGATCCGGGTCCGAGTTGATTCCATGCGAGCGGAGAACAGTATCGAAGCCGCTGAGGTCGTGCCCGTTGAAGAGCGCGATTGCCTTTCCATGCTTCGGTATGGGCGGCTTGTCTGCCGCCCACGCCAAAGATGCCGCCCACAGTACTGCGACAGAGATGATGCTGGCCGATCGTGACATAGCCGCTCCTTATTGGGGCATGCTGCAGGAGTAGGTGGCCTTCCGCGAAGAAGGCCACACTGGTCCGCTTACGGAGTCGGACCATCCTCCTGCGGTACCTCTTTGCCTTCACCGGGGAAGGGCCATGTGCGGTTCATAGGCTGGGTCGCCTCACGTGCTGTCTTCGAGGCGTTGTTCACCTGCAAATTCTCGAGGACATGCACGCCCAGCTTTCCGGCGCTGGCGAGGTCGATGTCCCCGTCGTGATCGAGGTCAGCCGCGAGGAACTGTGTCCCAGCGCTGGCCGTTCCGTTCTCGGAGAGGGTGATGCGGGTGAATAGAGGATCTCCGGTCGTCGAAGAGCTCACCTGCTCTTTGGTCGGCAGCTTGTAAGCGTAAAGCACGACCGGGTCGTAGGATCCGGGATCGTCTCCGGCGTGTCCGCGATACCGCTTGCCCGTGATCAGCTCCGGCTGGCCATCGCCGTCGATGTCGACTAGCAACAGCGCATGCGACTGCGAGAACGATTCGTCGATGGTGTGACGTGTCCACTTTGTATCGGCGCCGCTACCGGTCTGCTCTAGCCAGTACAGCCCGTAACCATGGCCCTGGCCGTAGATCACGTCCTGCTTGCCGTCGTGGTTCACGTCGTAGCCAAGGATGGGGAACCCAGGGTCGCCCAGTTCCCAGTCGCCGTGCCACTTCCACTTGTCATTGTCGGCATCGATCTGCTCGAACCAGCCGTGCGGCGTCAGCACATCTGCCTTGCCGTCGCCATTGATGTCCGCGATGCCGATGCCGTGGCCGTCCTGCACCTTGTCGCCCAGGTGGTGCACGCGCGGCTTGTCCTTGCTGAAGTCCACCCACAGCACGCCGGCGCGATTGTAATGAGCCAGCGCCAGGTCCGGCTTGCCATCCCCATTGATGTCGGCGAAGGCCCCACCTTCCGTATCGTAACTGTCAGTGATCTTTTCCGCCTGCCACATCGTGCCGGCAGCCGTAGCCTTCGTGCCCGGGTTGCGATACCACCACAGCCCGTTTGAGATCCACCCGGTGGTCACCAGGTCGGGCTGGCCATCGTGATCCACGTCGACGATCCACTCACCGCAGTCCGAGATGAACTCGTTGTGAGTCCCCACCGTGCGGAACTGGTGCTGCTTCCAGACCCCGCCCTGTGCGCCCGGATTCTCGTACCAGTAGGCGCCGCTCAGCAGGTCCACAAAGCCGTCGCCGTTCATGTCCAGCATGGAGATGCCTTCGGAGTGATCGGTGCCGAGTCGATGCGCCAGGAAGGCCACGCGCGGTGCTCCTCCGGGACCGTTGCCAGGATGCTGCATGCGGAACTCCTTCGCATGGGCCGGGTCCTGCGCATGGAGAGCCGGCACGCAGCAGAGACCCGCACCCACCAGAAGTGTGAAGAGTGGAGCCATTTTTCTCATGCGCGGCCTCCTTTCGCGTCCACCACCTTCATCGCCTCCGGATCCCAGTGCACGACGCTGTCGCGCTCAACGCTGAGGTTGCTGAGCAAGGCAGCGCCAGCAGCCCGGAAGCCGAAGGTGGCGTCTTCAACCGGCTGTTTGCGTGTGCGCATCGAGTCGAAGAAGTTGTGGAAGTGGTCGTAGTTGTCAGCGTACTCAGCGGGCGCGGCAAACTTCTGCACCTCTTCGGGCGGTGGTCCGCTGGGGTGCTGCACGGGGTACTTCTTACGGTACTCTTCGACATACTGCTTCTGCATCGCCTCGGTAAAAGTGGAGACGGTGAAGCCGGGCTCCTTCTCTGCGGGAGTGCGGGTCACGGTTACGGCGTGCCCGGCGATCTCCATAATGCCCTCCGAACCGGTGAACAGGAACCCTTCACTCTCCTGCCCGCCGTCGACGAAGTTGACGTGGAGGCTGAGATTAAAGCCTTCCGGATAGTCGAAGAGCGCAAGCATTACATCGTTCGCGTCGCGACCGTCTTTCCAGTAGCGCAGTGCGCCGGTGGCGAAGGCGCGGGTGGGACCGTGGGCGCCGGTGATGAAGTGGGTGCCGCTGAACAGGTGAACGAAGAGATCGCCCGCGACACCAGAGCCGTAGTCCTTCCACTTGCGCCACTGGAAGAATCGTTCAGCCGAGAAAGGAATCTTGGGGGCGGAGCCGAGGAACTGCGGCCAGTCGCAGGTCTGCGTCGAGGCATCCAGCGGGATTGAGTAGTTCCAAGCGCCGATCGAGGAGTTGCGATCCCAGTAGGCACTGACCATGTTCAGCTTGCCGATGGCGCCGGCCGCCAGCAGTTCCTTTGCCTTAGCGTAGACGATGGAGCTAACGCGCTGGCTGCCCACCTGCAGGATGCGATTGCTGGAGCGTTGTGCTTCGATGATCTCCGGCCCGTCCGGATAGATGTGGATCATCGGCTTTTCCAGATACACATCCTTGCCGGCCTTGATAGCGTCGACGGCCACGGTCTTGTGCCAGTGATCCGGGGTCGCAATCAAGACTGCGTCCACATCCTTGCGGGCGAGAATCTCGCGATAGTCGCGGGTGGTGAACAGGTCCGCTCCCCACAATTCCTTGGCGTGGGCCAACCTGCCGTCATAGCAGTCTGCGACGGCAACCAGTTTGACTCCGGGGACCTGCAACGCGAACTTCGTGTCAGTCTGCCCCTGGATGCCTGCACCGATCAGCGCCAGCTGAATCGTGTCATTGGCAGAGCGGGGAGCAGGGGTGGTGGCTTGTGCAACCAGCGGTTCGATACGGGTGGCAACGGCGGCCAGGGCTGCGCCCTTCAGGGCGGACTGAAGAAAGTCTCTACGATCAAGCATCTCTAACGGAGTCTCACTTTCGCGTACATGCGATATGGAAGCTGCTGCACCCAGGATGGTAGGGGCGCAGCCAGTCTCGCCTCGATCGTGCTGAGGTTTTGGCACTCCCGAAAGGGCAGCGCCGGCTGGCTCGGCCATTCTATGCCGTCTGCACCTGTCGTCAACCCGTGACGGATCGAGCGCTCGCTAACGACGAGCAGAGGGGCGTGTGGCTGGCAAGGTTCGCAGCTGCATGAGGGATGATTAGGGGCTGCTTGAGGTGGCAGCGCAGCGGTGCCGCCCTGCTTAGCTGGCCGCAGGACCCCGCGCCAACTGAGTCAGGCACTCGACGGCCTTGTCCAGGTCGCTGTACTGCAACGCAAATATCTGTGCCTGTAAGAGGCCCCGGATCGCGTCCGCCTGCTGACGTCGAATCTCCTCGAGTGGATACAGCGACCGCTCGAAATACGGCAGCACATCTATTGGCGTAAGGGGGGTAAGCGCGGTTGGGCCCGTCGCTCGCCTGTTCAAGCGAATGACGAAGTCCACGGATGCGTCCTGTGATGTGACGATTCTGGGTAGTTCCGCGGTGGGCACTTCGATCGAGGGCTTCCCTTCGGCGCGGGGAGTTACGGGGCGCCCATTGATCTCTGGGAAGAGCTGCTGGGCAGAGGGGCGGAAGCGCACCTGGTTGGCGTTGCCTCGCACGCGACCCCGGCCGCCGCGCCAGAGCAGGTAGCTGGCGTCATCGGACGTGTAGGTCCAACCGGCTCGCGCACAGGCGTAGGCCAGCGTGGACTTCCCCGCGCCAGAGTCGCCACACAGCAGGAACCCGCAACCGTCCAGGCTGACGCAAGCCGCATGTACCGGCGTCATCTGAGAAGTAGAGAGAAGTGTAAGAGCGGCAGCTTCAAGGAAGTGGTATCGGAGATAGAGGCGATTGCGCACTGCTGAGGGAGATAGCCAGCCAAATGCATAACTCTGCCGTAAATCGCAGAGAGCAAAGTTGTGCCCGTCCGCAATCATCGAAAGCAGGTGTCCGCTCACACGTACGGTCGGGGCGACAGGCAGGCCCAGGGCTTTTCCTTGTTGTTGCATGCCAAGGCGAACTGTCACCGTCGGCGTCGTCGATTCCGCGGCCTGCATCCCCCAGCTCTCGGCAGCCGCGATCAGTATCTCCGGGGCGTTCGCCTCAACCCGAACAGCGAAGCCAAGCGCGGAGTATGTAGCGGAGTAAGGAAACTCCTGCCGCACCAACAATGGATCGCAATCGTCCGACGCAGCGTCATGGGTGCCCAAGCGCGATACCTGCGGATGCGGGTCAGGGAATTGCAGTATGTCAGCCCTGCTCATCTGGCTCCTCCTACGTACAAATAGACGGCGAGATGGATGGAAGGTATCTGAGGATTGTAGATAGCCGGGATGCCCCGGTTGTCAGGACCCTGTCAGCGCTTTGTCATCGTTCACAGCGCCGCAGCTAGGGAACAACCTTCCTGCGGCAGACGGCAGTAAACCAGAGCGCGCGTCCGCAGTCGCTGGCATAGAGCAGGGTCTTCGAGTCGGACTCCCACGACGGCTCAATCTGATTGCAGCCTGCGTTGGTGAGGCGATGGCTCTCGCCGGTAACCCTATTCAGCAGCCATAAATTCCAGGCACCGGACAAAAGCCGGCTATAAGCGAGCCATTGCCCGTCCGGTGATACGGCCGGGTAGCGACTGTCGCCCAGCGGCAACGGCACTCCACGCCCGGGACTCTGCAGTGCGACGAGCTCCGAGACTCCAGTGTCCTTTGCGACCGCCGCAATCAGGGATCCGTCGGGAGCAAACGTGACCTCTTCCACGTTCATCGGTGCCGGAGTCCAAGCCATCTCACGCAGTCCCGGACGCCGCAAAGAGCGAACGAACAGGCGGTCTCGTCCTTGCTGCTCCCGAAGGTACGCGATCCATTGTCCGTCCGCAGAAAGGGCAGGAGATTCCGCTCCTGAAATAGAGCTGAAGGCCGAACTTGTCGGGGGGGCGAGGGTGGAGGCGTGCCCTGCCGCCTCTATCCAGAGGCTCTCTCGGCTGTGTGCGAATGAAAGCTCGTCCCATCCGCCCGGCCGGCTGACAGGAGAGTGGCCGAGCAGGATGCGGTAGCCGCCTGGAAGCATGGCGACGCGCGCTGTGCCTGCTTGCGCCTGGACCGGAGCGGCGGCCATCAACACGTCACTTCGCTCGGGCATGCGATAGGCGTAGTCCGCGTACAGAGCACGCTGGCGCCGCACTGCGGCGAACATGCTGATGACGCATACACTGGCGAACGCACCAGCCCACAGCATATTCGAGATGCGTGATGCGGGCGTGCGAAGCGCGCGCACTCCCAGGGTGCAGTAGAGAACCAGAGTCAGACAGAGCAACAGGTGAAGACGTGGGACGTGCAGCACGGCGCGCAGACCATCCACGTTGCTGCTGTCCCATGCGGGATAGGCGATGGCGAAGAAGAGGAGCACTACGCCCAAGGCGGCGAGTGGTCGCCGGGGCAGAAGCCTTCCGAGCAGGACGGCAGCGGGAAAGAGAAGCAGAGTGAAGTTATATGAAGCTGGGCTGGTTGAGATAGTGAGAGAGGCAACCAACAGCGCTGACCACTCCAGAGCCGTGCGGATGCGTGAGGTATGGCCCGGAGTGGCGAGCAACAGAGCCGGCGCGAGGATCACGGTCTGTAACAGTGGCTGAAGTAGCGCCAGCATCGAGGGGGCCGCGTGCCAGGGGTGCGGGTTCCACTGCGGCTCATACACAAACAGCCGATGCAGCAGCGTCGATAGTGACTCGCTGGCCAGCGTATAGGGCGGCAGCACCTCACCGCGAAGCGTCCAAGGCAGCACTAGCTCGAGATAGGTACGGTGCACAGACCAGCCGAAGACCGCGACTGATAAGCCAACCGCAGCGGCGCAGGTGAAGGTCGCCCATGAGAGTGCCGGCCAGCAGCGCTTTCTAAGAAAGTAGAGCAGGAACAGCACTGGAAAGATCTTCGTCGCTGCCGCGAGTCCAACGAGGATGCCGGTTACCGCAAACCGCTCTCGCTGTAATGCCCAGCATGCGCCTAGGAGGAGCGCGAGCAAGAGTATGTAGTACTGCCCGTAGAGCAAGTTGCGGTGCAGCGGGAAGCAGGCGAAGGCAAGCCACGCAATCCGCAGCAGCGGCTGGCCGCTGACCTGCCGCAGCGCGATGGTGATCGGGAGCAGCAATGCGAGTTGCAGCAACAGCCAAACGTGTTTGGCGCCGAATGGCGAAAGCCCGGTGAGCGGCCACACTGCAAGGGTCGAAAACGGAGTGATGGGTACTAGCCCGACCAGGGGCTGGTCGACGTCGCGATGATCCTTCTGACGCTGCAGCCAGCGCCACTCATAGAGGCGCGCAGTATCGGTACCATCCCGCGCGATGCGGGCAGCGAGATAGTAGTTGGGGAAGTCGGTGTTGAGTGTGTGCCAGGCGCGGGGCAGGGTGTACCCGAATAGCGAAGCACCAAAGAAGAACAACAGAACCCATTCGAGGCTTTTCAGTACGCGACAAGATCTATCGCCTGCGGTATCCATGTTCTGCTGGTCAGCAGAGTGTTCCACGAGTACGCCGGAGGAGATCACCGGGACGCCCCTGCAGATCTGCGGTCCCAGCGAGATGCCTCCCGGGCATACCGAAGATTCTCAACCACGTGAAAGCGAAGACGGAAGAGTATGAAACGTGCTTGTGCAGAGTAGCGACGCAGGCGCGGCATCAGCCGCTCTCCGGAGGGCTTATCTGTAATCATCGGCGGCACGTGGTGTAGCGGCAGAAGGTGGAGCCGCCGCTGCCTGCGTTGCTGTGGTCGGCCGGCCAGCAACTCCTTCTGCAGGAGCAGGTAAAGCTTGCTGCCAGGAAAGTCGGCACTTAGAGCGTGGCGCCCGTAGAGCTGAACCCAGAGTCTGAGCGAGGGCGAAAGGCAGTCCGTGGTCCATGCGGCTAGAGCTGGCGGCACCGGGGCATTGAACACCTCACTGACGAGCAAGGTCGAGATGCCTAAGCCGATTGCCGCCCCGGGCCGCTCGGTTGCACGCTCCTCTACCTCGGCCCAGAAGGCTGCATGCCCACTGCGCATCAGCAGATGGTTTCGGTACTCAAGGGCCCAGGCTGCGCGAGTGAAGGCGCCAGAGAGATGGCTGAACAGGTGCATGGCCTGCCCGATGAAGAGATCAGCAGGAGATAGGGCTGGAAGCACCTCGCCCCAGAACGAGCGAAAATGAACCCGGCCCAACCGCTGGTCAGATGTGTCCACACGATGAAGATCGACGCACCGCTGAGGCTTCGGCTTGTAGTAGTCGCTGATCGAAGCAGCCGTTGCAGCGCCGGCCCGGTACTCCAAGGTAGCCCCGGTGTCGGCACGCAGACGGTAGCCGCTTCTCTCCATCACAACGCGCGCTGCTTCGACGTGATCTGCGCGAATCAAAAAATCTAGGTCAAGCTGGCAGCGCAGCGCGGGGTCTCTCACAGATTCAGGAAACAGAGTGATCCCCTTCGAAATTGCGAACCGTACATCTTCCGCCTGGAGCCTATGGCTTATCTCCACTGCTTCCCGGAAGAGTGCGTCTGTCCTGGCGCGATTGTCTGCCAGGTTCTGGTTAAATCGCGCAAGAATGCTGGGCGGCAAAACATCCTTGCACCCCAGACTTCCCAGCCGATCGACCAGATAGAGGGCGAGGCCACTCGAGTCCAGCCACTTGAAGTTCTTTCGCCAGACAGAATCGCCATGCCGTGCCAAGGCCGCAGCAACAGCATCAGCCGAGCAGGAGAACGCGGCGAGTACGTCGTCTCTCAGGCCCGTAGAAGGGTGCTGCTTTGTCGGTGTGTGTTGTTGCCACTCTGTGCGCATAGAAGTCAGTGGCTGTACATCTCTGGTTCACCACCGGTCCCCGGGGGTGGCAGGTGACGCAAGAACTGAACAATGGACCAGATCTCTTCATCGCTGAGAATGCCCTTCGAGCCGGGCATGCCGGAGAGCCGGATGCCATAGTCGATGACCCACTTCAACTGACCATCGCTGTAACGCTGCACGTCCGCAGAGGCCAACGACGGCACCGGCGGAGACATTCTGTCGGCGAATGGCACCCCGGTGTTCTGTCCGTCCAGCCCGTGGCATGCATCGCAGTAGTGGGTGAAGGCGCCTTTGCCTGCTGCAATGTTGACCCCTGTTGCGGGCAGCGGGTTCTTCTCCGTTTTGCTGCCGATCAACAGCTTCTGCTTCAAAGAGACGATCACGCGCGTCTCTGCGTGGCTGGGTGCGGTTGCCCTACATCCAGCGCCGGCCGTCAAGCATGCCGCCACCATGACCGCGCAGCCCCTGCGCATGCTAGTTCACCACGTGCAGCGTCAATGTCATGCTGCCGTGCCCCGAACCGCAGAAGACGGAGCAGTGGCCAACAAAGTCGCCCGTCTGCGTAGGAGTGAATGACAGCTCAGCCGGTCTTCCCTTGCTAATCCTCGTGCTCAGGTTCAGCTCCTCGAATGCGATCCCGTGCGCGACATCCGCGGCAGTAAGCGTGAGCACCACGGGGTCGCCCTTCTTGAGCGTGATCTCCGCCGGTTCATAGGCAAAGCGCTTTGCAACTACATTGATCTGGCGCGGTGCATTCTGAGCCGCAGATCTGTGGAAGAAGGAGGAAGCCAGCAGCACGAGGCACGCAGGCAGCAGAGACAGCAGAGATCGTTTCCTCATCGTGACTCCAGATAGGTTCAGCTAGTTATTAAGTCTGGGAGCTAAATAGCGCAAGATATCTCGCTCATCCTGTGCGCTGAGGTTGGCGCGCACGCGCATGTGGCGGACAACCGTCCCGCTGATGCTTGGCGACAACTGCTCTGGCGCATCGTGGCAGCGGCCGCAGTTGGACTGGAAGGCCCGCTCACCGGGGTTCTCCTGCGCCTTGGCGCTCTTCTGATTCAGAGGTCTTGCTGGTTCCTTCGTCGGCGGTTGCGCACAAACCGCCGCGACGGTGGTGATGAGCAGCAAAGCGATGGCGATCCCGGTACGGACAGTATTCACTTGGCACCTCGCCAGGTGGGAAACAGGAAGCGGTAGGTGAGGGATATGTCCCAGATGTTTCCGTTTCTTGTGGAGAAGGTTCGAGAGTAACTCGTGTTGAAGCGGACCTCATGAGGCAGGTGGTAGTTGAATCCAAAATCTGCCTGTTGCGTATCTGCCGCAGGCAGTCCATCGCCGGGTCCCGGGCTGTTGCGGAATGTCTGCTGCAAGCGAAAGACAGGCTCGAGGCGGCCGATCAGGCTGTCCTGACCACCAAACTGCGCGAGCCTGTAGTCGTTCTCAACCCAGAAGCCCTGGGCGTGCGCGCCATGCGCATACTCGGAGCGGATCTGAAGCGGAATGCGACGAGGCATCCACCATAGGTGCGCGCCATAAGTACTGGTGTGCGTTCCTTGAAGGAAGCGCTGATAGGATGTGCCGACCTCAAGGCGCGGGTTGGGCAGGAAGATGTCGATTCGGTCTCCAGCGGCGCGGCCGGCCGCAAAGAAGCCGTCTGTGCGCTGTGCGGAGAAGTAGCCAACGTAGTCCACGTTGACTTTGGAGTTCGCGTAGACGCTGCCTCGCATCATGCCTCCATCGCTGGAACCGCTGGTGCGCGTCCCCAGGCCAAAGATGAGTGGAGCATCCTGAAGGTCGCGTATCCAGATGGCCGACAGTCGTTCGTTATAGGTCCCGAAGGGTGTGAGAAAGCGTCCGCCGACAACGGTGACATGGCGGTTCACGATGTAGTCCGCCTGGAGGTACTCCAGGGTTTGAAAGAAGCGGCCATCGAATGGCCCGGTGTTGCCCTTTTGTGTGTAGAACCCACGCAGATCGGCGCGCGACTCAATGAGGAGACGCGACCGGAGCGGAAATTCGAGAACCGGTGCGACGACCGGTTGCAGCATGGTTGAACCTCCCGACGTGCTGCTAAAGAATCCGCCTCCCCCGGAGATGAGCGGAACGTTCGGAGCCTTCTCCGCCAGAGCCGGTAGCGAAAGCAGACAGGCCAGTAGAGTTGTCCAGCAGCGGACGGCACGAAGGTGACGAGCTGAAAAGGAGTTGTGGTGGATTTTCATGGGCAAGCTTCTTACAGAGCCCATGCTAGGGATGGCCGGTGCTTGCGGTGTCACCCTTTGGTCAGCAGATTGTCACTGGTTTGTTGAGCGGCGCGGATCATCGTGTACGATCACACGCTTGCCCTGACTAATACGGCTGCCCGGGATGCGAAGCATCGTAGGCCTGCCCGAACTTGTTGAGGTGTTGCGTCTCAGGGGTTCTGGAGCCATGAACAGTGATGAGGCCCAGGTCCATGGGCGTCTTTACGGTCACTTGCACTTCATGAGTGAGGGTACTCAGCTCTGCTGGTGATGCGGATGCAGACCAGATGTGAAGAGTGTACCGGCCGGGAGGCACATGGCTGATCGATGCGTCACCCATCTTGTCAGTCTGAGCATAGAGCGGCGTATCCAGGGCAACGATGGTCGCCGCCATCTCCGGATGTATGTTGCAGAAGATGTACGAGGCACCAGGCCGGACGAAGGTGACTTCTCTGCTTTCCCCAGCCTGATAGAGGCCAAGATCGAATCGCTGGCCGTTAAACAACGAAAAGACGTTGTGGAAGAAAGGATCCTTGTTGGGAAAGCTGACGACGCTGCCTACCGGCACCACCAGCAGAGACGGCGAGAACATCTTGTTTTGCTGGACCATAGTAAAGGTGCGAGGTGCCACAGAGAGATGGGGTTGATGAATCTCGTCGACCGGCGATAGCCATACCACTGAGACCGGGGCTGCAGCATGGGCGCCCGCATGGGCCGGACCGCCGCCGTCCAACAGGAAACGCACATGGATCGTCACCACGTCCTGAACAGGGCCGGCGATGTTCGCCAGAAGCATACAAAGGAGCGCTAGCGGAGCCAGAATCAAAACTCGAACCCTGCGGCAAGAGAGTAGATATGAGCGCTGTTCAGCGGTCCGGTGATAGCGACGGAGTGCAGGTTGCGGAACTCACCGGAGAGGATGATCGCTGCTCTGGGACGATAGATGATATTGGTCAGGAAGGTCTGGGTACGAGTCAGTTGCCCATAAGTGCGGATCGGGCTTACAGCGCCGTCGCGAATCTGGGCGGCGGTGGAGTTATCCGTCCCGATTGCCTCGTTGAATTCTATGGATTGCAGAGGATGAAACTTCAACTGTGCCCAGCCACCCCGATCGCGAAGACCTTCGTAGTAGTCCTTCTGAGTTCCGTCAGCCTCTACGAACGTACGGACTACATAGTCCTTGAAGGTGCCTGCCCCAAGCCCCGCAAGGCCAACTCCGTCGTATGCCTGTCCGCTGAGTTCCAGCGAACGCACCAGGCGCAGACGCCAATCCGCGACCGCCGCCCAGGCGTCAAAGCTACCGTAAGTCCCGTAGTCGTGCGGGCTGAAGTAACCGCCAGCGCCGACGCTGCTGCTCGCATCCTGTCGCCAGGAGAAGGCGGTGTGCGCTTCCACTCCGGGATAGCGACTGCGCTCCCCGGCGCTGGCCGGGCGCCCCGGCGTTGTGTAAAAGGCGCCCGCGTCAGGCGCATCGACAGCCGCCGCTGCAAAGCTGAGTTGGCGTGTGCCGCCGAGCGAAACAGGAATTTGCGCGCTGGCCTGCGGTATCCATGCCCAGAGGAGCCCAGACCAGATAAGCGCGGGCACTGCCACACTGGCGTAAGACGTGGGCGTCGAGGGCGTCAGGATGTCCCTACTCAGTCCCACCTTTGCAGCCACTCGCGGCCATGCAAGCTGCGCGTCCAATGTGCGGAGCCGGAGGACGCCGCCGCCAGAGTTATAGTCCGCGGTCGAGAAACCGCCGAAGAAGTCTGTCTCCAGGTGGGCATAGGAGTGAGCTCCCCACAGATCAGGGCCGGTCACGTCGAGGTTCAGAAGCGTCTGACGTACCGATGCGCCGAGACTGCCATGAGCCATGTCGGCTGTACGCGCCAGCGCGATGCTCGGCAGATCGACTCGATCCACCGCGCCATCGTTACTAAATGCGTTGAAGAGGACCAGACCCCCTAGACGAAGCCTGTACTTCGATTGCGTCTCGAGCTTGGCCTGATCATGCACGGCGATCTCTGCCTGCTGCATGTTCTGCTGCTCGCGCAGGTCGTCGACCGCCTGCTGCAGGTGCGTCACCTGGGCTGCGGTATTGGCGCTGCTGGAGCTGGTAGACGCTGCCTGCAGCACCGCCAACTGCTGCCGCAGCTCATCCAGTGTTGCGTGGTCCTGCTCCAGCTGCCGCTGCGCAGCATCCAAGCGCTCCTGCAGGCGAGCGACACGATCACGCAGCGGCTGGGCGTCTTTTTCCGGCGTCTGGGCCAGCAAGGTCTGCGCGGATGCGAAGCTCACCGCCGTTGAGCAGATCAGACACCACGTCCAACACATGCGCATCATCGCAAAGAAGGTTTTTCGAGTATACCCGCCTCGTTGACAGCGGAGTGTGTTCCGTCGACACGCGGCAGGCTGAGGACAAAGACAGTACAGCCGGGCGCGGACTGCTCCAGCGAGACGGAGCCCTTATGCTCGGCGGCGATGGTAGATGCCAGGGTGAGCCCGATGCCGACGCCGTTCTCTTTGTTTGCGCTGATAAATGGCTCGAACAGCCGATCGCGGATTGCGGGGGGCACCCCACCGCCGGAGTCGACGATGCGCACCTGCACGTGCGACGCAGTCTCGGTCACCTCGACGCTTACCTGCCGGTTTCCGTCCGCATTGCGTGCGGACTGGCAGCCGTTCAGGACAAGGTTGTAGATCACGCGCTCGACCTTCTTGCCATCCATGTATGTCTCAGCGTCGCTGAAGATGGAAAGCGAGATGTTCACTTTTGCTGCCTCAGGATGCCGGCGCAGCATGGTGACAGCGCGCTCTGTGACATACGCGAGCGACTCATGCGAACGGTTCAGTGAGACGCCGGTATGGCTGAAGAGGACGAGCGAGTCAACCAGATCCGTCGTGCCCTGCACTGAGAGCTGGATCTCCTTGAGCAGCTCCGCACGCTCGTGTGCAGGCAGCGATCCGGTGGCGAGGAACTCCGCGTTTGCGTACACAGAGGCGAGGTAGTGGCGCAGGTCATGCGAGATGGAGCTTGCCATCTTCCCGATGGTCGCCAGGCGCTCCGCCTCGAGCAGATCCGCCTGGGCCTGCAGCACCTGGCCGAGCATGGCGCCGATGGCAACGCTTAGCTCCAGCACCTCCCGCGGACCCTCATCCGGAAGGCGGCTGCCGTAATCCCCAGCTCCCACGGCACGCACTGCGAGCACAAGCCCCTCAAGCGTGGAGGTAAGTAGACGCGCAAGACTGATGGCCAAGATTGCGCCGATGGCAAAGGCACTGAGTCCGATGACCGCAAGCATACGGTTGAGGCGCGCCTGCTCCTGATGGATGGCGTTCAGCGACTTGAGCAGGATCAGTTGGACAGGCGGCAGTTGCGATTGATTCGCGAGCGGAAGCCGCGTGATGTGGTATCGCGTCCTTGCGATCTCCTGATCGGGGACCACATCTGCCGGAAGCGCCAGCAGGGAGCCAAGCTGTGACTGCGCGCCGGGAGGTAGTGTGCTGCTGACAACCGCGTTGCCGACGCTGAATGCCACCTCGCCGCTGGTGGACTGGCCCACCTGGCGCGCGACCTCGCGGTCGACCGCGGCGCCAAGGATGACGTAGCCAAGCAGCGCGTCATTCTCCTGCTGGCCTAAGTAGATCGGCTGCACTCCCACCTCGAAGAGCTGATGGCCGTCGAACAGGTAAGTGGCCGGAGAGGATGATGTGAGCGTGTCACCGATATGCGCGGCAGCGGGCGCAACCGGCACAGAGTCGCTGCCGTGCAGCAGGGCCAGCACCTTGCCCGACGGCTCCGCCAGCCCGAACAGATCGCTACCGGCAAGCCTGGAATATGCCGTCGCCTCATTGGCGATCGTCGCCGGATCCTGCGTCGTCATCAGTGCCTTCACGCTCGGCTGCGCTGCCAGCAAGAGCGCCCCATGCAGCAGCAGAGAGCGGCGGGCCGCCTCCAGATTGCGAAAGGTGGCGAGCGAGTGCTGGACGTCTCCCTCGAGAGCCCGCCGGCGCTGACTTTCCATCTGATGTCGCAGGACCAGCAGGCTTGCGCCCGTCAGCAGAACCGGCAACACCAGCAGCGGCAGCAGCAGCAGCGTGCGCATCCGCAGGCGAGAGAGAGTTTGCATCGTGGCTAGCGGACGAACCGGTATCCGGCGCCGTGCACGGTGACGAAGTGCCGGGGGTTGGCGGGATCCGCCTCCAGTTTCTGCCGGAGCTTCAGGATTTGATTATCCACGCTGCGCGTCGTCGGGTAGTTGTTGTAACCCCAGACATCGGTGAGCAACTCCTCGCGCGAGATCACTCGTTCGGGGTTCTCCATCAGGAAGCGCAGCAATTTGAACTCATGCGCGGTGAGCGAAACGGCTTCGCCGCCGCGCAGCACCTGCATGCGTGGGAAGTCCACGGCGCAGTCGCCAAAAACCTGGGGAGCATCCGGCGCGCGCTGTTGCACGCGACGCAGCGCCGCCTGCACCCGGGCCAGTAGTTCTCGCGGAGAAAACGGTTTGGTCACGTAGTCATCCGCGCCTAGCTCCAGCAGCAGCACCTTGTCAGCTACCTCCGTCACCGCGCTGAGAATGATGACCGGGGTCTGGGGCGAGCTCTTCTTAATGCGTTTGCATAGCTCCCTGCCGGACATGCGGGGGAGCATGAGATCAAGCACCACCACATCCGGACTCTCCGCATGAAAGGCCTGAAGAGCGTCGAGCCCATCCGCAGCAGAGACGACTGTGAACTGTTCGGTCTCGAACAGCCGCTGCAGCACCTTGTGCATCCGCAGGTCGTCTTCGACGATAAGTACTCTGTTCAAGTCTTCGGCCCCTTTCAATGAGAAGTATCGCTCAGCCGCGAAGGTCTTCAGGAGAACGGCCTGGGATTCGGCGCTGTCGGGGTAGTTTCCCGACTCGCCTATGGATCGCAGCTGAGTATTTGGACGCATATAGCCTACGCCTTTCCTTGAGCTTGGCGCTGCTGAAGGTGGGCCGGATACGATGCGCGGGAACCCTCGCTGAGCGTGGCCGGCAGCGACTGCGGCGCACGAAACACAGCGCCGCCGAGCCACGAGACCGGATGTGCGAGCCGAGCGGATGAGAACTGGCTGAGGAGCGGGCCGGTGATGGCACTTGCAGCCATCCGAATCAGGTTGGCGGCGACGCAGGCGTGCGGTCCGGAGCCGAGCGCCAGGTGCCCTCCGTCACGCCGGGTGATCTCGACCTGGTGCGGACAGCAGTATCGCTCCGGGTCACGGTTAGCAGCCACGATGCGCAGGACGAGGTGGTCTCCCTGGCGTATGGCGGACCCGTTCAAATGGAAGTCTTCCGAGGCCGTTCTGAAGAGAATGCGGACCAGGCCGGCGTATCGGAGTAGTTCTTCGATGGCTGCCTCGATCGACTCCGGGTGATGATGCAGCCGCTGCCACTCCTGCGGGTGCTCTATCAACGCGTACCAGGCGTTGGTCAGGAGGAACGCAAGCGTCTGCGAGAGAGCCACAAATCCGGAGTCGCGCAGTGCTTCCGGTCCAACCTGAAATTCGGAGCGTATCTCCTCATTCAGGATCTTGGCCTGCACAGACAGCGCGCGATCGTCGGGATCTGCGGCTGCCGCCGAGATGTGACGCGCATGATGGTCGAGGGAGATAGCCTGCTGCAGGGAGATGCCGGTCACCCTCGCCGCGAGCGCAAGACAGAGCGGTCGTGCGTAGGCCTCCATCAGATCGACGACAGCCTCCGAGGGCAGAGTCTGAACGATCACGGCGGCCTCCGTGGCCAACACTTCCCGCCATTGCGCCAGCTTCAACGGGCCAAGCGCCTCCAGAGTCTCGGCACGCATGCGAGCGCGCAGATGCACCCTCGCCTGATCGAGTGACGTCTGCTGCGGGTCGAGCGACCTGCCCGGAACCAATGCTGGCTCACGCAGAGCGGCGAAGACATCGGCATGCCGGCTCAAGACCCAGGCATTGAGACCCACGTCGAAGTATGCGGGCTGCTGGCAAGGCGCCACAGCCGATTCGAGCGCGTCCTCGTTCCAGGCAGGTGTAGCAACGCTGGTGGTTGAAGTAGGCATGGCTGTTCCTGCAGAGATTAATCTGCCGCGACCCGTTCAGTTGTCATTCGAATGTCAAAGCTTCCGCCCCGCTCGTTTTGCCTGCCACAGCGGTCCATCGTTGCACCACGCGAGTGGATGCATTGCCGGGTGCGACAAACAAATGACATCTCAGGGACATCCCGCTGACACCTCAGGAGGTGGACAAACGCACACTTGACCAACGACGCCGACCTTCAGAGGACCTGCCGCACATATGCCAAAAAGCCTGCATCGCTCGAAGAAAGTCGTCTTCTTCTTTCCTTCCTTTGCGAGCTCTGAGGCAACTGCTCCGCTTGGCATTCTCGCGGTCGCGACGCCGTTGATCCGAGCCGGCTACCAGGTCGTGCTGGTCGACTCCACGATTACGCCGAACTACAAGAAGCGCGTGCTTGCAGAGGTTCGCGACGCACTATGCCTGGGCATTTCGCTGGTGACCGGGCCCATGATCCGCGAGACAGTAGAGATTGCCAGCGCCGTCAAGGAGTGGGACCCCGAGTTCCCCATCATCCTTGGCGGATGGCACCCGTCACTGCTACCCGACCAGACGCTACAGGCCGCCTGCGTGGACTATGTAGTCCGCGGACAGGGCGAGGAAGCGCTGCTGGATCTGGTGCAACACCTGGAGAGCAACTCTGCCCCGGACCTGATTCCCGGCATCGGCTTCAAGCGCGGCGGCAAGCTGATCCTCACGCAGGAGCGGTCGCTGAAGCCTCTGGTCGATATGCCGCCCAAGGCGTATCACATTGCAGACTTCGACGCGTATGAGCGCGGCTGTGGCAAGCGATGGGCAATGTACACCTCCAGCCTGGCCTGCCCCTTTAACTGTGCCTATTGCACCAACGCCGGCGTGTATGGGCGCAAGTGGAATGCGCTGCCACCAGAGCAGTTCGCGGAGGAGACCATCGACCTGACGCGCCGTTATCGGCTGGAGATGCTGTGGGTGGTGGACGACAACTTCCTGGTCGACCTGGACCGCGCTCGCGGCATCGCAGAGCAGCTGATTCGCGGCGGGGCGCAGTTCAAGTGGAGTGTGCAGGCGACAACCAATATGGTGGCTCGCCTGACCCATGAAGACATGACGCTGCTGCGCCGCGCCGGACTGCAGCAGTTCTGCCAAGGCGTGGACTCGGGCTCTCCCAAAATCCTGCAACTGATGAACAAGACCTTCCAGGATTTCGACCAGATCTACGAGAGCGCAGCCCGTTGCCTGGCGGCCGATATCCGGCCCTCCTTCAACATCATCTTCGCGTTCCCCGGCGAGGGCAGGAAGGAGCGCAGAGAGACGGTTAACTTCATGATGGACGTCTGCCGGCGATTCCCTGGAGCGGAGTTCTGGACCAACATCTTCACTCCCTATCCAGGTTCGCCCATCTTTGCGCAGACGGAGCAACTGGGCATTGAGGTTCCGAAGACGCTGGAAGGCTGGGCCGACTTCTTTCCGCGCTACACCACGCTGCCCTGGCTGCGAGGCGAGGAGCACAAGCGGCTGCAGGTGATGCGGGATTATCTGCGCATCGCCTTCGACCGAATCCCGATCGCGAGCGACACCCGCGGACCCATCACGCGCATTGCACAGAAGGCCATCTCGCTGCCTGCGCGGTGGCGTCTGGATCACGACGTCTACAAGTACCCCGTTGAGATCTGGCTGAACAACAAGCTGAAGAAGAAGCTGGGCCGGAGCAAACCAGCCGTGGACGCCAAACGTCTCGCCAACACACCAGCGGAGGCGGCTTGCTGACTCAAAGAAAAGTCGTTCTATTCTATCCGCCGTATGATGGCCCACCACTGGGCGCGCCCCTTTGTTTGCTGTCTTTGGCGGGCAGCCTGCGCGCGGCTCAGTTCGAGGTCTGCCTCATCGACGCGGCGATCGAACCTGACTATCTGAAGAGGTTGCGCGACGAATCGACAACAGCAATCTGTGTCGGGATCTCTGTACTCACCGGGCCCATGATCGCCGGCGCGATTGCAGCTGCGAAGGCAGTCAAGAATGCGGCGCCCGCCGCCGCTGTGGTCTTCGGCGGCTGGCATCCCACGCTCTGCCCAGAATCGACGCTTCGAGAGCCCTATGTAGACATCGTCGTACGCGGACAGGGTGAGCTGACCATCGTCGAGTTGGCGACTGCGTTGGCTGGGCATCGCCCGCTCGACTTGATTGCAGGTATCTCGTGGAAAAAGAGTGGCAGGCTGATCTCCAACTTCGACCGGCGCGTACAGCCTGTCGACACCTTCGCGCCGCCTGCGTTCGATATGACGGACTTCGACGCCTATGAGCGAGTCTCCGGGAAGCGCGATCTTGCGTACGCAACCAGCATCGGCTGTCCTTATGCCTGCAATTACTGCACCGACATGGTTGTGTACAAGCGCCGCTTCAACGCCTACTCCGCAGAGCATGTGGTTGCTGAGTTGACAGGCCTGGTCAAGCAGTACCGGATCACCAACGTCGCCCTGCTTGACTCAAACTTCCCCGTCGATCTGCGACGCGCGCTGACCATTGCCAAGGGCATCCGCGACTCCGGCGTGAAGTTTACCTGGACCTTCCAGGCCTCCACCGACTTCATCTGCCGCATGAGCCAGGATGAGGTGCAGATGCTTGCGGATAGCGGCGTCAGCTACATGGGGTTCGGCACGGAATCCACATCGCCTGCGGTGTTGAAGATGATGAACAAGCGTCACCAGCGCGTGGATGAAATGTATGAGACGGCGCGCAAGGCCAACTTGGCTGGTATACGTGTCACCTTCAATCTGATCCTTGGCTATCCCGGAGAGACCGAAGCGGACCGGCTGGTCACATTCCGCACCATGAGCGATATCGGGCGTCAATTCAGCAACGTGCGCTTCTCGCCCAACATCTTCACGCCCTATCCGGGCATTCCTATCTGGCCGCAGCTACGCGAGATGGGAGTTGAAGAGCCGCAGACACTGGAGCAGTGGATGAGCATGCCGCTGGGCGCCAACCTGCTGCCGTGGCTGCGCGGGCGCGAACTTGCGCGACTGGAACGTATGCTGGCCTACTTCCTGCTCTTGAATCAGACCAGACGGACGCGGAGCTCCTCCATGCTGCACGGCCTCATTGCCTGCGTGGTAAGCACCCCAATTCGCTGGAGACTGAACGCCAGTCTCTTCTCCTGTCCCTGGGAGCTGTGGCTCTCCCGCTTAACCGAGCACCTGGTCCGGCGCCGCTCATTGGTGACCGGGCAGGAACTTCCCGCGGAGTCTGCCAATGCCTGCTGATAAGTCCAACTCATACGCGCCTGCAGATGTGCTGCTGACCCACTCCTACCACCTGGCACACGACGCGAAGCAGCTGCGCAAGATGCTGCCCTATCCGCCCCTCGGCACGCTGTACGCAGCAACAGCACTTCGTGCGGCAGACATTTCGGTTGCGGTCTTCGATTCGATGTTTGTTGAGCCCATCTCTGGCTTCGAAGATGCACTGAAGCGCCACCGCCCTCGAATCGTAGTCATCTACGAAGACGACTTTAACTTCGTGACCAAGATGTGTCTGACCCACATGCGTACGCTGGCGATGGAGCTAGCTGCTATCGCAACAGAGGCTGGCGCGATCGTAGTCGCACACGGCTCCGATGCCACGGATCATCCGCGCGAGTATCTGGACCATGGTGTCGACTACGTGCTGAACGGGGAGGCAGAACAGACCGTCACCGACCTTTGCACGTCGCTCCTCTGGTACGGGAGCCCGGGCGCAATACCCGGGCTGGTCTACAAGCCATCGAGCCACGGCCGTCTGAGCGCAAACATGCCGGCCCCCCGCAACGCATCCTGGGCAGGCCTGCCGCGGGTCGCGCGCGACTTGATCGATATGGAGCCCTACCGCCAGGCATGGCAGAAGAAGCACGGCTACTTCTCGACCAATGTGGTTTCAAGCCGCGGCTGCCCTTACGGTTGCAACTGGTGCGCGAAGCCGATCTCCGGCAATCGCTTCCAGTTGCGCCGCGCGGAGCAAGTGGCCGCAGAGATCCACGAGTTGAAGACGGCGTACGGTGTGGAGCACGTCTGGTTCGGCGACGATGTGTTCGCGCTTGACCGGCACTGGGTAGAAGAGTTTGCAACCGCAATTGCGCTCTACGGCTCCCCCGTACCATTCAAGATCCAATCCCGCGCCGACCTGATGACAGAGAGTACCGTTGCCGCGCTGGGACGCGCTGGATGCGCCGAGGTGTGGATGGGGGTCGAGTCCGGATCGCAGAAGATTCTGAACGCGATGAATAAGGGGCTTAGCCTCTCCGCCGTTTACAGCGCGCGGCAACGACTGGCGAAGGCCGGCATCCGGGCATGCTTCTTCGTGCAGTTCGGCTACCCCGGCGAAGGCTGGGCAGAGATCTGCGAGACCATCCAGATGATCCGCAATACACGTCCTGACGACATCGGCGTCTCGGTCTCCTATCCGCTGCCTGGGACCGTCTTTTACGAACGCGTGCAGGCGCAGCTCGGCAGAAAACGAAACTGGGCAGACAGCGATGACCTCTGCCCCATCCATACCGCTAGCTACACCGATGGGTTCTACCACGCATTGCGGGACGCACTGCATGCCGAAGTAGCAGGGAGGGAGGTTCCGGGCGGACCGTCGTGGCAACGGGTGCTGGCACTGGAACCGGTATGCAGAAACAAAGCTGTCCTCTCTCTGGGGCCGGAGGCCTGTGAGACACATGCTGCCGGTATGATGATTCCGCTAGCGCAGATCACGCAAGCGAGGCGAGTGTGATGCCGGATCTGTTGCTGACCCACGCTTACTTCCTCTTTGAAGATCCCAAAGAGATGCAGATCATGAAGCCGTATGCTCCACTCGGCATCTTGTATCTCTGCTCTCACCTGCGAGCAAAGGGGTTTGACGTCGAGGTATTCGATTCGACCTTCTCCAGCCGCGACGCGCTGTTCGAGCACCTGCGCACAGAGCGGCCTTCCGTGCTTGGCATCTACGCAAACCTGATGACGCGTGCGAATGCGGTCGAGATCATGGCAGTCGCCCGCGAAGCTGGCTGGCGCGTTATCGTGGGCGGGCCGGAGCCGGGGGCCTATGCTCAGGAGTACCTGGAGGCTGGTGCAGAGTTTGTCGTCTTCGGTGAAGGTGAAGCGACGCTCCAGGAGTTGCTCACTGCACTGAAGGATGGAGCGGATCGCTTCAACAACGATTGGTGGGCAAAGATTGCCGGAGTGGCTTATCTCGACGGAAGCGGACGCTTCCGGCGGAACCCTCCCCGGACACAGATTGCCGACCTGGATGCGCAGCCATGGCCTGCCCGCCAGGCCATTGATCTACGCCGCTATGTCGAAACGTGGAGAACTCATCATCACCAGGGATCGGTGAATTTCATCACCGCGCGAGGCTGCCCGTACAAATGCCGCTGGTGCAGCCACCAGGTCTATGGACAGACGCATCGCCGGCGCAACCCAGTCAAGGTCGTGGATGAGCTGGAGTGGCTGCTGGCTGAGTACGACCCGGACATCGCGTGGGTGTCGGATGATGTCTTCACCATCAACCATGAATGGATTCGCAAGTACGCTGCGGAGATGAAGCAGCGTCATCTGCACATCCCGTTTGAATGCATTTCTCGTGCAGACCGGTTGAATGCAGAGATGCTTGATCTGCTGGCAGAGCTAGGTTGTTTCCGCATCTGGATTGGCTCGGAAAGTGGTTCCCAGCGCCTGCTGGATGCGATGGATCGCGGCGTGAAAGTGGAGCAGGTGCAGAACGCGATTGAGATGAGTCGCGCACGTAACATCCAGAGTGGCATGTTTCTGATGTGGGGGTATGAGGGCGAGCAGCTCGAGGATATCGAGGCGACGGTCCGGCATGTCAGCAGATCGAAACCCGATGTCTTTTTCACGACCGTCTCGTATCCAATAAAAGGAACGCCGTACTACGACCAAGTGCAAAGCCGTCTGGTTCAGCTAAAGCCGTGGAGTCAAAGCTCGGACCGGGAGATCCGGATCCGGGGACGACACTCTCGCGCCTACTACCAGCATGCCGACCGTCTGCTGCGCGATTCCGTGGAACTCGAAAAGTTGCAGGCGGGCGGCGCCCTCAACTCGGTCCTGGTCGAGGATCTGAAGCGTAAGGTCTGTTCCGCGCGTGAGGCGCTGATGAAGACGCACGATGAGCTGGAGGCTTGATGACAACCTCTTTTGCGTTCCACTTTCGTAGCCGGGGTGAGCACACTCCGCGTGCAGCTTCGCCACGGGCACCCGGACTGGCAGCAGGTGAGGCCTTCGACCGCCTTGCAGAGGACTACGATGACTGCTTCACAGACTCCCTCATTGGGCGGGCCCAACGAAACATCGTATGGCGGGTACTCGCCGAGACCTTCCACGCGAAGGACAATCTGCTGGAGCTGAACTGCGGAACGGGAGAAGACGCCTTCTTCATGGCAGACAGAGGCCTCTCTATCTTTGCTTGCGATGCCTCGCAGAAGATGATCCAGCGCGCGGAGCAGCGAATGAGACTGAAGGCTTCTTCGCTCCCGATCGTCTTCTGCCATCTGCCGACGGAGAGAATCGCAGAGCTAACGCCCGTGGCACGCTTCGATGGCGCCTACTCAAACTTCTCAGGGTTGAACTGCGTCCAGGACCTGAGCGCGGTAGCCACTTCGCTGGCAGGACTGATCAAGGTAGGGGACTCCCTCGTCTTCTGCGTCTCAACGCGCTTCTGCCTGATGGAGACGCTCTACTTCCTCTATCGTGCTGACTTACGGAAGGCATTCCGCCGCTGGCGCGGACATGCGGAGGCGATGCTCGATGGCGCGACGCTGACCGTCTACTATCCCACCTTGAGAAGCGTGCGTCGCAGTCTTTCACCTTACTTCCGCTTGCGGTCCTCGAAAGGAGTCGGGGTCGCCATTCCTCCTTCCTATCTGGAGGCATGGGCGCGGCGTCATTCCCTCGCTTTCCGCATCTGCTGCCGGCTGGAGCAGCGGATAGCCGCGCTCCCCATACTGCGCACCACGGGTGACCACATGGTGCTGCGCTTTGAAAGGGTGGCCTGATGCCTGTCTCCGCACAACGGATTGCTGCTGCCCGCCCGATACTCCGAGAGAGAGGTGGCTTCGGCCTGCTGTGCTGGAAGTGCTCTGCTCCGCTTGCCTCTTTGCAAAGCACACAACACCCGGATCGCTCGCAGGTGTGCCTGTACTGTCAGGCGGCCTCGCACTGCCACAACGGCATCTGGCGCATGCTGGCGCCATGGCAGCTCGAAAAGTACCAGAGGTTTGTCAACGAATACGAACACATTCGCGCAGCCGAGGGCCGAGGCAGCGACGACTCGGCATATTATCTCGCGTTGCCCTTCAAGGATCTCTCCGGGGCTAACAGCGCGCAGTGGGCGATCCGCGCCCGCACATTCGTCTCTATGGTCAGGCGCATTCTGATGCCGCGTGCAACAAAGGCGTCGGCGCCGCTGCGCATCCTGGACCTAGGCGCAGGCAATGGGTGGCTCAGTTATCAGCTGAGCCTGCTAGGGCATGAGCCTGTCGCGGTCGATCTACTGACGAACAGTCGCGATGGCCTCGAAGCCGCCTCCCACTATGCTGCGGCGCTTGCATCCTCCTTTCCGCGAGTGCAGGCCAGCCTGGACCGGCTGCCCTTTCCGGACTCGAGCTTCGACCTCGCGATCTTCAACGCATCCTTTCACTACTCTGAAGATTACAAGCGAACTCTGGGCGAGGCGATGCGTTGCGTGCGGGCCGGAGGCACGGTAGTGATTGCCGATACGCCCTGGTACGCAGAAGAAGAGAGCGGCCTGCGTATGGTGGACGAGAAGCACCGCCGCTTCCAGGCCACCTACGGCTTTCCCTCTACCGCAATTAGCAGCCTTGAGTTCCTGACCCCGCAGCGTCTCGCGGACCTGGAGCGCTCGCTCGGCATCACCTGGCAGACTCACAAACCTTTCTACGGTGTGAGATGGGGACTGCGCCCGCTGCAGGCGCGGCTCCGTAACCGGCGGACGCCTTCGCAGTTCCATATCTACGTGGCCGAGGTCCCGGCATGATCATCCTCTACCACCCGCGTGCGACCAAGCCGCGCAATCGCAGGCTGCCTCTGGCAGTGCTCTCCCTGGCTGCGGTGCTGGAAGGCAAGGAGGAGTACGCGATTGTCGACGGCAACCTGGAGAGCGACCCGACGCGGCGCATCCTGGACCTGATCGAGACAGGCGGCGTGGAACTACTGGGTGTATCAGCCATGCCCGGACCGCAGATGGTTGCGGCGATGGAGACCTCCCGCGAGGTAAGGCGACTTCATCCGAAAGTTCCGATCTGCTGGGGCGGCTACTTCCCCTCCATCTATCCAGAGGCGGCGCTCAATGCTCGGTATGTGGACTACGTGGTCCGAGGCCAGGGCGAGGAGACGCTGCTGGAACTGCTCGACGCACTCCGCGGAGGGCGTTCGCTGGGCAGCATCAAGGGGCTGCTTTATAAGGATGCGTTCGGGCTGCGCTGGGACAATGGTGAGCGCCCAATGAAGGGACCCGACGAGTTTCCGTGGTCACCATTCCACCGCCTTCCGGTCGAGGAGTACCTCCGGCCCTCTTTTTTTGGCAAGCGCACCGCCGTACACCATGCCAGCATCGGCTGCCCCTTTAATTGCAGCTTCTGCGGTGTGCACGCTGCCTACGGGAACAAGGAGAAGATGGAGTCGCCGGAGCGCACTGTCGCCATCCTGACCCATCTGGTAGAGCGTTACGGCATCGACTCTGTGCAGTTCTACGACATGAACTTCTTCCTGCGCGAAGAGCATGCGCGGGAGCTTTGCGAGCGAATGGCCTCCCTGAAGCTGCGCTGGTGGTGCGAAGCGCGCGTCGACATTATGTCGCGCTACTCCGATGAGACCCTGGCAGCCATCAAGCGCGCCGGATGCGCCATGATCTTCTTCGGTGCGGAGTCGGGATCCGACTGGGTGCTGAAGGAAATGCAGAAGGGCATCACGACTGCGCAGACGCTTGAGATGGCCAGACGAACCCGGCAGTTCGGCATCATCCCGGAGTTTTCCTTTGTGATCGGCAATCCCAACGACCCAGACCGCGACACGCGTGAGACTTTGCGCTTCATTCGCAGGATCAAGCGCATCAACCCTGACTCAGAGATCATCATCCAGCACTACACGCCCACGCCGCAGCCGCACCTCGCCGGCGGTGAGATGTACGGCAAGATAGAGGTTCCGTTCCCGGATACACCCGCGGGCTGGGCGCAAGAGGAGTGGATGAACTTCACTCTCCGCATCGATACGAATGCCCCCTGGCTGAAGCGAAAGACCAAGAAGCTGATCGACAACTTCGAGATTGTCGTCGGCTCCCGCTGGCCGACCGTGCAGGACATTCGTGCTCCACGCTGGAGCAGGATGCTGCTGAAGGCGCTCAGCGCCTGGCGGTATGCGCTGCGCGTCTACAGCTATCCCTTCGAACTGCAGCTTGCTCACCAGTTCATTGCCCTGCGCAAGCCGAAGCGGGAGAGCGTGTGATTGCGGAACACACACCCAGCCGACCAGTCGACCCGGCTGCAAAGGTCTTCGACCGTTGGGCGGAGGTGTACGACGCGCAGCCGAATCCTCTGCTGACTCTGGAGGAACGCACAGCCGAGGGGATGTTGCCTGAGATCGCCGGCAGGCATGTGCGCGACATTGGCTGCGGCACCGGCCGGTGGCTGCAGAGGCTGGAGAGGTTGCAGCCGGCGTCCCTGACCGGCATAGATGCCTCCCCTGCGATGCTGGAGCGTGCCAGGACCAAGCTAACCGGCAATATAGTTCTGGTCTGCGCGGATTGCTGTGATAACCATGGCGCGGCCGGGTCGTTGGATGTGGTCATCTCCTCATTCGTCATCAGCTACGTGAAGGATCTGGATGCCTTCGCTCGAGAGTGTGCGCGCGTACTGCGCCCCGGCGGCCATCTCCTGCTCTCTGACATGCACCCGGCGACGGCAGCCGATCGCGGCTGGACGCGCGGCTTTCGGGCAAGCAAGGGTGGAGTCCGTATCTATACCCACCGCCGGTCGATCCGCGAAATTTCAGCCGTATTCGCGCGGCATGGTCTTTCACTGGCTACGCTTGCGGAGCCTTCCTTCGCGGAGCCTGAGCGCCCAATTTTCGAGCTGGCGGGCCGCACTGCCGAGTACGAGAGTCTCGCGAACTCTCCCGCGATCTACGTGATGATGCTGGAGAAACGTCGTGAGAGGATGCATCACGTTGCAGATTGGCAAGCTTGCCTGCGAATGGAGAACGCTCCGTGGAGCGCCACACCAGCTTCATGGAACAAAGGGGCTTTGAGCGCAGATAACGGCCGTTTCGTAATGACAGACGTGGCTCTCTCACCAAGCCCGGCGCTCGATCTCAGCGGGTATTCGATCTTGCCGGGCCTGATCAATGCGCACGATCATCTTGAGTTTGCGGTCTTTCCTAACCTCGGCCGCCCGCCGGAGGCTCCGCCGTACGGCAACGCGTGCGAATGGGCCGCGGAGATCCATCAGGTTCACGCGGCCACCATCGAGCTTCACCGTAGCGTGCCGCTGGAAGCGCGCCTCTGGTGGGGTGCGCTCCGCAATCTTCTCTGCGGGGTGACCACGGTGTGCCATCACAACCCCCTTCACCAGCAGCTCGTCGCTGAGGACTTCCCGGTCCGAGTGGTAACGCAGTTTGGCTGGGCTCACTCGCTTGCCTTCAACCAGGACCTTGCGGTGCGATTTCGCTCTACAGATGTGGGAAAGCCGTTCGTGCTGCATGCAGGTGAAGGAACGGATCGGACCAGCCGGAAAGAGTTCGTGCAGCTCGATCGGCTCGGGATCCTTGCTCCGCATACAGTGCTGGTCCATGGAGTCGCTCTGGGCATTGATGAGGTCACGCTCCTAAATCAGCGCGGCGTCTCTTTAATCGTTTGCCCCAGCTCGAACCGGTACCTGTTCAGACAAACAATCGCCCGGTCTGTACTGTCCCTGGTGCAGCGGGTTGCGCTGGGCAGCGACTCGCCGCTGACTGCGGCTGGTGATCTGCTCGATGAGCTTCGCGTGGCGCGTTTGGAGTGGCAGCAGAATGCAGCCTGTCTTTACAACCAGATCACCACAACAGCAGCGACGATGCTCCATCTCGACGAGGGCGAGGGGCTGATCCGGAAAGGCGGCCGGGCCGACTGTATCGCAATACGTGGCATGCACGCCACACCTGCAAAGGCTCTGGAAGGGTTGCGTGCCGAGCAGGTTGAGCTGGTCGTTCTTGGCGGACGCGTACACATGGCGTCACCGGCGATGTACATGCGGCTGCCAGAAGCGATGCGCGCCGAAATGTACCCGCTCTCGCTGGAAGGCAACGAGCGATGGGTGCGCGCTCCGCTGCCCACCTTGTTCAGGCAGGCTGAGTGCGTGCTGGGCAGGGACCAGTTGCACCTCGGCGGAAAGGAGGTACGGCAGCTTGCAACTCTATGACATACGTCCGGCGCCCACAGCAGCTTCCGCATCCGCCCGCATCACGCACCTGCCCATTTTGCTGCTCAACATACACAGTCAGTGCAACTGCCGATGCGTGATGTGCGACATCTGGCAGCGTAAGGAGAGTCGCGAGCTTACTCCCGCACAGCTCGCTCCGCACCGCGAGTCGATGCAATCGCTGGGTGTCAGGCACGTGGTCCTTAGCGGCGGAGAGCCGCTTCTGAACCGGCATCTGAAAGCAATCTGCCAGTTCTTTCGTGATCTCCAGATCCGGGTGACATTGCTCACCACTGGGCTCCTACTGCACACCAAGGCAGAGCTTGTGGTGGACGGAGTGGATGACATCATCCTTTCGATGGACGGACCGGCCCCGGTTCACAATGCGATTCGCCGCATCCCGCGTGCGTTTGAGACGATCGCACGTGGAGTGGAGAGGGTGCATCGCATGAGCCTGAAGATCCCAATCGCCTGCCGAACGACAGTGCAGAAGCTGAATCACACGCAGCTACGCGGAGCTGTCGATGCCGCGCACGAACTCGGGTTGAGCAGGATCTCGTTTCTCCCGGCAGATCTCTCTTCCACTGCTTTCAACCGGGAGCAGCCCTGGGCGCCCAGCCGGAAAAACGAGATATCACTAACCGCCCCGGAACTGATCGCGCTCGAAGAGGAGATCGAAGCGTTGATTCTTACCCATAAGCAGGATCTCCGGACCCACTATATTGTCGAGGATGAGGCCAAGCTGCGCCGTGTGGCGGATCGCTTTCGCGAACATCTCGATGGCAGCGGAGGCAAGGCTCCGGCCTGCAATGCGCCATGGATCTCATCCGTGATGGAGGTGGACGGCACGCTTCGGCCGTGTTTCTTTCACCCGGTCATCGGGCAGATGGAGAGTGCTACTCTAGAAGAGGCGGTGAACAGCAATACCGCCCTTTCATTCCGTAGCGGCCTCGACGTCGCTTCGGATCCTGTCTGCAGACGCTGTGTCTGCTCGTTGAACTACCGCGACTCTCCGTCAAGACAACCTCCACTCTATTTGACAGGGTCAACTCCGCCATAGAGCGCAGAATGCTTCACAACTGTTAGCAAGAAGGCGCATGAGAGGTACGCTGACGGAGTGCGATTGCAACCGTAGCTGTGCGATATGCGCCAGAAAAGTGCGCTGTTGCTGCCAGACGACACCTTTTCACACTCCTGCATCAAAGGAAACGTGACTATTGATAAGCGAAAGTTTGCCGGTGCAGCCTCGGCATTGGAGACGGGCTGCGATCGCACCTTCCTATGCTTCTCGCATCTGCGGTGGGGATTCGTCTATCAGCGCCCACAGCATCTGATGACGCGGGTTCAGCGGCAGGCTCAGGTCTTTTTCTTTGAAGAACCCCTCCTTGAAGAGGGTGCGCTGCCCGAGTTGCGTGCAGAGCCTCAAGGAGATGGCGTTACTGTTTTGACGCCGGTGCTGCCAACCGGAGCAAACGCAATCCAGGCGCAAAGGGCGCTGCTTGACGAGTTTCTGCAAGGCCAGGCAGGCAGAAGACTTATCAGCTGGTACTACACCCCGATGGCACTTGAGTTCTCACGTCACCTTGAACCGGATGTTGTGGTGTACGACTGCATGGACGAGCTCTCGAACTTTGATGGAGCTCCGCCCGAACTTCTCTCTCTCGAACGGGAGCTGTTTGAACGGGCAGATGTTGTCTTCGTTGGCGGCAAGAGCCTCTACGAGGTGAAGCGGCGCCAGCATGCGAATACGCATTTGTTCCCCAGCAGTATCGATCGCAAACACTTCGCCGTCGCCCGTAAACCGATGGAGGATCCAACGGATCAGAGCGCCATCCCGCGCCCCCGCATCGGATTTTTTGGTGTCTTGGACGAGCGGCTGGACCGCGAACTGCTGCGAGAATTGGCCGCGCTTCGGCCAGACTGGCATTTCATCTTGATCGGTCCGGTCGTCAAGATCGAGCGGACATCGCTGCCTCAGGCGTCGAACATTCACTACCTAGGACAGAAGAAGTACGCAGAGCTGCCGCAATATCTGGCGAACTGGGATGTTGCGATGCTGCCCTTTGCCAACAACGCATCGACGCGCTTCATCAGCCCTACGAAGACTCCGGAGTATCTGGCGGCAGGACGGCCAGTAGTGTCGACGCCCATCCAAGACGTCGTGGATCCGTATGGCGAACGAGGGCTAGCGAGAATCGCCGCAACCGCATCTGAGTTTGAGCGTGCCATCGAGCTTTTGCTGCAGGGCGGTGCGGATCGATGGCTGGAAAATGTAGATGCTTTCCTCGAAGATCTGTCCTGGGATCGCACGTTCGCAGAGATGTGGCAGGAGATTGAAATTATCGAAGCCGGAAGCAAGACAAGCCCCCTGCAAGCGGGCTCAGCCGGCGGAACGGAAGTGGCGCATGTTTGATTATCTGATCATCGGGGCAGGCTTTTCGGGGAGTGTGCTGGCGGAGCGGCTCGCATCGCAGATGCACGCTTCAGTCCTTATAGTGGATCGTCGAGCCCACATCGGCGGCAACGCCTACGACTACTACAACGACGATGGCATCCTGGTGCACAAGTATGGTCCGCATATCTTCCATACGAACTCGAGGAAGGTGTTCGATTACCTTTCGCAGTTCACACCTTGGCGTCCGTATGAACATCGCGTCCAGTCCAGCGTTGATGGGCAGCTGGTTCCCATGCCAATCAACGTCGACACGCTGAACAAGCTGTACGGCATGAACCTGAACTGCCTGCAGATGGAAGAGTTTCTGCAGTCAGTAGCGGAGCCACGAGAGAAGATCACCACCTCAGAAGACGTGGTGTTGAGCCGGGTAGGACGTGACCTGTACGAGAAGTTCTTCCGCAATTACACGCGCAAGCAGTGGGATCTGGATCCGTCGGAGTTGGACGCCTCCGTTGCGGCACGCGTACCGGTGCGCACCAGCCGAGATGATCGATACTTCACGGATCGCTACCAGGCGATGCCGCTCCACGGCTACACGCGTATGTTTGAAAAGATGCTGGATCACAGCGGAATCCGCATTATGTTGAACACCGACTATCGCGAGATCAAGGATGAGATATCGTTCCGCGAGCTGATCTTCACCGGTCCTGTGGATGAGTACTTCGACTATTGCTACGGTAAGCTGCCGTACCGGTCGATCCAGTTTGAGCACCAGACGCATAACTGCGCTACCTTCCAGCCTGCACCAGTCGTCAACTATCCGAATGAGCACGCCTATACGCGTGTCACGGAATTCAAGTATCTGACCGGTCAGACACACGAGAAGACAAGCATTGTGTACGAGTACCCGTGCGACGAAGGGGATCCGTACTACCCGGTTCCGCAACCGAAGAACGCCGAGCTCTATCAAAAGTACAAGGCGCTGGCTGAGATGGTTCCCGATGTGCACTTTGCTGGCCGCCTAGGCACTTACAAGTACTACAACATGGACCAGGTGGTGGCACAGGCTTTGACCCTCTACGAGAAGCTGAAAGACGCTCCGCCGCGGCATGCTGTGCAGCAGGAACAGAAGCTGATGAGCCTTTACGAGACTGCCTCTTCGGAATCGTCTGGGGAAGATGAGGGAAAGGCCGCGTAGCCACTGCATGCGCGACGTTCAAGAGAAGCTACTGCTGCCGGCGGGACGCCCGACTCCGGTCCCAGCCCGTATAGAGGTCTGGGGCGGGATCGAGTGCACCTACAACCGTGTGGGCGACACGTACTTCGATCAGGTTGCGCTGTCAGGGCACGAGGCGCGACTCGACGACTTTGAACGACTCGCCGAGATTGGCATGTCAAAGCTGCGATACGGCGTTCTCTGGGAGCGAATGGAGCTTCTCAGCTCATGGCGCTGGGCGGATGACGCGATGAGTGGCCTGGCGGCCTCTGGTATCGAGCCGATCCTGGGCCTGATCCACCACGGCAGCGGGCCGCCGCACACGAGCCTGCTGGAACCGGCTTTTCCTCGGAAGCTGGCCGGATATGCAGCCAAAGTTGCTGAACGGTACCCGCATATCCGGTCGTACACGCCGGTGAACGAGCCAAACACGACGGCACGCTTCAGCGGACTGTATGGAGTCTGGTATCCGCACCACATCTCCCACAAGAGCTATCTACGCGCGCTCATCCATCAGCTTCGGGGCACGGTACTCAGCATGCGGGCGATTCGGAATGTGCGCTCGGATGCTCAGCTGGTGCAGACTGAGGACGTCGGCTGCATCTGGAGCACTCCCGAACTAAGCACATTGCAGGAGCTACTGCATGAGCGCCGATGGTTGTCGTTCGATCTTCTGTGCGGGCGTGTCTCACGCGAACATCCACTATTTGACTATGCGCGGCGTGCGGGTATCAGCGAACGAGAGATCCTCTGGTTTGAGGAGAACCCGTGCCCACCGAATGTCATCGGAATCAATTACTACCTGACGAGCGACCGCTACCTCGATCATCGTCTTCATCTGTACCCAGCGGACCGACGGTCGGCAGAAGGCCTTCTCGCCGATGTCGAGGCGGTACGCGTGCGTAAAGAAGGGATTGCAGGCTTCGAGGCTCTCCTCATAGAGGCGTGGAAACGCTACGGTATCCCGGTCGCAATCACTGAAGTTCATTTGGGCTCGGACGATGTTGCGGACCAGATTCGATGGGCGGCGGAGGCGTGGTACGGGGCGCAGCATGCACGCAGGGCTGGGGCGGAGGTCACTGCCTTGACCTTCTGGGCCATGCTGGGCTCGTATTTCTGGAGCACGCTTGTCTGCCGTGATAACGGCCACTATGAAGCAGGGCTATTCAATGTGCGCAGCGGCGTGCCGGAACCAACAGCACTGGCTGCCTTTGCACGTCAACTCGCAGCGGGTGGTCCGCCCAGTCACCCTGCGCTGGCTCGGCCCGGTTGGTGGCGGGAGCCCTCCCGGCTGCTGTTTGAAGACCCTATTGCAGCGTAGAAGGCTCCTCGGTGTACCGGTTTACAAAAGATCGTTCATTAGCCGCTCGCGCCAGATGGTCTCCGAGTGAATGTCGTAGTCTGGCACCAGGCCGGTAGTCGCCTGGGACAGTTCGTCAAACGGCACCTTAGGGGTTCGGTCGGCATACAGCAAGCCGTTCGCCTCCTGGTACGTATCTGCAAACTGCGTGTAACAAAAGCCGGCCAGCGCGGGGAGCCCTCTCACCGTCTCCAGCAGCTCGCGGTACTGGACCAGCAGCTGGCCAGGAGTACTAGACCGCGAGTACCCCCAGATGTCTTCGTGGTTCCGGCCAAAGGCGATGCCGCCGAACTCGGTAAGCACAATCGGGTGCACGCCATGCCTCTCGCGCTCTACCATCAGCACCCTGCCGCCGGGCCGTTCGCGCTGGAATAGGCGCGCCTCGATGTTCTCAATGCCATAGCGCCGACCGATGCGCTCCGGCTTATCGTCATAGTCGTGGATACCGATAATATCGGTTGCGACGCTCTCCCAGCCGTCGTTGCCCACCACGGGCCGGCTCGGGTCCAGCGACTTCGTGAGGTAGTACAAAGCCTGCACATAATGCCGCTGCGCCGGACTGTCCGGCAGATCGGGAACACCCCACGATTCGTTGAAGGGGACCCAAGCGATAATGCACGGGTGGCTGCGATCACGTTGAATGACCTCTACCCACTCCCGGGTAAGACGCTCAATCGAACGCGTCGTGTAGCGGTAGGCACTTGGCATCTCCTCCCACACCATCAGCCCTACGCGATCCGCCCAGTACAGGTAGCGTTCGCACTCGATCTTCTGGTGCTTGCGGACTCCATTGAAGCCAAGCCTCTTAGCCAGCAGAACGTCTTCGAGCAGAGCCTCGTCGCTGGGGGCCGTCATCCCTGTAGATGGCCAGTAGCCCTGATCGAGCACCAGGCGCAGATTCAGCGGACGGCCATTCAGCAGGAACCGGTCAGACTGCGCAGACACGGACCGAAGCGCTGTGTAGCTGCGCACCGTGTCCAGAACCTCATCGCGCTCGTTGCGCAGCTCCAGCCGTGCATCGATCAGCGTCGGCGACGAAGGCGACCAAAGCAGGGTATTGCGGTAATCATCGATACCTGGGTCAGAGAGCGCGATGCGGCGGTGCACCTCTCCTGCGATGACAATATACGTATCATTGGCGATTACCTGCTCTCCCACCTGCAGGTGCACGCACAGCTTCAACTGCTCCGTCGGCGAACCGACGGTATGCGCCTCCAGCGCGATCTCCCAACGCTCCAGGCTGGATGTCCACTGGATGGACTGCAGACGAGTCTCCGGAACCACCTCCAGCCATACCGTCTGCCAGATGCCCGAGGTGCGGTAGTACCAGATGGAATGCGGCTCCAGTTTCCAGTCCTGCTTGCCACGCGGCTTGGCCAGGTCGGCGGGGTCGTCCTCCGCACGAACAATCACCTCTTGCAATCCGTCCGCATTGAGAGCGGAGGTGACATCGGCGGAGAAGGGTGTATACCCACCCTGATGCGACACCACCTTCTTGCCATTGACCCAGACGACTGCGCTGTAGTCGACAGCCTCAAAATGCAGCAGCAGGCGCTCAGCCGGCTTCAGCTTGCGGTGCTCGAAGGTGCGCCGATACCAGAGCGCTGTAAAAAACCCGGTATCTGCTATCCCGCTGGCCTCGGTCTCCGGGCTGAAGGGCACCTGGATGGTCCGGTCCCAGGTGACCTCCGCGGGTGCGCGCAGGCTGGCGTGGCGATCGAAAGCGAAGTCCCAGCTTCCATTCAACGACGTCCATTCCTCCCGCTGCATCCTGGGGCGCGGAAATGCTTTCGCATGTGATGAATTGGCAGTGGTCAATACTCTCCTCCGACGTTGCTGCGGGGTGAAATCCGGGCAGGAATTCGTCCCAGACAGTGCATTCTAATTGCCACGCTGTGATTCTCCGTCTTTGGATGCAACTCTGGCCGACGCGGTCTTTTGCACCCCTTCAGCGGCGCTGCCCGAGGTAGCACGAAAGCCGCTTAGCCTTCATCTAATCAGCCACGGAGGACGGCACCTTTCGGGCGCTCCGCCAGTCTGCCGCCTTGGCGGTTCGTGAGGTGAAACCTTGAAGCAACGTGATCGTCTGGAGCAAACTGTTCGACTCATCTCCGAGTTTTCCGAAGACTCCTGGTTTGACTTGACGAGGAACGTCCGCACCTCAGGCAATGTGTCGCTCTCCGGTGCGGGTATTCCTGCAGCAGAGCGTCAAGACAGCGAGCTGTACCAGCCGGCAAGGCCGGCGCATATCCGCCAGGCACTGCGTGACCTTCCCGCAAGGGACCTCTCCCGCTTCACCTATGTGGATCTGGGATCAGGAAAAGGGCGCACCCTGTTTGTCGCCGCGGAGTTTCCCTTCAAACGGATTGTCGGCGTGGAGTTCTCGCTTCGCTTGCATCGGCAGGCCTTCCGAAACGTTCGCTGCTTTCGAATTCTGAAGCGCGGCGGCTGCCATAACATCGACGCGGTGCATGCGAACGCAAAGGATTTCCGCTTCCCGGACGGCGATCTGGTTCTCTACATGTTCAACCCGTTTGGGGTTGCAACGATGGAGGCGGTCCTCGCAAACCTGGAGCAATCGCTGCGAGAGGCGCCTCGGCACGTGATCATCGTGCTCCTATGGCCCCGGTACGGCGACATGGTTGCGCGCATCCCTCACATGCAGTTGCGGCGGCAGACGCGGCAGTATCAGATCTTCGAAGCTCCGGCTGCCAATGAACTTTCACGCACGCTCAAGCATGCAGAAGCAGGTTAAACCGTTATGAAGCGGCTAAGCCTGCCTTGGCCAGCAACATGGGGCGATGGCGCTGCCAGTGCTCATTAAGCCACTCATCTGCGGGACGGTCGTAGTAGTTCCACGGGATGTGCGGCGCATTCATCCCCACAAAGTGAGCACCGCAGGTGCCCCACTCCGGTGATCGCGGCCAGAATGGCGAACAGATACTGACCTCCGTGGTCTTCACCAGAAGCAATGAGGGTAAGCAGCACATCGCCGCTGCCTGCAGTCCCTGCTCCTCTATCTCCGAGTGTAGCTGCAGCTCGCCCCCTGCAACCTCAGCTGCTTGCTTCAGCACATGGCCGAGCGCAGCCTCCAGATCTGTCCCGGGTGACAAGCCGCGTATACCACCATTAAAAGACCCCGGCGGGCAGAGCGAGTCGAAGCTCCCCAGGCAGCGATCCACATCCTGCGCAAACAGCGCCGCGTCATCAGACGCAAGCCACATCCGTGCGGCCTCCGGCAAGTTCCAAACGATGCAGTCGTTATCCAGCGCCAGCTCGTACCGATCCGGATACGTGCGGAGCGGTGCCAGCTTCCAGCCCATGCCCTCAATGAAACCCAGATCGCAGTAAGCCTGCAGCACCTGCGGGATATCTTCTCGCGTCACCTGCCGCCATTCGACTTCGCAAGGGAGCGTGCCTGTACGCGCCTGGGCCTCCTGCACAGACACAGAATTCACGCAGACCAGATACTTTGTAAGCGGGCCGAAGAGGCGACACGCGCAGGCGATGGAGATCCGCAACATTTCGAAGCCGCGCTCGCGCACGTCGCCCACCGTCCACCGCACCACCAGGCGATCCGCATTGGTAGGCCAGGGTGCGCTCACGCGGCGTTGCCTATCGCATCTACTCGCGTGCGGCAGATGCGGAATGCAGAGGTTGGGACGCGATCCGTGTGCCAGATGCGCTTGTAGACTTCGTCGCCGCGCAACATGTCAATCACCTGCACGCCCTCGCGGGCTGCCTGGTCGATGGCGAGGGCGAGCAAGACAGTCCCTGGTCGGAGATCAGCGTACTTGTTCGAGAACGCAGTGAGATAGACATACTGTGTGCGCGCGGGCCGCTCAGGCGGGTCAATCAATGAGTAAAGGACGCCGATAGCTTCTCCACCCAACCGCAGCGTGCAGAGCCGCAGGCAGCCGCTGCGCTCAAGCTCCGGAATAGCCTCACGATGCCATGCAAGCACTCGCGGATCGGCCAGAACGCCGGATTCTCCCCGCTCCTGCCATCGCGTGGAGTGGAGTCGTACCAGCGCATCCAGTGATTCCGCCCAGTCCGCAGCCGTAGCGGTAGTCAGCTCCAGCGCTCCTGAACGCATGGCGCGGTTGCGATAGTACATGGCGTTCCGTCGAATCTTGGCGGGCAGTTCTCCCATGGGCACGGCCGCCATCCGCGAGCACTCCTCTCCGCCCAAGCACTCAACGATGCGGCTGTCGCCTTGGCTAAGCGCCTGCGAGAGCTTCGCATGTGGCATCAGTTGCGACGCATACAGCACATCCCAGTCATCCCGCTCACAAAAGTAGGCTATGGCACGGGCGACGTCTGCGCCGCTGCAAGATGCAGCGAAGACGCCGCCGAGATAGTCCGTTGTGCCAACCCCCATCAACAGCAGTCGACGTTCGCCTGTCGTCGGCTCGACGTAGATGTAGAAGGGCACAACGCCCACTGCTGCGCCATTCCGCCAGATGACGACGGCCCGCGGATCGGCGGAGCCGAAGTAATGCCACCAGGGCAGCAGCCACTCCGGACGTTGGAAGGGAGTGGCGTCTCCATCCTGTCTCCAGAGATCGCTCCACACCGGGCGGAACGCATCGAAATCTTCGGTTGTACGAAGGATGCTGTATTCGATGCTAGGCATAGTGTCTCTCTCGAGTTTTTCGCTGTGCCATCGATTGGTACAAGTCCAAGTAGTGCTCGATCATGCGATGCTTACTAAAGCGCCTCTCCGCTGACCGTCTGCATGCTTCTGAAGAGATCGTGTGCGCCCTGCCGATGGCATCGGCCATCTCGTCTGGGTTGCGTACCAGAAAGCCGGTGACCCCGGGCTCCACTATCTCGGCCAGCGCGCCAGACGGATAGGCAATCACGGGCGCACCCGCGGCGAGCGCTTCCATTGCAACCAGGGAGCTGGTCTCGGGCGCCAGCGTCGGGTGCAGCAGGCACTTCGCCTCGCTCAGCAGGCATTGCTTCTCTCCCGGCGGCAACGGCCCTAGAAACTCGTGCTTCGGCTCAGACTCTCTCTCCTGTAACAGCGGCCGTATCTTTTGCGCGAAGTACCGTTGATGCTCACGATAGGGGTAAACCTGGCCAGCCACCAGGACTCTGGTAGACGCGCGCGTGCCGGCTTCAAGAGCTTCGTGGGTATTCTTCTCAGCGCAGATGCGGCCGACGACCAACGCGAAGTCGCTTCTTCGCTCATACAAGCGCGGAGACAGTTCGACACCATTCTCGATGACGACGCAACGGTCTCTGAGCTCCGGCGGGCAGGAGCGCCGCTGCGATTCAGACACGCAACAAAACTGCGCGCGGCCGGCATACTGTCTCCATATCCAGGGCGGATACCAGGAGATCGGCAGGTGCAGTGTAACCACCAGAGGGATGGTTGCGGGCACGGTGTACTCGAAGAAATCCAGACCATGCATATGGATCAGATCGACCCTCTGCGAGGCCAGCGAATGGTCTATCGCAGTCTGGACCTGCCGTCTGGACCAGGCCTTATTCGCTTCGTCCAGAAGCTCGCACGCCGGCAGCGGAAACGAGAACAGCTTGCCTGAGGTACGGGACCCCTCGCACGCCACAACAAGCGAGCTCTCGCCAGACAGGACTAGCGCACGGTCGAGATCCCCGAGAATCTGCTCTGCCCCACCCACCGTCTCGGGCGATACCGGCGCGAAGGGGAACGCAACACTCAGAACCGTTAGCCTCATGCCGCCGCTTTGCTCTGTCCCAGTGCGGACTCTGCGCGTTGCGCCAACTCGCAGAAGCGCTGCGATGTCATGCCCCACGCATAGTGGTCATAGAAGACGAGACCCGGATGCGGTGGAGTGTGAAAGCATGCCCCGGGAGCGATTCGAAAGCGCTCTGCCTCGCACGAAAACTGGCGCAGCGTCTGTTGCTGCGTAATAAAACACGCGAGCAGCGCCTCCTTGCGCGCGCGTTCGCCAGGCGTCAGTGGATGGACGATCTCGGAAACCGGCTCCGCCGACGGCAAAAATGCTCCGGTGCGTATGCCTGTCGGGCCGGCGTGATAGAAGGCTGCTTCGATCAGCAGGGGAACTCGTCCGGAGCTGCTCCGCTGTAGCGCAATCGCATGCTGTACTGCAAAGGCGCATGCGTCATGATCCGGGTGACCACCCTCATAGGGGTGCGTGAAGACGACGTCCGGTTGATAGCTCCGGATGCAGTTGAAGATGAGTAGCGTCAGCTGATACAGATCGAAGCTAGCCAGCTGGTCTGGAAAATTCAGGCACTCCCGGCTGACAGCACGCAACCCCGCCAGGTGAAGCGCGCGATCGAGTTCGTCCGCTCTCGCTTGTCGATAGTCTTGGAGCGACTGGAAGCCATGGGAACGGCTGTCTTCTTCGTTCTGCGGCGCCCCATCCGTTACCTGCACGAAATGTGCCGCCGCGAAGCGCCGTAAGCGCGCACCCAGCGCAATCGTCTCGTCATCGGGGTGCGCGAACACTGTCATCGCCCGGGGCATGACGGAGAAGTCGCCCTCGGCTGCTGTCGCTCTCGCAAAGATATCCTGCAACAGGCTCAATACCTCTTCGACAGAGTGTTACCACCCTGTCTCAGATGCCTTATGAGCTGCTCATGCTGCCGCGCCTGCGCACCTGCTTGTGCGTGGCTGACTAATCCTCATCCCCTGCGCTGGGCTTATTCACGGGCGGTCTGTGCAGGTTGATTGCCGCCCGGTTCTCCTTTTTCAGCAACTGGTTCAACGTGGGCAGCTGCTTGGTTCGGAACTCCTCCCATCTGTGCAGGGCCGCTTCTCCCTCCTCCCGCACGTGCGATGAGGCAGTCATTAGCGCCAAGGTAGGAGGGCGGTCGGCCTGCTGCAACATTCCGTACAACTGGGCGGCCTCCCCTGCCACATCGTCCAGTCCAGGTGAGCGGCTCGGCTCCTGACCTGCACCCTCTAGGAGCTCTTTCACTTGCGTTGTGTACAGGGCAACCTGTCCGGATAACGACGCATTCTCCGGCGCCGAAATCTGTTCCTGGACAGAGTGCGCCGCCAGATCGGCTTTGGAGAGCGCGTCGAGAGTGGCGGCCAGACCGGTTTGAGCCGCATACAGCGCCCGCAGATCCGACTCTGAAGTTTGAACGCGCGGATCCATCTTGACCATCAGAGGCTGTGACTCGCTGCGTCCATTGACCGTAAGCCGCAAAGTGTACCGTCCCGGCGGCACTAACGGACCCTCGGGAGTCAGCGGTGTCCGGTGCGGGACAGCCGCGATGGGGTACTCCGCATGGATCCCAATCGGAGCGTTGGTGCGCAAGTCCCAGACCCATCGATGCATTCCCGCAGTACTGGGCAGCGGTCCGCGAACGAGTGGCCACGCCGGCGGTATTAATTGCGTGCGGAGCGTCTCCTTACCAGGCAGAATCGGATCCTCGCTGGAGAAGCGCCGTATCACCGCACCTTGCGCATCGAGAACCTCCAGTGTCACGGTGCCGCGCGCATCCTGCGGCAGCATGTAATCGAGGACTGCGCCGTTAGGCGGATTCTCCCCGGCTGGTTCGTCCGGCGGCAGAGGAGTATCCGTGTTCTGGTCGCGGCGCACCCGCCACGTTGCACCGGGCTTGAAGAGTATTGTCTGTGGCCTGCCCCCAGCCGCCGCTATTTGCCGCAACGGCACGATCTGATCAAGCACCCAGAACGAGCGCCCATGAGTGGCAACAATCAGATCGTCCTCATGGACAAGCAGATCGCGCATCGAGGTGTGCGGCAGGTTGTATTGAAGCGGTTGCCATTGCCGTCCGTCGTCGATTGACACCCAGACGCCCCGCTCCGTGGCCGCGTACAGCAGACCTGCCTGAACCGGGTCTGCACGGATTGCATTCACCGGAGCATTCTCCGGCAACCCGGCGGCGATCGGCTGCCAGCTCTTGCCGCCATCATGCGTCACCAGCGCGTAGGGACGGAGGTCGTCCAGACGCATACGGTTGATGGCGACATACGCAGTGTCATCATCAAAGCGCGATGCATCGATCTGCGCGATCTTGCTCCACGCAGATGTGTTCGGGGGAGTGATATTTTCCCAGTGGGCGCCGCCGTCACGCGTGATCCACACACATCCATCATCGGTGCCGGCCCAGATCGTCTGCACCGTCTTATAAGAAGCGGCGACTGCGTAGATGGCACCTCGGCGCTTGGACTGCTGGTCGGCGGGGAGAGTGGGCAACGATTCGGGCTGACCTGTCGTCTCCCGGGTCAGGTCCGGGCTGATGCTCTGCCAGGTGTGCCCGTAATCCGTGGTGCGAAAAAGCTGATTTGCCGCGTAGTACAGAACATGTGGATCAACTGGCGAAAATAGGATGGGTTCTGTCCGGTCTGCGCGATAGCCGTCCTTCACTGGCACTGGGGTTACGTTCTGCACTTCGCCCGTGTTGCTGTTGTAGCGGGAGACCTCGGTCCGGCCAGCTCCATAGATGATCTCCGGATGAAGCGGGTCCGGCGCCGCATACCCGTACTCGATGATGCCGGCCGGATGCCAGTCGCGAAAGGTGATCTGGCCGTCGTTGCCGCGCGTGGATGTGCAAACAGACCCGCTCTCCTGTTGCCCGGCGCACACCTGGTAAGGAAATGTATTCGTGGCAGCGACGTGGTACAGCTGGGCCGTCGGCTGGTTATACCAGGAGCTCCAGCTCTCTCCCCCGTTCACGCTGACCACGGCGCCCTGATCGCTGACTAGCAGCAGGATCTGCGAGTTGCGGGGGTTGATCCAGAGGTTCTGATAGTCGTCTCCGCCAGGCGCCCCGCGAAGGCTGATCCAGGTCTTCCCTCCATCGGTAGAGCGGCAGGTGACGATGCTGGTTGTGTAAACGACATCGGCATTCTGCGGGTCGATGACGGGCACCGGCAAATCGCCGCCACCAATCTTCAATGCCGGCCGCGGATCGTCTGTGACCTTTTGCCACCGTGCACCCCCGTCGTCGGAGCGGTAGACGCCAAGCCCCATACCGCTTGCGTAGCCACCTTCCTGCTTCGTCGAGACAGTGGCGATCAGACGCTGCGGATCACTTGCGGCGACCGCCACATTGATCTGTACCAGGTCCGCTGGCAGACCTTCCTTGAGTTGTGTCCACGTCGTGCCCCCATCCGTCGACTTAAACAGGCCACCGCCCGTGCCAGCGTAGCTGTTCGCGTCTTCCCACGGTCCCAGCGTCCCCTCCCACAGCGACGCATAGAGGACATTCGGATTCTTGGGATCGATCACGATCCCGGAGCCGCCCACCCGATCGCCTTTGTAGAGCACCTTGACCCACGTCTTGCCACCATCTTCGGACCGGAAGATGCCGCGCTCCGGATTGGGTCCATACGGGTGGCCAAGTACCGCCGCGAACAGACGATTGGGATTGCCAGGGTCGACGGCCAAGGCTGGAATCTGCTGTCCATCTCGTAATCCGAGATGCGTCCAGCTCTTGCCTGCGTCCGCTGAACGGTAAATGCCATCCCCTATCGACAAATCGGGACGATGCAGGCCCTCGCCGCTGGCCACGTACACTACCTGACTGTCAGAGGGTGCAACGGCGATCGCTCCCACAGACTGCGTCCCTTCGCCGTCGAAGATCGGGTTCCAGGTGCGCCCGTAATCCGTGGATTTCCAGACGCCCCCGTTAACCTGGCCGACGTAGAAGACGTTTGGCTGGTCAACTACGCCGGCCGCAGCGCGCGTCCTGCCGCCGCGGAAGGGGCCGATCATGCGCCAGTGCATGTCCGGCATCAAGGTCTGTTGCTGCGCGGTAAGCCAGAGGGGAACGAGCGTCAGACTGAACAGAACAGAGCGGAGGACGAACGAGCCGAAGCGGCGTGAACGCATGAGGCACATTCTAGAGGAGAAGATCGCCCGGCAAGCTGGACAGGAACAAAGAAGATGCTGCGCTCGCCTAAGCTGCCGGCCCCGAGTCCGCTTCGTTGACCGCCTTGCCCTGCCTCATCCTGCTCTTGGCTCTGAGGCGCCCTGCGATTCACTCGATGAGCCTTCTCCCACTGGATCAGCAGCATCCTATGCCTAGCTCCGCCAGTGAGCACCCCAACTCACATGCTCTTCAACTCACTTCAGTTCCTGTTTGTATTCCTCCCCATAGCACTGCTTGGCTACAACGTCGCTGGCCGGTTTGGCGGGCGCGCGGTCGTGGCATGGCTGGGATTGATGTCGATTGTGTTCTACGCGGTGTGGCGTTACGAGTTTGTGGTCCTTCTGCTTGGGTCCGTGCTCGTCAACTACGCCTTCTCCCGCATGCTGGTTCGGTTTCGAGAACAGCCGGGCATGCAAAAAAGCCTTATGTTTGCAGGGGTAGGCTGCAACCTGCTGCTGCTCTTCTATTACAAGTACCTGTTTCCTTCACTCTCCGGCCTGCATCGGCTGGGCATTTTGCACCATCAGTTCGCCGGCACGCTGTTACCACTCGGCATCAGCTTCTTCACCTTCACCCAGATTGCCTATCTCATCGACCTCAAGGAAGGTGCTGCAGAGCCGCAGGGCTTTCCCGAGTATCTACTGTTTGTCACCTTCTTCCCGCATCTCATCGCCGGTCCCATCCTGCACCACGCAGAGGTGATGCCGCAGTTTCGGCGCTCTCACTTTCGCCTAAATGCAGAAGATATGAGCGTCGGCCTGTCTTACTTCGTAATCGGATTATCCAAAAAGGTGATCCTTGCGGACACGGTAGCCCCGGTTGCCGACATCGCCTTCGCTCACGCCACCAGCCTCACCGTCGTACCCGCATGGCTGGGCGTGCTCAGCTACATGCTGCAGCTCTACTTTGACTTCTCTGGCTACTCCGATATGGCGATCGGTTTGGCTCGCATGTTCTCGATTCGTTTTCCCCTCAACTTCGATTCGCCCTACAAGGCAGCCAGCATCATCGACTTCTGGTCACGCTGGCACATGACCCTGACCCGCTACATCACCTTGTACCTCTACAACCCGATTTCGCTCTGGGTGAATCGTCGCAGGTTAGCCCGCGGCAAAAGCGTCTCACGACGTGGTGCGAGCACAGTCGAGGGCTTTGCCGAGATGATTGCCGTGCCCACCATGATCTCCATGGTGCTGGTCGGCGTCTGGCATGGAGCCGGACTTCAGTTCCTGCTCTTCGGTACGTTGCACGGTATCTACATCACCGTGAACCATGTCTGGCGCCTTATGCAAAAGAAGCGGAACGGATCGGCCTCCAGCCACGCCGGCCCTATGCAGGCCATGCGAACTGCAGCCTCCGTCGCACTGACTTTGTTATGCGTACTATTGGCGCAGGTCCTGTTCCGCGCAGACTCCACTGCAAATGCGTTCTCCATGTTCGCTGCGATGTTCGGCCTACACGGAACGGCACTCCCGGCTATGTCAACCATCCTGCCCAGTCTGGTGCGGCTGCCTATCCGCTTCGCGATCGTGTGGCTGATGCCGAACTCGCAGCAGATTCTTGGACTGGAAGCCGCCCCGGCATTTGCCTTCGGCCTGTGGAACCGCACGTTGCTCTGGCGCCCTTCTGTATCGTGGGCGGTTGCGCTCAGTATCGCGTTTCTGATGAGCCTCGCGTGGATGGAAGATACGACGCGCTTCCTCTACTTCCAGTTCTAGAATTTCGCCTGCAATCCGTTCGCCGAAGAGCTGTCCGTAGCAAGAGCCCTCTTTATAGCCTGCGCTACCTCGATGCTGTTCCGCCTCGCTCCAGCCGCATTGAGGTGCCACGCATCCGCAAATGCCTCCGGAGGGTAGGCCAGCGGCGGCGTGACCTGAAGGTCTCTTGCGATCTTGTTGTATGCCGCCAGGTTGGCGTCGCAGGAGCGGACCGGACTGACATACATCTGCACCTTCGTCCTGGCGTTCTCATACCGCTGCCGCAGCCAGGGGAGATAGTGCAGATCCTCTTCAGGTACTGGCATGGGCAGCGCGCAGACCTCTTCCGGCGACTTCACTAGCGTGACAGAGAAGTAGCCAGAGTGCTCGCGTAACGTGGCCATGTCGCGGCTATAGGTCCGCTCTGTCGGATCGATTCCTGTTGTGGGGCTAAGCGTGAACAACTGCTGCATCACGCCCTCGCTAAAGATGATGCTGAAGCGCGGATGCCGAAGGAAGAACTCGGCCGCCTTCAACGGCGGGTAGATGCGATCGACCAGCAGCCAACCGTCGATGACGCCCGGATCCTCGTCGAGGGCCGGGGCACGCAAATGCCGGGCGTGGTTGGCAAACAAGATCAGTCGCGGCGCCGGACTCTTTTCCAGGAAATGGTCCAGCGTCCATGTGCCGGTGGTCGAGAGCGCCATATATGGAATAGACAGCACGCACGTCTTCAATCCGGTCTGCTGGCCGACAATTACGGGATCAATCCCAGTCAGACCGGTGGAGTCCCCAAAGATGACCATGTCGCAGGTCTGGCCGGCCATATCAATGTGGTACTGCATCGCATGCCAGAACTCTCGCCTGGATAGGCGTTCGAAAAGGCCTGTACGGGCGATCGGGTAAGCAAGAAAAGTGAGGCCCAGCGAGCAGAAAAGAAGAACGGAAACGTAGCGCCGGTAGGAATTTGTTTGCTGGCTTACACTGTGCGACTGCCCGGTTTCTATCTCCTGGACTAGGCCGGCCATTGCAGTGAAAACTCCCCTCACTACCAAGATGCTAATTTCCTGGGTCACGGGTACGTGTCGGCTGACGGACACTTGTTCTCTCGCGTAGAGCACTTGATCCACACAACTTCGCTTTCGAGCCATTCATCCTAGTGGACAAGCGGTCCCAACTCCCCTGCTCAGCGTGGCTCCCGATTCATGTCCTTTGCTTCAGGTTCGACTCGACGAGCTATTGCTGAAGCTGCCCCGCATGGCCTGGAGCTGGTAGCGTCCGATGTGCAGACTGGGCGCACCCAGTCACGCTTCGACCGTTACGACATAGTCATCTCGATATTCTTTGCCTGTCTCACCTTCGCAATGTCTCTTCGCATGGGCTACGGCCGCACGCTTTGGGAAGATGAGGTGCTTGGCTGGACGATGCTGCGCGACCCATCGTGGCGGCACATGTTTTTCAGCTGATTCCACGGTGCAGATGGCGGCGGGTTTCTCTTCTATCTCACAGCCCGTCCGTGGCTCTCGTTGTTCGGCGAAGGAAATAGCTCCTTCCGCCTGTACTCAGCGGCCTGCTTTGCAGTCGCGTTTGTCCTGTTATGGTTCACCGTCCGACGCTTCTACTCAAGGCTGGTAGCATTCTTCGCTGTGCTTACCGGGTGGTGCCTTAGCCCGGTACTGCTGTCCCACACGGCTGAGGGGCGATTCTACGGGCTATTCGTCTGCACTTCGCTTGGAGTGATCTGGTTCGTCCTTGACTCTGTCGATCGCCCTCGGCCAGGTCTCAGATCGCATGCAGCCGCATTTCTGTTGTTCTCCCTACTGGTGACCAGCCACATCCTGGGCGTGTGCTACAGCGCCTGCCTGCTGCTCGGATGGATTGCAATCGATACGCTGCAGGGACTTCGCCGAAAGAGCATGTACCTTGCTGCGCTCGCAAGCTGGATCTGGCTGCTTCCCATGTGGCCTGCAATCCACGCTGCCGCCGAGGTAGGCAAGCCGAGGTTCTGGACCTCCCAACCGAACCTCTTCACCTTTGTGCTCGGGTACGTCGGCTCCAGCTTGCGGGCCGCCATGATCGTCGCCACGCTGCTTCTTCTGGTAGCAATCCTGCTTATCAGGCGCTTCAATCGGTCGGCGCTGCTGCGAGGCCTCCAGCAGCGAGCACCCATCCTCATCGTCATGGGTGCACTCTTCCTGATCCCCATCCTCTTCTGGCTTGAAGGCTTTATCGCTGCACCCTTGTTCAACGCCCGCTACATGCAACCGGTCTCCACGGGCACTGTGATCCTAATTGCGGAGCTGGTGACTCAGATCGACACACTCTGGCTGCGGATGCGGCGCTATCGCGACTTGGCGGTTGGGCTGGTCATGTCGGCTACGTTGGCGATGGTTCTGCAATATGAATTCGTCTATCTGCCTCACTTCGTCGATGCACGGCCGGTCTACGCGGCCAGTCTGACCTCCAGACTGCCAGCGCATGTCCCCGTCGTCTGCGAGGACGCCTTCACCTTCACCGAGCTGATGCGCGAGGAGCCGTCCAGTCCAGTCCGCTACGTCTACCTGCTGGACTGGGACCACAGTGTCAATCCCTCGTCTCCACGGCTGGAGGTGACACAGTTTCATCTCATGCAGAACTGGCGACGCGTCGGCTACTATCCGGATCACATCCGCTACCGGGATGAGTTCCTGTCGCAGACCCCTTACTTCCTCGTGATGCGCACCACGGAAGACACGCGACCTACGATCCTGCATGCGGGCGGTCCCGCACAGCGGGACGAGATGATCGGCAACCCATTCACCCGCCGCTTTGCCGCCGACCCCGCCTACCGTGAACTGCCCTTTCTCTCACTGAAGTTTGGCGATATGCAGGAGCGTCTGTCCCTGGTCTGCCGGAAAGATCTGGATTGCAGCGCCATCCGCGCAAAACATCACACAACATCACAGACACGTTAAAACGCCTGGCCGGGGTGCTTTTGCCCCTTCCTCTGGGCACTCCCTGCGGCTACGTCCCTAAAATACATGCTCACTGTGACTTTCTTACCGGCGGCGCGCGTGGCCTTTTGATTTAACTCTTTGTCAGTGACGAATTCGTGGTATGGCTGCGCGCAATCTGCCGGCTTACCTTGGGTTCATCTGGTTCGCTGTCGGATTCTTCCACGCACAGCGAGACCGAGCCGCCCGCATGCAACGGCGGTGGGTAGCTGCCAAGCCAACACTTGATTCACAAACCATTTATTGAAGCAGCGGGATATCGCTGTTTACTTAGGCAAGAAATTGTCTAATTCCAAACAAGGAAGGGCTCCCCCTGATGTTCCTCAGACTTTTCCTGCTCTCGTGCTTGCTCCTGACCGGTATCGCCGGGGCGCAAGATGTTCCTCGCTCTTCTCACGTCTGGATGATCACCGAAGAGAATCACAGCTATGAGGATGTGGTTGGCAGCTCTCAGATGCCGTACTACAACAAGCTTATCGACAGGTATGGGCTGGCCACGCAGTTCTACGCCAACCAGCACAGCTCCCTGCCTGCGTTGATGTGGCTCGTCGCCGGCGCGCCGGTCGAGACGAACAACAACACGGTGTCCTGCAACCACACCCATGACAACATCGTGCGCGAACTACTGAAGCACGGATACAGCTGGCGCTCTTACCAGGAGAACATGCCCTACGCCGGATTCCAGGGACTGTTTGGCGGCACCAACAACGAGTATTATCGCCGCCATAACCCGCTGATCGACTTCTCCGACGTGTGTCCAGGAACGCACCAGGACACCAGGAGTGTTCCTTACGCGCAGATGAAGACCGACTTCGAGCACGACAAAATCCCGAACTACGCCTACATCACACCGGACGCGACGGAAGATGCGCACAGCGGCAGCCTTCAGGCAGCCGATCAGTGGCTGGAGGCTCACGTTCCGGCGATCCTCGCTCGCCCGGAGTTCTCCCCCGGAGGCGACGGAATACTCTTCATCGTCTGGGATGAGGGGACGTTGTACTCAGATAATCGCTGCTCGGCCACGGTGCAGAATGGTTGTGGCGGTCGCACTGCGACCCTGGTCATCGGGCCGCGCGTCTCACCGGGACACAAGTCGGCTATAACTTACCACAATGAGAACGTGCTGAAGACGGTCTGTGTAGCGATGGGTCTGTCCACCTGCCCTGGTGCTGCCCAGAATGCCGCGCCCATGGCTGATTTCTTTACCAGCGGCGCGCCTTCCACTACGCCCTCCAACAGCCTCGTCATCTCGAGCCCAGGAAACGGCGCAGAGCTGACCGGAGCCGTGCGCCTGGTCGCATCCGCTTCCGAAGACCGCACCATCAGCCAGACCCAGGTGTGGGATAACGGGGTGAAACTCGGGGTCTACGGGCCGCAGATAGACGTGGCTTACAACTTGGCGCCGGGCAAGCACACCACCACCGTCATCGATCTGGATTCGTCTTACCACGACATACGCAAGTCCAGTGTGAGCTATACCGTGCTCGCGGGTGGAACCGGTCTGCAGGTCGTCTCGCCGAGCCAGGATGAAGCCATTAGCCTGTCCACGGTGCACATGGTGGCGCATGCCAGCGAGTCTGTCGAAGTAAGACAGATGCAGGTGTGGGACAACGGAGTGAAGCTTGGCTGGTTCGACGGAGCCGATGTAAATCAGTACTTCAGCCTGGAGGCAGGATCGCATACTGTCACTGTTATGGATCTGGACAAGAACTTCAACGTAATCCATCGCTCCAGCGTGTCGTACTCTGTGCGCTAAAGCGATAGGTCAGTAACGCAAAGAGGCCGGGATCATCCCGGCCTCTTTCATTGCTAGATCCTCGAGCATCATCACGGCTCGTGGCTCAGCGGGTGATATGGCCCACGCGCAGGCGCGGAAACCAGGTCATCTGCACCTGCGTGGTGAAGTCGCTCTGCTGTTTTTGCGCAAGGACCGGAACCGTCCACCGCTCATACTGGACCAGGGCATTCAGCTCTAAGTTTGGTCTTACCCGGATAATGGCGTTGACCTCACCCAGATTCTGGGTAGTGCCGCGGGGCACGTAATCCTTAGCCGACTTCGCGTTGCGATAGCTGAACTGAATGCGCTCCTGCGGAGAGAGCCAGTACGTCAACCACCCCTGGTAGCCTTTGCCTTCGCGGCCGATCCAGCTGCCGAAGAAGTTCTGCTTGTTGGTATAAACGTCTCGGCTGATGAACTCGTAATAAATATAGCCGCCGCCCTGACTGCGATCCGTCGGCGGATCAGTGGACACCGCCTCCACTCTCAGGTCGAGTTTGGGCGCATGCGGAAAGTGGGAGATGTAGATGCCCGGGTTGACGGCGGCATGGCGCGGCGCATCGATCGGCGACACGTCGTCATGCACAATCGAGTCCGAGTAGAGCGTCACCCAGTCTCGCAGGAACGGTAGCCGATAAGTGAAGTCGAAGCTGGAAT